>NZ_CP148091.1:3545000-3962500 GCF_042140505.1 Rhizobium sp. T1470
AAAATCGTGGCTCCAGCCGTTTTCCGTCCTATCCGGACAGCGCAAAAGTGGTGTTTGCGGGTTGAAACTCGGCGAATGAGGATCATTTGCCCCCTTACGCGGATCAAATCGCCCGGAACCTAAAGCAGCTCTTTCGTGTTCTCGTTCGTGTAGAGGAAAAGGAGAAAGACATGGCTGCCACCACCGACGACATCAGAGCGTCCGTCAGCAAGGACATCGCGGCACTTCAGCAAGAGGTATCCCGCCTGCAGAAAATGATCTCGGCGCAGGGTGCGGAAGCCTATTACGAGGTGCGCGACCGTGCCGGCAGGGTCTATGAAGACGCCCTCCCCCGCGCAAAGGGCGCCGTTGCCCAGATCCGGGCCGAAGGTGTGGCCGCCGCAGGCGCCGCCCGCGAGCATCCGGCGGCGACGACGACCGCGCTGGCGCTCGCCGGTGCCGTCGGCTTTCTAGCCGGCTATCTCCTGAGCGGCAGCCAGCAGCCGCCACACCACTGGTGGCGCTGATACCGCGCCAGCGCAGAACCTGCGCCTTTATCCGGGCCGCATTGATCTGAAGGTCAATGCGGCTCGTAATACTTTGGTCTTAGAAAAACCAAGTTTCGTCGTTACTACCGCGGCTAAAATAGAGGGAGGACTATTGATGGAGAGCAAGAGAGCACATTTTATAGTCGAAGTCAGCGTTGATGGCGTCAACGGCCGCAAGGCCGTCGGCATCATGAATATGCGGCAAGCCCTTGAACTGCCCGAACTGCCTCGCCTGTCCTACACGCATCCCGACCCGATCAAAGCAGCGGCGGGTGTCGTTATCAGCCGGCAGGAACTCGCCGGCTTCATGGCCTGCCACTGAGGTCTTTCTCACTTCTCCCCCAAAGACGAAATGGATGGCGCCTGCAGCGCCATCTTTTCTTTGGGCCTCTCGACACTTTAAACTTCTTATCGTTCCTTGTTGTCCCCGCGTTTTCTTCGCGCCTTGCTGGCTTCGTAAACCCGTTCGTGTCAGAACCTGATCAACGGAACTGACGGGAAGAAACGGAGTGAGGCAGCGGCGCTCACCTCAAAAGTCGCGCGAACGCGCAAGACCGAACGGCGAGGAGCCCGGCAAGCGGGTGACCTTGCCGCGCGCGCTTTCCAAGCTTGGCCACTGCTCGCGGACGCAGGCTGAACGGCTGATCCTGGATGGCCGCGTATCGGTCGATGGACGTAAAGTCACCGACATCTCCGCCTGGGTCGACCTGGCATCGGCGAAGATCCGGGTCGACGGAACCGATGTGGTCGCCGAAGCGAAGATCTATCTGATGTTGAACAAGCCGCGTGGACTGGTAACGACGCGCGACGATCCCGAGGGCCGGCCGACCGTCTATGACTGCCTCAAGGATTTCGAAGCTCCGCATCTCTCGCCCGTCGGCAGGTTGGACAAGGCGAGCGAAGGCTTGCTGCTCTTTACCAACGATACGGTCTTCGCCCAGACGCTGCTCGATCCCCTCACCCACATCACGAAGACCTACCATGTCCAGGTCAACCGGATCATGGACAGCGAAATGCTGGCTGCGATGACTTATGGCGTCCGCCACGACGGCGAAGTTTTGAAGGCAACGTCCGCGACGCTGTTGAGGAGCGGCGACAAGAACGCCTGGATCGAGGTCGAACTCGATGAGGGCCGCAACCGCCAGATCCGCCGCATGCTGGAAGCCCTGGATGTCGAATGCCTTCGCCTCGTGCGGGTTGCGATTGGAGGTTTAGCGCTCGGCGAGTTGCCGAGGGGTGCAGTGCGCGTGTTGACGGATGCAGAACTGAAAGAGCTGCGCAAGCGCGCAGGCATGGAAATGGCAAGACGGAATTGAGTGCATGACGGAATTGGCGGCGCACGAGTTTTGGCAGAAGATCCACAGCCCGGGCACCTTCAGGAGCGACGGCGATTTCTCCACATCCTATATCGCCGAGCTTGAAGACGGGCGCCAGCTTCGATTGCCGGTACGCGTGCTGGCAGACGGCCAACATGCGCTGGCCTCCCTGATCATCAATCAGGCAAGCTTCGAAATTCTCGATGTACTGGCGCAATCGCTTGCCGAGAAGCTCAAGTCTTTTGAGGTCGACGTTGTTGCCGGCCTACCGACACTTGGTCTGACGCTCGCAGCGGCCGTGGCTCAGAGGTTGGGGCATACGCGATATGCGCCGCTCGGGACCTCTCGGAAGTTCTGGTACCGCGATGACCTGTCGGTGGCGCTCTCGTCGATTACCACCCCCACCCAACAGAAGCGTCTTTATATAGATCCGCGTATGCTGCCGCTGCTGGAGGGGCGACGTGTGGCGCTGGTCGATGACGTCATCTCCAGCGGAACCTCGATCGTTTCGGGCCTGCGGCTTCTTGCCGGGTGCGGGGTCGAGCCTGTTGCGATCGGTGCGGCGATGCTACAGTCACGCCGCTGGTGCGAGACCCTCGATGCTGCCGGTTCGCAATGGCGGGAAAGAACAGTTGGTGTGCTCTCCACCCCGATGCTGGAGATCACCGAGACCGGCACCTGGCGCCGGCCTGCTGTCTGAGCGCATCATCAGCGTGGAGCGCGGAATGCGATATTTCGCTCTGTACAGCGCAGGCCGAACCGCTACATTCTCGCCGTGGATTGAGGTTCGGGGCAAACCATGACGTTCGATCAAGCATCCTTGCTGATCCTCCTGCTCGCGATGCTCGTTCTGTTTTCGTTGGAGCGCTTCCGCATCGAGGTGGTCGCGATTTCAGGCCTGCTCGCCGGTTATGCTCTCCATCTTTATTCCGCAGAGCAGGTTTTCTCCGGCTTTGCCAGTCCAGTGGTCGTCACCGTCGTCGAGATCCTGCTCATCGTGCAGGTCCTTGCGCGGGCGCAACTTTTCGGTCAGCTCGCGGATTTTTTCGTACGGGCCAGATTTTCAAATACTGCGGTCATCGCCACCTTGTCGGCAGCGGCCGGCTTCATCTCCATCTTCATGAATGACATCGGCGCCTTTTCGATCGCCCTACCGGCAACGCTGCGCGTGAGTGCCGCGCTCGCGATACCAAAACGGCAATTGATCATGCCCATCTCCTTTGCTGCCCTCTTGGGTGGGATCGTATCGCTGATCGGCACGCCCGCGAACATGCTTGTCAGCAATGCCTGGAAGGAGGCAAGCGGCACCGGCTTTCGCCTTTTCGATTTTGCCTATGTCGGCCTTCCGGTCGCCACCGTCGGCATCGTGCTGACGGCATGGTTCGCACCGCGCCTGTTTCCGAACGAAATCGACGAGGCGCTTTCGGCAGAACTTGCCTCGCCGCCGAGACGCAGGATCACGGAACGACGTATCCCTGCGGGCTCCTCGCTGATCGGTGCGCGCCTCTCGGATCTGCCCGATCGGTTCTCGCTGCAGCCGCATACGCTCGTTCGCAATGACAAGTTCGTGTTCGGTATGCCGGAGAAATTGGTCGTCGAGGCGGGCGACCTGCTGTTAGCCGAAGCGGACGATACGGTGTTTGATGGGCTTCAAACGTCCGGAACGCTGCTTCCGCAGCGACGTCCGAGGGCAGCCATGGCCGATCTCGACTCCGTCGAGGCGGTCGTGATGCCGGAGAGCACGCTGGTCGGCTCGCGACTGCATTCTCTGGAGGTATTCAGCAGCCGCGACGTCACGGTTTCTGCCCTCTCGATGCGCTCACCGCGGATCGAGGGGCGCTTTGCCGATCTGCAGTTGTCGATCGGCGACATTCTGGTGTTGGAGGGCGAGCAAAAGGCGATCGCCGAAGCGCTCGAGGAGTGCGAGTGTCTCCCGCTGGCGTCGCAACCGCCGTCCCGAATGTCGGTATCGTCCTGGCAGCCCTTTGCCATTTTCGCCGCAGGCGTCGCGGCGACGGCCTTCGAACTCGTCACGCCTGATCTTGCGTTTGCGGGCGTCGTGCTTGCCCTGGCACTCCTTAATTACCTGAACATTCGCCAGGCGATGGCCGACCTCAACTGGCCAATTATCATCATGCTTGGCGCGATGATCCCGATAGGTTCCGCCGTCGCTACAACCGGCACCGCCCAAGTCATCGCGGCGGCGCTCGGTTCCATGGTGTCGCTGGCCGAACCGACCACGGGGGTGGCGCTCGTTCTCTTTCTGTCAATGCTCCTGACGCCCTTTGTCAACAACGCGACCGTCGCGATCGTCATGAGCCCCATCGCCGTCGCCTTCGCAGCAACCGGGCATCAGTCTCCATCCGCCTATCTGATTGCCGTCGCCGCAGGCGCCTCGCTGGATTTTCTGACGCCGTTCGGCCACCATAACAATACGCTGGCGATGGGCGTCGGGAGCTACCGCTTCAGCGACTTCCTGAAGGCCGGCGCACCGCTGACGGTGGTGAGCTATGGTCTTACACTACTTCTCATCTATCTCTTCTGGCTTTAGTAGCGGGTTTGCTTGACATCCCCGGCGATGGAACTAGAGCAGGGGAAAGTTCACGATCAATGCAGAAGGATGGTCGAGCCCGTGCGAATCCTCTCCGAAGCCCATTTCCCAGAGCTCCCCAATTACTATCGCGGTAAGGTTCGCGAGAATTACGACCTTCCGGACGGGCGGCGCATCATCATCAGCACCGACAGACTGAGCGCCTTCGACCGCATTCTTACCTGCATTCCCTACAAGGGTCAGGTGCTGACGCAGACGGCTCGCTACTGGTTCGAGGCGACGAAGGACATCTGCCCCAATCACATTCTCGACTATCCGGATCCGAACGTTGTCATCGGCAAGCGTCTCGATATCCTGCCGGTCGAAATCGTCGTCCGCAGCTATCTCGCCGGCACGACGGGGACATCGATCCTCACTCTTTATAAGAAGGGCGAGCGCGAGATGTACGGCATGCGACTGCCGGACGGCATGCGCGACAATCAGAAGCTTCCGACGCCGGTTATCACGCCGACGAGCAAGGAATTCGATGGTGGCCACGACGAACCGCTGACGCCGGCAGAGATCGTCGAGCGAAGACTCTTGACCAAGGAGCAATGGGATACGCTGTCGCGTTACGCGCTGGCTCTCTTCGAGCGCGGCCAGGAACTTGCGGCCAAGCGGGGACTCATCCTCGTCGACACCAAATACGAGTTCGGCACGGACGAGAGTGGCAACATCATTCTCGCGGATGAAATTCATACACCAGACAGCAGCCGCTACTGGCACGCCGACAGCTATCAGGCAAGCTTCGAGGCAGGAACGCGCCCGACAAGCTTCGACAAGGACTTTGTTCGCGCCTGGGTTGCGGAGCGCTGCGACCCCTACAAGGACGAGATCCCGGAGATCCCGGTCGAGCTGATCCAGCAGACCTCCGACGTCTACATCAAGGCCTACGAAAGCATCACGGCGCAACGCTTTGTTCCCGACAACAGCGGCGCAACCCCGGTCGAGCGCATCCGTAAAAATCTGTCAGCCTACTTCTCTTAATGTCGCCGGGCAGGAAGCCTGCAACATGGGCTTGCAGGCTTTCAGTCGTCGGCGCTAGCATCTGCAAAACTGGGTGCCGACCTCGAGCCGGCGGGGGAATGGATGGCACGCAGGCCAAGACGCAAGGCCGAAGAGACCCGTGAAGACATTCTGTCTATGGCAGAATTGTTGTTCCGCCAACGCGGTTTCGTCGCCGTTTCCATCGCCGACATTGCCGCCTCGCTCGGTATGTCGCCGGCCAACGTCTTCAAGCATTTCCGTTCCAAAACCGCGCTTGTCGACGCCATTGCGGAACGCCACCTCGGCGACGTCGCAGATCGCTTTGCCACCTTTGACGACGAACTGCCGCCAAACGAGCAGCTGCTGCGCTTTGTGTTGCGCCTGCTCGACAGCCATCTGCAGGACATCCAGCAGAACCCATATATCTTCGAAATGGTCCTGATGACGGTGCAAGCCAAACTCGAGGCCGGCAATCGATATAGAGAGCGCATCGTTCAGAAGCTCGACGAAATCATACGGGACGGTATCGCCAAGGGACGCTATCATTGCAGCAGCCCGGAAGATGCCGCCAACACCGTCGCCGATGTCCTGGCGAGCGTCCTGCACCCGGTTCTGATCGCCCGTGATGATAAGGACACACTTGTCCACCGCGCAAGGCAGATCGTCATTTTCGTAGATGCCGCACTGCAAAATTGCGCTTGCTAAGTGACGATTCATAACTTACGTCACTTCGTAAAGTCTTTCTTAAATTCGGATCAGTGGCATTCGATTCTGGATCGATGATCGGCCTTCATCGTTGATGAAGGTCATTGGTTCGGACGCCACCGCACAAGGAATTCATTATGATACGGCGCATTTTCCTCGTTTCGTCCGCACTTGCTATCGGCGGCTTGCTCGTCGCATGCAGCGATAGCGGTAACAAGCAGGGCGCAGCCGGCACCGCTGGCGCAGCCGCTCAACAGGCCGCCCCGGTTGGCGTCATATCCCTGGCGAAGGGCACCTTCCCCGTCACCACGATCCTGCCCGGCCGCGCCGAAGCTTCGCAGATCGCCGACATTCGCCCACAGGTTAGCGGCATCATTCGCGAGATCCCCTTCAAGGAAGGTGGCGAAGTCAAGAAGGGCGACGTTCTTTATCAGATCGAAGACGCGCCTTATCTGGCAACTGCTGCGCAGGCGCGCGCCGCCATTGCCAAGGCAGAAGCAAGCGTTCCAAGCGCGCAAAGCAATTTCGATCGTTATCAGCGCCTTGTCGGTTCCGGCGCAACGCAGATCGAGCTTGAGACGGCGCGCACCAATCTTCTGCAGGCGCAGGCCGAGGTCGAATCCGCAAAGGCGGCCCTGACCGCCGCCGAAATCGATGTCGACCACACGAAGATCACTGCGCCCTTCGACGGCGTGATCGACCAGACGGCATACAATGTCGGCAACGTCGTCGCGGCCAACCAGACGACGGCGCTCACCACCGTGCGCCAGCTCGATCCCGTCTATATCCTCCTGACGGAATCGAGCACCAACTTGCTGCGGCTTCGCGACGCGATCCGCCGTGGCGAAGTCAAGGGCAATGCCGGCAACGCCGCCTTTCGCCTGATCCTGGAAAACGGCAAGGAATATGATCAGAAGGGCACCCTCGACATGTCGAAGTCCGTCGTCAGCGAGACGACCGGCACCTTCATCATCCGCGTCCGCTTTCCGAATCCTGATCACGTCATCCTGCCCGGCATGTATGTCCGCGCCACGCTAGAACTCGGTGCAGAGGTCGGCTATGCGCTGCCGCAGCTTGCCACCAGCCGGAATGCAAATGGTGAGTTGACCGCGCAGTTCGTCTCGGCCGACGGCAAGGTCGAAACCCGCATCTTCGAGAATGCATCGCCCTCCAACAATGCTTGGCTCGTTGCCGAGGATATCAAGGACGGCGACCAGTTGATCGTCAGCGGCCTGCAGTCGATTGCGGCAGGCATGCCCGTCAAGCCAATGCCGATGAAAATCAATGAAAAGGGCATCGTTGTGCCCGCTGATCAGGCCGCATCCGGTGAAGCGCAAAAGCCCGCCGCGAAGTAATCGCGACGAACCGTGATCAGAGCCGCACAGGAACAGTAAGCCAATGGCCAAGTTTTTCATCCGACGCCCGATCTTTGCTTGGGTCATCGCGATCACGATCATGCTCGCGGGCTTGCTCGCAATCTTCACGTTGTCGATTTCGCAATATCCTGACATCGCACCGACCACGGTGCGCATCAATGCGACCTATCGCGGCGCGAGCGCCGAAACCGTCGAAAAATCGGTGACGACCATCATCGAAGATGGCATGACCGGCCTCGACGACCTGACCTATATGACGTCGACCTCGTCGACCGGGTCTGCCAGCATTTCGCTGACGTTTGGCACCAGCGTCGACCCCGACATCGCGCAGGTGCAGGTCCAGAACAAGCTCCAGCTGGTCCAGTCCAAGCTGCCCGGTGACGTCATCGACGCCGGCATCAGCGTCACCCGCTCGACCTCGAGCATTCTGCTCGTCGGTTCGCTGGTTTCGACCGACGGCAAGCGCAACTCGGTTGACCTCGGCAACATCATGTCGACGTCCATTGAAGATCAGATGCAGCGCCTGGAAGGCGTCGGCAGCATCAATATCTTCGGCTCCGGCTACGCCATGCGCGTCTGGCTCGATCCCTACAAGCTGTTGAAATACCAGCTGACGACCGGCGACGTTACATCCGCAATCGAGGCGCAGAACACTCAGGTTTCGGTCGGCTCGCTCGGCGCCCAGCCGGCCGTCGACGGCCAGCAGCTCAACGTCACTATCACCGCGCAGAGCCAGTTGACCACCGTTTCCGACTTCGAGCACATCATCCTGAAGGTCGAGAAGGACGGCTCCACCGTCCGCCTCAGCGACGTCGCGCGCATCGAGATCGGCCAGGAAAGCTACGGCGGCTCGTCGCGCTACAACAGCCAGCCGTCAAGCGGCTTTGCCGTCAACCTCGCCATCGGCGCCAACGCAATCGATACAGCCGCCCGCGTCCGCTCTGCCCTCGACACCATCAGTCGTGGCCTGCCTGAGGGCGTGGAGATCACCTATCCCTACGACACGACGCCGTTCGTCGAGCTGTCGATCGAAAAGGTCGTTCACACGCTGATCGAAGCCATTGTCCTCGTCTTCATTGTTCTGCTGGTCTTCCTGCAGAACCTCCGGGCAACGCTCATTCCGACGATTGCCGTGCCGGTGGTTCTGCTCGGCACTTTCGGCATCCTCGCGCTAGCCGGGTATTCGATCAACACACTGACGATGTTTGCCATGGTGCTCGCAATCGGTCTTCTCGTCGACGATGCGATCGTGGTCGTCGAAAACGTCGAGCGCATCATGACGGAAGAGAAGCTCTCACCGCTCGAAGCGACCGAGAAGTCGATGGGCGAAATCACCGGCGCAATCGTCGGCATTGCACTCGTGCTGACCGCCGTTTTCATCCCGATGGCGTTCTTCGGCGGCTCGACCGGCATCATCTACCGCCAGTTCTCCGTGACGATCGTGTCTGCGATGCTGCTCTCGGCCGTGGTTGCGATCGTGCTGACCCCCGCGCTCTGCGCGACCATGCTGAAGCCCGTTGCCGAACACCGGAAGCACCGGATCGGCGATTGGTTCAACCGCAACTTCACGCGTTCCACCAACGGCTATGTCAGAACCATCGGCTACCTGCTCAAACGGCCGATCCGCGTCATGCTCGTCTTTCTTCTCATCGGCGTCGGTTGCGCTTATCTGTTCAACCGCCTGCCGAGCTCCTTCCTGCCGCAGGAAGATCAGGGCGTTCTGCTGACCATCGTCACCACGCCTCCCGGGTCGACCACACAGCAGACCCAGGCCGTCGTCGAGAAGGTGGAGAAATACTACCGCGAGAACGAGAAGGATGCCGTCGATTCCGTCTTTGGTGCCCTTGGCTTCGGCTTCAACGGCTCCGGTCAGAACAGCGCGATCGTCTTCACGAAACTCAAGGACTTCTCGCTCCGCACGGCCCCCAACCTGCATGCGCAAGCCGTCGTAACGCGCGCCCTTAAAACCTTCTTCACCTTCCGTGAAGCGCAAGTTTTCGCGTTGTTGCCACCGGCCATCCAGGGTCTCGGCGTCTCGAGCGGCTTCTCCATGTATCTCGTCGATACTGGCGGTCATGGCACCGACGCTCTGGACGCTGCCTCGAAGCGCTTGATTCAGGCTGCAAACTCCAGCGGCAAGGTCGTGGCGCTGCGCAGCAATAACAAGGACGTCGAGCCGCAGATGAAGATTGTCATCGACCAGGAGAAGATCGGCGCGATGGGCGTCGATATCGCCGCGGTCAACTCGATGCTCTCGGTCATCTTTACAGGCCGCGACGTCAACGACTTCACGTTAAACGGCGAGATCAAGCCGGTCTATGTGCAGGGCGATGCCCCCTTCCGCATGCAGCCGAACGATCTGGACCATTGGTACGCGCGCAACGCGAGCGGCGAGATGGTTCCGTTCTCGGCCTTCACCCGCACTGAATGGGTCAAGGGCGCCCCGACCCTGGCGCGCTTCAACGCGGTGAGCGCCATCCCGCTCGAGGGTGCATCGGCGCCGGGCGTGAGCTCCGGCGACGCCATGAACGAAATGGAAGCTTTGACGGCACAGCTTGGTGGCGGCTACACCGTGGCCTGGCAGGGTATCTCTTATCAGGAGCGCTTGTCCGGTTCGCAGGCACCGATGCTCTATGCGATCTCCGTGCTTGTCGTCTTCCTCTGCCTGGCGGCGCTTTACGAAAGCTGGTCGATCCCGTTCTCGGTCATCATGGCCGTGCCGGTCGGCGTACTCGGCGCCCTTGCCGCAGCAACGCTCTTTGGTCAGGCAAACGACGTCTACTTCAAGGTCGGCTTGCTGACGACCATAGGTCTGGCGGCGAAGAACGCGATCCTGATCGTGGAGTTTGCAAAGGACCGGATGGAAACAGGAATGGGACTGCTCGAGGCGACCCTCGAGGCAGCGCGCTTGCGCCTGCGCCCGATTATTATGACCTCGCTTGCCTTCATTCTGGGTGTCGTGCCGCTGGCGATTGCAACCGGGGCGGGCTCCGCGGCGCAGAACGCAATTGGCATCGGCGTGCTCGGCGGCATGCTGGCAGCAACCGCGCTCGGCATCTTCTTCGTCCCCTCATTCTTCGTTGTCATCCGCCGGATCTTCTCGCGGACGCAAAAAAATGAAGCGTGAGTGTGATATAAATGCACTGTGAGAAGATGAGACTCGTTGATACATTGCCGCCAACTGCTTCGGGATGGTGTTTCTCGTATGAGCGAAGCGCGGCCGATAGCGAAGCATGAAGGCTTCTGACAAGAATAGATTTGGTCGAGTTACAGGAAGATTTTTAATGGCATCTTTTCGCTTCGCCTCTCCGGCGCTTCTGCTTTTGCTCGCGGGCTGTGTGAGCGGCCCGGACCATGTTCCCCCGGAGATGCCGCTTCCGGCGAAGTTCAGCGAGGGCGGCGCCAAGAACATCGGCGACGTGTCGACGGCGGCCTGGTGGACGGCCTATCGCGACACCCGGCTGAACGGTCTGGTGGTTGACGGGCTGAACGAGAACCTTACGGTTCAGCAGGCGCTGGAGCGCATCAATGCGGCTGCCGGCGGCGTCACCGTTGCCGGGGCCGGCTCGCTGCCGAGCCTGTTGGTCGGCGCCAGCCACACCACCAGCGGCAGCATGGGCGAGCGCCGCACGGCGAGCGGCGCCACCAACATCAGCGGCGGCGAAGCCAACGTCTCCTGGCTGCTCGACCTGTTCGGCCAGTACCGGCGCTCGAAGGAAAGCGCCCAGGCGAGCCTCGATGCCGCCTATTCCAGCGCCGACGTCGCCAAGCTCACCTATCTGCAGGACCTGGTGAACTCCTACATCGACCTGCGCTTCTTCCAGGAGCGCCTGGCGCTGTCGCGCGCCAACCTGAAGTCGCGCAAGGAAACCTACCAGCTGACCCAGTTCCAGCTCGAAGCCGGTGCCGCCTCGCGCCTCGACGTCGTCCAGGCCGAAGGTCTGGTGCAGTCGACGCAGGCCGAAATCCCCGGGCTGGAGACCAATATCCGCGTCGCCGCCCACCACATTGCCACGCTGCTCGGCCAGCCGGCCGGCTCGCTGCTCGGCGAGCTGTTGAAGGCCGCGCCGCAGCCGATCTTCCGCGGCGGCATCGCCTCCGGCATCCCGGCCGACCTGATCCGCAACCGGCCCGACATTCGCGTTGCCGAGCGCAATCTGGCGGCGGCTACCGCCAATATCGGCGTCGCCATCTCGCAGCTCTACCCGACGATCACCCTGTCGGGCTCGATCTCGCCGACCTATGTCAAGCCGGCCGGCTTCTCCGGCGGCAGCCTGACCACCTGGTCGTTCGGCCCGACCCTGACGCTGCCGATCTTCGACGGCGGTCAACTGCGCGCCAATGTCGACATCGCCAAGTCCGATGCCAAGACGCAGTATCTGGCCTGGAAGCAGACGGTGCTGACTGCTGTCGAAGAGGTCGAGAACGCCCTGTCGGCGGTGCGCCGCGACGCCCAGACGGTGGAAGCGCTGCGCGCCCAGGTCAAGACGACCCAGGAAACCCTGGAACTGTCGACCGCCAGCTACAAGGACGGCGCCTCCTCGCTGCTCGACGTGCTCGATGCGCAGCGCCAGGTATCGCTGGCCCAGGCGAGCCTGGCCGCCTCCATCCAGCAGATGGCCAAGGACTATGTCTCCCTCAACGTCGCCATCGGCGGCGGCTACAATCCGGGCGCACCCAGAACCACCGCGCCGCCAAAGGCAAGCTGAGCAACAGCAGACAAAAAGCCCGCTTCGGCGGGCTTTTTTATTGCCGCCATCCGCATCCCAATGCAGGATAAAGCAGGGCGGCGGCGATTTTGGATTCGACAATACCCATGGCCTGATGTACGCAATGATTAAACGATTAATCTACGCATGTCGGAAACCATGCCTCCAACGCGACCTGGACCGAACCTGAGCAGGATTGCAACGTCGCTTGGTGTCTCCGTCGCGACGGTTTCCAATGCGCTCTCCGGCAAGGGCCGTGTTTCCGAACAACTGGCAGAGAGGATCAAGGAACATGCCGCCGAACTCGGCTATGTTCCGAGCCAGGCTGGACGGGCGCTTCGCACCGGCCGCAGCGGCGTCATCGGCCTTGTTTTGCCTGACATCGCCAACCCGCTTTTCCCCAAGCTTGCGCAGGCCATCGAATTCGCCGCCAGCGCCGCCGGCTACGGCGTGCTTATCGCCGACTCCCGGGGAGACGTCGCTACCCAGACCGAGGCGATCAACCGGCTGATCGAGCGCGGCGTCGAGGGCCTGGTGATCGTGCCCCGCCGGGCGACCCGAATTTCTGCTGCAGCCTGTCCGGTCGCCGTCATCGATACGGGCTCCACGCCTGGCAACACCGTCGCCGCCGATCACATGCAAGGCGGCTGGGCGATCGCCAACCATTTGGCCGAGCTCGGACACCGGCGTGTCCTCATCATCGGCAACAATCCTGGTTCGAACGTCCAGAACGACCGTGCAGGCGGTGTCCGTTCCGGTCTGCGTCCGGGGATGAGTTCGGCAACTCTCTGGATCGAGACGCTCGAACGGCAAGGCGGCAGCGGATGCAGCCTCGGCCTCGCTGAAAAGGTGCGCGAGGGCTATACGGCATTTGCTGCGCTCTCGGACCTGCAGGCGCTGCGAGCTCTCACCGAGTTGCAGCGCGACGGCATCGACGTGCCCAGCATGGCAAGCGTTACCGGCTTCGACGACCTCATCTGGTCGCCAGTCATTACCCCATCCCTGACGACCGTGGCGATGGACATGCACACCATTGCGGAAATCGCCATCTCGTCCTTGCTGCAAACGATAAAGACGCGCGGCAGCCGCGAAGGCGTGCTTGTGACGTCCGAAACCGACCGCGTTCCGATGCAACTGATTGTTCGCCAATCCTCCGGGCCGGCGGACCCGACAAGAATATCCTGACAGACGGAGAACAGCTGACATGAAGACTGCCCTCATCGCTTCCGCCGCGCTACTGGCGCTGTCGCCCCTCGCCGCGAAAGCGCAGGAAAAGACGCTGACGATTTCCGTCTATGCCTTTGCTCAGGACGATTTCAAGACGATCGTCTACGATCCCTTCGAGCAGAAGTGCAGCTGCAAGATCGTGGTCGAGACCGGCAACAGTGTCGAGCGTCTCGCCAAGATGGAAGCCAATAAGGCGAACCCCGCTATCGACATGGCAGTCGTCTCCATGGCCGATGCCCTGTCGGCCACGCGCAAGGATCTGATCGACAAGGTCGATACCTCGAAGCTCTCCAATTTCGGCAAACTCTATGATCTCGCCAAGGATCCAAACGGCGACGGCATGAGCGTCGGCTACACCTTCTATGCCACTTCGATCGCCTACCGCTCCGACAAGATGAAGGTCGAGTCCTGGGCAGACTTGCTGAAGCCGGAATATGTCGGCCACGTCGCCTTCCCGAACGTCACCACCAACCAGGGGCCACCGGCGCTCTACATGCTCGGTCAGGCGCTCGGCAACGACAGCCCGGACCTGAAGGCGCCGATTGCGGCGCTGGGCGAGAAGAAGGACGAGATCGTCACCTTCTATGAAAAATCCTCGCAACTCGTGCAGCTTATGCAGCAGGAGGAAATCTGGGCGGCGCCGATCGGTCGCTTCTCCTGGGCAGGCTTTACCAAGCTCGATGTTCCCGTTGCATGGGCAACCCCCAAGGAAGGCCAGACCGGCGGCATGAACGTCATGGTCGTTACCAAGGGTTCCAAGAACCGCGATCTGGCGCTCCAGTTCATGGATTTCTGGCTCTCCACTGAGATCCAGACGAAGCTCGCCGAAAAGCTGGTCGACAGCCCGGCCAACAAAGACGTCAAGCTCTCCGAGGAAGCCGCCAACAACCTGACCTATGGCGAAGACACCACCAAGAGCCTGAAGCTAATCCCCTCTGCAGCTGCACTCGATAACCGTGCCGGCTGGCTGAAGGAATGGAACGAGAAGGTCGGTCAGTAACTCTCCAGGCCGGCTCTGGCCCTTGCCCGAGCCGGCTCTTCATCCGTCGAAAGTCACTTCATGTTTCAAAACCGCGCAGAAGCCCTGGCGCTTGCCCTGCCCGCAGCAGTTTTTGCCGCGCTGGTCTTCCTGCTGCCCGTCGTCGTGCTGCTCTCCGAGGGCTTCCGCATCGACGGCAGCTGGACGCTCGGCGCCTATACCGGCTTCTTTTCGGAGTCCCTGAACCGCACCGTCTTCCTGCGCACGTTTCGGCTCGGGCTTGAGGTGACCGCGCTCTCAGCCGTGATCGGCTATGCGGCGGCCTTTGCCATCGTCAACCTGCCGCCCAAGGGCAAGGGCAGGATGATCGGCCTCGTCACCTTACCGCTGATGATCTCGCCGGTCGCCCGCACCTATGCCTGGATCGTCATTCTCGGCCGCACCGGCATCGTCAACGAGACCATCACCGGCCTGGGTCTGAGCGACACGCCTCTGCGCCTGCTGTTCACAGAAACGGCCGTTTTCATCGGCCTGTTGCAGCTTTTCCTGCCGCTGATGATCCTGTCGCTGATCAGCGCGCTTGAAAACATGCCGAAGGATGCCATCCCCGCCGCCCGCGTGCTAGGCGCCAACTGGTTTCAGGTCTTCTGGAAGGTGATCCTGCCGCTTACCCGGGAGGGCCTCGTCGTCGGCGGTACGCTCGTCTTCACCGGGTCGCTGACAGCCTACATCACCCCCGCCGTCCTCGGCGGCTCGAAGGTGCTCATGCTGGAAACGCTGCTCTATCAGCAGGTGTCCGTTGCCAACAATTTCGTCGCAGCCAGTGTCATCGCCTTCATGCTGATCGTCATGAGCTTTGCCGCCAACATCCTACTCAAGCGCCTTGCCACGGCGAGGAACAAGCGATGACCGCCCGCGTTCTCTCTCCGGTCGTTCTCGGTCTGCTGCTGATCTTCCTGATCGGCCCGTTCCTGATCATCATTGCCGCATCGCTCTCGGCCGGCGACACCCTGGCCTTCCCGCCACAGGGCCTTTCCCTGAAATGGGCCACCAAGGTCTTCACCATCGACAGCTTCCGCGAAAGCTTCGCCATGTCGATGTTCCTTGCCATCGTTGGCACGCTTTCGGCGCTCATTCTCGGCATCCCGGCTGCCTACGCGCTCTCGCGCTACAAGCTGCCCTTCGGAGAGACGGTGCGCACCATCGTCTCGCTGCCGATCATCGTTCCAGGCATCGTCGTTGGTCTGGCGTTGCTGCGCTATCTCGTCGTGCCCTTCGGCTTCAACATCACGCTCGCATTGTTCATGGCGCATACAGCGCTTGTTCTGCCCTATGCCGTGCGTGTTGTTTCCGCCAGCCTAAACAACCTGCGCTCGGATATGGAAGAGGCGGCCGTCCTGCTCGGCTCCTCGCGCGTTGGCGCCTTCTTCCGCGTCGTGATGCCCAATATCCGCGGCGGCATCCTGGCCGCCTTCATTCTCGGCTTCGTGACGAGTTTCAACCAGGTTCCCGTTTCGCTCTTCCTGTCCGGCCCGGGCGTGCGCACCTTGCCGATCGACATGCTGGGCTACATGGAAACCACCTACGATCCGTCGATTGCTGCGCTCTCCTCGCTGCTCGCCTTCCTCTCCATCGGCATCGTCTTCCTTGCCGAACGCTTCCTGGGGTTCTCTCGCTATGTCTGACCGTTATCTTCAACTCGACAAGCTGACGCTTGCCTACGGCGACACGGTCGCAGTGAAGGATCTCGATCTCGCGATCGCCAAGGGCGAACTCGTCGCCCTCCTCGGCCCGTCGGGCTGCGGTAAGACGACCACGATGCGATCGATCGCCGGCTTGCTCGGACCGGCCTCCGGCCGCATCACACTCGACGGCGACGACATCACACGCGTTTCGGCCAACAAGCGCAACGTCGGCCTCGTTTTCCAGTCCTACGCCCTCTTTCCGCATCTGACGGTCTACGAGAACGTCGCCTTCGGCCTGCGCCTGAAAGGCATCGGCGGCAAGGATCTCGACGCCAAGGTCAGCGCCGGCATCAGGTCCGTCGACCTTTCCAAGTTCGTCGATCGCAAGCCTGCGGAGCTGTCGGGCGGCCAACAGCAGCGCGTGGCGCTCGCCCGCTCCATGGTGATGGAGCCGAAGGTGCTGCTGCTCGACGAGCCGCTTTCCAACCTCGATGCGCGCCTGCGCCTGGAAATGCGCGCCGAACTCCAGCGCGTCCAGAAGGAAACAGGCGTCACCATGATCTTCGTCACCCACGATCAGATCGAGGCGCTGGCGCTTGCCGACCGGATCGTGGTGATGCTGAACGGCGGCATCGAGCAGATCGGCACGCCTGAGGAAATCTACAACAAGCCGGTCTCGGCCTTCGTCGCCGATTTCGTCGGCTTCGAAAACGTCTTTGCGTTGGAGAATGGGAAGCTTGCGACATCCAACAGCCTCGTCGACCTTTCAGGTCCAGCGCCGCAGGCCGCAAAGGGCCTGGCCTGGCGTCCGCGCATGGTGATCCTTGGTTCAGGTCCTTTCCAAGGCACCGTGCGCGGCACGTCGTTTGCTGGAGACACCCGCGAATACCTTCTCGACACACCGCTTGGCGCGATCAAAGCCGAGGTCGATGCCGAGCTGCCGGCCCATGCGATCGGCGCCACGCTCGCATTCGACCTGCCGCTTGCCGCAGCAGCGCCCCTCTCACGCTACAGGTAACATCATGGGCGTCTGGATCGACACCGACATGGGCTTTGACGATATCGCCGCGATCCTTGTGGTGACCCACGTGAAGCTCGACGTATCAGGCATCTCGCTCGTCTTCGGCAACACGCCGCTGCCCCAGGTCCGCGTCAACGCCGCCGGCGCTGCCAAGGCCTTCGGCTGGACCTTCCCCGTTCACACCGGCCGGGCCATGCCCGTTCTCGGTGCCCTGGAGACGGCACAGGCGATCCTCGGCAAGACCGGCATCCCGACCAAGGGCAAGGGCCTGCCTGCCGCCCCGCCCTTGGACGACAGCGATGCGTTTACCGCGCTTTGCCGCTGGCTGGAGGCGGACGGCCCGCACCGCATCCTCGCGCTCGGACCGCTGACCAATATCGCCACCGTGGCCTTGGCACGCCCCGCCCTTGCCGCCCGGATCACGGAACTCACCTGGATGGGCGGTGCCGTCACGTCCGGCAATCACACCGCATCGGCCGAGTTCAACGCCTTGGCCGACCCTGAAGCGCTCGCCATCGTTCTCGCCCACGGCCTGCCGCTGCGCATGGTCGATCTGGATCTCTGCCGCAAGGTCGTCGCAACACCCGACGACGTCGCGCCGGTGCGCGCCGCAGGCGACCGCAATGCGACGCTGCTCGCTGACATGCTCGACGGTTACATCGGCATCGGCACGAGCCGTGGCAGGCATGGAATGGCGATCTATGACCCCTCCGCCGCTGTCGCCTTTGCCGCACCCGAGATCGCCAGCTTCCGTCCTGCCCGGATCGAGGCTGAACTGCAGGGCCAGCATAGCCGCGGCCGCACCGTTGTTGAGACGCGGGCGACGCACGCCACATTCAATGCGGAATACGCAATTGACATCGATGTCGAGAAGGCGCGCGCCCTCATCCTCGGCGCATTGATTGATGAGGCCAGCCGATGAGCGCCGCGGAACCGAGGGACCTCAACGATCCCACGCTTCGCGAGCGCGCCGTTGCCGCCGCACGCGGCGACGCGCCTTTCGACATCCTGATATCAGGCGGACGCCTGCTGGATGCCGTCACCGGCCTTACCCGCGAAGCCGACATCGGCATCGTGGGGCCGCTGATTGCAAGCGTCCATGCGCCTGCCAGGCGTACAGACGCAACAGAAACGATCGACGCCACAGGCAGCATCATTTCGCCCGGCCTGATCGATACGCACATGCATATCGAAAGCTCGATGGTGACACCGGCCGAGTATGCTGCAGCCGTCGTTCCGCGGGGTGTCACAACGATCGTCTGGGATCCGCACGAGTTTGGCAATGTGCATGGGCTGGACGGCGTGCGCTGGGCGATCGAAGCCTCCCTCGGCCTGCCGCTCCGCACGATCGTGCTCGCACCTTCATGCGTTCCCTCCGCCCCGGGGCTTGAAGTCGCCGGCGCCGATTTCGACGCCGCGGTCATTGCCGAAATGCTCCGCTGGCCTGACGTCGGCGGTGTTGCCGAGGTGATGAACATGCGCGGCGTCATCGACGGCGATACCCGCATGACCGCAATCGTCAATGCCGGTCTCGCCGCCGGAAAACTGGTCTGCGGACACGCGCGTGGGCTCGAAGGCGCCGATCTGAACGCCTTCATGGCGGCTGGCGTCACCTCCGATCATGAGCTGACCTCCAGCGCTGATCTGCTGCAGAAACTGGCGGCCGGCCTGACCATTGAGCTGCGCGGTTCGCACGACCACTTGCTGCAGGAATTCGTGAGTGCCCTCAACGCCATCGGCCATCTGCCGTCAACGATCACGCTCTGCACCGACGACGTCTTCCCGGACGAACTGAAGGACGGAGGCGGCCTCGATGACGTGATTCGCCGGCTCGTCCGGTATGGAATGAAGCCGGAATGGGCGCTGAGGGCAGCAACGCTTAACGCAGCGCAGCGATTGAAGCGTTCGGATCTTGGCCTGATCGCTGCCGGCCGGCGGGCCGACATCGTCCTGTTCGAAGATCTGGTTGACTTCGCCACGAAGATTGTCATCGCCAATGGCGAGATCGTATCGACGGCCGGCGAGATGAATGTCCGCATGCCCTCCTTCGAGATTGCAGCCCTGCAAAACTCGGTCAAGCTGTCACCGTTGACGGAGAACGACTTCAGGGTTCCAGCCGAAGGAAGGCGGGTTCGCGTCGCGACGATCGATCGCCCGCGGTTTACGCAATGGGGCGAAGCCGAGACCGTCGTCAAAGACGGTTTCGTCGTGCCTCCCGCCGGCAGCACGATGATTGCGGTCGCGCATCGGCACGGAAAAGCCGATGGGCGTCCGCGCGTCGGCTTCCTCACGGGTTGGGGAACATGGCGTGGGGCCTTCTGCACAACGGTTTCCCACGACAGCCACAACCTTACGGTTTTCGGCGGCAATGCACGTGACATGGCGGTCGCTGCCAACGCTGTGATTGCCGCGGGCGGCGGGATGGCCGTGGCCAGGGATGGTCAGGTTGAAACCCTTCTGCCTCTGCCAGTATCCGGCCTTGTCACCGAGGCGCCATTGGAGGAGACGGCCGCCTCCTTCAGGGCGGTGCGAAAGGCGATGGAAACGATCGTCGACTGGAAACCGCCTTACCTCGTTTTCAAGGCCTGCTTCGGCGCAACGCTTGCCTGCAACATTGGCCCGCATCAGACGGATCGCGGCATCGCTGACGTCCTGACCGGCAAGGTTCTCGAGAGCCCTGTGATCGAGGTTCTCTAGCGCGAGGAATAGCCGCATCCGGGCGTTTTGCCCCCGGGTGCGCCCGGCGGCCGGCCATGGCAACACGTGCCTCATCGGCCAAACGACCTAAAGCTCGGCCTTCAGCTCGCGCTCGACCAGCGTCGTCCAAAAGGCCACGCCGTAGCCGATTGCACTGTCATTGAAGTCATACGCGGTGTTGTGATGCAGGGCGCCATCAACAGCCGGCCCGTTGCCGAGCCAGACGTAGCATCCCGGCGCATTCTGACCGAAAAAAGCGAAATCGTCGCCGGCGGTCGAGGGCGGAAAATCCGTACGCACGTTTTCCCCGAACACCGCGACGGCTGCACCGAGCGCACGCTCGGTGGCGTTCCTGTCGTTGACGACAGGCGGGATGCGCCGTTCGAACTGATAATCGACCGCAATGCCGAACATCGCTGCCGTACCAGTCGCAAGCCGGCCGATTTCTTCGTCGAGCTGATCGCGAACGTCAGGCGAATAGGCCCGAGCCGTACCGCCGATTTCAACAGTATCGGGTATCACGTTAAGCGCCTTCGGGTCGCCGGCCTGCAACGAACATGCACTGATCACGGCCGGCTGCAGCGGATCGACGACACGCCCGACGATCGTCTGCAAAGACGCAAGGAACGTCCCGGCCGCCGTGATCGGATCCTTGCCGAGGTGTGGCTTGGCGCCGTGCGTACCTGTGCCGCGAAACGTTACGCGCCAGCTGTCGGACGATGCCAGTCGCGGCCCCTCGACGACGGCGATTTCGTCGACGGCAAGGCCCGGCATGTTGTGCAGGCCGTAGACGGCATCGCACGGGAACAGCTCGAACAGGCCGTCCTCGACCATCTTGCGTGCGCCGCCCCTGCCCTCCTCGGCCGGCTGGAAGATGAAATGCACGGTTCCGGAAAAGTCGCGTGTTGCCGCCAGATGTCGTGCCGCGCCGAGCAGCATCGCCGTATGTCCATCATGCCCGCAAGCATGCATTTTCCCCGCAAATTTGGATTTGTAGGGACGATCCGCCACCTCCGGCATCGCAAGCGCGTCCATATCCGCCCGCAATCCGATCGTCCGCGTACCGTTGCCGACCTGCAGCGTGCCGACCACGCCCGTGCCGCCAAGCCCCCGATGGACCTTGATGCCGGCCTCTTCCAGAAGCTTCGCCACGATGGCGCTCGTGCGCTCCTCCTCGAAGCCGAGCTCGGGATGTGCGTGCAGATCGCGACGCAATTCGGTGAGGAAGGGCAGATCGGTCTCGATCCGGGCGGGAATGGGCATGGGCCTGGATGTCCTGTAAATGCAAGCGGGCGCCAGAACAGCGCCCGTCGCAATCCATTCCTTATTCAGCAACCAGCCCGGAAATTCAACCTTTTCGAACGGCTTATACCACGGTCTCCCGCCGTCGAGCGTGCGGACGCGGCATCGCGGCAAGGGTTGGCCGGCACGGGAGATATCACCGTCCCGCAGATGCACCCATCCTATCGGCGCACGCTTGACACTGTCGAAAACCGGATGGCCTAATCGCCGCAACGCGAAAGGGCTACCGATGAGCGATGATCACACTTCGAGCGACAGCAAGCTCACCACATCGAAGCGCCGCTGGGCCGCGGAGGGAAAATTTCTCACCGGCCGCATCAGTCGGCCGGAAACCGAACGCTTGCCGCCCGGACAACACCTCGTCAAGACTTGGCCGGTCCTGGATCTCGGCCAGCAGCCGCTCATCTCGACCGAGACCTGGCGCCTGGAAGTCCGCGGACTTGTCGAAACTCCGCTTGATCTCACTTGGGCCGCCTTCCAGGCGCTCGAGCAGAGCACCAAGGTCACCGACATTCATTGCGTCACCACATGGTCGCGCTACGACAACAAATGGAAGGGTGTGTCGACCCGCGACCTGCTCGATCATGCGATGCCGAAACCCGAGGCCCTGTGTGTGATGCTGACGAGCTACGACGGCTACACCACGAACCTGCCGCTCTCCGACTTCGCCGCCGAGGATGCGATCCTCGCAACCTCCTGGGAGGGCCTGCCGCTGACGCGCGACCACGGCGGGCCCATGCGGCTCGTCGTCCCAAATCTCTATTTCTGGAAAAGCGCGAAATGGCTGCGGCGTATCGATCTGCTGCCGGCCGACGCAGCGGGCTTCTGGGAGAAGAACGGCTATCACATGCATGGCGATCCCTGGCGTGAACAGCGCTACTCCGGGGATTGATACCAGTAGCGATGACTGCCGGTGCCAGATGACCGAGCCGTTACCGCAATCTGCGCGCTATAGTTTGCCAGATACCCTGCCGCTGCCTCTCGTTACCCCGCGACCATAAACCCGTTTAACGGGTAGTTCGCGTGAGTGCGAATTCGCCTCAGAATAGATGCAGAAAGCAATATATTTTTTAAATTAATGCCTTACGACGATTTGAACGCTGTCCACTATTGACCTCTACCCATTTTGGGTTGTTGTTGTAGGCCGATTCCAGATATCGCGTATGGGTTGATGAACAAGGATACTTCATTTCACACTGTCACGCAGAAGCTGCTGGATGCGTGGTTGCATACCACCCCCCAGCTGCCTGCCGCGCCGGAAGATATCTACCGCGACGTCCTCGACCTTCTGACGATCAGGATGAGGATGACGCTCGTCGTTCTCGACGGCGAGGATCCGCTGCAATGGCATCTGAAGGTCGTGCGCCCCTCTGGCTTCAGTTCGCGTCTCCTGAACATCAACAAGCTCTTTGCCGATCAACGCATCGGCGAGTTCAAGGATCGTGCCTACATGGAAACGGCCGTTATCCCGCGCTATCGCGAGGTGATCGCCACGCGGAAACCTTCGATGGAACTGGTCAAGACGAGGGTGCTTGGCGTCAACCTCGGATACGAGCGGTTGATCCTTCCGCAAAAGACAGCGGCGCGGCGCCCATCCTGGTTGCTGACGGTCTCGAATGGCCGCTTCATGTTCAACCCGCCGCAGCAGCAAGCCCGCATGGATGCGACGGACGAAGCGGTGATCCAGCTTTTGACGGAAGGCGCGACGGCCAAGGAGATCGCAGCCGATCTCGGAATCTCGCATCGGACGGTCGAGCACCGCTTGGAGCGCATGAAGGAGCGTTGCGGCGCGAAGAATACTGTGCACCTCGCAGCCATGCTGGTTGCAACGCACTTCGACCGCGATGTGGAAAAGAGCTAGGGCGTGATCCGCCGAAGCAGGCGCCGCCCGCAATAGAACACAGCCAGGATCGCCGCCGCGAGCGCCGTCAACGTCGCCATACTTGCAGGATGCAGCGGAACGTCCCTCCACGCCGGGCGAACGACATCGGCAGTATTGAACGCCTCACCGCTAAACTGGCAAGTGATCAGCGCCAAGCCGCGCAGCACCATGCCGGCATCGATCGCCGAGACGATGGCCTCGGCCTCGACAGCCTCACCGCCCATGCCCCGCATCGATAGCAGCACGGCCTTCGTTGCAGCAAGATATGCATGCGAGCACTCATTGAATGGACTGGCCTCGTCCGTCACGCCACCGGGCATTTTTCCCCAGAGGCAGTAGGCGTGCTGGATTTGCGCATAGTTGAGTACGCGTCGGAACGGCTCGTTCGTGTCCGTGGCACGCGCCGCGAGATCGATGATCCGATCGCGATACTCTGCGATCATGATCATTTCGCCATGTGAGATTTCAGCGATTGCGATGCCGGTGTGGGGACCACTGCTGCTCCGCTGGTGCGCGCTTGCCGCAACAGACCACAGCTGCAGCACTGCTATCATTGCCACGATGAAAATCGAACGCCGGTTGGTCATCGCCTGGTTCAGGCTCCGGATCGCTCCGGAGCCTTCTCCGATCAACGAAAAGCCGGCGCGCGTCAGCGCGAGCTGGCAGCGACACCAAGCTTGCGTTCGGCGAGTGCGCCGAAGGCCAGGCCAAGGACGCCCCAGAGGATCACGTGCATGCCGATCGAAGTCGTACGGAAACGCCAGAGGACCATCGCCGAATAATTCTCCGGCACCTCGTTGATCGGTGGCAGCAGATACTGCACGAGCCCGATGAAGACGACATAGGCGAGACCTGCTGCAATCGCCGCGTTCCAAACCCCAAACCGAGGCGCCAGGCGGCGTGCAAGCGCAATTGCCGCAACGAGCGCGGCGATCGAAACGACGATCATCAGGAAGAACAGCTCGGTCCTGACGCCGATTGTGTCAGGGTTGCCGACTGCCGGCGGGTTGGCCGGATATTTGATGTTGGGTACGATGACAACGGCGACAAAGGCCGCAATCGCAATGACAGCAGACGTTCCGCGCGCTCCAAGCGTGCTTAACCGGCCTTGGACGAAAGCAAAGACGAGCGCAAACAGGCCACCGACGGCGATACTGTAAGCCATCACGCCGGTGAACAGACCAAAGCCCGCCTGCGTGGCACGGCTGACGATTTCGGGTTCGCCAGCTTCGCCTGCCGCCTGGGCAGCGGCTTCCTCGAACGCAATCGCCTGGTCGACAAGCGGCTCACCAAAGGTATGGGCAAAGGCGAAAACGAGGACGCCAGCGATCAGGCCCGCGAGCATCCCGCGAAGCAAGAGATTTCCAACCATGTCCGGAACTCCCTAGTGGCAGGGGAAGCCGAGCAGATGCCGGCCGTCATGCACGAACTCGTGCACGTACATACCGTTGAAAAGCGCCATCGCGCCCTCTTCGGTGCCGACGAAATAGATGGCGATGAGCATCAGCAGACCGCCGAAGATCGCCCAGGGCAAAAGCTCGCCAACCGGAATCGGGGTCGGTACGGCGACGGGCGCAAAAGTAGAGTCAGACATGTATTCCTCCTGGAATGACGCGTTCAGTCGAGAATTGTTGCGTGGTAGGGTCTGACTTCCAGTCTGAGGTATCCTCATCCTGATCACAGTGGCGCGACCGCACCGGAATTTCACCGGTTTCCAAACCCACAACAACACCGTTATATCTGCGGCTTCGAACCTGTCAACGAAAGTTCATGCAGTGACAGGCCACCCCTCCTTGTTATCCGGAGACGACCAACGTGATGACGCGCCTCACCTGGATCTGCCATGGCTCGACCGCCGCCAACCGCGAGGCGCGCTTCCCCTTGGACGAGCCCTTGAATGAGAAGGCAGTCATTGCCACGCAGGCAATTGCGCCCCGCCTTCGGCACGCCGATAACGTCTTCGCTAGCCCGACTTTGCGCACGCGTCAGACGGCCGATGCGCTCGGCCTGCAGCCCGCATTCTCGGACGCGCTCGCCGATTGCGATTTTGGCCGCTGGGCGGGACGTTCGATCGCCGAAATCCAGCAACTGGAGCCGGAAAACCTTGCGGCCTGGATGGCGCGGCCGGAGGAGGCTCCGCATGGTGGTGAGGCAATCGCTGCCGTGTGCACGCGTGTAAACGCCTGGCTGAGCCAGCGCTTGCAGGCCGGCGGCCACATCGTCGCCATTACCCATGCCGCGGTGATTAGGGCGGCCATCATCAGCACGCTGAACGCACCCGTCGCGTCATTCTGGATCGCCGACATCGAACCACTCGCAATCGTCCACATGACGAGCAATGGAAGCCGCTGGTCACTGCGTGTCGAAGGCGCAACGGCCTAATTTTCAAGCCGATGTTTTAGGCCAGCCTTACGCAAGCACGCCATGCCATAGCTTTTGCGACCCGACACCGTCGGGCCGTCAATCCTTGCCCCAAGGAGGATCAAGCATGCCCTATGATTGGAGCGGCGCGCAGATGCGGCGCACGCGCCTGCTACGCATGACCGCCGTTGTGATGCTTCTCCTGCTTGTCATCGGCGCATCCCTACTGATCAGGCCCTGAGAACGACAGGCGGGCGCCTGCACCGTTCGCCTTTCGAGCCCCCTCACCCTTCCGCCGTAGTGCAGATACCAAGAATTCGCCCTTTGGCTTCAACATACCCTTCAGACTTCAATGATACACCGGCGCCCGGGTGGAGATGGAGTGAAGCATGCCGGTATTCTTCCAGAGCAGGGCCGGGAGGCAATGCCTGTTGGTCCTGGCGTCGGGGTTAACGCTGTGGCTCGTCGGTGCGATCCTCGAATTGGACAACTGGCTGGTCGCTTTCGTCGGCGCCTACGAGAACTATGGTGCAGACAAGCTCGTCCTCGCGCTTGGCATCGGCGGCGCCATGAGCTTCGTCTATTCGATCTTGCGCATCGTCGACCTGCGCAAAGAGATGGAATTGCGAGCCAGCGCCCAGGCTAGGGCCGACTGGACGGCAACCCACGATCACCTTACCAAACTTCCCAACCGTTACGCATTCGAGCGCAAAGTTCTTCCGCAAAGGACAAAGACCGACGTCGAAGACGACGAGTGGGACCGGAATGTTACGATTTTCTCGGTCGACCTCGACGGCTTCAAGAAGGTCAATGATCTCGTCGGCCATAACGGCGGTGACGCCCTGCTGATCGAGGTGGCAAAGCGCATCTGTGCGATCGGAAATGCTGATTGCGTCTATCGTTTTGGCGGCGACGAGTTTGTCGTCGTTGCGCTCGGCCTCTCCCCTCGGCACGAGGAACGCTTCGCGCGGCTGCTCATCCAGGCCGTAACACGTCCCATCCATATCAATGGGTTTGCCGTCGAAGTCGGCGCGAGCGTCGGTTACGATCGCTGGGACCAGGGTCGGGAACCGCTCGAAGACGCCGCCCATCGTGCCGACCTGGCCATGTACGAGGCCAAGTCACGCGGACCCAACCACCATATGGCGTTTGAAGCCTCGATGCAGGACAAGGTGGCAAAGCGCGCAACGCTGGAATCCAAGCTGCGTGTCGCAATCCAGAACAAGGCGATCCGACCGTTTTATCAGCCGTTGATCGATCTCAAGAGCGGCAAGGTCTGCGGCTTCGAGGCGCTCGCCCGCTGGACGGATGAAGAGGGCGCCGCCATTCCGCCGCCCGTCTTCATCGGGATTGCCGAAGAAACCGGAATGATTACCGAGCTCTTCGAAGATCTACTGGCGCAGGCCTGCAGGGATGCCCTGGCCTGGGACGACCACGTCACCCTGTCTTTCAACGTCTCTCCGGTGCAGATGGAGGACAAGCTGCTGGCCTCGCGCATCTTCAAGGTGCTTTCGGCAAATGGCCTGCCACCGCCCCGCCTGGAGATCGAGATCACCGAGAATGCGCTGATTCAGGATCCGGCAGTTGCCGCCATCATTCTGGACGAGCTCCACGATGCCGGCGTGCAGATCGCCCTCGACGATTTCGGCACGGGTTACTCAAGCCTCGCCCAACTCGCCCGATATCGCTTCGACAAGATCAAGATCGACAAGAGCTTCATCGCGACCTACCGCGATGATGAGCGCCAGGAAAAGATCATCCGCGCAATGCTTGGGCTCGGCCGCAGTCTCAACATCCAGACCACTGCAGAAGGCATCGAGGAGCATCGCCAACTCGGGCACCTGCTTCAGCTCGGATGCGATGTCGGACAGGGCTATCTGTTCGGTAAAGCCATGCCTGCCGAAGAGACGCGCTCTTTTCTCGATCGTGACGAAGCATTGGCCAGCGGATAAGCGCCGCGAAATACGCGCCGCTCACCACGTCGCACATCAGAAATTCGTGATGGAACCCTTTCAAGCAGGGCAACGTTCGCTCGTTGGTCCTGTGGGCGGACACTTCCACTGAAAGTGTATCTGCATGCCGCATGGGCCGCGATCATTGATCGAGCCCGGCTCGGTTGGTGTGCGAACGGAGTGGACCCTTGTCATAGGAGAGGGATTTATCATGGATTTTCGTATAATTGCTGCCTCGGCGGCCTTTATTGGTCTTGCGGGGGCTGCATCCGCCGCTGACCTTGTGAGCGAGCCACCGGCAGCCCCGGTTGCACAAGCCGCACCGGTTTTCACTTGGAATGGCTTCTATGTCGGCCTGCAAGGTGGCGGCGCCTGGGGCAACGGTGACTTCTCCGGCATCGGCGACGCCAACCTCAACGGCGGCCTCATCAACGGCTTCACCGGATACAACTGGCAACTCGACAACAATATAGTGCTCGGCGTCGAAGGTGACGTTTCCTATAATTGGAACGAGGAAACTGTTGGCGGCAATGAATACAAGTTCGATACGACAGGCTCCGTCCGCGCCCGCGTCGGTTACGCTCTCGATCACGCGCTGTTCTATGGAGCCGCCGGCTGGACGGGTGCAAGAGGCCATGTAAACACACCCGTCGGCGATGACGACGCCACGTTCTCGGGCTGGACCGTTGGAGCCGGCTTGGACTACGCCTTCACCGACAACATCTTCGGGCGAGTCGAATATCGCTACAACGATTACGGCAGCAAGGACCTGCTCGGTGTAGACACCGACTTCAATCAGAACGTTGTCACCCTCGGCGTCGGCTTCAAGTTCTGAGATCCCCTGCCGACGAACGGGCAGGAAATGACAAAGCCCGGACAAATACCCGGGCTTCGTTCATTTGATCTGACGGTGGCCGCCGTGAAAGGTGATCCGTTCGCTTTCTAGTGGTTTCCGCCGTGGCCGCCACCCTGGTTGCCGCCGCCCTGGCTGCCACCACCTTCGTTGCCGCCACCCTGATTGCCGCCGCCTTCGTTGCCGCCGCCACCTTCGTTGCCACCACCCTGGTTGCCGCCGCCCTGGCTGCCGCCACCTTCGTTGCCGCCACCCTGATTGCCGCCGCCCTGGCTACCGCCACCTTCGTTGCCGCCACCCTGATTGCCGCCGCCCTGGTTGCCGCCACCTTCGTTGCCGCCACCCTGATTGCCGCCGCCCTGGTTGCCGCCACCTTCGTTGCCGCCACCCTGATTGCCGCCGCCCTGATTGCCGCCACCTTGGTTGCCGCCGCCCTGGTTGCCGCCACCTTGGTTGCCGCCACCCTGATTGCCGCCACCCTGATTGCCGCCACCTTGGTTGCCGCCGCCCTGGTTGCCGCCACCTTCGTTGCCGCCACCCTGATTGCCGCCACCCTGATTGCCGCCGCCCTGGTTGCCGCCACCTTCGTTGCCGCCACCCTGATTGCCGCCACCCTGGTTGCCGCCGCCTTCGTTGCCGCCATCCTGGTTGCCGCCGCCCCGGCTGCTGCCATCCTGGTTGCCGCCGCCTCGGTTCTCGCCACCTTGGTTGCCGCCGCCGTGGTTACGACCGCCACGCGGACCGTCACCCTTGGAGGCGTGCTGGTCTTTTTGGCCATCGCCCCGGGGGCCGTCGCCCTTGGAGCCGTGATGATCCCTGGGACCGTCACCGCGAGGGTCATCACCCTTCGGACCGTGGTGATCTCTCGGGCCATCTCCGCGAGGGCCGTCGCCCTTGGGACCGTGATGATCCTTCGGACCATCGCCGCGAGGGCCGTGATCTCTCGGACCGTGATGGTCTTTCGGGCCATCGCCGCCAGGGCCATGATCTTTGGGGCCGTGGTCGTCTTTCGGACCATGGTGATGGTGGTCGCCGCCATGATGACCACCGCCGCCACCGCCACTGCTGCTGCCATCGCCGCCGTCACCATCCCCATTGCCACCGCCGCCATTGCCATCGCCGGTGCCACCAGAACCTTCTCCCGTGTTGCCGCTGCCGCCGCGTCCATTGCTATCACCGCGGCCAGCGCTATCACCGCGGCGAGCGTCGGAGCCGCCGGCATTCCCTCCTCCGGAAGAATTGCCTGCGGTCTGCCTGCCTCCCAGCAATCGGCCACCGTGATGATCAGGATCGGCAAAAGGATTAAGATTGATCGATGCTACCGGCCCGCACAATCTCTCCTCAATCGTGCCTGGCCGCACCGCCTGACAATTGAGCCGCTGGCTCTGTGCACTTGCGAGGCTGGTTCCGGCAAGAAGAAAAGCGATGCCAGCAGGAATTGCCAGTAAATTTGTACGCATAATTACTCACTCCCAAAGTTAACAGAGCGTTAACGAGGAGGTTTATACAGTATTAATAAAGTAAAAAGAAGAATAACTATCGTAAACAAACCCTAGAACGTTAGTACATGGTTAACCTTTAAAATATAAAATTCTAATTAAAGATGGCAGCTTAAAGTGTATAATTGGCAGGTCAGCACTCAGCCGAAGGGATGTTTTCGATGCGAGCCATTGTAGCTTTCGCGGCGTTCACTCTTGTTTTCGTAGCGTTTGCGGGTGAGAGCTACGCAGGGTCCGCCCTTCGCCCATCACGCTCGATCGGAGCCCCGATAGGCTTTCCCTCCGCATGCACGCGCTACGCTTGGCTCTGCCACCGCACCGGCGGTCGCGAGATGAGTGACCAAGAGGCGATGCCCCTGCTCCAGAAGGTGAATAGGCAGGTCAACGCCGGCGTTGCAGCAGCAACGGACGCACAGACTTCAGGAAAATCGGAATACTGGTCGCTGCCCATTAACAACAAAGGCGACTGCGAAGACTATGCGCTGCTGAAGCTGAAGACGCTGCTCGGCGCAGGCTTTGCATCAAACAAACTGGCGCTGTCGGTCGTCATCGATCGAGGCGGCAACAACCATGTCGTCCTGCTGGCGCGATTGAAGTCAGGCGACTATGTGCTCGACAATCTTGTCGGTAAAGTAAAACCCTGGGAAAGCACAGGATATACTTTCTTGGCAAGCCAGAACTTCAGCAACAAGAGTGACTGGCAAGTAACGCTGGCAGGCCCGAGAGCCGCCCAATTCTCCGGAACGTGAGGAAACGGGATACCGCAAGTCTCCAATTGCCCGATCCAGCACCTTCATGCGACCGAGCAAGGGTTAGTGGACCGACGGGTCCTCTTCTTCCAAAAATGTTCTGATCCCTTCTCGCGCGACCGTCGCCAGAAACTCGTCAAACGCCTCGCGATCGGTCGCAAAGGGCGCCTCCCATTCGATGAGGTCCTCGTGCTGGGTCACCACTTCCATCTTCCAGTCGCCATTCGTGCCCGCAGGGCGGAAGATGTCGACGAGCACCGTTACGCCGTCATCGGTGAACTCACCAGCAAGGTCGGAATGCTCCAGTTTCGGCTCCTTCGCCATTCTCAAATCCGATCCGTGATTTCGTCGAGCAGTCTAAGTTGCAATGATGACACGCCTGCAGACCCACCATCGTGCATAGCGTACGAAAAGGAGAAAGGCCCGAGGCCAAAGTTTATTGAAAATTCCACAGAAGAAAATGCGTGATTTGGCTGGTAGTGGAGGCGCCTTTCAACGCATCTCGGGATCATCGTTGGCCGTGTCGATGCTGCGTGAACTGAATGCATCGCATCCAGGATCGGAAAGCGAAAGGATAATAACATCAATATGTTTAGAGACGGGTTGGATGCCTAACGCTGCCGCGCAATCATCCTGTTTTCTGAATAGTGCCCAGCCGATTTGGCAACCTTGCGCGAAGAGCTGTTGTGGCCCGCCGCGTTTGACGGTGGGCTTTCTGCGGAGGAGCGGAAGACTACTTCCGCCCCGCTTGGGCGAGATTTTCCGCCCGCTCCACCTGCGGTCTTGCCGTCGGGCATGGCCAAAATTTGGTTCCCCCTAAGTGCCCTCCACTGCTCGTATTTGCAACTTGGCGCTCTGATTTACGCTGGATCTCAGCCGCATCAGTTTTGCTCATTCTAGATTCCTCTTCGTTGCAAGAGTGATCACTGCCCGACGTAGCCCTGCAGATGAAACCAGATTTTGAGAGAAAAGGTCTGCTTGACGCCAACGGGCGCGAAACGAAGCTCGACTAGCAAACTCGATCAGGCAGGCCGCCATTGTGTTTAAACCACGCTCTAGACCGGAGGATCAGCCAACAAAAAAGGCCGGGGCGAAATCGCACCGACCTTCCTCACATCGCTACTCACACCAGTGCCAGTACATCCGTGGTCAAAAGCAGAAAAGCAATTGCGGCGATTGCGAGCGACAGATACCTTCCAGCGCTCATCAGCAATGCCGATAGCAGGGATATAGGCACTCCCCGTATGAAACGCAACCTCAATTTTTGGTTTTGTTACCGAAACCTTATAAAAACGAAAATTGTAGGAATCACGTTGCATGCGGAGCCGCGCTCAGGCATGGTGGCTCCGTCAGCAGCCAATGTTACGGGCGCTGCTGCATCAGGGCTACCGGCCCTTGCCCCAAATGGAAGGAGGACCGAAATGTCTTCCGAACTTAGCTTTGTCTTGAAGTCAAAAGACCTCACGATGCTGCAAGGCGTCTTGGATGCGGCTGGATACTGTTCGGCCAGTAGCGTTGCTCATCCCGAACGATACAACGTCGCGGCGAAACTGCTTATCGAACGTTTCCGGCACGGGATGACCTCCGCCGACGACCTATCCAGGGAACTGGAAAGGCATTTTGGCACTGTGGTTTCGGCAATATCTCCGCCAAGCTTCGAGCGAACGCGCGCTGCCATTCAGGGACGCCCTCTCCAGTAGAAGCTTCCAGGAACTGCAGGGCGGGCTCCCAAAGGCGTCCGCCGGTCATTGCCTTCTGCTCTTGGGCTGTGCAGAACATCGAACCTGACGGCCTTTCTCTTCGCCCCACGGTCCTTTCAGATTCTCCCTCAATTCAATCGACGACGGTCCAGCTACTCGCGATCTGGAATTGCAGCCGCTGCGCGGAAAGCGTTGCAAAATGCAAGGGGAATAGTGGTAGCGGAGGACCGTAGCGGCCTCTATCACCGACTGCATTCCTCGGGCGGCGGCAGTCGTGCCACCAGGCCATTTAGAGCGCCGTGCGTTCGAATGGGCGCACAAGGGACGCTCTAACTCTTTGAGCCTACGCATCGTGCTTTCCGAAAATCGATTCCGATTTTCGGGTCGATGCTGTAGGCTGATTGGCGCAATCGGTCTGATATTGTCCTGCATGGTACTCCCTCATTTTTAATGAAGGAGACACTGAGCGTTTCCGCCGCCAAGCTGATAATCGACTCTGCAGCGACCGTTTCCCGCGTCTTAACTCCACAGCTATGCGCTCTGTTTCGGCACATCCTATGGAAAGCCAGGTCGACCTTGACGCGGATGACGGCTAGCGCCATCTGATGATCATCTTCGGGGCGGGAGCACCGATCAATCCCTCGACAACATGACCGCATGGTCTGAACTAATCGGCCAGATCGGCCCCCGCCGTCTCCTGCTCCCATTGGCGCCGCCGACCTATATGACGGGCTAGTTCACTTCAGATGCACCCCTAGGAGCTTATTGCAAACCATGACCCCGGATCGATTTAGCGAATGTCTGCTCCATATCCGATGGACCCCGATCAATATCGCGTCGGCGCTGCAGTGCGAGCTCTCTTGGATCGAAGCGCTAGAAGCCGGGAACGAGGAAGTTCCGGCCGAACGTGCTGCGTGGTTGGAGACGCTGCCGAAAGCACACGAAGCGTCACCAGCGCCAGCGACTTACCGTGGCAGGGGTTCAAAGCACTGAGCGAGGCTTTTGTAGATCGCGACCAATGCCTCGACCGCAGGCTGCCGGCCTTAGCTGCGCTCGGGATGTTGGTGACGCTGAGCTTCGGAAGACGATTTTGAGCCTTGCCGGGCAGTTTCTCATCTGGAACGTGCTTGTAATGCTTATTGGCGACACCCCCGTGTAGGAGCGGCGGCAGATGCCGGTGACGCCATCGACCTGCCCCTGAGATAGAGACGTGCCGACAATACCGGATGCGTGACGGCGCACCGCGGCGAAGAAAATCTTGCGGTCCATAGGATGATCAAGATTTGTCTGAAGGGGAGTGTTGCAGTTCCGCACTCGACTCGCCGCTGAAGCGATGCTTCAAGTAGCGAAGCCTAAAGTTGGGAGTTGGCGATGTACTACGAGTGGTATAGCGCGACGATCAGGATGAGACGCGAGCGACAATCTGGATGAGATTCTTATGTCGCGGTTGGAGCGAAGTTATCATGTTGATTGTCGCTGGCAAGAGTTTCATCGTGTTCTGATTGCCGCTCCGCGACAAGCTGGGAAGAGCTTTTGATTGTCGCGAATGAGGCGGGTCTGCCGCGCTGGCGTTTGGCTTCCATGGCCGAACGCCGCCGGTAGCTTTCGACATTCATCTCGAAGATTGTTGCGTGATGGACAAGTCGGTCCACCGCGGCAAGCGTCATGGCCGGGTCTGGAAAGACGCGGTTCCATTCTCCGAAGGGCTGATTGGCGGTGATCATGATGGAACGCCGCTCATATCTTGCGGAGATGAGTTCGAAGAGCACGCTCGTTTCGGCCTGGTCCTTGGTGACGTAGGCCAGGTCGTCGAGGATGAGAAGATCGAACTTGTCGAGCTTTGCGATGGCGGCTTCGAGCTGAAGCTCCCTCCGCGCGACCTGAAGCTTCTGGACGAGATCGGTCGTGCGGGTGAAGAGCACGCGCCAGCCGTTCTCGATTAGCGCGAGGCCGACGGCTGCGGCGAGATGGCTCTTTCCGCCGCCGGGCGGACCGAACATCAGGATATTGGCGCCTTTGGCGAGCCAGCTATCGCCGGCTGCAATCGCCATGACCTGGGCCTTGGAGACCATGGGAACAGCGTCGAAGGCGAAGCTGTCGAGCGTCTTTCCGGGTGGCAGGTGGGCCTCGGCGAGGTGTCTTTCGATCCTGCGATGGGCGCGTTCGGCCAATTCATGCTCGGCGATGGCCGAGAGGAAACGGGCAGCAGGCCATCCTTCCCGATCGGCCTGCTCGGCAAATTGGTGCCAGAACGTCTTGATCGTCGGCAGCCTCAGTTCGTTGAGCATGATGCCGAGGCGGGCTTCATCGACTGTGTGGATGTTGCTCTTCATGCGACCTCTCCCGCATAGGCCGTGCCGATCAGGGCTTCATAACCATTGAGCGACGCGAGTTGCACATGAACGATCGGCAACTGATCCGGGTCCGGGCTGAAGACCGCTCTCAAAGCCGCCAGATCAGGCAGTTTGTGGGCGTCGAGCGTTTTGGCAAGCTCCTCGGCCAGTTCACGCTCGCAACTGCGATCGTGAGCCAAGGCAAGCAGTTCCACGGTGATCTTGCAAGCCTGCCGCTCGGGCAGTTGCTCGATGAGCGCGTCGAAAGTCCTGCGATATTCCGGCCTGGGGAAGAGCTTGTCGCGATAGACGAGCCCCAAAAGCGCCATCGGCTTTTTGCGCAGGGAATGAATGACGTGATGATAGTTGACGACTTGATCGTGCTTGCCACTCGCATGGGCGCGGCCTCGGGGTAATGTCAGCAGATGCGTGCCGCCGATGAAGACGTCGAGGCGATCGTCGAACAGACGCACCCGCAGCCGGTGGCCAATCAGACGGGAAGGCACGGTGTAGAAGACCTTGCGCAAGGCGAAGCCGCCGGTGCTCGATACGGTGACGATGACCTCTTCGAAGTCGGTGGTGCGACGATCGGGAAGAGCTTGCAGATGCGTGCGCTCGGCATCGATGCGCTTGCCATGTGCGGCATTGCGGCGGCTGACGATCTCATCGATGAAGGCGCGATAGGATCCGAGGTCGCCAAAGTCCCTGGTTCCGCGCATCAGCAGAGCATCGCGGATCGCATTCTTGAGATGGCCGTGGGAACTTTCGATCGAGCCGTTCTCGTGCGCGACGCCCTTGTTGTTGCGCGTCGGCGTCATGCGATAATGGGCGCACAGTTCGTCGTAGCGATGCGTCAGATCGACCTTGGCGTCGGCATCGAGGTTGCGGAAGGCGGCCGATAAGCTGTCGCTGCGATGATAGAGCGGCGAACCGCCAACCGACCACAGGGCGTTCTGCAGCCCCTCGGCCAGAGCGACGAAGCTCTCTCCACCCAGGATGACATGGGCATGCTCGAAGCCCGACCAGACCAGCCGGAAGTGATAAAGCAGATGATCGAGCGATTGGCCGGCGATCGTCACGCCGAGGCTGCCCATGTCGGTAAAATCCGACAGTCCTAACCGACCGGGTTCGTGCATCTGACGGAAGATCACTTCCTGCTCCTGACCGTGAACAGCCCGCCATGATCGGATACGACGCTCAATCGTACGGCGAACACCTTCTGACAGCTCTGGATGACGCCGCAGCATCTCGTTGTAAACGGCGACCGCTCGGATGCCGGGCGCGGCCTTGAGGAGCGGAACAACCTCGGCGTCGAAGATGTGCTCAAGGGGATCGGGGCGACGCCGGTCGCGCGGCGGCTTGGTCTGCGATGGAAGACGCGCATCCTTCTCGATGCGGTAAGCCGTCGCCCGGCTGATCGACGCCTTGGCGGCAGCGACCTCAATGGGGTTGTTTTGTCGGTACTTCATAAAAAGCCTCGTCTGATGATCGGTTACATGGCGACCCGGCACAAAGGTGATTCTCCATTCTCAGAAAATCACCGACGCTACCGGGCCAACCGCGATCATGAGACGCCGAAAAATTGCGCCGCGGCGGGGGTGTAACTCCAGTCGGGCTACGCCCTCCCTTCGTCACACCCCCGCCGCCGAGTCTCATCCTGATTGACGCTGAGTCTCACCTTGTTTGTCGCCGCGCAGAGTGGGACGAAGCGAAAGCGAGACGGCAGTATCTGGTCAAGTTCGCCTCGGTTTGGCTAGCAGCGATTGCGCTGGCATTTCTTCCTGTGTGGTGGCTGGTACAGGAAACCACTTTTTAGCCCGTCACGGGGCGGACCAGCGATATTGCCATCAGTATTACAGCCAGAAACTTATTTTGAGACGACATCGCTCGTAGGTCCGGTAGGCTCAATATCCATGTGGGGAGGAGCTAGGATGACCTCGGAGGCTTATAAACATCACGCCGACTGGCAAAGTATCGCCATGGTGCTAACAATGCCATTGGCGATTGCCATTGTTTCAATTGGATGCCAATTCTTTCTTTAAATTGCGCGGCTACACCGGCCATGAAATAACCCGCAACTCGGCCAAAAAGGCCGTACACGGTTGGTTGCGAGGCCGCTGACCCAGGCGTCGACCTGACCAAGAGGCCGGCAGCAACGAGCTGAGCTGCAGCTTGAACTGCCTAACTGACACACTGGTGACACGAGGCGGCGGCGGATTCGCCAGTCCCAACGGCCTTTACAATCTGTCGAAGCTGTCCGTCTGGTTGGCTGCGGCTCGGCATTGGGCTCGAGCGCACCAGGCCGGGCTACGCGCAGGAGAACGGCCGCCATGGCCGGCCAACGGCTCGGCATCAAGGAAGTCGACGACGGCATTTGGCTCGTCAGCTTCATGCACTATGATCTGGGATATATCGACCTGGAGCAGAGGACGTTGCAAACCATCGGCAACCCGTTCGGCACGAGACTTTTACCCATGTCTTAGGGACGATCTGTTACCTATGTGTCCGAGCTAGACAATAATAAAGATGGTAGCGGAGGACCGTTTTCACCCATCCCTCCAGTTCTGTATAGGGCGGTTTACAGCATGAATGGTCCGCTTTCGGCCTTTTTCGTTGTTAATGTGCGACTTGGGACGCTACCGACATCAATTCCTCGGAATTCGGTGCCTTGAATGTATGGAGCCCAGCCTCCAGAACTTCAGTGAAGCTCCAGCGTACGATGCCCTCCCGGTCGATTAGGAACTGACCGACAAGCTGCCCCTCGTCGGCAGTCATCATCTGCTGATCGGCTTCCGTAATCTGATATCCTTCCTTCTTGTTGAGAAATTCGTCCATTGCCATCACGCCCATAGGCTCGGGCAACTCGCCCGGAAGATCGATCCGTATCGCCATGACCGTGTCGATCCCGACCTCGCGTAAGCCGAAGACTTGGTGCGAAGCCCGTGCCGGGTCGGAAGCAGCAAGAAGACCGGGTATCGGATGGTAACGGAAATAGAGCCGCGCGCGTTCAACCGGGGTGTTTACCACCGCCAGGGATTGGACGCCTTTCTCACGCAGCATCGGGTTGAGATGTGCCATGGCCGCGACATGGCGCCGGCAGAACGGACAATGCAGGCCTCGAAACAAACCGATCAACACTGGGCTGCGGCCACGAAAATCATCAAGTGCGATCTTCCCCTCGCGCGAGATCGCATCAAACACAACGTTCGGGGCCCGGTCGCCCGGTTGTAGCGGATGGTCGACATAGCGCGTGGACATGGACAACCTCCTCACTCAGGGATCAGTCGAGAAAAGGCGCCACGGCAAGTGCTTCGAGGTCGAGATTGAGCGTTGCAAGGCCTGACCTCTCGTCTTACCGCACAGCCAGGATCCGATCTGAGAATGGCCTCAAATTGGCCCGCGGGCAAGCTGTAAACAGCCAATCGTGATCCATGCCATGGGACGACACGGCGGCGAGGCCGAATGGACGGGCCGACTAGCTGTCTCGTTGATCGCTAGTCCGTGATGAGTTGAAAATCTTCTGTGCACTCAACCGAAAGATTGACAAATCATTAAAAAACTTTCAACAGAACTGTGGACTTCCACACAACTGTTAAGGGCACTAAGTTACGAATGCGGCCGAGCTGAAAAAGCTTCTAGCCAAAAATGGCTGCAAATTCGAGAACCAACGCGGTGGCAGTGGCCACCAGACTGTTCGCCGGGGAACCGAAAGACCGTTATGCCCGTTCATGGAAGTAGCAAGGAATTGGGCAAGGGCTTGGTGGCGAAAATTCTGAAAGACCTAGGGATCAAATAATGTCCAGATTTTACGAACTCAACTTCACAATGGACGAAGCGGAAGACGGAACCCACTCGTGGCTCGTCACCGCGCCTGCATGCCGATTCCGATGAAGCCGCCCCTTTGTTCCGAGATGATTGCGCCCCCGGTTTCCGGGATGATCTCGCCCCCTGTTTAGTGGGGTCTGCAGGCGATGATTGTTGTCAGTTCATTCAAGTAATGTGTCAAGCTTTGCGCGACAGATTTCGGTGCAGACTATCTCCGCTTAGTTCGATGCGATGGGCATTGTGGACCAACCTGTCGAGTATGGCATCGGCATAGGTTGGATCACCGATGACGCCGTGCCAGGCGGATACGGGGAGTTGGCTGGTAATGATCGTTGATCGACGGCCGTAGCGGTCTTCGAGGATTTCGAGCAGGTCATGACGGGCCTGTTCGTTGAGCGGTTCGAGGCCCCAATCGTCCAGTATCAAAAGCTGAACATGGCCCAAGGTCCGTTGCAGCCGGGCATACCTGCCGTCACCACGCGCGAGCGCAAGCTGGGAGAACAATCGTGGGACACGTTGATAGAGAACTGATCGATCGTCTCGGCAAGCCTTATGGCCGAGAGCGCACGCCAACCAACTCTTTCCGACGCCCGAGGGCCCGCAGATTGCCAGATTGTCATGCGCGTTGATCCAGTCGCCACCGAGCAGCTTCATGAAGAGAGCGCGGTCAAGGCCGCGCTCGCTGCGATAATCGACATCTTCCGGAGTGGCCTGGTGGCGCAGCTTGGCAAACCTGAGACGTGCTGCAAGCTTGCGATCGTAACGGGAACTCCACTCCCGTTCGAGCAGCAATCCGAGCCATTCGGCGTGTGAGAGATGTTCGGTTTCGCCGTTGGCAACGAGTTCGTTAAAGGCCTTTGCCATGCCGGTCAGGCCCATGGCGTTCAATTTATCCAGAGTTGGATGAGCAAGCATCTTTCGTTCTCCTTAGTGGTAATAGCGGGGTCCGCGGATGTTGGCGTGGTGGATCGGTTCATGCGACGTCGCTCCATTTGAGGCAGCCGTTCGGTCGAGGTGATTGTCGAGGATGGAGCGCACCGAGCCATAGGTCCGGGCCCCGATCTCCAGCGCACGGCCGCAAGCGGCATTGACCCTGTCGCGGCCAAAGCTCTTGTTGAGGCGGATGATCCCGAGGCAGGCTCGAAAGCCCTGCTCGGGATGCGGTCTATCTGCAAGGATGCGCTCGCACAGCAGCGCAACATCCGGCCCCATGGCAGAGGCTTCGCGTTGAATGCGTTCGATCGTCCAGTCAGCAAAGCGGCGATGCGCCGAGGGCATATGATCGGGGATCGTCGTGTGCTTGCCGTTGCCGCTGGAGCGGCGATGCGCGGCAATGCGCTCGCCCTTGTGGAAGATCTCGATCGTATTGGCGGTGATACGAGCCTCGACCTGCTCGCGGGCGAAGCGATAAGGAACGGAATAGTAGTGCCGCTCGATCTCGACGTGATAATCCAGCCCGGCACGCCGGATGCGCCATTCAGCAAAGACATAGCGTTCGACAGGCAGTGGTCGCAAAGCCGGACGATCAAGGTCTTCGAACAGTTGGCGGCGCGTGACGCCGACGCGACGCAGGACCCGTTTGTCGTTGAGGTCATGAAGCAATTCGCCGATCGCCGCATTGACCTCAGCCAGGCTGTAGAAGGTGCGGTGGCGCAGGCGGCCCAATAGCCAGCGTTCGACGATGCGAACCGCGGCTTCCACTTTCGCCTTGTCGCGCGGGCGTCGCGGCCGCGTCGGTAAAACGGCGCTCGCATAGTGAGCCGCCATCCCGGAATACGTCCGGTTGACCTGGGGATCGAAGTGGCAGGCCTTGATGATCGCCACCTTGGCATTGTCGGGAACCAGCAAGGCTGGCGCACCGCCAAAAAACTCCAGCGCCAGGACATGGCATTCGATCCAGTCAGGAAGTGTCTCACTCCAGCGTGCCTGCGCATACGAAAGGCTCGATGCTCCCAGAACAGCCACGAACAGGTGCGCCTGCCGTGTCTTGCCGGACAGCCGATCCACGATCACTGTGACCGTGTCGCCGGCATAATCGACGAACAGCTTGTCGCCGGCCGCATGATCCTGTCGCATCGTCACAGGCAGCTTCATCGCCCAGCCGCGGTAAAGGTCACAGTACCGGCTATAGCGATAACCCTCTGGATAACGGCTGATGTATTCGTCCCAAAGGATTTGCAGCGTCATGTGCTTGCGCTTCAGCTCCCGGTGGACCTGCGCCCAGTCCGGCTCGGGGCTACGACGGTGACCGGTCTTCGTCCCGGCCGCCTTGTAAAGCGCCGCTTCCAGGACTGCATCGCTGACCTCGTCACTCAACGGCCAGGAAAGTTCCGCAATCGCCGCACGCCGCAACGTCTCGCGCACCGTCGATGGCGCAGCGCCAACGCGGACCGCAATCGACTTGTGGCCAAGTCCTTGCTCGAAGCGATATCTCAATATCTCGCGGACACGCCGCATCTCCAGTCTCTCCGCAGGCATCCCGTTCCTTCCTCATCAAAGTCGAAGGAAGAAACTTCACACCAGCAGAACACCCACGCCAGATGCCGTCCAACGGGGGCGCATCATCTCGGAATCAGGGGGCGACTATTTCTCGGAATTGGGGGGCGAGATCATTTCGGAATCAGGGGGCGGATTGCCTCGGAATTTGCAGCCTGCATTCCCAGAAGTAACAACCTTTGGCGACACGCAGCCAGAGGCAGCACTTGAAGGTCTAAAAGCGATTGAGGAGGCTATGGCTGCGCGCATTTCTGACGGGGAAGATATTCCACTGCCGTTGGATGAAACCTCTGGCGTCGGACGCTATGTGGAGGTTTCCGCCCTGACCTTCCTGAAATGCGGGCTCTATATGATCTGCAAGTCTACGGACGTGTCGCGCGCTGAACTCACGCGGAGACTCGGTTGGCACCGAGAGCAGGTTGATAGATTGTTCCGCATTGATCACAAATCGCAGCTTGACCAAATCGAGCAGGCGTACAAGGCACTGGGAGTACCTCTCGATGTCGGGTTTCAACTTCCCGCGGCTGCCTAAGAGATAAGACCCCGCCTGACGGTGGGGTCTTCCTTTTCAGCCAAGGTCATAGACCGCGGCGTTATCCTGAACCTCTCGCAGCCCCTTATACGACGCATGCCGCAGCTTGCCGTCGCGCGTCCAGGCGCGATACTCGATCTCTGCGATGAGCGTCGGCTGAACCCAAACGAGGTTCTTGCGCCGGCCGGAATATTTGATGGAAGGCGTCTTTCGCTTGATCCGATCGAGCGTCTTTCGAAGATACTCGGCGCTGCTTTCGTTGGAGCCTGTCCCGACGCTGCCGACATACATCCAGTCGTTCCCTTTGCGGGCCGCTAACAATAGGCTGCCGATCCCTGCTCTCGCCGAAAGCGAATGCTCGTAACCGACGATCATGAAGCTGTCGCTCTGGACGCATTTGACCTTCACCCATTCGCCCAGCCTGCCTGATCGATAAGGGCTATCCTTGTATTTGGCGATGATGCCTTCGAGGCCGTGCTCGCAGGCAGCGGCGAAGATTTCGCGGCCGTCGCCTTCAATGCCTTCGGAGAGGCGGATAGCGCCCTGCTCGTTTTTCAAGAGCGACCGCAGGAAATATCGCTGGGCCGTAAGTTCAAGACTGCGGATGTCGTGACCGTCGAAATACAGGAGATCGAAAGCGGCGCCAGAGTTGAGTTTTCCGCCTCGTCCGCCGAGCGATTGCTGAAGTTGGCCGAAGTCCGGACGGCCCTGCTCGTCGAGCACGACGGCTTCGCCGTCGAGAATGGGACTGCCGACGCCGAGCCGTTTAGCGTCAGCCTCAATCGCGGGGAAGCGATGCGTCCAGTCATGGCCACCGCGCGTGAGAATGCGCACGTTCCCATTGTTGAGACGGACGGCGATCCGATATCCATCCCATTTTGACCTCGTAAATCCAATCAGGGCCGATCGGCGGGCGCGGCTTGAGGAGCGCAAGGCACTCTTCTATGCGCGCCGGCATAGGATCGAGTGGGAGGCGGGGTTGCGCGGATCGCGCGGTTTGCGCGCTCGACTGCGAAGCGGCTTTTCGTCTGCAACAAGCGGTTTGGAATGCGGAGACTTTGCCATCCGATAACTACAGCAGGCCAAGCTCAAAATGACAACTAGTACCGCGCCACAGAGATTATGACGGGTTGGGTTATCGTAGAATGGGCAAGTCTTCTGGTGGGATGAGAAGTTGGATGCTGCGTGCTGCGCCTGGCACGCGGGATATAAATCCTGCCTTCTCGAGGGTCAGCACCATCTGGTGAACAGACGGAGCCGTAACGGCGAAGTGGCGACGCATGTCGGCTTCGGCCGGAGGCTGTTTGAAGATGCGGCTGTAGGCGTAGATGAAGGCCAGGTACTGGCCTTGGACTTGCGTAAGGCCATGTCTTGCCGTTGCGGCTTGCGGGTCAAGTGAGGGACTCATTTTCGGATTCATCTGCGTCTCCGCGCTGAAGGAGGTGTCGATGAATATAAAGTTTCACGTAGAGCTTAGCCAATCGGAACGTGATCAACTGGCCGTTTTGTTGAGCGGGGGACGCCATGCGTCGCGCAAGATCAAGCGCGCCCAGATCCTGGTGGCGGCGGACGAAGGCTTCAGCGACGAGGTGATCGCGGCAACCTTGAACGTCAGCGGATCGACGATTTACCGGACCAAGCGCCGGTTTGTGGAAGCCAATCTGGAAGGCGCGCTCAGTGAAGAACCGCGCCCGGGTGTTGAGCGCAAGCTATCGAGCAAGGAGGAGGCGCTGTTGGTGGCGACCGCCTGCTCAAAGCCGCCGCCCGGGCGAGCCCGCTGGACCCTGGAGCTTCTGGCCGATGAGATGGTCCGACTCACCGATCATGACGAGTTGTCCTCGGAGACCGTACGTCGCCGGCTGGCTGAGAATCATCTCAAACCTTGGCGCAAAGACATGTGGTGCATCCCAAAGCTCGATGGGGAATACGTCGCGCGCATGGAGGATGTTCTCGACCTCTACGCAGAGACGCCTGATCCACAAAGGCCCGTGGTCTGCTTCGACGAGAGCCCGACCCAACTCATCGGCGAAGTGCGCGAGCCCATTGCGGCCAAGCCTGGCCAGCTTGAACGCTACGACTGCGAGTATCGCCGAAACGGCACGGTCAATCTGTTTGTCTTCATGGACGCCCACCAGCCCTGGCGCAGGGTGAAGGTCACCGATCGGCGAACCAACCAAGACTTCGCCCAGTGCATGCGCGAACTGGTCGACGTCGATTATCCCGACGCCCCGATCATCCGCGTGGTGATGGACAACCTCTCCACCCATTCCGCCGGGGCGCTTTACGACGCATTTCCAGCCCCGGAGGCTCGAAGGGTGCTGAAGCGACTGGAGTTCCACCACACGCCCAAGCACGCCAGTTGGCTCAACATGGTCGAGATCGAGATCGGTGTCCTGCGCAGCCAATGCCTCGACCGTCGTATCGACAATAAAGACACCATAATCGCCGAAGTCGCAGCCTGGGAGCAGCAACGCAACGCTAATGGCGCAAAGATCCAATGGATGTTCACAACCGAAAAAGCCCGCCAAAAGCTCCGCAAAGCTTACCCCGTCAAAGAGTCATAATCTCTGTGGCGCGGCACTAGTTCGATGTGATGGCGAGTAACGGAACAAAGTTTGACGCGAAGGGTTAGCATTTCGCCCGCAACCGCGACTGCGGGGTTTCCTTTATGGCTGTGTTGGATGCGCTGCAAATCCGCGCAGGTGTCGTGAAAGACTCGGCGCAATCCTGTAGGTATCGCTGAACGGCGATTCTTGCAGGAGAGAGGTCGAAGTCACTTGGACTGATGACAGCTTGCCTGAGGGCCAAGGAATTGCGGGCCATACGGTCAGGGTGAAAACCCGAGTGCTTGGCGATATTACTTTTTCATTCAAAGATGTCGAAGAGAAGCTCAAAGCGAGCGCCATCGACCTTCTTTCGAAATCTGCGAAGCTATCCGCGCACATTGAGGTGGAACAAAAGCCGATGCCGCCAGCGCGCTAGTCGCAAATGGTCCTGTATCGCACCACCCGGTGGCCATACCGGTATCTGTAGTATTTCTGTGTCCAGCACCGTTGGCCGTAACGATCCGGGTCGCCATCGTAGTCATCGTATGCGTAGCGTTGCGGGTAACGATAGTACCGTGGTGCTGGCCGGTCATCGTAGTAGCGAGGTCCAGCTCCGTACTCAAAGTAGATCTGAGAGAATGCCGGCGACGCTGACAACGCAGTCGCAAACGCCAGCGCTGCGATAGCGAACTTTTTCATGTCTTATTCCCATTCCGATTTGCACACTCGTCTGCAAGGCTGTGTCTCACGCCTCGAATATTGATACCATTGGCGTTGCTTCTGAACATTGGACCTAAGTCCGATCAATCAGCGACTTCGGCTCTGGTGCCTTCAGGACTTTGGTCCAACTTCCCAATCCGGCCGGGACTGAATAACCATGTGCTGTCCAAACCCCATCGGACACCAGAATGCTCCGGGCGCGCCCCTCGCCGGGTCCGTCCATGTCGGTGGCGATGAGGAAGCGCTTTACCTCCAGCAGCAGTTCCCAGTGTGTACCGAACGGCTCGTAGCGCTTCTCGCTCGTTTCCGGTCCCGACGGCGCGCCATTCGGCAGGGATACGACGTGGTGGAGGCCTGCCTCGATCATCGCCATGACGTCGATCTCGCCTTCGCAGATAATCAGATCCTCGCCGGCGCCGATGCTGTCGGCGTTGAAGAAAACCGGCGGGTCCTTCTCTTGGCGGAACAGCTTGTTCGCCGTCCGGTATTTGACGTTCCGCAGCTCGCCGTCCCACTCGTATGGGAACGCGATGCAATCCTCTTCCTTTTCTGTTTGCGGGAACCACTCGCGGGTTTACCGGTCGACGACCCCCCGAGAGATGCCGCGCTTGTCGAACCAGGCGTGAAGGCTGTCCGGACGCTGCGGGGAAGCCTCGCGCTGCGGCTTGCGGTAGACACGACGCTCGCGCACGGGACGATATTCGCTTCCCCCGGCGGCGCCGCTGAATGAGCAATGGTGGCAATTCCAGACCGCGCTGCCATCGGGCTTAACTGTGACAGACAGGCAGGGATCGTTCTTCTTGCGGCGCGATGACGAACATGCGGGGCATGTGGTCTTGTGGTTTCCGACGCTCGTGCTGCGGATGCGGATGTTGTGTGTCCATCATCACATCCTGAGCTTTGGTCGTCGGGGTCTTTGGCTTCGCGTCGAGCTTGTCGCTGTACCAGTTCCGCCAAGTTGCCAGCCAGTCGAGCTTTGCCCCTTTCGGATTTGACAACGACCAGTTTTTCATGCGCTCGGCTTTGCGCGTATCATTGACCAGGTATCACGGGGAACGATCGACGAAGAAGACGTCGCGGACGTGCTGCCCGGCCTGAAGGCGGAAAGGACCCGTCTAAAAGCGGATCTGGCGGCTGAGGAGCCGGCCAGCAACGTGATCGAGATCAAGCCGAAGGCGGTGACGAAGTTTAGGGAGCATATCGAAAGCCTAGCTGAGATCCTAAAGGACAGGGGAGAGGAGCCGACGATCGAGCTGGCAAAGGCATTCAGGGAAGTGGTGTCCGGCGTGGTGGTCTATCCACGAAAGGCCAGGGAGCAATATCAGTATGAGATCAAGGGCTGGCTATCAGGAATCGCCGGACCGGAATTGTCAGCTGTTTTAATGGTAGCGGAGGAGGGATTTGAACCCCCGACACAAGGATTATGATTCCTCTGCTCTGACCTACTGAGCTACTCCGCCACTGGTCAACGGTGCCATTCGCGATGCGGCGGCCCGTGGGATGAGCGGCTTATAAGGTGCGCTTTGGCTTTGTGTCAAGCGCATGATCGAGAAAATACCACAGGCTTTTTCAAGCTGCGACCGGGCTCGCTAGCAGCGCCTTCAGCGAGGCTTCCGCCGCCGGTCCGCGCTCGGAACGCTCGATGAAACCACCGCCATAAACGCGGGCGTCGTCGCCAGGCGCCGAATAGAGTGCGCAGGCCTGTCCCGGCGCAACGCCAGCTTCCCCGATCGCGAGATCGACGTAGATGCCACTCGCATCGGTATGCAGGACAGCGGGTGTCGGGGCCCGCGTCGAGCGGACCTTGGCAAAGCATGCGAAGCCTTCTCCCGCGGCAGCCTCGGCAAGCGGCTCGTCGCCGAGCCAGTTGACATCCCGCAGATAGACGCGGTGCGTCTCCAGCGCCTCCTTCGGCCCGACGATGACCCGGCGAGACCGGGCATCGAGATAGACGACATAGAGCGGTTCGCCGGCGGCAATGCCGATGCCGCGGCGCTGGCCGATGGTGTAGTGCAGGATGCCTTCATGCTGACCCAGCACGCGGCCGTCGAGGTGGACGATCTCGCCTGCGAGCGCCGCATTCGGCTTCAGCTTGTTGATGATGTCGGAGTATTTGCCCTGCGGGACGAAACAGATGTCCTGGCTGTCAGCCTTTTTGGCGACGACAAGGCCCATCTCTTCGGCAAGCTTGCGCGTTTCGGCCTTGGGTAGACCGCCAAGCGGAAAGCGCAGGTAGTCGATCTGCTCCTGCGTCGTCGCAAACAGGAAGTAGCTTTGGTCGCGATCGGCATCGGCGGGACGATAAAGCGCGCGGCGACCGGGATTGCCAGGTGCCGGATTGGACCGCGAGCGAATGTAGTGGCCGGTTGCCAACGCGTCGGCACCAAGCTCCTTGGCCGTTGCCAGGAGGTCCGCGAACTTGACGGTCTGATTGCAAGAAACGCAGGGGATGGGCGTCTCGCCAGCCACATAGCTTTCCATGAAGGGATTGATCACAGTGTCGCGGAACCGCTTCTCGTAGTCCAACACATAATGGGGAATACCAAGCGTCTCGCAAACACGACGGGCATCGTCGATATCCTGGCCGGCACAGCAGGAGCCGGCGCGGTGAACGGCCGCGCCATGATCATAGAGCTGCAGCGTGATGCCGAGCACGTCATAGCCCTGGTGTTTGAGAATGCCTGCGACCACCGAGCTGTCAACGCCGCCCGACATGGCGACGACAACGCGGGTATCTTCCGGCTTCTTGTCAAAATCCAGTGTGTTCACGGGTGGCTGCCAATTCTAAGCTTGTTGCGATCCGCCCCTCAGAGCCAGCGGATTTCGTGTGTCCGCGCGGGATCGGCCGCCGGACTTTCGTTGCCGAGGATATAGAAAGGATTGGGTTCCTGCGCAAGAGGCGGGGGATTTGCGGGCGTCTCGGAGCAGATTTCAACCCTTACGCAATCGCTTCAGAGTATCCCGAACAGCCTCCAAGCCATCCCAGCCACCGCACATCCGAACAGTGTGGGAATAACCGACATCCTGAACCGGAAGATCGCAACAGCGGCGGCAATGCTGAGAACGAGCGATGGCAGTGCCAGCGACGACCACACGGGCAGCTCGATCCATATAGGACCGAACCGGTGGATGCGCGCCTCGGTGAACAGGAAATGCAGACCGAACCAGATCGCGAGGTTCAGAATAACGCCGACCACGGCAGCGGTGATGGCCGACATCGCGCTCGCGAGCGCCGCATTGCCCCTAAGCTTTTCAATGAAAGGCGCACCGAGAAAAATCCAGAGGAAGCACGGCACGAACGTCACCCAGGTCGTAAGCATCGCAGCCAGCGTCGCGGCCGTGATCGGATCGAGGGTTCCTGGGTCGCGATAAGCGCCCATGAACCCCACGAATTGGAGAACCATGATCAGCGGGCCTGGCGTCGTCTCGGCCATGCCGAGCCCGTCGAGCATCTCCGTCGGCCGCAGCCAGCCATAGTGCTGCACCGCCTCCTGCGCGACATAGGCGAGCACGGCGTATGCGCCACCGAAGGTCACCACGGCCATCTTGCTGAAAAAGACGCCAATCTGCGTGAACACATCATCTCCGCCGCGGAAGACATAGAGCAGCAGAAGCGGCCCGAGCCAAAGGGCAAGCATGACAGCCGAAATCTTCAGCGACCACACTAGGTTCGGCCGCGCATGGACCGGCGTTTCCTCGCCAAGCGCGGAGTCTGCATCGGCAAGAACACGACCGGTCGTGGCCTTGTGGCCATTGCCTGTCTGGAAGAGCCTCGAGCCGGACTTTGCCCCCGCTAGACCTATGATCGCCGCGACCAGAATGATCAGCGGGAACGGGACATGAAGAACAAAGATCCCCAGGAAGGCCGCGGCCGCGATGGCCACCATGGCCGGGTTCCGGAGCGCCCTACCCCCGATCCGAATGACGGCTTGCACAACGACCGCAAGCACGGCGGCCTTGAGGCCGAAGAACATGCCTTCGACGGCGTCGACGTTTCCAAACACCACGTAGACGTAGCTGAGGGCAAGGATGGACAGGAAGCCGGGCAAAACGAAAAGGATGCCGGCCACAAGCCCTCCGGCCGTCCTGTGCATAAGCCAGCCGATGTAGATGGCGAGTTGTTGCGCCTCGGGCCCAGGCAACAGCATGCAATAGTTGAGAGCGTGCAGAAAACGCTGTTCGCCGATCCACTTCTTTTCGTCGACGACGATCCTGTGCATGACGGCGATCTGCCCGGCCGGGCCGCCGAAACTGAGAGCCGCCACGCGCAACCAGACGCGAAACGCCTCGCCGAAGGAGATGCCGTGGCTCGCCCCGCCCGCCATATCCTCGGCGGGCGTATCTGTGACAAGGTTGGCCATCTCAGCTTCCCTTCTTCGCGGAGGGCCAATTGTGGGTTTCCTCGGTCGCGTCCCGGCACCATCGGTAGAAAACATCATACAGGGTCATGCCTGCCTCCAATTGCTCGAGGTCGTCGGCAAACATCCGCGAGAGCCCGAGCGAGGCGGCCAGCAATCCCGCCGCTTCGGGCGCGAGATCAAGCCTTGCGGTATCTGCAGCCCTGACGATTGTAGCAAGCCTAAGGAGCGGCCCGGATTGAAGCGCGAATTCCTCCACCATGATATCGAACGAGCATCGATCGCCGCGATGGCTCCAGAAGACATCCTCGATGTCGAAGGGTGTTGCCCCGAAACGGTCGGCGACCATAAGCACGTCCGCGGCAGGAACGAACAGAAAGACCGCCGACGGATCCACGAAGCGGCGGATCAACCAGGGGCACGCTATACGGTCGATCTTCGGGCGGGCACGAGTGACCCAAACCGTCCGCCCCTTGGCGTCGCGAGGCGGCAGCTTATCCTCGGGCACGGCGAGGCCGCCTGCCTTGATCCATGCCTCGAACCCGCCCTCGAGCGTTTCGGCCTGTACGCCCATGACACGAAGATGCGCGGCAACGCCGTGGCTGAGCTTGGCGCCATGGTGGCAGACGATGACCGCCGGGCTGTGGATTTCAGCACCCCATTGGTCCACATCCCTGAATGGTTTGCGGATAGATCCGGGGATGAGACGAGCGTCGGCGGAAAAGTCCTCGTCATTGCGCACATCGATCAAAACCGGTGCACCCGGCGTGCCGATGAGGCGGTTCAGTTTATCGGTTGAGATTTCGGTGAATGACGGCATCGCGCGTCCTCCGTTTTAGCGGCTTCGTTGGACGCGACTCTTCGGCTGGCGCCTCGTGGGGTGATCGCGACCCCATGAACCATATGATCCACGGTGGATCGGGTATGTCAACACCTTCCACCGCCTGCGCTGCCGGACAATTGAGATGTAACGACTGAACCACAGGGCGATGCCGCAGCAGCCAAGCTGAAGGGTCTTCAGGTCGCCGTCAGATTTCAGAAGCACAAGACCCATGGCGGGTTGGTTTGTGAAAGGTAGTTCGAATGGTCTACGTCGCCGGCTCAAGACCCGTGGCCCTGCGGGCGATCCCGAAAGGCGTCTGGGCTCTTGGCTTCGTCTCCCTGTTCATGGACATCTCCTCCGAGATGATCCACGCGCTGCTTCCGGTCTACATGGTTGCCGTCCTCGGCACCTCGGCATTTGCGGTTGGCCTGATCGAAGGCATTGCCGAGGCGACCGCCGCCATCACCAAGGTGTTTTCCGGAGCACTGAGCGATTGGCTTGGCAAGCGAAAGCTGCTTGTGGCCCTGGGCTACGGCATCGCTGCGTTGACCAAGCCCGTCTTTCCCTTGGCGCCATCGCTTGGCTGGCTGGTGGCAGCACGTTTCATAGACCGCGTCGGCAAGGGCATCAGGGGCGCGCCACGCGACGCCCTGATCGCCGATATCAGTCCGAAGGAAATCCGTGGCGCAAGTTTCGGTCTGCGCCAATCGCTCGACACGGTCGGCGCATTCCTTGGGCCGGCGCTGGCTCTTGTTTTGATGTGGTGGACCGCCGACCACTATTCGACAGTCTTCTGGATCGCGGTCATCCCGGCGTTCTGCTCCGTCGCGATTATCCTCTTTGTCGTCAAGGAAGCGCAGCGGAACGAGCAGCGCCGCATTCGGGTGCCGTTCCGCCGCTCGGAGCTCGTCCGGCTGCCTGCGATCTACTGGCTGGTCGTTGCCGTTTCGGCAGTATTCACCCTTGCGCGGTTCAGCGAGGCCTTCCTCATTCTCGACGCTCAACAGATGCGGCTTCCCGTCATGTTCGTGCCGGTCGTGCTGATCGTCATGAACATTGCCTATGGGTTGTCGGCCTATCCGGCAGGCGTCATGGCGGACCGCGTTGACCGGATAACTCTGCTGATTGTCGGCCTGGTGCTTCTCGTTCTCGCCGACGTCGGCCTGGCGCTTCTTCCCGGATTGGCAGGCCTCGGGATTGGGGTACTGCTGTGGGGTCTCCACATGGGATTTACGCAAGGGTTGTTGGCCGCCCTTGTTGCGGATGCCGCACCCGCCGAACTGCGCGGAACCGCCTTCGGCATCTTCAACCTGATTGCGGGTATCGCGCTTCTCGCAGCGAGCGTGCTTGCCGGTGCCCTTTGGGATTGGGGCGGACACCAGATGACCTTCCTCGCCGGCGCGGCCTTCGCTTTGCTCGCCGGCCTTTCGCTTCTGCCGCTGAAAAAGCGCCTAAGGAGTGCGTCGTGAAGCCAGACCTGGCGATCCGGCGCATTGGAGAAATGGCGAACTCACAATGAAAATCCACGTGCCCGATAGCGAGCACGCGGACGCCCTCATCGACTGCCGGCTATCCGGCCGGCGATCTTGAAGGAAAGCTTGCCCACGAAAATCGTCCATTCGTGCAGGCATTCAGCTGTCCGCCCGAGCTTCAGGAAACTGAACAGTCCCGTCATGCAGAAGGCCATCAGCAGGGTCTTGGTATCGGTCATTGTCGTTCTCCACGCGGAGGCGGACTGCGCCAGAAGCATTTTCCAAAGACACAGGCACCACCTCTCAACAAGGTTAGGTGCCGTGGGTTCGCCTTTGGCGACTAATTCTCGCTGGTGCGAGGGCCGGAATAACCAACCGGCCGATCACTTTTCGGCCCGCTCTGGTTATTGCGGCATGTCGGTTCTGTCATTCGACCGGGCCAAAGGAACAGCGAGCCGTCGCCTGACGCGCTCGCTCGCTTCGCAGCCCGATCCTAGTCGAACTTCTCAGTCGTATCTGCCTTCCCCTTCACCCAATAGCCAGACGCCTTGATCCAGTGCAGCGGATAGCCTCTTTCGGCGACCAGATAGTCGCGGACGGCGCGCGTGACCGAAGCCTCCGCCGCGACCCAAACGAAGGTCCCGGGCTCGATGTCCATGTTGCGCAAGATCGTCAGCAGCGGCCCGGCGTCCGTCGCATCCGAAAGAGGACGGTCCGCCCAATGCAAATGCAGGTCCGCCTTGGTTTCGAAGATCTGTCTCTCCGCCGGACCGGCCACCGCAGTGATCGCGGTGATCACTGTACCGGTGTCGCATTCTTCGATCCGACGTCCCATCGCCGGCAAGGCAGTCTCATCGCCGATCAGCAGCCAGCGGGTCACGCTGGCGGAGACCACCGCCGAGCCGCGCGGCCCACCGATAGCTAGCGTATCGCCCCGGGACGCATCGATCGCCCATTGGGTCACCGGACCCGCCTCATGCAACGCAAAGTCGATCGTCAATGTGCGGGCATCGTTGTTGTACCGCCGAGGCGTGTAGTCGCGGCGCGCTTCGCCCTTTGCCGCGGGAACGAAAATCTTCAAGTGATCGTCGGGCGCTAGGCTGACGAAGTCCGCGAGATCGTCACCCGTGAGGACGATGCGGCGCATGCCCGGTGTGATATCGGTGACTTCGGCGACGGTCAGGGCGCGGCGACGCAAGTCGTGGCGAACCCGTTCGATCTGTGGAGCCGGCAGGCTGTGAGTTGGGTTTTGATTGTTATCCATCGTGTCCTTCGGAGGCTCGTTACCCCGATCCGCAGGACACAGTCGCGCAGATCGGAGCCGCAGAGCGGTTCGATCATACGCGTTGAGTGACGTTAACGCTTACGTGACCGAGGTGCTCGGCCATTGACGAACGCGATGTAATCGACATCTCAGGGCTGTGCAACAACCGCCGGCGGTAAATGTCGATTGTTGCGAAAGTTTAACTTTGATGCTGGCGTCATCCGGTCAAGACTTCCCGGGCGACGACCGCTCAAGTGGGTGGCGTGGCCCTGAAAACGCGCGCACCGCGAGGGACTGACAATGGACCGCAAGATCCACGACGTACTTGAAGCCTACCATGTCATGATCCGAAAGGAGCAAAGCAGTCCGCGCGAGCTTCCTCCCGGCGGCCGCGATGGAGGGCAGGACATGCGCTTGCGTGCGGTCGGTCGCGAAACCGGACAGCTTATCAACATCCTCGCCAAGAGCCTCAAAGAGCCGGTCATTCTCGAGCTCGGCACATCCTTCGGCTATTCCAGCATCTGGCTGGCGGAGGCTGCCCGGGCCGCGGGCGGAAAGCTGATCACGATGGAACTGCACGAGTACAAGTCGGCACATGCCAAGGAGATGGCGACAAAGGCGGGACTTGCCGATTGGATCGATTTCAGGATCGGTGACGCGGTGCAGATGATCAGCGAGCTCACGGATGGCATCGACTTTGTCCTGGTGGATCTCTGGAAGGACTTGTACCTGCCATGCCTGGAGGCCTTTTACCCTAAGCTCAATCCCGGCGCGATCGTCGTTGCCGACAACATGCTGCGTCCGGGCGACGAGAACCTCAGGCGGTATGGCGCAGATATCCGGGCCAAGCCGGGCATTACCAGTGTGCTTCTGCCGGTCGGTAGCGGCATCGAGGTCAGCCGCTTTGGTGGGTGAAATCAAAACCGGCAGCGCGGGCCATTCAAGCCTGATCGGCCAGGCTTGGATCGGCAAAAAGCGTGCCGTCAGCAGCCCCGAAACAGGTTCTGATGGCAACCACGATCCAGATCCCCGATAGCGCGACGACCAGAACTCCGCCAAAGATGGCGATCGCCGGGAGATGAACCACCGCCGCCAGGCGCAGCGTGGCAACCGCATAGACTCCGATCGGGAAGGTATATCCCCACCAGCCGAGATTGAACGGGGGGCCGTTCAGCAGGTAGCGCGCAGTCGTGGCGAGCGCTATGCCCAGCCACCACAAGCCATAGGCCCAGAGCAGGATTGCACCGAGGAGGGCGGCACCGGACATTGCACCGGCGAAGACGCCGAGACCGTTGGCGATAAGCACCGCGTTCCCGTTCAGGGTAAAAAGGATCAGTCCGAGCGCGCCGGTCCCGATCGGACCGAGCGACAGGAAAGCGGTCGACGCCATGTGAGCCGGAGGCAGCTTGTGGAGGACCATGCGCAGGAAGAGGATGGTGAGCAGCCCCAGCGCCAGCGGCACCGAACAGGCCCAGAGCACGTAGCTCGCAAACAGCACCGTCATCTGGCCACTCGCGCCGGGAATATGCGGAAGAAGCAGGCCGCCGCTTGCCGCGGTCACTTCGCAGGCAACGATCGGCAACAGCCAGACCGCACTCATCTCTTCGAAGACATGGTTCTGCCGAGTGAACATGGCAAATGGGATGGCCAGTCCGGCAAGCACGGCGAGCGCGGCATCAAGCCACCAGAGGCCGATGGCGACGGGAACGGCCGCTTCGCCAAACCACGTCAAGCCGAAGATGACCGTTCCGTTGACGATCGTCGCAAGCCCCATGGGAATGCACCCGAAGAACATCGATACGACGGGGTGTGAGAAAGCGCGCAAGGCCTCGCGCGGGTGTCGGATCCATTTGCCGGCATAAAGGATCGAAAGACAGGCAAACAGGACGATATTCGAGAGCCATAGAACCTCCCCGGCCGCAACCAATGCCGGTGCATTCGGGAACTGTGCGAGGCAGACGGCAAGAATGCCTGTGCCCATCGTCGCCGCGAACCAGTTCGGCGTAAAATGCAGGACGCACCGGCGTCCTTCAGATTGCGTGGGTCGAATGCCCAGGTCGGTGAATGCGGTCATGGATATCCTTAAAAGCGTCGTCCATCGATACGCCCACAGATCAATCGATTCTAACGAATTGTAATTCTAGTTACGTTCGATAAAATCGAATGATCGATTCACAGCGAATGATCCCTTGACCCTCGAACAGCTTCGAATTTTCGTGGAGGTCGCCACCCGCCAGCACATCACCCAGGCAGCGGCCCACCTCAACATGACGCAATCGGCCGTCAGCGCCGCAATCACTGCGCTTGAACGCAGGCATCACGTTGCGCTGTTTGATCGCGTCGGACGCTCGATCGTGCTGAACCAGACCGGACGCGTGTTCCTCAAGGAGGCGCAAGCCGTCCTTGCGAGCGCGCGCGCTGCCGAAGCCGCCTTGATGGATCTGTCGGGCCTCATGCACGGTGAACTGTCGATCATGGCGAGCCAAACCGTCGCCGGCTATTGGCTGGCCCCACGTCTCGCGGACTATCGCAACCTCTACCCCGGCATCGCGCTCAAGGTTCTCATCGGCAATACGGAGGAAGTCACCGACGCCGTAGCGCAGGGAAGGGCAGAGATCGGCCTCATCGAATGGCCGCAGGAACGCCGGAGCCTGTCGGCCAGAAGGATTGCCACTGACGAGATGATCGTGATCGTCGCGCCTCGACACCCCTGGGCCGACGGCAAACCGCTAACCGTCGACGACTTCCCGAAGACGGCTTGGATCCTGCGCGAGACCGGTTCGGGAACCCGCCGCGCATTCGAGAGCCTACTGGAAACAGCCGGGTTGACGGCCGCCGCGCTGGATATTCCAATGTCGCTGCCGGGCAACGAAACGGTGATCGGCATCGTTGAGACTGGACTAGGGGCAACGCTGATGTCACGAAGCATCGCGGCCCCTTTCCTGCGGGCTGGAACTCTCAAGGAGGCGAACATCCCGCCCCTACCCCGCCCGTTCTTTCTGCTGCGCCATCAGGAACGCTATCGCAGCAAGGCTGCCGACACCTTCGATGCGATGATTTCAGCCACGGGCTCCGACAAGCAAGGGTGAGGCGCCGCCCTCGATCAGAGCCTGCGCCTCGGCCTGCAGCATCGGCCTGCCAAGCAGGAAGCCTTGCACCTCGCTGAAGCCTTCGGCGCGCAATTTCTGCAACTGCTCCTCGGTCTCGATCCCTTCCGCAAGCGTCGTTGCATTGAAGCCGGAGCCGATACCGACGACCGCACGTACGATCGCCAGATTACCCGGATCCGTTTCGATGCCTGAGACGAAGCTGCGGTCGAGCTTGATCTTGTCGAAGGCAAAGGCCCGCAAGTAGCTCAAGGACGAATAGCCGGTGCCGAAATCGTCAATGGCGATGCGGATGCGAAGTTCCTTCAATGCCCGCAGCAGCGGCAGGCTTTGCTCGACGTCGGCCAGGAAGACGGATTCTGTAATCTCGATCTCGAGGCGTTCCGGAAAAAGGCCGGTCTCGTCGAGTGCGGAGACGACCGTCGCAAGCAGGCTATTGTGCCGGAACTGGCACACGGAGAGATTGACCGCGATCTTCAAATGATTGGGCCAGGCGGCCGCCGCCCGGCAGGCTTCGCGCAACACCCACTCGCCGATCTGAATGATGAGGCCTGTTTCCTCTGCGATAGGGATGAGTTCCATCGGCGGAACCAGCCCTCGGACGGGATGGCGCCAGCGGATCAAGGCCTCGAAGCCCGCCAAGCCATCGTCATCGAGTTGCACGATCGGCTGGTAGTGAAGTTCGAACTGGCCTTTTAGCAGCGCCTCGTGAAGTTCGGCCGTGAGCATGTGCCGGCGCTCTGCTTCCAGACGCATTTCCGGCACATAGAAGCGGTAGGTCGAGCGGCCGCTCTCCTTGGCTGCATAGAGCGCAAGGTCCGCGTTGCGCATCAGGACATCGTCGTCCTCGGTATGTTCAGGCGCAAGCGCAATGCCGATGCTACAGGTGACGTGCTCGTTGACGCCGTCGAGATCAAACGGGGTCGATAGCGATCTAAGCAGACGTTCGGCAAAGCGTTCGATGCTCTCGCGTCGCTGCAAGCGCAAAAGCAGCGCGAATTCATCGCCGCCGAGGCGAGCGACGAGATCGCCGTCTGCCACCAGTTGCATCAGACGTGCGGCGACCTGGCAGAGCAACGCATCGCCTGCCGCGTGGCCCTTGCTGTCATTGATGTGCTTGAAATGGTCGACATCGAGGTAAAGCAACGCCAGCGGGTTTTGCGCCGTGGCGATCGGTGCTTCCCGCTGGATATGATCGGCAAAGAATGCCCGGTTCGGCAGGCCGGTCAGTGCATCATGCATTGCCATGTAGGCGAGACGTGCCTCGACCGACCGCTCCTCGGTCACGTCCTGGGAAATGCCGAGCACATAGCGCGGCGCTCCGCCATCCGGTGCGGGAAGTGCACGCTTGATCGTCCGCAGGATCCGCGGCGCCCCATCGGCGCGCTCAATCGTCTCCTCGAAGCTGATGGTTGCTCCGGCCCCAAGAGCCCTAGAGTCCTGCTCGCGAAAAATGGCCGTTTGCCTGTCGTCGAATAGGATGCAATCGCTCTGGCCGACAATGTCTTTCGGGTCATAGCCGACGATGCCGCCGCAAGCCTCGTTGAAAAGGATGTAGCGGCCGTCTTCGTCCATGTCCTTCACGAAGACGCCGACGGGCAGGTTGTCGACGATGCTGTCTAGCATCGAGCGCGTATCGCTCACCTGCTGCTGGGCTGCGTTGACCTCGGTCCGGTCCTGAACGATCGCGAGGATCGCATCCCGCCCGTCAAAACGAACCGCCCGCCCATAGGTAAGGACTTCCAGGGTTTCGCCGTTGGCCTTCACGTGCGTCCAACGCTCGGCGCGTTCCATGTCGGTTTTGCGCTGCACGGCATCGAGCATTCGCTTGCGCTCCTGCTCCGGCCGGATGTCGAGGACCGTCATGCGCGCATAGTCCTGGCGCGAATAGCCATAGAGATCGACAGCAGCGTTGTTGACGATCAGGAAGCGAAGGCTGCCGGGATCGTAAACCCACATCGGCGAGGGATGGGTTGCAAACAGCGACCGAAAATCGTCGTTCGGCGCATCGATCGGAACAAATGCTTTTTGAAGACCGGTCATGAGGAAATCACATGAAACAATGGCAGCGGATCGGCAGGTTATAGACAGAAAAGCTAAATAAAATCAGAATCATAGTGCGCACAAACTTTAGGCGAAACGCCCTTAGATTGGGCAGCATGTCTTCCGGCTCTGTTGTCGTTTCTTTAGCTTATCGATCCGGTATCCATCGTCAGTGATGGGCGTGACTGCACTGACCGTGATCCGCCAGAACCTCGATGACCCGGCACTGATCGACGCGACCATGACCGCAGCCTTCCACCATCAGTTCCAGTTCCGCCTTCAAGGCCATCAGGCTTCGGATTCTCTGCTCGACTTCGACGAGACGGGCCTTGGCGATCGCGTCCGCTGAAGCGCAGGACTGATGTGGATCGTCCTGCAGTGTCAGGAGCGCGCGGATCGCTTCCACCTCGAAACCAAGCTCGCGGGCATGACGGATGAAGGCGAGCCTGCGCAGATCTGCGGGCTCGTAGGAGCGTTGATTGGCCTCGCTGCGGTTTGGCTCCGGCAGGAGGCCGATGCTTTCGTAGTAGCGGATCGTCGGTACCTTAACGCCGCTTTTTCGGGAGGCCTCGCCGATCGTGATCTTTTTCATGATTTTCCTCTTGCACCTCTAGTCGCTAGAGGATGTAGGAAGGATGCCTCTGTCTGACAAGGAAGCGGATCATGGGTGAAACGGTGGAGAAACGTTACAGGGTTGCCGGCATGGATTGCGCCGGCTGCGCAGCCAAGATCGACACGGCCGTCCGGCGTATGCCAGGCGTCGAAGACGTTTCGGTCTCCGTGACGGCAGGAACGATGACGGTGCGCCACGATGGCAACAGCGACCTTGTCGCGATCGAAAGGAAAGTGACGAGCCTCGGCTATTCCGTCTCTCAGGTCGCCGGAAGGTTGCCGGCAGAAACACCACCGGCAAATCATGCACACCAGCACCACGACCACACTGACCATGACCATGACCATGACCATGATCATGCTAACCACGATCACACAGGTCGGGAACATACCGAGGAAAAGGCGACGGACGCACCGGAGGGCCTCCACGGTCACGACGTCCCAATCGCTGGACCTTGGTGGCAAGGCAAGAAGGGCCGCCTGACAATCCTTTCCGGCGCAGCGCTCGTTGTCGCCTACGTCATTGGTCACCTCGTGCCGGCAATTGCGCCCCATGCATTCATCGTGGCGATGCTCGTCGGGCTTGTTCCAATCGCTCGGCGCGCCGTCGTCGCCGCCTTCGCAGGCACACCCTTCTCGATCGAGATGCTGATGACGATCGCGGCAGTCGGCGCGGTGATCATCAATGCAGGCGAGGAAGCCGCGACAGTGGTCTTCCTGTTCCTGGTCGGCGAACTGCTGGAAGGCGTCGCCGCCGGCAAGGCGCGCGCGAGCATCCAGTCTCTGGCGACCCTGGTTCCGAAGCGTGCCTTCCTCGAAGAGGGTGGTGCGACCCGGGAAGTGCTGGCCGAGGGCCTCGCCGTCGGTTCGACCATTCTGGTTCGTCCGGGCGACCGCATCGCGGCTGATGGCACCATTCTGTCCGGCGAGAGTGCCATCGACGAAGCGCCGGTCACCGGCGAGAGTACGCCAGTGCGCAAAGGCGAAGGCGACATGGTTTTTGCCGGCACCGTCAACGGTGACGCAGCGCTTCGGGTAAAGGTGACGGCGGCGGCGGCCGACAACACGATTGCACGCGTCGTCCGTCTCGTGGAGGAGGCGCAGGAATCCAAGGCGCCGACGGAGCGCTTCATCGATCGTTTCTCTCGCTATTACACGCCTGGCGTCGTCGTCGTTGCAGCCCTCATCGCCATCCTGCCACCGCTTCTTGCAGGCGGCGCCTGGGACGAGTGGATCTACAAGGGCCTCGCCATATTGCTGATCGGTTGCCCCTGCGCACTGGTGATTTCGACCCCGGCCGCAATTGCTGCCTCGCTTTCTTCGGGAGCGCGCCGTGGCCTGCTGCTGAAGGGTGGCGCGGTCCTCGAGACGCTTGGCAAAGTCACCGCCGTCGCCCTCGACAAAACAGGCACGCTGACGGAAGGCAAGCCGCAGGTGACTGATGTGATTGCTTTCGGACTGGACGAAGCCGAAATCCTCAAATATGCCGCCGCCCTTGAGACAGGGTCTAGCCATCCGCTGGCGCTGGCGATCCTGGCAAGGGCAACGGCCTCGGGGATCACGCTCCCCGCAACGACAGACGCCAAGGCTCTAGGGGGCAAAGGCATTGCCGGGAGGGTCGAGGGCCAGCCGGTGTTCTTCGGGTCTCCCAAGGCCACCGGCGAGCGAATTCCTCTTTCGTCCGATCAGACGGCGCGCATCACGGCGCTCAACGACGATGGAAAGACGGTTTCGGTGCTCGTCGTCGGCGACACGCTGGCAGGAGCCATTGCCATGCGCGACGAACCGCGTGACGACGCCAAGTCCGGGCTCGAGGAATTGACTGAGGCAGGCATCAAGATCGTCATGCTCACCGGCGATAACCGCCGCACCGCCGAGGCCATTGGCAAGCAGCTCGGCATCGAGGTGCGCGCCGAGCTGATGCCGGAGGACAAGCAGCGCATCGTGAACGAGCTGAAGCGTGGTGGTTTGATCGTTGCCAAGGTTGGGGACGGTATCAACGACGCTCCGGCGCTTGCTACAGCCGATGTCGGTATCGCCATGGGTGGCGGCACCGATGTGGCGCTCGAAACTGCCGACGCCGCCATCCTGCATGGCCGCGTCAGCGATGTTTTGGCATTGATCGCGCTTTCCAAGCGCACCATGCGCAACATCGTCGAAAACATCACTATCGCGCTCGGCCTGAAGGCCGTGTTCCTGGTGACCACCATCGCTGGTATCACCGGCCTGTGGCCCGCGATCCTGGCCGACACCGGCGCCACGGTACTGGTCACCATCAATGCGCTGAGACTGCTGAAACCGGCCAAATAAGGATCGCCGGTCTCGCGTCTATCCACAGCGAGCGTCGGTCACGGAGACATCGGTCGTTCGTTCTACCGTTTCTCTCCGAGGTACTGAAACAGTGTCCGCCTCCAACGCTGGTCGTGGATTGCCTCGAGGACGGCAACGTCGATTGCCTTGCGATACGGGCGGGCGAGCGGCATGGCGAGCCCGTAGCTCTGCGGCTCGAAGTCGATGTCCAGGACTTGCACGGTGCTGGAGAAATGTTGCTCCACTGTCCAGGCGAGAAGCGGCTTGTCGTACACGAAGGCATCGATCGATCCGGCGTCGAGCGTCTTGAGCCCGTCGCCGATCTGGGCAAACGTGCGATGCTTGATGCGCTCGCCGTCCAGGAAGCCGATGGTTGCCGAGTTGGCCAGCGTCCCGACGTGCACGTTCGGCAGATCATCCACGCCGTTGACCAGTCCGCGCATCTGCCTGGTCGTCAATGCAGAAGGGACGCTGGCTGTAAAAACTGCGATCGTGATGATCGAGACCACCATCCAGATAATCGCGAGCGCCCTGCCCGCGATCGTGATCGGTCCGCGATGTCCGGTGCTGGCTTGCGTCATTGCCTCCGCGGACCACCAAATGCTCGCGCCCAATCCGCGTCCCACCGTTCCTCCGAAGTCGTCGTTATGGCGCCGCTCAAACAGCCATACCAGCGCGCCAACGAGCAGCGAGATGCCGATCAGCGCTCCTGCCGCCTGCAGGAAGCCCGCTGAGATCATCGTCCGGATGATTTCGCGCCACACCGACACGCTGTTGACGGATACCGCGATCCCCAGGCCGGTATCGTAGAAAGGCTGGCAGAAATCCACGCTGCGTTCGCGTTCGGCCGTGATCGTGATCGCCGCCACGGAAACATCGTAGTCGCGCCCCGCGACGTCGCTTCGATGAGCTTCTGGACATCAGGTTCTTCGGAGTCCGAGCTTTTGTGCAACCTCGCGCCAGAGCTCGATAGAAATGCCGCTCCAATTGCCGTCAGCATCCTTCATCGCGAAGGGCGGCGCCTCCTTGGTACCGATAACAAGCTCTCGCTGAGGAAAGTCCTGCCTTTTTGTTTGCTGCGGCATCTGGCCGTAGACACTGCCTTCACCAACCGCAGCTGCGCCGAGCGCCGCGAGACCAATTAGCGCGCGCCCGACATAGCGGAGCGCGCCGTGCAGCCAATTGCGTCCGCTGCTCGCGTCAGACACTGCAAGGGAGACTGCCATCATACCCGTTCCACCAGCCTCCAACGCCCGAAAAGAACCGCCCGCAGGGCCCCCAGTCCGCGCGATCGCCGGCTGGTCACCCCGGTTGGGCGGTGCTCCGAAGCGAGCCACGGAAGTGCGGAAATTGGAAGTACGTTACGGTAAAATTGCTCTTGGCTTAATGGCGTTGGTGTGCCTGCAAACCTCTTGCGCGGTTTACCCTTGGAATTTGCACGCGGCCCGGAACATTTTGCGCGCTAGGGAGTTAACGTTAAGAGGAGGAGTAACATGACGAATGACTTCAACAAACCAAACCCGATGAATACCTCAGCGTCCAAGAGCAAGACGCTATGGATTGTTTTAGCAGCCATTGTCGTTATCGTAGCTCTAGCAGCGACTTACTGGCCGAGATCACAGAGCAGCTCGACCGCGACAGCTCCGAACGCACCGGCCCCGACCACTTCCGAGCCGGCTTCGCCGCCACCCGCATCGACTACACCGGCAACACCGCCGGCAGCTAATCCGCCAGCAGCGAATGCGCCCGCTGAGGCTCCGGCAACTCCTGCGGCTCCTGCCGCTCCGGCTCCTGCGAACCCGCAGTAATCGCGAGCCCGCTTGCTCAGGCGGGCTTTACTGGTTCCCCAGAATAGAGGCCGGCTGTTGGACTTAGTTCGCGCCGGCCTTGAGGACACGATGCGTGCTGGCATCGAGCGCATTGCCCGCCTCCCTGCCGTCCCTGGCAAGACCATTCGCCGTGTTTGCGCAGGACGAGAGGCCGATTAGCGATGCAAGCGCAATGGCGATAGCGACGGCTGACTTTGTCATGGCAGCTCCCGAATTGACCATGAAAGAACGATAGTCGCCCGCGTGACGGTGATCAACTTGGACGACTGAGAGGCAAAACGAGAAAACCGGCGCAAGGTTCCCACGCCGGGTTTTCTCATTGCCTTGGGAGCAAACTCAATCGACCGCAAAGACCAGCGACTTTGCCTGGCGGATCGCCGTGTTTGCCGTCAGCTTGGCAAGCACCTCATCGCCAATCGGACCATCGACGTAAAGCAGCGCGATCGCATCCCCACCCTGCTTGTCACGGCCGAGTTGGAAATTCGCGATATTGACGCCGGCGGTGCCAAGCGTCGTGCCGATGAAGCCGATCATGCCGGGCACGTCGGTGTTGGTGATGTAGACCATGTGCGAGCCGACGTCGGCATCGAGGTTGATACCCTTGATCTGGATGAAGCGCGGCTTGCCGTCCGAGAACACCGTACCAGCGATGGAACGGGTCATCGAATCGGTCTTGACGGTCAACTTAATGTAGCCGTCGAACACGCCGGTCTTGTCCCGCTTGACCTCGGAGAGCACGATGCCCTTTTCCTTGATCATGATCGGCGCGGAGACCATGTTGACGTCGGCAACCTGCGTGCGGATCAAGCCGGCAAGCAGTGCGCTCGTCAGGGCGCGCGTGTTCATCGTGGCTGTCGCACCGTCGAAAAGGATCTCGATTTCCTTGATCGGCTCTTCGGTAACCTGGCCGACGAAGGCGCCGAGAACGTCGGCGAGCCGGATGAACGGCTTAAGGATCGGTGCTTCTTCCGCGGTGATCGACGGCATGTTGATGGCGTTGGAAACGGCACCCTTCACCAGGTAGTCCGACATCTGCTCGGCAACCTGCAGCGCTACGTTTTCCTGCGCTTCCGTGGTCGATGCGCCGAGATGCGGGGTGCAGACGACGTTCGGCAGGCCGAAAAGCGGGCTTTCCTTGGCCGGCTCGACTTCGAAGACGTCGAAACCGGCACCAGCGACATGGCCGGACTTGATGGCTTCGGCAAGGGCCGCCTCGTCGACGAGACCGCCGCGAGCGCAGTTGATGATGCGAACGCCGGGCTTTGTCTTCGCAAGGTTTTCAGCGCCGAGAATGCCGCGCGTCTTGTCCGTCATCGGCACATGCAGGGTGATGAAGTCGGCCTTGGCCAGCAGCTCGTCGAGCTCAACCTTGGTGACGCCCATTTCCTCGGCGCGTTCCTTCGAGAGGAAGGGGTCGTAGGCCAGAACGTGCATCTTCAGGCCGATGGCGCGCGCGCAGACGATCGAGCCGATATTGCCGGCACCGATGACGCCAAGCGTCTTGCCGGTGATTTCGACACCCATGAACTTCGACTTTTCCCACTTGCCGGCCTGCGTCGAGGCATCGGCAGCTGGCATCTGGCGGGCGACCGCAAACATCAGCGCAATGGCATGCTCGGCCGTGGTGATCGAGTTGCCGAACGGCGTGTTCATGACGATGATGCCGCGGCGCGAGGCGGCCGGAATATCGACATTGTCGACGCCGATGCCGGCGCGGCCGATGACCTTGAGGTTGGTCGCAGCAGAAATCAGCTTCTCCGTCGCCTTCGTGGCGGAGCGGATGGCGAGACCGTCGTAATTGCCGATGATCTCGGCGAGCTTGTCCTTGTCCTTGCCAAGCTGCGGCTGGAAATCGACTTCGACGCCGCGATCACGGAAGATCTGGACGGCGGTTTCCGACAGTTCGTCGGATACGAGAACGCGAGGTGCCATTGGGGGCTTCCTTCAAAAGTGTTCAGCGATGGATGAAATCAGGAATGCGAGGCTCCGCCCGTTCGGCGGAGCCGGATGCGATCAGCTCAGGCAGCAGCCTGGGAAAGCGTTGCCTTCTGCGTCTCGAAGGCCCAGGAAAGCCACGGCATCAGCTTCTGCATGTCGGCGGTTTCGATCGTGGCACCGGCCCAAATGCGCAGGCCCGACGGCGCGTCGCGATAATGGCCTATGTCGTAGGCGACACCTTCCTTGTCGAGCAGGCTGACGATGCCCTTGGCGAAGTTCGCCTGGCCATCGGCATCGAGCGCCAGAACGCCCTTGTCGACGATCTTCAGGCAAACGGAGGTGTTGGAGGCCGTCTCCGGCTTCACGGCCAGGTTGGCGATCCAATCGTTGGCGGCCACGAAATCGGCGATGACCTTGGCGTTCGCATCGGCGCGGGCCATCAGGCCCTTGAGCCCACCAACGTCCTTCGACCACAGCAGGGCATCGATATAATCCTCGACGCACAGCATGGACGGCGTGTTGATGGTCTCGCCGCTGAAGATGCCTTCGATCAGCTTGCCGCCCGAGGTCAGGCGGAAAATCTTCGGCAGCGGCCAGGCCGGTGCATAGTTGAGCAGACGCTCGACGGCTCGCGGCGACAGGATGATGACGCCATGTGCCCCCTCGCCGCCCAGAACCTTCTGCCAGGAGAAGGTGACGACATCGAGCTTGGCAAAATCGAGGTTCTGCGCGAAAGCGGCCGAGGTCGCGTCGCAGATCGTCAGGCCGTTGCGATCGGGGGGGATGAAATCGGCGTTCGGAACGCGGACGCCCGAGGTCGTGCCGTTCCAGGTGAAGACCACGTCGCGGTCAAAATCGATGCTCGAAAGATCCGGCAGCTCGCCATATCCGGCTTCGATCTTGCGGACGTCCTTCAACTTCAGTTGCTTGACGACGTCGGTGACCCAGCCCGCGCCGAAGCTTTCCCAGGCGACCATGTCGACGCCGCGCTCACCGAGCAATGACCAGAGCGCCATTTCGACAGCGCCGGTGTCAGATGCGGGAACGATGCCAATGCGGTAGTCCGCCGGCACTTCCAGAATTTCACGGGTAAGATCGATGGCCTGCTTCAGCTTCGTCTTGCCGACCTTCGCACGGTGCGAACGGCCAAGGGCCGCGTCGGAAAGAGCTTCAAGCGTCCAACCGGGGCGCTTCGAACAAGGGCCAGAAGAAAAATGAGTATTGTTCGGACGTACGTCCGGCTTTGCGGTCTTCGCCATGTGCTATCCTTCCAGATAGATAGCTCCTCGTTGGGGAGGAGTGTCCCGCCGCCGTCGTTATAGGGCGGTGAGATCGAAGTCAAGCAACCGGCGTCGCAACGAGAGAAATTTTTGGCGTGTCCGCGTCATCGCGTCGCAGATCAGCCGGCCCTACCAGCCGGCGATGCGCAGGCCGACGCGGACTTCGTGCCGGGTCATCCCGTCATCGCGCCCGCTTGCCGAGGAGGGACCTGTAAACATGCTACCGCCGGCAATATCGGAAAAGCGATAGCCAAGATCGACCTTGATGTTGTCGGTGACTTCATAGCTGACGCCAACCATCAGTGCATAGGTGAAGCGCCAGCTATTTTCTCCGTTGAAATCTTGCCGGGCAAAGGTGGCTCCCGCGCATGTCGAGGCGCCGTCGACGCACTCCGGTTGGGATCTCACACTCCCCCATCTGACGTTTGTTATCCCGACGCCGGCACCGACATAAGGGGTGAAGCCGGCAACGGTCGCAAGGTCGGCATAGCCGTTTGTCATGATGCCATACGCCCGAACATCGGCACGCGTGCCGTAGGAGCAACCGGTTCCGGCAGGAGCGGAGGCCGCACATGGCAGATCGAGGCGTGCTGTACCGGTAAAATCGCTTTTGAAGAAATCTGTCGTTAAATCGGCACGCCAGATGTCGGTGAATTGATAACCGATCCCGACGCCACCGGAAACGGGCTGGGAGAAGCGCGCCGGATCGAACTCGCCGGCGTCGGCACCACCGACGTGATACGTTGGCTCTTCGTTGCCCGTCCACGGCGCATAGCCAAGGTCACCCCGAAGATACCATCCGCTCGTCATGGAGCCGCCGGCGATGCTAACCTCCGGTACGTCCGTGATGAGCGGTTCTTCCGCCGCCACCGGACTGCCGAGCAGCACAAGGCTTGCTACAGTGGCGAGGATCACTTTGGACGATTTCATTGGAAATTCCCGGCCGGGCAATGAAACGCCCGCATGACTGACTAGCGGACATTATTCCAGCGAGATGCTAACGCGCGGTTAACCATATTTGTTAACTGCAATCAGCGTTCGGCCCATGCGAAAAAGGCTGCCGTGAAGGCAGCCTTGCAAGTGAGAACTCGCACGACAAAGAACGTGGCTGGCTATTGCAATGAGTAGCGCAAGGCGAGTTTGAAATCGTGCGAAGTAATGTTGTCGAAATGCATCGGCCCAGTGTTCACCGTGTTGTCATATGAGCGGATCCGGCCGGTCTGTGCATCGCCAAGATCAAGGTAGGTGTAACCGAAATCGACGGTGAGACGATCTGTCACCTGATAGCCGAGACCCGCATGCAGCGCCCAGGCAAAGTTCCAAGTGGAGTCGCTGTCGGCATAAGCGACGCCCTGGGTCGGGACGTTGACGTCCCTGAAACCGGAGATCGTGTTGCGGGAGGTACCGACACCGGCCCCGACATACGGCGTAATGCCGTACCAGGTGCCTAGATCGACATAGGCGTTGGCCATCAGCAGCCATTCCGACTTGGCACCGTCGTAATCATTCGTGGCATCCCAAACAGCCGTCCCCGTTGCATCGGTGTGTCCATAGCGATCGAGTGCGGAGAAGTCGGCTTTGCCGCGATACTGGACGATTGCGTCGGCGCGTAGCCACTGGTTGAATTGATAACCTACACCCAATCCACCAAGCGGCGCGCTGTCGAAGCCGCCATCGTCCAGAAATTCATGGAGCTCCACGTCGTCAAACAATTCTTGCTGCAACCCGCCAAGGCGCTGGTTGCTCATGCCCAATTCGCCGCGCAAATACCATCCGCCGAAGACAGGCGCCGGTGCCGGCGGATCCACATAGAGATCGGCCGCGAGAACTGGGGCAGTTCCCAGCACCACCGCAGCCACGGCAATCAAAAATCTCTTCATAATAATTCTCCAGGAACACAAATAATCCGCGTGTCAGTCGACCGCATCCGGCTCTTATTCGTCCCGAAGTCTTACAAATCAGAGTTAATGTCCGATTAAATTTACAAGATATTCATCATGACCTTATGCGAAAAAGGGCACAGCGGGGTCGAATCGACATCCGCCATGCACGGCCGCCTTCACGCCGCGTCGCGCACCCCACCGATCACGCCAGTCAGATCATTGACGATGCGTTCAATCTGGGCGCGGTCGTCGCCCTCGGCCATGACACGGATCAGTGGCTCGGTGCCGGACGGACGGATGACGAGGCGGCCGTTCTTGGCAAGCTCGGCCTCCGCATCGGCGATCGCCTTCTGCACCCGGATATCCTCCAGGGGCTTGCCGCCGGAAATGCGGACGTTGCGCAGCAGCTGAGGCACCGGATCGAAGCGACGGCACACTTCGCTCACCGTCTTGCCGGTCCGCTTGACCGCAGCAAGGATCTGCAAGGCGGCCACCAGACCGTCGCCAGTCGTGCCGTAGTCGGACAGCACGATGTGGCCGGACTGCTCGCCGCCGACATTGTAGTTGTGCTGGCGCATGTGTTCGACGACGTAGCGGTCACCGACCATCGTACGGACAAGACCAAGTCCCTTATCGCCGAGGAAGCGCTCCAGCCCGAGATTCGACATGACGGTCGCGACGATACCACCGCCGCGAAGCTGCTGGTTCTCGGCATAGCTTTCGGCGATAACGGCCATCAGCTGGTCGCCGTCGACGACCGCGCCGTTCTCATCGACGATGATGACGCGGTCGGCGTCGCCATCGAGCGCAATGCCAATATCGGCGCGCACTTCATCGACCTTCTTCTGCAGTGCGACCGGGCTCGTAGAGCCACAATTGAGATTGATGTTCGTGCCGTTCGGCTCGTTGCCGATGGTCACGACGTCAGCGCCGAGCTCCCAGAGAACGGCGGGAGCCACCTTGTAGGCCGCCCCGTTTGCGCAATCGATCGCGATCCTCAAGTCCTGCAATGTCACGTCGCGCGGCAGCGTGCGCTTGGCATGCTCGATATAGCGGTCGTGCACGCCATCAACGCGCTTGGCGCGGCCGATATCGTCGGCCTTGGCAAGCTGCGTCGACAGATCCTTTTCGAGCAGATCCTCGATCTGCGATTCCAGATCGTCGGACAGTTTGTAGCCATCAGGCCCGAAGAGCTTGATGCCATTGTCCTGATAGGGATTGTGGGAGGCAGAAATCATGACACCGATGTCGGCGCGCAGAGACCGCGTCAGCATGGCCACGGCCGGAGTCGGGATAGGACCGAGAACAAACGCATCCACACCGGCAGCGGTGAAGCCGGCGACCATCGCGTTTTCCAACATGTAGCCCGAAAGGCGCGTGTCCTTGCCAATGACGACGCGGTGACGGTGGTTGCCTCGGCGAAAGATCGTCCCAACTGCAATGCCGACCCGCATCGCGAGATCCGGTGTCATCGGAAACACGTTGGATTGGCCGCGAATGCCGTCCGTACCGAAATAGCGTCTTTTCATATGCACCCCTGTGCCTTGGCGCGCCTTCAGGCTGCGCATTATTGCTTGCAAAAATCACGCCGCCACAGGCGGAATGTCGCTACAAGAGCCTCGAATGAGGCCTCCCTATGTCACCGGCATGACATAAATCGCCGTGACCATCACGTAAATTCGCAAGAAAACCCATTACATCGCGTTACCGACGCAAAAGGCCGGAGTCCACAATGGACCCCGGCCTTTCAGTCATTTTCAAGAGAAATCAATGTGGCTGTGGCTCCAAGCCAGCTTCCGGCTCGTCACCCTTTGTCGCCGGCCGCGTACCGGTCTTCGGCACAGCCGAACCCCGGCTGGGCGGCGCATCGTCGCCGAGATCGCGGGAAGGCTTCTCGCCACGAATCAGCGCCTTGATTTCTTCGCCAGTTAGCGTTTCGTATTCGAGGAGCCCTTCGGCGATCGCCACGAACTCGTCGTGATTTTCCGTCAGGATCTGGCGTGCCTCGGTATAGGCTTCCTCGATCAGTCGGCGCACTTCGCTGTCGATCTTCTGCGCCGTGGATTCGGAGACGTTCTTCGACTGCGAAACGGAATGGCCGAGGAACACCTCCTGCTGGTTTTCGCCATAGGCGACCTGCCCGAGCACGTCGGAGAAGCCCCACTGGGTGACCATGGCGCGGGCAAGCTTGGTGGCCTGCTCGATATCCGAGGATGCACCCGAGGTGATGTTCTCCTTGCCGAAGGTCAGCTCTTCCGCAATGCGCCCGCCCATCATGATGACGAGGCGCGAGACCATCCACTTGTAGCTCATCGAGTAGCGGTCGCCCTCGGGGAGCTGCATGACCATGCCGAGCGCACGGCCGCGCGGGATGATCGTCGCCTTGTGCAGCGGATCGGCAACCGCAACCTTAAGCGCGGTGATGGCATGACCGGCTTCGTGATAAGCTGTCAGCTTCTTTTCGGCTTCGGTCATGGCGGACGAGCGACGCTCGGCACCCATCATGATCTTGTCCTTGGCGTCTTCGAATTCCGCCATGGTGACGACACGCTTGTTGCGGCGTGCAGCCATCAGGGCAGCTTCGTTGACGAGGTTCATCAGGTCGGCACCGGAGAACCCGGGCGTACCGCGAGCCAGAACCTTCAGATCGACATTCGGCGCCAGCGGCACGTTGCGGGCATGCACCTTGAGGATGCGCTCACGGCCGACGATGTCGGGGTTTGGAACGACGACCTGACGGTCGAAACGGCCCGGACGCAGCAGCGCCGGATCGAGAACGTCGGGACGGTTCGTCGCTGCGATCAGGATGATGCCTTCGTTTGCTTCGAAGCCGTCCATTTCGACCAGCAGCTGGTTGAGCGTCTGCTCGCGCTCATCGTTACCGCCGCCGAGACCGGCGCCGCGATGACGACCGACGGCGTCGATTTCGTCAATGAAGATGATGCAAGGCGCATTCTTCTTGGCCTGTTCGAACATGTCGCGGACACGGCTTGCGCCGACGCCGACGAACATTTCGACGAAATCGGAACCCGAGATCGTGAAGAACGGAACGTTTGCTTCGCCAGCGACAGAGCGAGCGAGCAGCGTCTTACCGGTGCCCGGAGGGCCAACCAGGAGTACGCCGCGCGGAATCTTGCCGCCGAGGCGCTGGAACTTCTGCGGATCGCGCAGGAATTCAACGATTTCCTCGAGGTCCTGCTTGGCCTCATCGACGCCTGCAACGTCATCGAAGGTCACGCGGCCATGCGCTTCGGTCAGAAGCTTGGCCTTGGACTTGCCAAAGCCCATCGCGCCGCGCGAGCCGCCCTGCATCTGCCGCATGAAGAACAGCCAGACGCCAAGGATCAGAAGCATCGGCAACAGCGTGCCGATATAGCTCAGGAAGCCCGACGAACCATCGGTTTCCGGGCGCGCGGAGACGAGAACGTTCTTCTGCTGCAGGCGATCGAGCAGGTTGTCGTCGACGACAGGCGTATAGGTCTGGAAGGTGGTGCCATTTTCAACATAGCTACCGGAGACGCGGTTGCCCGTGACGACGACTTCCTTGACGCGGCCCGCATCCACTTCCCGCAGGAATTGCGAGTATGGGATTTCGCGGGAGCTGGTCTGCGCCGGCGACGTCTGGAACATGCTGAACAGAGCAATCAGCAGCAGCGCTATGATTGCCCACAAGGCGAAATTACGTAAGTTAGGGTTCATCGAACTCCCCAGCACTGGAACAGCCGCCTCATGGCGACCGTCTTATTTGGCCTCTAACATAGGATTGCCTCAGGGGAATGCCAAGGCAAACTGGACTGTTAGATAGATTTTCCGTCAATAAGACCTAAAGGCGGTTTTGGATAGGGGCGTGTTCCAAAGGCAGCCGCAAGGCTATCGGCGAAGATGAAATCAAATCGTGTCAAAAAACGGTCGAAGGGCGAAAAATAGGGTGTGACACGGACTTTCTCGGCAACATTGCCGGGAGCCTCGTGTCCTGCCACGTCGACGATACCCGGCGCGGCCGCCAGGGCTCGCCTGGTGACGCCCCTGGGGAGTTGACCGCTCTGCGCCGCCGTTGCGCCAGCAACGATGCCGATTTCCGTTGGAGCCGCATTTTCAACCAGGAACCGGCCGTCCCAGACAGCGCGCGCGGCGGGTGCCAGTGTCAACGGCAGGATGCCGCGGTTTTCGCGGACAAGGAAGAGGCCGTCGCGCCGAAGGTCGAACACCACCCTGCCCGCGGTCATCCGGCCCAACTCACCTTTTGCGATAAGAGCCAGCACGTCGTCCGTCTGCTTGCGGCCAAGTGCGAACACCTGCCCGCCAAACACTGCGGCAAGGCGCGCAAAGGCATAACCAAGAATCTCGCGATCGGCCGCTAGCCCGGCCGGGATCACTTGGCCGATCAAGGGAGAATGCACGATAAAATACTGATCCAACCATTTCGACGCCACAGTAGCGACGCTTAACCGCAGATCACCCGCGCCGTCCGGAGCCGGGACAACGTCCGCCTCTTCAGCAAGGCGCGATCGCATCCGCACACGTTCGTACTTCGGGTCATCATTGCTTGGGTCGTCGATCCAGGCGACCTGCCGTGCGCGAAGGTAGTCACGGATCGCCTCCCGCCGGCAGCCGAGCAGCGGTCGAGCGACCCAAAGGCGCCGATCGAAAAGGACGAGATCCGCAATGCCGGTATTTGGCTGCTCTGAACGTCGCGAGCGCATGGCGAGTGTCTCGCGCTGGTCATCGGCCGTGTGCGCAGTCACGACAATGTCCGCATTCAGGCTTTCAGCGGCATCGGCAAGCAGAGCGTAACGGGCGTCGCGTGCTGCCGCCATCATACCGGTCTTCGGCTTTTCGCCACGCCATGTCGTGATGAGGTGCGGGATATCAAGCGACCGACAGAAGGCTGCGACCTGGTGCGCCTCCTCGGCCGATTCTGTGCGCAATGCATGGTCGACTGTTACGGCACAAAGAGAGATTTTCAAATTGGCTGTGGCCTTAAGAGCTTCGGCGAGCGCCAGAAGCAGGCCGGTTGAATCGCTTCCGCCCGAAATCGCGACAAGGATACGCGAGGGCTTGATCAGCGAACCAAGGAAACGGCGTGCTGCCGTCTCTGGTAGAAGGGGACCGTCCGGGCGCAAAACCGGAAGACCTTAGCAGGCGAGACGCTTTTGCTCGCTGGCAACCTTGGTTATCACGGCGCGCGAAGCCTTGGGATAACGCTTCGAGACTTCCCGCAGCGTCGCGCATGCGGTTTCCGTGTTGTCGAGCGCGGCAAGCGACATGCCGAGCTTGAGAAGCATTTCCGGCGCCTTTTCAGAGCTGCCATACTTCTTGTGCGCATCGAGGAACGTCTTGGCAGCCTCGTTGTACTTGCCTTGCGAGTAGAGCGCCTCGCCAAGCCAGAAGTTGGCATCGGCGGCGCGAGCGCTGGCGGGATACTGAGCGATATACTGGGTGAACTCCTGCTCGGCCGTCGAGTAGTCACCCGACAGCACGTGGCCGTAGGCAGCCTTGTACTGGTCGGCTTCGCTGCCGAGGGAGGCAGTCTGCGACGAACGGCCGGAATCGACGCCCGGAAGCGGGCGGGATCCAACTGTGGCACCCTCGTTGACCGAGCCGCCGATCGGATTGCCGCTCTGGTCGAACTCCATCGAACCGAGCTGTTTCGGCGGCTGGCCGAGGCCCTCGTTTGCGGGAACGTCGGTCGAGGGAGCCGTTTCGGCTCCCTGCGGTGCTTGGATAACGCGGGCGACATCGTCGCCACCGCTCCGACCTTGAGCCGGAGGAGGTACATCTGCCTCACTCTTTTTCATCGTCTTGGAGTTGCTGCCGGCACTACCGCCACCGCCGCCCTTCTCCAACTCCTGGAAACGGAATTCGTTGTCTTCCTGCGCCTTGCGGATCGTTTCCTGCATCTGCAGGAGCTGGAAGCTCATCTCCTCGATGCGGCCGTTCAGCTGACGCAGCTGCTCTTCCAACTGCTGGACGCGGACTTCGGCGCCGCCGGCCTGCACGTTTACAACCGGTGCCTGCGGCTGTCGATCCGCGGCCTTGCCGCCGATCTCCCAACCCAAAAGCGACGTCGCATTGGCCGATTGGCCCGCCCCGGCCACGGCCGCGAGACACAGCATGCCCGCAACGACAAGTTTTTTCATATGGTTCGTCCTGTCCCTGTGATTCTTCGCACCCATTGGCACGAACAGGAGATTTTTCCAATTGCTTTCAAAAAGCAACGGAAACTGGCCAAAGTGTGTTCAAAAAGAAAAGGCGGCCCGCGATGGAGCCGCCTTTCGAAATTGTAATATTTCCCGGTAATTACATGCCGGCGCCACCGAGAACGGTGACGGCACGGCGGTTCTGCGACCAGCAGGAAATATCGTCGCAGACGGCAACCGGACGTTCCTTGCCGTAGGAGATCGTCTTCATGCGCTGCGCCGGAACGCCACGCGAAGCGAGGTAGTCCTTGGTGGCGGCAGCACGGCGAGCACCAAGAGCAAGGTTGTATTCGCGCGTACCACGCTCGTCGGCATGGCCTTCGACAGTGATGGCGTACTTCGGGTAGCGGGCGAGCCACTGAGCCTGACGGTCGAGCGTCTGGGAAGCGTCCGCGCGGATCGAGGTGGAGTCGGTGTCGAAGAAGATGCGATCGCCGACGTTGACGGTGAAGTCCTGAGCGGAGCCAGGCGTTGCGGCGCCGGCGCCAAGGCCGAGGTCGCCGGCACTGTTCGCCACGTTCTTCTTGTTCGCGCAACCGGCCAGAGCAAGACCGGCGACAAGCGCGATCATGACGGGGTTACGGGCGAAACTCTGCATGCGGCTCATTGCCGGGGTGTGAATTCGGCTCATGGCCGGTCTCCTTGCGACTTGATTAAGGTTGCCGGACTGTAACCTCGTTGGGTTAATCGGCACTCAAGAATTATGGTTAACGGATGGTTGATTTGTCCCTTAGTCGCCCCAATCAGGGATTTTTGCGGCGACAAAAAGGCACATCCACAGGCTTTACTACTCGAGAAGCGGCGACCAGGCTGGGTCCGAAGCGTAGGTCGGGGTCTTGATGAGCTGCTCGTTGTAGCCCGTCAGATCGATCGAGTAGAGCTGCGGACCACCTGCACCCGCCGCCTGGCGGAAGAACATGATGACGCGGCCATTCGGCGCCCAGGTCGGGCCTTCGTTGTGGAAGCCCGTCGTCAGGATGCGCTCGCCCGAACCGTCCGGCTTCATGACACCGATCGAGAACTTGCCGCCCGACTGCTTGGTGAAGGCGATCAGATCGCCGCGTGGGGACCAGACGGGCGTGGAATAGTTGCCGTCGCCGAAGGAGATGCGCGTCTGGCCGGAGCCGTCGGCGTTCATGACATAAATCTGCTGCTTGCCGCCACGGTCGCTCTCGAAGACGATCCGCCCGCCGTCCGGCGAATAGGACGGCGACGTATCGATCGCGGCCGTCGAGGTCAGGCGCGTCGTGGTGCGCGAACGCAGGTCCATCGTGTAGATGTTCGCATTGCCTTCCTGCTGAAGGCTCATGACGACCTTCTGACCGTCGGGCGAGAAGCGCGGCGAGAAGGTCATGCCCGGGAAGTTGCCGACGACTTCGCGCTGTCCTGTCTCAAGCTGCAGCAGGTAGACCCGCGGCTGCTGGTTGGCGAAGGACATGTAGGTGACTTCCTGACGGTTCGGCGAAAAGCGCGGCGTCAGAACGAGGTCGCTGCCGTTGGTCAGCATGCGGACGTTGAAGCCGTCCTGATCCATGATGGCGAGCTGGCGCTTGCGCTCCTGCTTGGTGCCGGACTCCGAGACGAAAACGACGCGGGTGTCGAAATAGCCTTCCTCACCGGTGATCTGCTTGTAGATCGCATCGGCGATGATATGGGCCACGCGGCGCCAGTTCTCAGGCTGCGTGTAGAACTGCTGACCGGTCATCTGCGTGCCTGCGAACGTGTCCCACAGACGGAACTCGGCGCGGAGGCGACCATCGCTTTCCTGCGTCACGCGACCGGTGACGAGGGCCTGCGCATTGATGACCTTCCAGTCCTCGAAGCGCGGAGCGGCATCCGGGTTGGAAATCTTCTCGATGAAGGCGTTCTTGTTGATCGGCGCGAAGAGGCCGGAGCGCTGAAGGTCGGCAGCGATGACCTGCGACACCTGCGCGCCCATGTCGCCCTGCAGGAAGTCCGTGATCGCGATCGGCAGCGGCTCGACGTTACCCTTGTTGATGTTGATTTCGACAAGCGCGTTCGCCGGCGTGGCAACAACCGCAGTGGTTATCATGCCGACGGCGACCATCAAGGCGCGGATGAGGGAACACTTGGTCATGGAGGACAAGCCTTTCAGCATTTTAAAGGGCTAGATCGCTAGGATCGAAGTTGACGATAACTTCGCCCCAGGCGTCATATTTGTCTTTCGGAAGGTTCGTGAAGGGCGACGACTTCATGACAGCGCGCTTGGCACCGCTTGCCAACGCCATGCGCGTCGCCTCGTTGGTGCCGCCGACCGCTTCGACCTCGGGCGAGCCGATGATGTTGCCATCAGGGTCAAGCTTCATGTGGACCTTGATGCGAACGTCGCTGGCGCCTTCCATTCCGGGAATAACCGACCAGTTGCCGGCGATCGCACTGCGCAGAGCATCCATCTCGCTCATCGAGAGCTTGGAACCCGTGGACGGCTTGGTGGAGCCGGTCGAAGCAACTTCGGTTGACCGCTTGGCACCGCCGTTCGACGGGTCCTGCTTGTTCAGCAGGGCTGCGATGTCGTCGGCGTTGAAGTCGCTCTGCTTGGAGGAAGAGGCTTTCGCCTTCTCCTGCTTCTTGTCGGCCTTCTTCTTGTCGGTCGGCTTTTCGTCGGTCTGTGCCTTGTCTTCCGTCTTCTTTTCAGGCGGCTTTTCGGCCGGCTTCTGTTCGGGCGGCTTTACCTGCGGCTTGACGACTGGCGTCGGCACTTTGTCCGGCAATGCCTCGGCATCCGGCTTCGGTGGCTCGGGCGTTTCCTGTGGCTTCTCCTCGGCCTTCGGGGGCGTCGGTGTCGGCGGCGTGATCTCGGGCTTCGGGGGCGTGATTGACGCCACCTGCTTCGGCTCGACGTCCGTCTCCTCCTTCATGATCTCCTTCACCTCGTTCGGCACTGGATCATTCTGGGGAAGCGGTTTTTCGCTGGCCTTCGGCGCGGCCGCGCTCACATTGTTGTTCGGCTTAGCATTCGGGACCGGCGGCGTCTTAAGGTCGACCTTGTTGTCGCCCATGTTCTCGGCGTTTGCGACTTCGGTCGGCTTGGAGGTCGGCTTCGGCGCCGGCTTTTCGCTCGGCTTGGCCGTCTTGTCGCCCTGCTGCATCTGCGTCATTTCTTCGACAGGCACGAGGTCGACGGGCATCGCCTCGAAATCCTCGACCTTGAACTGCTCTGGGGAGCCGATCGAAATCAGCGCCCAGGCAAGCAGTGCACAGTGCAGAGCCGCAGATGTGACGATACTGGCCTTCATAGCGTTCGCTATTGGTCCTTCTTCTGCTGCGTCACGAGACCGATGTTCTTGTAGCCGGCACCCTGGATGCGGGCCATGACGTCGGCGATCACGCCATAAGGCGCGGTCGCGTCGCCGCGAACGAAGATGCGCTCGTTATAGCCGGTCGTTGCGATCGCCTCGAGCTTCGCGGCAATCTCCTCGGCCGGGATCGGCGTTTCCTGCAGGAACACCTGGCCGTCGTTCTTGACCGAGATCGTGATCGGCTGCGTTTCGGAATTCAGGGCCTTAGCCTGCGTTTCGGGCAGGTCGACCGGCACGCCGACGGTCATCATCGGTGCTGCGACCATGAAAATGATCAGCAGCACGAGCATGACGTCGACGAGCGGCGTCACGTTGATTTCGGAGATGACGGCGCCTCTGCGCCCGCCGCGGCGACGGCGTCCACCGCCCCCGCCGCCATTGCCTCCAACAGCCATACCCATTTGCGCTACTCCGTTTCCGTCCGTTACTGCGCGGCCTGGCGCGGCTGCAACTTCTCATCGATCTGGCGCGAAAGGATGGCGGAGAATTCATCCGCGAAACCTTCCATACGGCCCGAGAGCTTGCCGGCGTCGGCGGAGAGCTTGTTGTAGGCGATAACCGCCGGGATAGCGGCGACAAGGCCGATGGCGGTGGCAAGCAGCGCTTCGGCGATACCGGGAGCAACGACCGCAAGGTTCGTCGACTTCGAGCCGGCGATCGCCTGGAACGAGGTCATGATACCAACGACGGTACCGAAGAGTCCGATGAACGGACCTGCCGAGCCGATTGTCGCCAGCGAGCCGAGACGGGCCGAGAGGAATTCGGACTCACGAGCGAGCGTGACGTCCATGGCGCGGTCGATACGCATCTGCAGACCGATCGGCGACCGTGCGCCGCGCTCGAACGACTTCTTCCATTCGCGCATGGCGGCGACGAAGATCGAGGCAAGGCCGGTGTTGTTGCGTTCCGACAGCGTTCGATAAAGTTCTTCCAGCGACTGGCCCGACCAGAACACCTGCTCGAACTTGTCGAACTGGCGCCTCGCGCGGCCGTAAGCCAGATACTTGTCGATGACGATCGCCCAGGTCCAGACCGAGGCCGCGATGAGCCCGAGCATGACCAGCTTGACGACGAGGCCTGCCTGCATAAACAGCGACCAGAGGCTGACGTCGGCCGTTGCTGCTGCCAATCCTACTTGTTCCATTGATCCAAAATCCCCGAATCCAAACGCCCGGCACTTGACCGGGCGGCACAAAGTGATCTCGCAAGAAGTGTCTGGCGGCCGCCGCCCAAAGCCCTGGTCAAGCTTCCAAGCTCTTATCCGCCTTCCTTGCCGTCAAATTTGGTCAAAGGAAGGCGTGCACCGCACAAACTCTGACAATCCAAGTAAGACACTATTATGGTTAATAGTTCGTTAGCGCCGGATCATGACAGCGAAACTATCGGCGAAAGATTTATCCCTTGGATGACTTGGCCAGATCTAGGCCGATGACCACACAGCGCTCATCTTCCAGCGCGCGAATTCCTTCACACAAAACTCATGTTTATGCAAGGCCGGTAATCCTGCGTCTTTTCGGCGCTTCGCAATCAACCGACGCGAATCGCCGCGGCAGAACCTTGTCTGAAGCGGCACGATCACATTGCGCGTAGAAAACGCTCAATGTCGTCAGAGCGGCTTGCTGCCTTCCAGAAATTTTTCGGCAAGTGCCTCCGGCAATCGTCGCGGCCGCGCATTGGCATTAATGACGGCTATGATCACCCTGGCGACGATCAGCAACGTTTCGCCACGCCGGATTTGCTGATTGAGGACCATTTTGGCCCCGCCGGCTTTTTCGGTGTGTGTCAGCACGGTCAGGATGTCATCCATCCGCGCCGGCTGTTTGAAGTCGATCTCCATGCGGTGGACAACGAAGACGAGCCCCTCGTCGTCAGCATTGATGAGTTCCCGCTGCTCGACGCCGAGGCAACGGAGATAATCGGTGCGGCCGCGCTCGAGGAAGTGCAGATAGCGAGCATGGTAGACGAGGCCGGAAAAGTCAGTGTCCTCGTAATAGACGCGCTGCAAGAGCCGGTGGCCCGTTTGCGTGAGTTCGCCTGAGATCGAAAAACCGTTGTCCGCCATAATTTTCTCCAAAGTCACGCGCCCTCTTTGGCGGAAGACTTTCCGCCTTGCAAGCATTGAACAATTGTCACGCTTCCTAAGTAATTTTCGACAGAGACAATCAAGCAGGAGACGACGCGATGAAGATTGCAGTGATGGGCGGGGACGGATTCATCGGCTGGCCGACATCATTGCATCTCTCCGACACGGGACATGACATCCATATCCTCGACAACCTCTCGCGACGCTGGATCGACACCGAACTCGGCGTCCAGTCGCTGACCCCGATGGACTCGATCCAGGAGCGCACGCGCATCTGGCACGCCGAAACCGGTCGGCGCATCCATTTCAACCTGATCGACCTCGCCAAGGACTACGAGCTCCTGAAGAAGTGGCTGGCCGAGAACCGTCCGGATGCCATCGTCCATTTCGCCGAGCAGCGTGCCGCCCCGTACTCCATGAAGAGCGACCGCCACAAGAACTACACGGTCAATAACAACGTCAACGCCACCCATAACCTCCTGAATGCGCTCGTCGAACTTCAGCTCGACGCGCATCTGATCCACCTTGGCACGATGGGTGTCTACGGCTATTCGACGGTCGGTGCCGCGATCCCCGAGGGCTACCTGCCGGTGGGGATCGAGACGTCCAGCGGCGAGACTGTCAGCCAGGAAATCCTCTATCCCTCCAATCCCGGCTCGATTTATCATGTGACCAAGTGCCTGGATCAGCTGCTTTTCCATTTCTATGCCAAGAATGATGGCCTGCGCATCACGGACCTGCACCAGGGGATTGTCTGGGGCACGCACACCGAGCAGACGCGCCGGCACCCGCAGCTCGTCAATCGCTTCGACTATGACGGCGACTACGGCACGGTGCTGAACCGATTCCTGATCCAGGCGGCAATTGGATATCCGCTGACCGTTCACGGAACCGGCGGACAGACCCGCGCCTTCATCCACATCCAGGACTCCGTGCGCTGCATCGAGCTGGCGTTGAACAACCCGCCCGCCCGCGGCGCCCGCGTCGAGATCTTCAACCAGATGACGGAAACGCATCGCGTGCGCGATCTGGCTGAAATGATTGCCAAGATGAGTGGCGCCGAAATCGCCTGGCTGCCGAATCCGCGCAAGGAAGCGGCGGAGAACGAGTTGATCGTCAAGAACGAGAAATTCCGCAATCTCGGCCTCGATCCAATCACGTTGCAGGCGGGGCTTCTCAGTGAAATCGTCGACGTCGCCAAGAAGTTTGCCTATCGTGTCGACCGGTCGCGCGTTCCTGCGGTTTCCGCCTGGACGAAGGACATTGCTGCTACGATCAACCATGATCCGGAAGGCAGGAGGCTGAAGTCGGTTTCATGAGTGAGCCCCGGTCCCTGCGGCACGCCTACGTCACGCTCGTCACCAACAACGACTACGCCATGGGTGCCAAGGCGCTCGCGGCGTCGTTGCGCCGGACCGGCACCTTCGCCGATATCGTCGTCCTCCATACGGCAGATGCTGGCAAAGCCAGCCTCGCCCCGCTCTTGCAACTCGACTGCCGACTCGTGCCGGTCGATCATCTGCCGCTGTCGACCGCATTCAACGCGCGCCACGCGCGAGCCAACCTGCACTCCGCCGCCCCTTTTACGAAGGGACGTAAGCCAGACTTCCATTCGCCGCTCGACAATTTCTGCAAGCTGCGCCTGTGGCAGCTGAGCGAATACACCAGTTGCGTCTTCATCGACGCCGATGCGATCGTGCTGCGAAACATCGACAAGCTCTTCCACTACCCGGAGTTTTCGGCCGCCCCGAATGTCTACGAATCTCTTGCCGACTTTCACCGGCTCAATTCGGGAGTTTTCGTCGCACAACCGTCCGAAGACACATTCCAACGCATGCTGGAGCGACTGGATCAGCCGGACGTGTTCTGGAAGCGGACGGACCAGACGTTCCTGCAGGATTTTTTCCCGGATTGGCACGGCCTGCCGGTCTATTTCAACATGCTCCAATATGTATGGTTCACCATGCCCAGGCTTTGGGACTGGCGGAGCATTTCCATCCTGCACTACCAGTACGAGAAGCCATGGGAGGCGAATCATCCGAAGGTCGAGAAACTGCGGCCGCTGATCGACCTGTGGCACGCATTCTATGCCGGCGATGATCTGCCGGATATTTCGGCAATGGCCAACCCTGAAGAGGCGGCATGAAGGTACTGGTATCGGGCGGAACGGGTCTCGTTGGACGCTATATCGTCGAAGAACTGCTCGCCGCCGGCTATACCGTGATCATCGGCGGTCGCCACGCGCCGCTACCGCGCTTCTTTTCTCGTCCGGTCGAATTCGCGCCGCTTTCGCTCGATCCGGCGCATGACCATATCGAAGCCTTCGACGACGCCTATTTTTTTGTGCACGCCGCCTTCCATCATTTGCCGGGACAATACCGCGGCGGTGAAGGCGACGACCCCGAGACGTTCAAACGCTTCAATTTGGACGGCACCGTCCGGCTTCTCGAGGCCGCCAAACGCGCCGGCACACGGCGCTGTATCTTCATTTCCAGCCGTGCTGCCTATGGCCAACATGCGCCGGGAACCACCCTGACGGAGGGGATGCCCGACAAGCCGGAAACCCTCTACGGCCAAGTCAAGCTGGATGCGGAACGCAGCCTCGCGCATCTTGCGGCGCCGGGCTTTGCAACGGCCAGTCTCCGATTGACCGGCGTCTACAGCGACCTTCGACCCAACAAATGGGACAAGCTGATCGAAGATTACCTGGCTGGCCGTCCTCTGCCTTCACGTGCCGGAACCGAGGTCCACGCAAGAGACGTCGGCAAAGCCGTCCGGCTCATGCTGGAAGCGGACGCCGCGCGCATCTCCGGCGAGACCTTCAACGTCTCAGACGTCGCTTTGGATACATGGGACATCCTGGAGCCCATTCGCTGGGAGCGTGATTGCCTGAACAGGCTGCCGCTGCCCGCCGACAAATCGCTGCTCACACCGATGGACACGACGAAAATCCGCGCGCTCGGTTGGTCGCCAGGCGGCATGCCCTTGTTCGACGAAACGATCCATGCGCTCGCCGCGGGCATATAGGTGGCAGGTGAAGGCGCACAGGTCCACGCTAGCCTGAGGTTGCAGACTACCACGGATAGTGCAATCCGGAGAATAGTATGCAAGTCGGTTCCACATCAGCGCTCAACATCCTGCGCAACACCTATTCAACCGACAAGCTCAATACGTTGACTGACAGCGCCAGCGCGCGACTGAAGATATTACAGAATTCGGCAAAGGCGCGGGAGAGCCTGCGCGAGAACATGACGACCTCCGCCGAAGCCGCCAAGAGCCGCGCGGCGCGCAAGCTTGAGGAAGCCAAGCAGCAGTTGGAGATGCTGAGAAGCGGCGGCTACCCGCCCGAAGTGGTTGCACGGCTGGCGGCCGAACTTGCTCACAAGATCAGCGCCGCAGCTGCGGAATTCGCCTCCGCCGTCGCTACGAGCGCGACGAGCATCGCATCTGCAGCCGTTGCAACCGCCGATGCGGGCACGGGTGCGGCTACGGTGGCCACAACCGATGCGCCCGCGTCAACCGCAACGGCATCCTCAAACGATACCAAGAGCGGTACTGCCCAGGCGGACGAGCCTGACGGCGCGACTCCGGCTCGCAACGCTTACCAGCGCATCGTCGAAGATGGAAAACGGGCGTCCTCCGGCATCTCCGCCGAGGATCGCAAGACAATGGAAGAGTTCAAGTCCATCCTGCAGGAAGTTCGGCAGCTCATGGACAGGGCGGTGCGCGAACTGCGGGCGGGACGCGGCCAATCCGGTTCGGGTACGACCTCTCCGGTGGAGGCCAAGGTTGGCATCTCGGCCATACCGACTAGCTTCACGATTTGACGTCCTCGGTTCGGGCAGGCAGCCAAAGGTCGCATTGTCACGTTGAAATCATCGCTTGGCCCACTATGGTCTGCTGAAAACAGCGCGATGGACCGCATGACCCCGAAAGAACTGAAAGCCGAAATGCGTACCGGGCGGCTCGCACTGCGCGACGCGATCCCGGAAGATACTCGCATCGAGATGAGCCTCGCAATGGCCGAGCATGCCGGCGAGGCGGTCGCATTCGAGCCTGGGACGACCGTGTCCGGCTTTCTGCCGATCCGCTCCGAAGCGGATATCCGGCCGCTTATGGCGCGATTCCAAGCGCGCGGAGCACGGCTTTGCGTACCGGCGATACTCGACAAGCAGACGATCGTCTTTCGTCAGCTCGTACGCGGTGCCCCGTTGGTCAGCACAGGCTTCGGCACCTCGGGTCCACCTGCGGACGCCGCCGTACTCGATCCCGAGATCATGCTGGTGCCCCTCTCCGCTTTCGACCATCGCGGCCATCGCATCGGTTATGGCGCCGGCTACTATGACCGCGCCATCGAGCTTTTGCGGCAAAAAGGCCTGCATCCGAAACTGATCGGCATTGCATTCGACTGCCAGGAAGTGGCACATGTGCCCGACGAGCCGCACGACGTCAGTCTGGACGCCCTCCTGACAGAAAGCGGGCTGCGTTTTTTTGCCTCTTGGATTGGATAGCAATGCGACTGCTTTTTCTGGGTGACATGGTGGGTAAGACCGGACGCACCGCCGTCTGGAACCGCCTCCCCGGCCTTATTTCCGACCTGAAGCTCGATTTCGTCGTCGTCAACGGTGAGAACGCCGCAGGCGGTTTCGGCATCACCGAGGATATCTTCCTCGAGACGATCAATGCGGGCGCGGATGTCGTCACGACAGGCAACCACGTCTGGGATCAGAAGGAAGCGGTCGCCTTTGCCGCACGTCACGACCAGTTCCTGCGGCCGGCCAACTACCCGCAGGGCACGCCGGGGCGCGGCTCAGGCCTGTTCTATGCCCGCAACGGTGCACGCGTGCTGGTCGCAAATGTCATGGGCCGCGTCTTCATGCACCCGGAGTTGGACGATCCCTTCAAATCCGCCGAGACAATCCTGGATGCCTGTCCGCTTAAAGAGCAGGCGGATGCAATCATCTTCGACTTCCACGCCGAAGCGACCAGCGAGAAGCAGTGCTTCGGCCATTTCGTCGACGGCCGCGCCAGTTTCGTCGTCGGCACGCATACGCATGTGCCGACAGCCGATCACCAGATCCTGAACGGCGGCACCGCCTACATATCGGATGCAGGCATGTGCGGCGACTACGATTCCTCGCTCGGCATGGACAAGGAAGAACCACTGAACCGCTTCATCTCCAAGATGCCGAAAGGCCGCATGGAGGCAGCGACCGGCCCGGCCACCATCTGCGGCGTCGGTGTCGAAATATCAGATGCGACCGGCCTCGCTGAAAAGATCGCGCCGCTGCGCCTTGGCCCCAGGCTCGCCGAAACCATTCCGGAATTTTGGCGCTAGAGCCTTTCAGGCAGGCTCCCGCCATGACGCAAAAGTGAGCAGCGGCTCCGGATTTCAACTGGACCACTGCGGCGGCTTGCCGCATCCTCCCAACGACCCGTGAAAGCGCCGGAGGAGTGGCATGACGCCACGTTTTCTTGTCTTCGCAATCGCCTGCCTGATGGTCCTGATCGCGGCCGAAGCGGCCGTCGCCCAAGAAGAACGAAAAAACGTCAGCCAGTGCCAGGCCATCGCCCAATCGATCCCGCAAGCGACCTTTGCCAGCGTCACAGGTCCAGCACCGATCGTTGGCGCCGGCGCTACCGGCCAATCGGTCACGCTGACCTACATCGGACATTCCACCTTCCTTATCGAAACGCCGGGCGGCGTAACCATCGCGACCGACTATAGCGGCTGGTATTCGCCGCCGCACGTGCCGATGGTCGTCACCATGAACCGCGCCCATTCCTCGCATTATACGCTGGCGACCGACCCTGGCATTCAACACGTCCTGCACGGATGGAGCGACGTGCCGGGGGAAAGGGCGAAGGTAAACCTGGTGGTGGGCGACACCTACATCCGCAACGTCACAACGGATATCAGAGGCGGCTTCGGTGCGCCGCAGACGGACGGCAATTCAATCTTTATCTTCGAGATTGCCGGGCTCTGCATCGGCCATCTCGGCCACCTTCATTATGAGTTGACGGAAGCGCACTATGCCGAGATCGGCCGGCTTGATGTCGTCATGGTTCCCGTCGACGGCGGCCTGACGATGGGCTCGGACAGCATGAGTCGAGTCATCAAGCGCCTGCGCGCCTCTCTCATCCTGCCGATGCACCAGCCGAGGCCGCTGCAAAGTTTCCTGTCGATGTTCGGACCCGATTTCGATATCAGCTACGCACCGACGAACACGATCACCGTGTCGCTAGGGACATTGCCGAAGAAGCCATTGATCTACGTCGCCAAAGGCATGCAGTAAAGGACCCGGAAGGCGCCGGGTCTATTTCATTCTCAAGCGAATTGCAGATGCTGCCGGATGCCGACATCGGGCATCTTGTCATCATCGAGATTGGCCTTGGCAATCTCCCAACCAAATTTGAGCTTACTGCCGGTAGAGACCCAGATCTCTGCGTCGTCAACATGCATCACGAGCATCGTCAGCTTCGGATCCTTCTTGCCGTCCTCATACCAGGCGGCGACGACGGAATCCCAATACTCATTGATCTTCGACGGATCGGACCGCACCTCGATCTTGCCGGCAAGGCAAGCGTGATAGTCGTGATGCTTTCCGACGACGCAGAAATGTGCCCTGGTGCCCGGCTTGATGGCACGGGCGATTTCTGCGTCCGATTTCGAGTAGAACCAGATCGTATTGGTCTTCGGATCGGCATGTGGCGCCATTGGCTGCATATGCATGTCCGCTCCGTCCACGCCGAGCATGCCGGCATGAATGTCGTTGACCTGATCCCAGAGCTGACGTGCGGGGTGTTTCCGCGCCTCGTCGAAACTAGCCATAGCACTTCCTTCCGTTTCAAGGGTCCGTATTTTGAAACGCCAGCTTCGGGGCTTTGTTCCGTAATTCCGGACGAGCGGGTCCCCCGGAGAATGAAGCCGTTTTCCCTTGAATACGGCCCATTTCGCTCTTATAAGGCGGCCCATTCCGACAATGAGACGTGAACAGGGGTGCCATGGCTGGCCATTCACAGTTTAAAAACATCATGCATCGCAAGGGCCGTCAGGATTCCGTGCGATCGAAAATGTTCTCCAAGCTTGCGCGCGAAATCACCGTTGCCGCCAAGGCTGGCTTGCCTGATCCTTCGATGAACGCCCGCCTGCGCCTGGCGATCCAGAACGCCAAGGCCCAGTCCATGCCGAAGGACAACATCGACCGTGCCATCAAGAAGGCCGCCGGTGCCGACGGCGAGAACTACGATGAAGTCCGCTACGAGGGCTACGGCCCGGGCGGCACGGCGATCATCGTCGAGGCGCTCACCGACAACCGCAACCGCACCGCTTCCAACGTCCGCTCGATCTTCACCAAGGCCGGCGGCGCACTCGGCGAAACCGGCTCGGTCTCCTTCTCCTTCGACCACGTCGGCGAGATCACCTACAAGCTGTCGGCAGGCGATGCCGACAAGATGATGGAAGCAGCCATCGAAGCTGGTGCCGACGACGTCGAGACCGATGATGACGGCCACTACATCACCTGTTCCTTCGAATCCCTCGGCGAAGTTGCCAAGGCACTGGAAGCGACGCTCGGCGAAGCGGAAACCGTCAAGTCGGTCTGGCGCGCCCAGAACAATGTGCCGGTCGACGAAGAGAGAGCTCAATCGCTGCTGAAGCTCATCGACAGCCTCGAAGACGATGACGACGTCCAGAACGTCTACTCCAACTTCGAAGTCTCCGAAGAAGTTCTTGCCAAGCTTTCGGCCTGATTTCTTCAGCAATCTGCAGATTCCAAGAAGCCCGGCCGCCCTCTCGTGCCGGGTTTTTTCTTGTCCTCAGATGCCCGCCGCGCGGGTAAAACTGTCGCGGAAGGCGGTCAAATCGGTGGCGTTGACGTCTGACACAGCCGAAAACAGCAACCCACCGGCCGACCACTCCTCGATATTGTAGCCGTCGCGAAGTGCCGTCGTGCGAGCGGCGGGCGGGCCGGGCCAGACGAAGACGTTGATGACGTGTCCGTGCCGTCGGTAGATCAAGGCTGCGACGACGCGGCCGCCGACATAGTCGACGCGGCCGCCGACCAGCGCAAAACCCTCTGCCGCCAGATCGACCACCGGCGGTGAGAAGTCGAGCTTGCCGTTGAACCAGGGCTTGACCGTATGCTGGTCGGAGGTTTCGACGTCGGTCAGGTGGTCGGCCAGCAGCGAGCGCACGTGGCTTGCCAACAGCTGGTCCTGGATCGAAAGATCCTGACGCGGCACGTTCACGAAGAGAAAGGCGCTTGCCGCCAGCGCCGCAAGCGAGGGCACCAGGCTCCAGCGCTGAATGAAGCCAAGGAGGTGCCGTCGCGCCTGTTCGGGAGGCAGGGGCATGGCGGCCGCACTCTCGCGCCCGACCATCGCCAGTATGCGCGCCCTGAGTGCCTCGGGAGCCTGCCAGCGGACGCCGTCGCGGCCGATCGCGCCGCGCACGGCGCGCAGGCGTTTGACCTCGCCAGCGCAATCGGGGCAGGTAGCGAGGTGCGCCTCGACTTCCGCCGCGTGCGCTGAATCGAGCTCTCCGTCGATGAAGCCATGCAGCATGGCGCTCCATTCGGGGCGATGGGTCTGGTTTGCCGCGGTCATGGCGTCGCCTCGTTGGGATCGATCAGGCGCCAGGCCTTGCCGAATTCGTCGCGTGCGCGGGCAAGACGCGACATGACGGTGCCGATCGGCGCATCGATGATGTCGGCGATCTGGCGGTAGGAGAGGTCCTCCAGCTCGCGCAGCACTAAGATTTCACGCATTGCAGCGGGAAGGCCGTGGATGACGGCGCGGACGCGCTCGGCATCGCTCTTGTGGATCATCGCCATTTCCGGCGTGTCTTCGTCGGACGCGATGTCGCGCGAAGCCGGCGGGTCGTCTTCACCCGCCGTATCGTCCGGCAGCGGCTGCTCGAAATGCGCCTTGCGGCGGTAGTCGTGCCACCAGGCGCGATAGCAGTTCCTGACGATACTGAAGAGCCAGGCGCGTGGATCGCCGCCGCGATAACCGTCGAAATGCCGATAGGCGCGCAAAAACGCCTCCTGCACGATGTCCTGTGCGGCTTCGGCGTCGCGGCTGAGAAAACATGCGAAATTATAGGAGGCGTCGAGATACGGGACGATCGTTTCGTGGAAGCGACGGGCAGTCTCAGCCGACGCGCGGCTGCACACGGCTGGCGGCTGCTCCGGCCGCACAATGAGAAGGATGTTTCCCGACATTCCGCCCGACTTGACCGCCGTCCGGTCCCGGGCGGGGTTTCGCCCGGCACCCGTGGCAACGGCCCCAAAGAACAGGTCGCGCACGGCCAGTATCCATGGCCGGACGTCGAAGAAAACGGGCGAAAGACTGCGGATGCCTGTCATTCCTTCTCCTCGGTTCCCCCTCGGATCCTATGCCTCCGCCGGCAGCACGCGCAATGTCGCGTTGTCTTCTTGATCATCCTCGGCCGCTGTTTATTCCGCCGTGCATCGATTTTTTTGGAGCGCCGCGTCGGGTCGGCGGGTGGCGGCATCGTTCTGGCGGGATACTTCCGAGCGGGTAGGAATTATCTCTTCTTTTTCAATCAGTTGCAAGAATCTTTCGCGCTACAGGGAATAACTGCCGGGCGTCGCCGCTCTTGTTCGGCAGCGGCGGATTTTGTCTGCCGCGCCATCAAGGGAGTGATCGCAATGTTGGTCATGTCACGTCGCACCGTTCTTGGAACGGCTGCCGCCGCTGCGGCTTTCGGCCTGTCGTCGAAACTGGAATTCATGGCGCCCGGCGCTTGCCGAGACGTCGCTCGAGCCCGCCGTCGGCTTCTACCGCTACAAGATCGGAAACGTGGAAGTTACCGCCATCTATGACGGCATCTGGCGCAAGCCCCACGACCCAGCCTTCATCAAGAACGCCTCGATCGAGGACACTCAGGAAGCGCTCGCGAAAGCGGGCCTCACCACGGAGTTCATGCCCATCCCGCTCACCGTCGTCGTGCTCAAGACGGGCGACCGGCTGATCATGATGGATGCGGGCTCCGGCATCGGTCAATGGCAGGCGAACGCCACGCATCTGCCGGCCAATATGGCAGCGGCCGGCATCGACTACCGAAAGATAGGCACGGTCATCATCTCCCATTTCCATCCGGATCACGTCTGGGGCCTGATGGAGAAGGGCACGAACGCACCGGTCTTCCGGGATGCGGAGCTGATCGTCAATGCCGACGAATACAACTGGTGGACCGAGCCCGGCCGCGTCGACAAGCTGGCGCCGGCGCGCAAGGAGGCGGGCAAGCGCATCGCCCAAGTCTTCCCGACCTGGAAGAACTGGCGGCAGGTGCAGGACGGCGCGGAGGCCGCGCCTGGTATCCGCCTGATTGCAGTACCCGGCCATACGCCCGGCCATTCCGCGTTCCTGGTCGACGGCGGCAACGAACAGCTGATGGTGTCAGCCGATACCATGTACGTGCCGGCGCTGCTCGCGCCGCATCCCGAATGGCAGGGCACTTACGACCAGGACGGGCCGATGGCTGTCGGAAGCCGCCGCAAGCTCATCGACCGCGTGATCGCCGACAACATCAAAATCTGCGGTTCGCATTTCCCATTCCCGGGTTCCGGGACCTTCGTGAAGGATGGCAACGCCTATGTCTTCACACCCACGCTGCAAGCCTGAAAACGCAAGGAGCTGACATCGTGATGAAGCATATCCTTCTCGGCCTCGCCATCGCTGTCGCGGCACCGGTTGCCGCCGCCCTACCCGCGCACGCGGTCGACAATGTGGAGACGACGGAGGCGCCGGATCTGACCGGCGTGCGCGCCAAGATCGCCGCGAAAAACTATGCCGGGGCGCTTGCCGAGCTGCGCGGGCTGGCGCAAGGCAGTCCCCAGGCAGATATCTACAATCTGATGGGATTTACGCTCAGAAAGACCGGCGACTACCGGACGTCGCTTACCTATTACACCAAGGCGCTGGAGCTTCAGCCGGACCACCGCGCGGCCCGTGAGTATCTCGGCGAGCTCTATATCGAGACCGGCGACATGGCGCATGCCCGCCAACAGCTTACTGAGCTGACGCGGCTCTGCCCAGGCGGCTGTGAGGCACGCGACGATCTGCAGCGCGCAATCGCCGCCGGTGGCAACTGAGGCAGCTGGATCAACGCCGCCCCGTGTCTTATGCGGGGTGGCGTCCATCGACGCAACCGCCTTTGCGACCTGTCCAAGCCGGCGTCTCTCACTTTATCGACAGGAAAATGCGGCAGGCCTGTTCCCGGGGCACCGGTCAGGAACCGGCGCCGCCGAGGAAGGCAAGCCGGGTGAAGATCGTGTAGTGCGACTCAGACGCCATCATCGCCACGAAGACCAGAACGAGCAGCGGCGGCAACAATATCGCATAGACAAGCGCCAACCGCTCCCATGCCATATGCATGAAGATGGCAACGATAAGCCCTGCCTTCAGCATCATGAAGACGATGATGAGCGTCCAGCGCAGATAGCCCTGAATGCCGAGATAATCGACGAGATAGGAAAAGGTGCTGAGGACGAAAAGCAATCCCCAGACGACGAGGTAAAGCCTGATCGGATGCTGTTGACCGGAATGCGCTTGTGCCTGTGCCATTATGCGACCTCACCACAGATAAAAGAACGCGAAGATGAAGACCCAGACGAGGTCGACGAAGTGCCAGTAGAGGCCCATGATCTCGACGACCTCATAATTGCCCTTGCGGCTTGTGAAGAAGCCGCGCCTGCCCGTATCGAAGTCCCCGCGCCATACCTTGCGCGCGGTAATCAGCAGGAAGATCACGCCGAACGTCACATGCGTTCCGTGAAAACCGGTGATCATGAAGAAGGATGATCCGAACTGTGCCGCACCCCACGGGTTTTCCCAAGGTCGCACGCCTTCGGTGATGAGCTTTGTCCATTCGAAGGCCTGCATTCCGACAAATGTGGCGCCAAGCATTGCGGTCAGAAGCATCAAGGCAGCCGTTTTCCCGCGCTCGCGGCGATAACCGAAGTTGACGGCCATGGCCATCGTGCCACTGCTGCTGATCAGAACGAAGGTCATGATCGCGATCAGGATCAGCGGAACCTCCTGCCCGCCGATATTGAGCGCAAAGACCTCGCTTGGATTGGGCCAGGGAACCGGCGTTGACATCCGGGCGGTCATGTAGGCCAGCAGGAAACAGCCGAAGATGAAGGTGTCGCTGAGGAGGAAGATCCACATCATGGCCTTGCCCCAGGAGACATTCTTGAACGCCCGCTGGTCCGAGGCAAAGTCGGCCGCAACGCCACGCAGCCCACTGGCGTGCGGGAGGGCTACATCTTCGGTGTCCATTCGGGTCAGTTCGGCCATTATCCACCCCTTAGGAAACGAGTTGGCGGCAGAGGTCGACGAAGTCGTTCGCCCAACCGGTGAAGAGCGCAAAGAGAAGGAGCCACACAACGAGCATGAAGTGCCAGTAGGTGGCGCAGAGTTCGATGCCGAGGCGCAGCCTGGCGGATGGAGCGGTGCTGCCGGCCAGTGATCTCACCCGTGTTCGCGCAAGCACTGCCAGCCCACCGAGAATGTGGAGGCCGTGCAACCCGGTCAGCATGTAGAAGAAGCTGTTCGCCGGGTTATCGGCCAGCACATAACCCGCCGCAACGAGCTGCAGCCAGGCCACGATTTGCCCGGCGAGGAACAGCACCGCGGTCGCCAGCGCCACATCGAGCCCCAGTCGCATGCCGTCATCGGCGCCGCGGCGCGCTTCGACCACGGCCCATTGCAGAGCTGCACAACTGGCGATCAGTACCGCCGAATTCGCAAAGAGAAGCCGAGGAACGGGGATCGCCCACCAATCGGCACCACTCATTCGCGAAAGATAAGCGCTGGCCAACAGGGAGAAGAGGGCGCCGACAACTGCGAGGAAAATGCCGAGGCCGATCTTGGCGGCGGGGATCGGCGGCTTCGCCGGTCCTTGGATATCGTCGAGCGTGCCGACCTCCATCCATGGCTTCGACATCAACCCTTGCCCCGACATCCACCAGATGACGATCGCGGCTATTCCCGCGAGGAAGACGAGAACGACGCTCATGAAGGCGCCCTCGACAATCCGGTCGTTGGCGGCTGGTTCTGGGGTATGAAGTCTTCGGCCGCACCCGGGACACTGTAGTCGTAGGCCCAGCGATAGACGATCGGAAGGTCCTTACCCCAATTGCCATGGGCGGGCGGGGTCTGTGGCGTCTGCCATTCGAGGGTCGTCGCCCGCCACGGGTTGCCGCCGGCCTCCCGACCTCGCAACAGGCTCCAGACGAGATTGAACAGGAACACCAGCTGAGCGGCGCCGACAACAAGCGCGGCGACGGAAATGAACATGTTCAGCGTATGCACAGAAGGCGGAATGAAGACCGTGTCGCCAAGCTCGAAATAGCGGCGCGGCACGCCCACAAGACCTACATAGTGCATGGGGAAGAAGATCGCGTAGGCGCCGATGAAAGTAACCCAGAAATGGATCCGCCCGAGAACCTCGTCGAGCATCCGCCCGGTAACCTTCGGGTACCAGTGATAGATTGCGCCGAAGATCACCATGATGGGAGCCACACCCATTACCATGTGGAAGTGCGCAACCACGAACATCGTATCGGACAGCGGCACATCCACCACGACATTGCCGAGAAAGAGCCCAGTCAAGCCGCCATTGACGAAGGTTACGATGAAGCCGATGGCAAACAGCATCGGCAAGGTCAAATGGATATCACCCCGCCACAGCGTCAGCACCCAGTTATAGACCTTGATCGCGGTCGGCACGGCTATGATCAGCGTCGTCGTGGCGAAGAAGAACCCGAAGTTCGGGTTCATGCCGCTGACATACATGTGATGTGCCCAGACGACGAAGCTCAGCGCCCCGATGATCACGATCGCCCACACCATCATGCGGTAGCCGAAGATATTCTTTCGGGCATGCGTGCTGATCAGATCGGAGACGATGCCGAAAGCCGGAAGCGCGACGATATAGACTTCCGGATGGCCGAAGAACCAGAAGAGGTGCTGGAAGAGGATCGGGCTGCCGCCCTCGGATTTCAGCTGCTCCCCCATCTCGACGATGGCAGGCATGAAGAAGCTGGTGCCGAGCAGCCTGTCGAACAGCATCATGACTGCAGCGACGAACAGTGCCGGGAACGCGAGCAATGCCATGACGGTGGCGGTGAAAATGCCCCAGACGGTCAATGGCATGCGCATCAGCGTCATGCCGCGCGCCCGCCCCTGCAGCACTGTGACGACATAGTTCAGTCCGCCCATCGTGAAGCCGATGATGAAGATGATCAGCGAAGACAGCATCAGGATGATGCCCCAGTCGCGCCCACCCGGCGTACCGGAGGTCAATGCCTGCGGCGGGTAGAGCGTCCAGCCGGCGCCTGTCGGACCTCCGGGCGCAAAAAAGCCGGCGACAAGCACGATGACGGCGAGCAGGTAGAGCCAATAGCTCAGCATGTTCGCATAGGGAAACACCATGTCGCGAGCGCCGACCATCAAGGGGATGAGGTAGTTGCCGAAGCCGCCGAGGAAGAGCGCGGTCAGCAGATAGATCACCATGATCATCCCGTGCATGGTGATGAACTGGTAATAGTGATCGGCGTCGATGAAGGAGAAATAGCCGGGAAAGCCGAGCTGCAGGCGCATCAGCCACGACAGGACCAGCGCCACGAAGCCGATCGCGAACGCCGTCATGGAATACTGGATGGCAATGACCTTGGCATCCTGGCTGAAGACGTACTTCGTCCACCAGCTCTTCGGATGATAGAGCTCGACATCCGCCACCTCGGCAGGCGGGATAACGTCGCCGGCACCGGTTGGAATATCAACCATCGCATGCCTTCCTTCCTCCTCCCGCCACGGCCGCTCCCCCGGCCGCAACGCCGGCCTATTTGGCCGGTTCAACCGCTGCCATCAGCTGCGAGAACGTCTGTTGCTGCGCAAGCCACGCCTGATAGGCGTCCGCCTCGTCGACAACGACCGTCCCTCGCATCTGTGGATGTCCGACGCCACAAAGCTCCGCGCACAGCACTTCGAACGTGCCCGTGCGCGTCGGCGTGAACCAGAAATAGGTGACCGAACCGGGGATCATGTCCATCTTTGCCCGGAACTCTGGAACGTAGAAATCATGCAGCACATCGACCGAGCGCAGGTGAACGCGGATCGGCTTGCCGAGCAGCAGATGCAGTTCGCCCCCTGAAATGATGATATCGTCGGGCCCTGCCGGATCGTTCCTGATCACGCCAAGTGGATTGTCGGCTGAAACCGCCCGATTGTCTGCTCTCCCGAGCTTGCCGTCGGCGCCTGGCAGCCGGAAATTCCAAAGCCATTGCTGCCCGACGACTTCGATTTCGCCAGCGTCCGGCGGAACCGTCACGAACTGGTTCCAGACGACGAGGCCAGGTGCCAGCATCGCCCCCACGCCAAGGGCCGTGCTTCCCGCAAGCCACCATTCGAGGCGCTTGTTCTCCGGCTCGTAGGCCGCCTTGTGGCCGGGCCGGTGACGGAAGCGATAGATGCAGTAGGCCATGAACGAGATCACCGCCACGAAGACAATGCCGGTGATCCAGAAGGTGATGATGATGGTATTGTCGATGTAGTTCCAGTTCGAGGCGATCGGAGTCCACCACCACGGGCTGAACAGATGGAATGCCACCGACCCGATGACGATCAGAACGAGAACCAGCACGACAACCATGCGTTCCTCCCAAGCCGTCGCATGCGGAAATTACCCGCAATCCGTTGGCACTTACGTTACGACTATCTCATAAACGATGCATGACGGCAATGCCACGAGTGAGGCCTCCAAATCAGTCGGCGAGGCCGCAATAAGCTGATTTCATTTTGAGAATTGCTTGAGATAGGCAATCAGATTGGTAATCTCGCCATCATCCTTCAGGCCGACGAATACCATCTTCGTTCCCTTAACCTTCAACTTTGGGTCGTGAAGATAATCGCGTAGCGTCGCCTCATCCCAGACCAACCCGGCTGTGCCCGCGGCCTTCATCGCCGGTGAATAGGCAAAGTTTGGATGCGTCCCGGCAGTTCGACCGAACACGTGGTTCAAGGACGGTCCGACCTTGTTCTTGTCGCTGTCGGCAATGTGACAGACCGCGCACTTCTTAAATACCGTTTCCCCGGCCGCCGCATCGCCTTCTTGGGCGATGGCAGCCGAGGTGGGAAGACAGATCAGTGAAATCAAAACAGCAAGACCATCGTAACGCATCGCAAGCCTCATCCTCCAAAGGTTGCTCGAAACCGACGGCGCGCGATTTGCGGCGTGCGCCGTCCATCCCATTTGTATCGCCACTACGCCGTGCAAACGACATGTGTGATCAAGCAAAGCTATGGTCCGGCTGCATTAAGTCAATTCGCACAAATGGCTGTGGGGCCTGAACCGCCCGCGATGCGCGACATTAGGCCGCAGCGCGGAGGAAGTTTCGGAGCCCGGCGAACAGTTCGACCGACTTCAATCTCGCCTCGATATCGTGGATCGGCATGGAGATGATGACTTCGTCCGCTTCCGTCTCGGCCAGGAAATCGGTCAGCTTTGCCTCCGCCGTCTTCTGCGAACCGACGACGGCATAGCGCAGGGTATGCTCCACCGTCAGTTTCTCCATCGGCGACCAGAAGCCCTCCATATCCTCGACAGGACGCGGAAACTGGCCGCGGACGTTGCGGCGCAGATTGACGAACTGCTGCTGGGCGGAGGTGAAAAGATACTGCGCCTCCTCGTCCGTCGCGGCGACAGAACCCATGACGCCGACCATGACATAGGGCTTGTCGAGCACGGCAGATGGCTTGAAGCGGCTGCGATAGATGTCGATGGCATCAAGTAGCGAGTCCGGTGCGAAATGCGAGGCGAACGCATAGGGCAACCCCAGCATCGCGGCGAGTTGCGCACTATAGAGACTGGAGCCCAGCAGCCAGATCGGCACGTTGGAATTCATGCCTGGAACAGCGAGGATCGCCTGATTCTCAATCGGCGCGCCGAGCAACTGCTGTAGCTCGACGACGTCGTTCGGAAAGCTCTGCGCCCCGGCGTCGAGATTGCGTCGCAGAGCCTGTGCGGTGCGCATATCGGTGCCGGGCGCACGTCCAAGGCCGAGATCGACTCGGCCCGGAAACAGAGCCTCAAGCGTTCCGAATTGCTCTGCAATGACCAGCGGCGAATGGTTCGGCAGCATGATACCGCCGGAGCCGATACGGATGCGCTTCGTCGCCGCGCCGACATGGCTGATCACCACGGCCGTCGCCGCACTGGCGATGCCCGGCATGCCATGATGTTCGGCAAGCCAAAAGCGGTTGTACCCGAACGCTTCGGCCGTCTGCGCCATGCGCGCGGAGCCCTCGAGCGACTGGCGGATCGTCCCGCCTTCTGAAACAGGAGAGAGATCGAGGATGGATAAGGGAACCATGGCGATGCCTGTCGATAGTTGGAAGGACAGGTCTATGTAGGTGTGCACTGCGCCCATTCCAAACGAGCTGAAAAGGAAAAAGGGGCGGTCTCCCGGCCCCCTCGTTCATCTCCCGAGCGCGTATTCAAGCCCGACGTCTCAGGACGTGCACCTCGGCACTCTGATGCCCCTGGGTCAGCGTGAAGTTCGCCAGCTGTCGGTCCATCTCCACAGCTTCGGTGGCGAGCCGGTGGATCGCTGCAGTGGTCTCCTCGACCATTGCAGCGTTCTGCTGCGTCATCGCATCCAGCTCGGACACTGCCGTGTTTATCTGCCGCAACGTGTCGGCCTCTTCGCGCGTCGTTTCCATGATCTCGCTGATCTGGCCGTTGATCGCCTCGACGTGGCTGCCGATCCCCATCAGCGCGTCGCCGGCACGCTCGACGAGAGATACGCCCATTTCCACCTCGCGCGTCGACTTCTGCAGCAGGCTCGCGATCTCCTTGGCAGCGCTCGACGAACGCTGCGCCAGTTCGCGCACTTCCATGGCAACGACAGCAAAGCCCTTGCCGGATTCGCCGGCACGCGCTGCCTCGACGCCGGCATTGAGAGCCAAAAGGTTGGTCTGGAAGGCAATCGCGTCGATAACGGCGATGATCGAGTTGATCTGGCGCGACGAGGCCTGGATCGCCTCCATAGCGGCAATCGTCTCGCGCATGATCTGGCTGGAGCCGGTCGTCTCCCGCTTGGCATCGCGGGCGATGCGCTCTGCCTGTTCGGCACGCTCGATCTGAACGCGGACCGACTGGGTGATCGCATCGATTGCGTTTGCAGTCTCGGTGATCGAGGCGGCCTGACGCTCGGTGCGGCCCGCCAGTTCGTCGGCGCCCGTGCGCATTTCCTCCGAACCCGAGCGCACGGCCATGGAATTGCCGCCGATCGCCGTCATCGTTTCGCTAAGGGCAGCCAGCGCTTCGTTGAAATTGATGCGCAGGCTTTCGAGCTCGTTCGGGAAGCGGGTCTCGATCTGATAGGCAAGATCGCCATTGGCAAGGTGATGCAGGCCCTGGTCGACCGCTTGAACGACCTCCTGCAATGTCCGGGCTTCCGTCTCGCGCTCGGCCATGTGCTGCTGGCGATCCCGCTCCGCGCGGGCCCGGGTTTCGTTGCTGGCGGCTTCCAGTTCACGGCTTTCAACCAGCGACTGCTTGAACCTTGCCAGTGCCTTCGCCATCGTGCCGATCTCGTCGCCGCGGTTCTGGCTGCCGATCTCGACCGCGAGGTTGCCGTCGGCGACATCGCGGGTGACGCCGGCAAGGCGGGCAAGCGGCGAGAAGAGCCGCTTGGTGATCACCCAGGTCGCCACGGCCATGACGACGAGAACACCGAAAGCAATCATCGTCAGCAGCGTCGCGATTTCGAGAGAGCCGGCGTTGAGTTCGCTGAGCCGCACGCTTTCCACCACGAGGAAGCGGGAACCCTGATAATCGATGCCGCGGACATAGGCCCGCGCCAAGCCATCGGCACGATCGAAGTCGTCGACCGTCATGCCGTTTGCCAAAAGCGCGTCCTTGGCGAATGTGAAAGGCGCGGTATCGAGCGTGACGAGCTGGCCGCTGGCGTTCACGCCGATAGCTGCGCCGCCATCCGAGATGATCGCCGCCTGTGCTGTGCTGCCGGCGACAATTCCCTTGGCGAGAATGCTGGTGATGATGTCCTCACGCACCTTAAAGAGCATGACACCCTTGGCGGCACCAAGCTTGACGATCGGCACGGCGTAGAAGATTGCCGACTTGCCGCTCGCCGCGTCGACGCGAAGACCGGAAAAGCCCGTCGGCGCGGAATCGTCTGTCGCCTTGGCCGTGTTCTCGATGGCCTTGGCGAAGGCGAGACCGGCGCCGGTCGACTTCCATGCGTCGGTCTTCAGATTTTCAGCGAAATCGTCGTTCTTTCGGTAGGAGTAGAGAACGTTGCCATCGAGATCGGCAATCAGCAGGTCGCTGAAGGCGGTGTTCTCGAGATCACGGGCCACCTCGGCCTGCGTCGTCTCATGGTTGGAATAGTAGAAGCCGCTTGGCGCCTCCGGCTTCATCAGCTTCTCGCGGTGGTCGGCCGGGTTCGGATTGTTGGTGATGAACACCTTCTTCAATTCGGCCCGAGCATCGCCCGAAGTCTTCTCGATGGTCTTCCAGCCGCTTTTCAGGCTTGTGATCGACATTTGCAGCGCTTCGATGCGCGCAATCGAGTTCGCCTGGTTTTCCAGCTGCTCAAGCTGATCCTGCAGCATGTCGCCGCGGAAGATCAGGACGCTTTCCTTTGCCTTGAGGGCCTGTTCGCCGGAAATGCGGCTGCTGGCGAAGTAAGCGAGGACGTTGATGACCGCGATCGACAGTGCGGTTAGCAGAATGAAGGTGGCGATGACCTTGAAGGACAGGGATTGAAATCTCTGAACCATGAACGATGAACCCTTCCGGAACGGCCCTTACCGGCAGGACGCGGAAACGCCCTGCCGACTGACCTGAAAACAGAGCACGGGAGCCTTGCCTTCTCAGGAAGGGAGCTCCTCTGACATTTTATGGATCAAAACTCGGCTACGGAGCTTAAATTGCCGTAAACGGCCGCCCTCAAAAACAAGCAATGTTTTTGTTTTGTTCACTTATCGATGGCAGTTATTTCACGAGTGCAATAGGGTGAAGCATGCAAAATACGATTCGCATCATCGGCGTTGATCCGGGCCTGCGCCGCACCGGTTGGGGAATTATCGACACGCTCGGCAACTCCCTGCGCTTCGTCGCTTCCGGGACTGTCACCTCGGACGGCGACATGGACCTCGCCTCGCGCCTTTGCCAACTGCACGACGGCCTGGCGGACGTCGTGCATAGCTACAAGCCGGATGAGGCTGCAGTCGAACAAACCTTCGTCAACAAGGATGCCGTGGCGACACTGAAACTCGGCCAGGCCCGCGGTATTGCCATGCTGGTGCCTGCCCGTGCCGGATTGCCGGTCGCAGAATACGCTCCAAACGCCGTCAAGAAGGCCGTGATCGGCGTTGGCCACGGCGAGAAGAAACAGATCCACATGATGCTGAAGATCCTGATGCCGAAGGTCGAGTTCAAGGGCGACGACGCCGCCGACGCGCTCGCGATCGCCATCTGCCACGCCCACAACCGCGGCAGCAGTCGCATTCGGCAGGCAGCGCTTGCAGGATAACCTGTTCTTGACTTGTTCTCATTGCATGATAAGTAATACCGGAGAGGTATTACCATTGCGCGTGACTGAAAAAGGCCAGGTGACTATCCCAAAGGACATCCGCGACCGATTGAACATCGGCCCTGGATCGGAAGTGGATTTCATTGCCGACGACAAGGGCGCCAGGCTGGTTGTCGTCGCCGACGGCAGATCAGTATCCGAGGCCGACTTCGAAACCTGGCTGAAAAGCGTTTCGGGGACGTTCGACACCGGTGGCATGACTGCGGACGAGTATATCGAATGGCTTAGGGGACCGCGCGATGACCTCGGTCCTCGTTGACACCAACGTCTTCATCGAAGTGTTCGGTCCGGAGACACGTTTCAAGGAATGGTCTTCCGAGATGATCCTGCGGCTCAGGCCGCAGGCACGGTTCATCCTGACACCGATCGTCTGGGCCGAATTGGCGAGCATGGCGCCAAGCGAAGACGAACTGATGTTCATGCTGGCGCGTCTCAATCTGGTCCGCGAGGCCTTGCCATTTTCCGCGGCCTACCATGCTGGAATGGCCCATTTCGCCTATCGCCGAGCTGGTGGCCTGCGCGAGCGAACCCTGCCGGACTTCCTGATCGGGGCGCACGCATCGGTGCGTTCGCACCGCCTGCTGACACGCGATGCCGAGCGCTATCGCGCCTACTTCCCCTCGCTCGACATCATCTCCCCTGAAACCCATTCCTGACGGACTTCCATTTATGATCGGCAAGCTCAAAGGCACCATCGATGAAATCGGCGACGATTATGTGCTCGTCGACGTCCACGGCATCTGCTACGTCGCCTTCTGCTCGGCCCGCACCCTGTCGCGGCTCGGCTCTGTTGGCGAGGCCTGCGTGCTTTTCATCGAAACCTACGTTCGTGAAGACCAGCTGAAGCTCTTCGGCTTCATGACTGCCCTGGAGCGGGAGTGGTTCAACCTCCTGCAAAGCGTTCAGGGCGTCGGTGCGAAGGTGGCGCTCGCCGTGCTTTCAACGCTGCCGCCGAGCGAACTTGCGACCGCCATCGCGCTGCAGGATCGCACGGCCGTCTCGCGTGCCCAGGGTGTTGGCCCCAAGGTTGCCGTGCGCATCGTCACCGAACTCAAGAACAAGGCGCCGGCCTTCGCGGGAGAAGCCTCCGGCACCATCGGCCTCAAACAGGAGCTCGGCGAAGGTGTTGCCGCGGCTCCCGTTGCCGATGCGGTATCCGCGCTGACAAATCTCGGCTATTCGCGTGATCAGGCTGCCAATGCCGTTGCGGCAGCAATGAAGACCGCCGGTGAAGGCGCCGATAGCGCCAGGCTGATCCGGCTCGGGTTGAAGGAATTGGCTCGCTGATCCATCTGCCCGGGCGGGTGCCAAAGCCGCCCGCTTGGTGTATTGGTCGCGAGCGTTTGAAGATTGGGAAAATGCCAGCATGAGTGAAGCCGCGCGCCTGATATCCTCGCAAAAGCGAGGCGAAGACCTGGATGTGACGCTGCGGCCGCAATCGCTTGACGAGTTCACCGGCCAGGCGGAGGCGCGCGCGAACCTGAAGGTCTTCATCGAGGCTGCGAAGAACCGTGGCGAAGCACTCGACCACGTGCTTTTCGTCGGCCCACCCGGGCTCGGCAAGACGACGCTCGCGCAGATCATGGCGAAGGAACTTGGCGTCAATTTCCGCTCGACCTCCGGCCCGGTGATCGCCAAGGCAGGCGATCTTGCGGCCCTCCTGACCAATCTCGAAGAGCGTGACGTGCTCTTCATCGACGAAATCCACCGGCTCAACCCGGCTGTCGAAGAAATTCTCTATCCCGCAATGGAGGATTTTCAGCTCGACCTTATCATCGGCGAGGGCCCCGCAGCACGCTCGGTCAAGATCGACCTGTCGAAGTTCACCCTCGTTGCCGCGACAACGCGCCTTGGCCTGCTGACCACGCCGCTGCGTGACCGCTTTGGCATTCCCGTCCGTCTGAGCTTCTACACCGTCGAGGAACTGGAGCTGATCGTTCGTCGTGGCGCACGCCTGATGAACCTTCCCATGACCGACGAGGGCGCGCGCGAAATTGCCCGGCGAGCCCGCGGCACGCCACGCATTGCCGGTCGCCTGCTGCGCCGGGTGCGCGATTTTGCTGAAGTGGCCAAGGCCGAGGCTGTCACCCGCGAGATCGCCGACGAGGCGCTGACACGGCTCCTCGTCGACAATATGGGCCTCGATCAGCTCGACAAGCGTTATCTCAACATGATCGCGGTCAATTTCGGCGGCGGCCCCGTCGGTATCGAAACCATCGCCGCAGGCCTTTCCGAGCCGCGCGATGCGATCGAGGACATCATCGAGCCCTATATGATACAGCAGGGTTTCATCCAGCGTACTCCACGCGGCCGCGTCCTGACCGCGACGGCCTGGAAGCATCTCGGCATGCAGCCTCCCAAGGATCTCGAGGCCGCACAGTTTCGGTTGTTCCAGGAAGACGACTGAGGCTTGCGGAGCTATTCGGGTGGCGCCGTCAAGAATGGGAGTTATCTGATGCCGACGTTCGACCCGTGCAGGACCGCCCGCAAGCTCGCCTACAACAACGCGCTCGCAAACCACCGGCTGCATGACGCCTGCCGCCGCTTGATGCCCGGGGAGTTCGAGGCTGTTCGAGCAAGTTTCTTTCCGTCGATCAAGGCAACGCTCAACCACAGTCTGACGGTCGATTGGTTTTACGTTGATGCGCTGGAAGGCGGCACGTTGGGGCCGTCGGCCTGGGACATCGAGGAGCCGTTCGACGACATCGCAACGCTTGCGACCGAACAGGCCAAAGTCGATCGCCGGCTGGTCGCACTCTGCGAAGCGGCGACCCCGGAAAAGCTGGCGTCGGTGACCGAGATCCATCGCACCGAACGCATCCAGCGCGAGCGGATGGAAGACGTTTTGAACCATCTGTTCCAGCACCAGACACATCACCGCGGTCAGGTTCACGCGATGTTGGCGGGAACGAGCGTGCGCCCGCCACAGCTCGACGAATTCATCGTCGCAGACGACAGTCGCTTTCGGAGCGGCGATATCGCCGCCCTCGGCTGGAGTGAAGACGACTTGATGCGCTAGAACGTTAAGGCGCGCGACGCGCCCTAGTCCTGCAGTCGCGTCTTCAGCCCGTCGATGATCGTCTTGGTCAAGAGGTCATAGTTCTCATCGAAGTGGTGGTCGCCGGCAAGAGCGATCACATCGACACCGCTGTCCTTGAGGTCAGGACAAGCCACCTCGTCGTCATCTTCCTTGCCGTAGATGCACTGGACGATCTTCGGATCGAGCTTCTTCAGGTCATCAACCGGGTCGCCACCGGCACCTTCCGTCTTCTGGCCGAGCCAGCCCATGACTGAGATCTGGTAATCGACCTCGTGCGAGAGGGACAGCAGCGACATCTGCGTGACAGCTGTCTTGGCGGCTGGCTTCAGTCGCGAATAGGCGGCAGGCACGACGTCGGCGCCGAAGGAATAGCCGATGAGCAGAACGTGCTTCACCTTCCACTGCTTTCGATAAAGCTCGATAATCTTGCCGAGATCGTCGGCCGTTTGCTGCGGCTCCCGTTGCGACCAGAAATAATGAAGCGAGTCGACGCCGACCACAGGGATGCCCTGCTTCTGAAGCGAGGCACCAACCTCCTTGTCGATGTCGCGCCAGCCGCCGTCACCGGAAAAGATGACCGCCATCGTGTCGAAGGCCGGCTTGGCATCCAGAATGGTGAGCGGCAGGCCGAGCGGATTGTCGGCACTGCCGGAAGCGTCGATCAGGTCCGAGAGCGTTTCGCCGAGCGTCGTCTGTGCATTGTCCGCGGAGTCGCGGATCTCGATGTCGGAATGCTGCTTCTTGAGCTCCTCGACGTGGGCGCGCCCGTCCTTGCTTGCTGAGGCCGTGAACGACGCGATGATCGGGTCCGGCAGCGATGTATCGCTCAGCCCATAGATCATGCGATCGCCGACCGTCTGCTTCTTGGCCGGCGTGCAGAGCTCCTTGGTAAGCGGGATGCCCGCAACCGGATCGATCGCCAGCGTCTGGCCGATGGTCGCATCCGGGGTCTGTGCAGCAATCGCCAGTGCCAGCGCGCCGCCCTCGCCGACGCCGGCAACGATCGGTAGATGGTATGCGCTGTTGCCCGCTGCGCGCTGGACCTGCTGGCTCAGCGATTCGATATCGGACACCATATAGATGCAGCCGTCATTCTGGCTGACGTCGTCGTTTCTGAGCGCATCCATATAGGACGCGAAGTCGATGCCGATGACGACGGTCCCTTGTTCGACAAGCCGGTCGGCCTCCGCCTTCTCGTTGTCGCCCCAGCCGGCGCCATCCGATATCAGCACGACGGCCCCTTTGACGTCACCGTCGGGAAGGAAGATGTGTGGTGAAGGAATTAGTCCGGTTTCGAAGCTCTGCGTCGTCTCGGTCGCCGCCATTGCCGCCGGAACGAACAGTGACAGGGCGCAGACGGCTGCAAGAAGGTGTCTTTTCATCATTTCCTCACTACCCCTCTCAATCCGCCGCCGATCAGGAATGTTGCGTCCATCAGAGCGATCATCGGATTGCCTCCACCCGAAACCGCAAGATACCGCGGATGCCATTGCGGATGAAACTTTGATTTGAAAGCCCTGAGGCCTTTGAAGTTATAAAATCGCTCGCCGTGCTCGAAGACGGTGCTGCCGATACGATCCCATACCGGCGCCATCTCGCGCTTCGACATGCCCGAGAGCGGCGCCATACCGAGATTGAAATGCGAAAACCCTTGGTCGCGCAGGTATTCCATGATCTGGACGAAGAGAAAGTCCATCGACCCCTTCGGCGCATCCGGCGAGAAGCGCATCAGGTCGATGGTCCCCTCATCCTTCGCCACCGTTATCAGGATATTGGCGAAAGCGACAATCTTGCCTTCACGCTTCAGGATGCCAACCGGCTGAGCAACAATATAGTCAGGATCGAACGCACCCAGCGAGAAGCCCTTCTCCTTGGCATTGTGATCCTCGAGCCAGGCATTCGAAACCGCCGCAAGCTCATCCATCGCCGCCGGAACATTTTCAGGCGCGATCACCTCGAATTCAAGGCCGTCACGTTGCGCACGGCTCGCCGTTTGCCGCAGGTTTGCCCACTTGCCACCTTTCATCTCGAACGTTTTCAGATCGGCAACAGCGAGCTCGCCCAGTTTGAATGCGCGCAGCCCCGCATCGGCACAGTGGGAAAGAAGCGCCGGCGAGATCTGGTAGAAGACCGCGCGGCATCCGGCGGCGCGTGCAGACTCCACGAAACGCCAGACCAGCTCCGGAATGGCGCTGCGCTCACCGATCGGATCGAAGAGAGCGATCCATGAGCGTCCCTGCCTTCCGTACATGATGAAGGCATCGCCTTTCTCGGAGAACATGATGCTCTTGTCGCCCATGCGCACCAGATTGGCGTCGGCATAACGCTGTTTCTCGACGATATCGACCGCCCGCTGCAAGGCGTCCGTTGACGCAGGCTCCGGCTTGACCGCCACCGGACGAAGCAGACTGAAAATCGCAATCGCCGAGGAAATGATGGAGATGCCGAGTACGGCGCGCAAACCTCGCGGCGCTTCGCCGGCGAATTCGAACTGCCACCAGAGCTCGCTGGAGTACTCGACGTCGCGGTAGACGAAGAGCAGGATCACGATCGCACCGACGCAGATGACGGCGATGGCCATCAGCCACGAGGCCGTCAGCGTCTGGTTGAGAAGAGACGCATGTCTGCGGAACAAACGGCGGCTGACGAAGAGGCCAAAGATCAGGAAGCCGAGGAAACATGCCTCAACCAGCGCAATCGCCTTCAGGAGAGACAGCGTCAGCGCCGCTGCGGCCGACAGGATCGACACCCACCAGGCACCGTCGAGCTTCTGCCCGAGTCCCCGTGCGGCAACGACCAGTGCCAGTCCGAGCAAGCTCGACAGGAAATGCGCGCCTTCGACGATTGGCAGCGGCAGGTAGTTCGCAAGGAATTCGAGATTCTGGTCCGGCGTTGGCGTCACGCTCGAGAAGACCAGCATGACGCCGAGGAGCAGCGACAGCGTCGAGAGCAACTGCGGCATCAACCGGATGCCGATCCTGCGGATGCCTGACGCAACCGGGTGATCTGCAAACCGGCGAAGCTCGGTCGCCGACACCGCAAGCACGGCGATCAGTAGCGGCAGAACATGGTAGATCAGGCGATAGAGCACCAGCGAGCCAAGCACCGCGTCGATGTTCACAGCACTGCCAAGCGAAGCGATGATAACGGTCTCGAACACGCCGAGACCGGCCGGCACGTGGCTCAAGACACCAAGGCCAACGGCGATCGCATAGACCGCCAGGAACACCGGCCAGCTTATCGCGGCCTGTGGCAGCAAGACATAGAGGACAGTCGCCGAGGCGGCGATGTCGAAGGCGGTGACCAGGAACTGCCGCGACCAGGTGCGTGAATCCGGCAGCCGGATCTCGACCGGACCAAGGTGGATCGCGCGCCCGTCGCGCCCCATGAACATGATGACGCCAAGGCCGGCGATGACTGCACCGGCCAACAGCCGCAGGGTAAGGCTACCGACATTGATCAGAGGCGCAATCTCGTCGGCAATGATCAGGAGCGCGATTGCCGCGACCCCTGCAAGCCCGAGCCCGAATGACAGCGTCACGAACGCAATGACGCGCCCGATCTCCTCAGGCGTCAAACCGAGGCGCGAATAGGCGCGGTACCGGATTGCACCGCCGCTCAATGCCCCGAAACCTGCGGTGTTGCCCACCGCATAGGCGCTGAAGCCGGTTAGCGCCACCTGCGGAAACGGCAGCTTGCGGCCGACATATTCGATGGCGTTCACGTCATAGAAGACAAGGGCGAGGAAGCTCAGGCCCGTAAAGACCAGCGCAAGCACGATTGAGCTGGCCTTTGTATCGGCCAGTGCCCGAACCACGTCGTCGTAACGCACTTCGTTCGTCAGCTGAACGATCGCAAAGCCGACGAGACAGAAGAGCGCGAGCGTCGCCAATGCCGTCAGGAGCGCGCGGTAGCGCCTGAACAATCCACGCATCGAAGATTCGTCGGCGCCTTCGATTTCTTCCAAATTGCCGTGCCCCGCCATCTCGTACCGTCGCCATATCCCAGTTCAGCGGGAATCATCTTCGAAACACGTAACATGGGCGGCCCGTAAGCTCTATGAACGCCTGTCCGACCCTGACCCGCCGCTGTCGCCTGCTTCGTCTCCAATTGGGGCAAATTTGGCGCAGGGCGCGCCCGCGCACATTGCAATTTCGTAACGTTGACGGGGCTGGGGCGGCAATAAGAGAATTGCGCAAGCTCGGCTCGGTCCGACAGTCGAACGTCACACCGCAGGCTCCTCCGAACTTGGCCGTTGCGAAAGGCGGCTTGCGGCGGCCGCGCGCGCGTCGGCCTCATGCCCTTCGCTGGAGACCTGCACCGTCGGCACAGCAAACTCGATGCCGTTCTCCTTAAAGGCGTTGCGGATCATGGCCAACGCATTGCGCCGGATGACGAACTGCTCGCCCGGTTTCGTCATCATTGCAAGGCGGATAACAATCGCGAACTCGCCAAACTGCTCCACGCCTTTCATCTTCAGCGTCTCGATGATGTGCGGACTATAGTCGGGATTGTCCAACAACTGCTGTCCGATCTGCTTGATCACCTTCTTCGCCTTCACCAGATCGGTGTCATAGGTCACGTTCAAGGTGATCTTGTCGATCGTCCAGTCGCGATTGAGGTTCTTGACCGCCCCGAGTTCGCCGAACGGCACCGTCGTCAGCGGTCCCCTATGATGCCTGAGCTTGACGGAGCGCAGGCTGAAGGCCTCGACTACGCCCTTGTGGCTGCCGCTCTCGATGTATTCCCCGACACGGAAGGCATCGTCCCAAAGATAGAACATGCCGCTGATGACATCCTTCACGATGGTTTGCGCGCCAAAGCCAACGGCGACACCGACGACGCCGGCACCTGCGATCAGAGGAGCGATCTGGACTCCGAGACCGGACAACACCATTAGAACCGCGATGACGGCGATGATGACGGCAAGAATGTTGCGAAAGATCGGCAACAGGGTCTGCAGACGCGCCCGCCTTGCCTTCTCCTCGTCCGTGGCGGCGCCATCGACGCGAGCTTCGTCCAGCTTGCCGTTGATGTAGGCACGGGCCAGGTGCCAGAGCAGATCCGCGGCAAGCAGAATGACGATCCCGCCGATCGCACCGCGGGCAATGCGATCGACCATCGTCTCCCCCGCTGCCATTCGATCCGCGGCAAGGCCAAGCATGCGGCCGAACCAGAATGCTGCGGCGGTGATGATGAGGGCCCGAACGCCGCGATCGAGCAGCACGGTGGCGATCGTGCGTTTTGCAAGTAGCCCGGCCTCCGCCCGGTGCAGGGAGCGAACCGCCAGCGTGGCAACGGCAAGCGCCCGCGGCAGCAGCACGGCGTAGATACCGATCCACAGCAAAAGGTTGAACCCCGTGACCCAGAGAACCCAGAGCAATCCGAAGTAGATCGTCAGCGCCCAGGACAGCGTGAGGCTACGATGCTCCCCTTCCTCCACCGGACGGGACCAGACAGCCTCGACGGCGATCGCGAACAATCCAAGGCCAAGGATATAGGCGACGAAATAGCGGGCGCCATCGGAGAAGCCGAGCGGGACCATGACCTGGATCGCCGCCCAGCCGAAGGCGAAATAGATGAGGAAGAGGGCGCAGCGGCGGAACCAGAACAAGGCCTTCGCGCGCGAGATCTGACGCTCGCCATCCGCCCGTGGCAGGGTGACAAGTGCAACCAGCAGCCGTCCCGACGCGACGGCGAAGCGGGCGACGATCAGCGCGATCGCAATCGCGATCGCCATGGACCGCGTGATCGGCGGCCAGTTGAAGGCCAGCAGCGGCACCAGCGTGGCCACGGCGAACACGACAGCCGGCACGATGCGATAGAAGAGATTTGCCGTGGCATGGTGCGCGACCGTCATGACCTCGTCGTCACTTTGCCTAATCTGCGGTTTCGGAACGACGATGCGGAACAGCAACTCGACCAACGCTCCGGCCAGAAACAGCATAACGACTTCGGTCGTTATCAGCACCCAACCGCTCGGCGCGACCTCACGCTCGACGATATCGGAAGCGGACGCCACCTCGTCGGGAATCGCCATCGCCGCGTCGGAGACCATCTCGACATGACGGCGCGCTTGGCCGACGAGCTCCGACAATGCCGACACCTCTGCGGTCTCGGCCTGTGTGGATGTCGGCGCGGCTTTCATCTGCGTCGCCATCCACTCTTTCACCTGCGGCGTCTGCATCAGCTCGAGCATCTGCCGCACTTCCGCAGGTGGTTGCGCAGCGGTGGCCGAGGAAGGAGCCGAAGGTGGGTTCGCAGTCTGGGCGATAGCAGCCCCAGCAAGAGCAAGGACGAATGTTATCGATATTAGCAGGTGCAATATGCCACGTGCGCCAATTGCAAGACCCATCATTCATTGTCCCCTGATGCGATCTCTCGACAATATATCGCGCTGTATAAAAGAAAAGCCCGCACAGATGGCGCTGTGCGGGGCTTCAAAATGCAAAGGATAGCAGCCTACCCCTTCGGCTTCTCGACGTGCCCGCCGAAGCCGGCGCGCATCGCCGAGAGCACCTTGTTGGCGAACTCGTCATTGTCACGCGACGAGAAGCGGCCGTGAAGCGCCGCACTCAGGACCGGCGTCGGCACACTTTCATCGATCGCAGCCATGATCGTCCAGCGGCCCTCCCCTGAATCGGAAACGCGACCCGCAAACTTGGTGAGGACGGGATCGGCATGCAGAGCGTCGGCCGTCAGATCGAGGAGCCACGACGTAATGACGCTGCCGCGGCGCCAGACCTCTGCAACATCTGGCAGATTGAAGTCGTAACGATAGTGTTCGGGATGAGCCAATGGCGCGGTTTCCGCATCGACCGCATGCGTCGCCGCACCGATGTTCGCATGCTTCAGGATGTTCAGGCCCTCGGCATAGGCGGCCATCAGGCCATACTCGATGCCATTGTGCACCATCTTGACGAAGTGACCGGCGCCATGCGGACCACAATGAAGGTAACCTTGTTCCGCTGTGCTTTCCGTATGTGCGCTGCGACCCTCCGAAGGAGCGGTGCTTCCTTGCCCTGGCGCCAGAGACGCAAAGATCGGCGACAGCGACTGGACGATGCCCTTCTCGCCGCCGATCATCAGGCAATAGCCGCGTTCGAGGCCAAAGACGCCACCGCTGGTGCCGACGTCGACATAGTGGATGCCCTTGGTGATGAGCTCGGCACCACGCCGGATATCGTCGTGATAATAGGAATTGCCGCCATCGATGATGATGTCGTCGTCGTGCAGCAACGGCAGAAGTTGGGCGATGACCTTGTCCGTGATCGCCGCCGGCAGCATCAGCCAGACGGCGCGCGGGCGCGACAGCTTCGAGACGAACTCCTCGAGAGAGGGGCTACCGACAGCTCCCTTATCGACGAGATCGGCAACGCTCTCCGGCTTGGCGTCGTAGACGACGCATTCATGGCCATCGCGCATCAATCGCTGGACCATGTAGTTGCCCATGCGGCCCAAACCAACCATGCCAAGCTGCATCTCAAGTCTCCTGGAAAATTAAATCGATATGGTTCCGGAAACTAGCACTCGCAATACAGCAAGCAAGAGACGTCTCTGTCACATTTGGATCATGACGCCAAGCATGAGACCGACCCACGGTGGCAGCGAACGGCAGGCAAGAGATCGAGCCTTGTCGATACTGGATCAGTTGAACGAAGATCTTGGAAGGATGAACGATGAGGTCCGCCGCGCGGAGCACACGAAGACTGCAGGCGGGGAAAGCGGGCGGAAAAAGGGAAAGCGCGATCCACGGCAACCGATGGATGTTTACGATCCTGGGTGCCTACAAACGTAGGTGGGCACCGTGTGTCCAGGCCCACGAGCCTGGTCAGGGACAGCTCCCTTTGGATCGAGTATGGCCCCAGGGATTGTGGTTCCTGTCGAGGGGCGCAGACCGCATTCCGATATATAAGGCTGATTTCCGCGGCGCGCCAGAGGGTGCGGGACGCCGCACCTATTTAATTGAGTTCGTTCAATTGAGCTCGGCTGGCGCCCTGCCGTTCAGCTTGTCGGTAATGCCGCGGATACGGCTCGTCACCTCGCCGAGCGCCGCAGCAAGGCTCTCTTCGGTGCGGGCATTCGCCGCCAGCACCGTGTCGCTGGTGTTGCGCAAGGTGCCGAGTTCGGATTCGAGATCCGCGACGCGGCGGTTCAGCTCCGAAATTTCGTCCATCACCATGATGCCTGCCATGACGGTAATTCGAAGGTCACCGATTTCGCCGAACTGACCCTTGAGGTGGCCGACATAGTTGTCGAAGCGCGTCGCGAGATCCGTCAGGTGGTCTTCCTGCCCTTCCTCGCAGGCCATGCGGTAGGCCTTGCCATCGATCGTTACAGTTACCTGCGCCATGTGCTGCGCCTTTCTATCGGTCCAGAACCGCGCGGATTGTCTCCATGGCCGTCACCAGCCGCCGCGAGACCTCGCGATTGACTTCCTCGAGCCGATTCGCGCGGAACTCGGCCTGGTCCAGCTCCTGGGCAAGCTTCGAGCGATCGGCATGAATACGGCGAACCTCGCCTTCGATCTCGCCCTGCTCTCGCTGGTGCTCGATACGCATCTCGACTGCGTTCTCGAGCCCCGAGATTGCTTGCCGCAGCTCGTTGAGTGCTGCTTCCATGATTTTGCCTGTAGGCGTCATGTCTCTTCCGGTTCCCCGCACAAGACCCCGAATCGGCGCCCGAGACCGATCCAGTATTTCCAAAAGGATACGCACCTCGCCAACGGTGCGTCAATAAAGCCGGCACCGCGGCTGCCGACCTATTCTGTGGATGACGACAATCAACTGCTGGCAGGAGCAGCATTCAACTTTTGTAAAAATTGATGGTCAAATGTCTAAAATCGATTGGAGCGGCGCTCAGCGGACCTTCAATTTATTGACTTGGCCGTTCCAACTGCTATGTGTCACCCGCTCTCATTGATGGTCTCCACAGGCTCGAGGCCATCCCCCGACACCGGAACTCCGTGGAACAGCCATGACCTCTCCTGAACAAAACGACCGGATGGCAAATGCGATCCGTTTCCTCGCCATGGATGCAGTGGAAAAGGCGAACTCCGGGCATCCCGGCATGCCGATGGGCATGGCCGACGTGGCGACGATCCTCTTTACAAAGTATCTGCGGTTCGACCCGAAGAAGCCGCATTGGCCGAACCGCGACCGCTTCGTTCTGTCGGCCGGCCACGGCTCGATGCTGCTCTACTCGCTGCTCTATTTGACCGGCTATCCTGACATGACGGTGGAAGACCTGAAGCAGTTCCGCCAACTCGGCTCCAAAACCGCCGGCCATCCTGAATACGGCCACGCAACCGGCATCGAAACGACCACCGGCCCGCTCGGCCAGGGGATTGCCAATGCCGTCGGCATGGCGATCGCCGAGCGCAAGCTGCGCGAGGAATTCGGCGCCGAACTGCAGGACCACTACACCTATGCCATCTGCGGCGATGGCTGCCTGATGGAAGGCATCAGCCACGAAGCGATCGCGCTTGCAGGCCATCTGAAGCTGAACAAACTGGTTCTTTTCTGGGACAACAACTCGATCACCATCGACGGCGCCGTCTCCTTGTCGGACTCCACCGACCAGGTTGCCCGCTTCAAGGCCGTTCACTGGAACACGATTGAGATCGACGGTCACGATCAGGCTGCCATCGCGGCTGCCATCGAAACCGCCCACACGTCTGATCGCCCGACGTTTATCGCCTGCAAGACGATCATCGGCTTCGGCGCTCCGAACAAACAGGGCACCCACAAAGTCCACGGCAACCCGCTCGGTGCCGACGAAATCGCGGCGACCCGCAAGGCGTTGGACTGGGAATACGAACCCTTCGTCGTTCCCTCCGACGTTCTCGACGCATGGCGCGCAGCCGGCAGCCGCTCGATTGATCTCGTCAACGCCTGGGAAGACGGCCTCGCCAAGTCCGCACACAAGGCAGAGTTTACCCGCCGTTTCGCCGGCGAACTGCCGGAAGGCTTCGATGCCGCGATCAGCGCCTACAAGAAGAAGCTCATCGAAACCAAGCCGACGATCGCCACCCGCAAGGCATCGGAAGATGCGCTGGAAGTCATCAACGGCTTCCTGCCGGAAACGCTCGGCGGTTCCGCTGACCTGACGCCGTCGAACAACACCAAGACCAGCCAGATGCATTCGATCACGCCGACGGATTTTGCCGGACGCTACATGCACTGGGGCATCCGCGAGCACGGCATGGCTTCTGCCATGAACGGTGTGGCGCTGCACGGCGGCCTCATTCCCTACGGCGGCGGCTTCCTGATTTTCTCGGACTATTGCCGCCCGCCGATCCGCCTCGCATCGCTGATGGGCATCCGTGTCATCCACGTATTGACGCACGACTCGATCGGCGTTGGCGAAGACGGCCCGACCCACCAGCCGGTCGAGCAGATCGCCGGCCTGCGCGCCGTTCCGAACCTGCAGGTGTTCCGTCCGGCCGACGCTACCGAAACGGCCGAATGCTGGCAGATCGCCATCAAGTCGAAGGTTCACCCGTCCGCTCTTGCGCTCACTCGCCAGAACCTGACGACGGTGCGCACCGAGTACAGTGAGAAGAACCTCTGCGAACAGGGCGCCTACACACTCGCTGGCAATACCGACGCGAAGGTGACGATCTTCGCCTCGGGCTCGGAAGTCGAGCTTGCGGTTGCCGCCCGCGCAACGCTGGAAGCCAAGGGCGTCAGCGTCCGGGTCGTATCCGTTCCCTGCACCGAACTGTTCTTCGAGCAGCCGGAAGCCTACCGCAAGGAAGTCATCGGCAACTCGCCGGTCAAGATCGCCGTCGAAGCCGCCGTCCGCGAGGGCTGGGATGCCTTCATCGGTCCGGAAGGCAGCTTCGTCGGCATGAAGGGCTTCGGCGCGTCCGGCCCGGCGAAGGACGTCTTCAAGCATTTCGGCATCACCGCGGACGCCGTGGTCGCTGCCGCAGAAGCAAAACTCTAAGAGAGCGCTCAGGCGCTCTCCAACAACTCAATCCGCAAGCCCCATCTCTAGGGAGTGAATGCACATGACTGTAAAGGTTGCCATCAACGGCTTCGGCCGCATCGGCCGCAACGTTCTCCGCGCTATCGTAGAATCTGGCCGCACCGACATCGAAGTCGTTGCCATCAACGACCTCGGCCCGGTCGAGACCAACGCCCATTTGCTGCGCTACGATTCTATCCACGGCAAGTTCCCGGCCGAGGTAAAGGTTGAGGGCGACACGATCACTGTCGGCGGCGGAAAGCCGATCAAGGTGACCGCGATCAAGGACCCGGCAACGCTGCCGCACAAGGAACTCGGCGTCGACATCGCGATGGAGTGCACCGGCATCTTCACCGCCCGCGACAAGGCTGCCGCCCACCTGACGGCCGGCGCAAAGCGCGTCATCGTTTCGGCTCCTGCCGACGGTGCCGACCTGACGGTCGTCTTCGGCGTCAATGATGACCAGTTGACCAAGGAACACCTGGTCATCTCCAACGCGTCCTGCACGACGAACTGCCTGGTTCCGGTCGTCAAGGTCCTCGACGACGCTGTCGGCATCGATCACGGCTTCATGACCACCATCCACTCCTACACCGGCGACCAGCCGACGCTCGACACGATGCACAAGGACCTTTACCGCGCCCGCGCTGCAGCCCTGTCGATGATCCCGACCTCGACCGGCGCCGCCAAGGCCGTCGGCCTCGTCCTGCCGCATCTTAAGGGCAAGCTCGATGGCACCTCGATCCGCGTTCCGACCCCGAACGTCTCGGTCGTCGACTTCAAGTTCGTCGCCAAGAAGGCCACGACCGTCGGCGAAATCAACGAAGCGATCAAGGCTGCCGCAAACGGCAAACTCAAGGGCATCCTCGGCTACACCGACGAGCCGCTCGTTTCCCGTGACTTCAACCACGACAGCCACTCATCGATCTTCGCAACTGATCAGACGAAGGTCATGGAAGGCAACTTCGTGCGTGTCCTGTCCTGGTACGACAACGAGTGGGGCTTCTCCAGCCGCATGTCCGACACCGCCGTTGCCTTCGCAAAGCTCATCTAAGAGCATCGCGACATAAATCGTCGAAAGCGGCTCGGGTAACCGGGCCGCTTTTCTTTTGGCGCCAAACGGACTAGCGTCATAGCCACAAGACAATGCCGGATGGATGGCTGGCGGATTCACCCATGAAAATTCTCATGACGATCATCGTTTTCCTCATGGTCGCGAGCGTGTTGAGCTTGAGCGTCGTTGGTGGGCGCAGTTCCAAGCAGATCGCCGAAGGGCAGCCGCTGATGGCGTCCACACGCGTCATGGGGCCTCGATAATCCGCGCGCCTAGAGCGATAGGACTGGCGCGGCCCGATCGATCACCGTAGTGTCGATCGAAGACACGCGGCGCAGAGGCGAGAGAGAATTTGATGGACTACTTTACGATCGAGATCGGCGGTCAAGCGATCGCAAGCTTTCGCTCCGAGAATGCCGACGATGCCAAGAATTTCTTCGAGGCTGAGGATTTCCGCGAGGACCTGACGGTCCTGCAGTCCCAAGGCAAGCCGGTTTGGGATGGGGTCGCTGCGCTCAACCTGCGCAAGGCAACCGCCGACGAAGCAAGCGAAGTCGAGCACGCCTACGAGTTCGACGACGATCCGGAGCGGACCATCGACGACGAGTTCGTCGTCTTCCTGATTCCGATTTCCGACATCGCCGATGAGGACGACGACGCCTGAGCGGTTGCGATCAGATAAGCGAGCGCGCTAAAAGCGGCCCTGTGCTGAAACCCGGCGCGGCTCTCCTTGAGGCCACGCACTGATTGCGAGGAAAAGCGCGAGAGCGCTGCTTCTGCCCTGCTATCGCCCGATTTGCTCATACACTCGATTCATGCTCCTTCGTGAGCGCTCATCCGGCTTTGCCGTTCGGCACGCCAAAACAGCAGCATGAAGCCGCAAAGCAGCACGGGTTTGACCGCAAGGCCTACCCATCCCGTTTGTTTTGCCGTTTACTTATGGCCGCTTGGGGTGACCACGAAAGGGCGACTTGAAATGGGCTGCGGGACCGGGGGCGGTCTGCATTGACTTGCGGGTAAGGGGATAGGCATGGAAGCGTTCTACATCGTCGTACTGGTCTCGACGACGCTCGTGCTCCTCGCCGCATTTTCCAGCCTGCTCGCCTTCCGCTTCGGCGCTCCCCTCCTCCTGCTCTTCCTGGCGATCGGCCTGCTTGCGGGCACGGACGGCCTCGGCATCGAGTTCACCAACAATTATCTCGCCTACATCCTCGGCTCCATCGCGCTGGCAGTCATCCTGTTCGACTCCGGCTTCGGAACGCCGGTGCAGGCCTTCAAGCTTGCGGCCATACCCTCGCTGACGCTTGCCTCCGTTGGCGTCCTGATAACGGCCGCACTCATTGGCGTCGCCGCCATGTGGATGCTGAACTTCACCTTTCTGGAAGGCCTGCTGCTCGGCTCCATCGTCGCCTCCACTGACGCGGCGGCGGTCTTCTTCCTGCTGCGCATCGGCGGCATCAATATTCGCGACAAGGTGCGCTCGACGCTCGAGGTGGAATCTGGAACCAACGATCCGATGGCGATCTTCCTGACCATCGCCCTCGTCGAGATTCTTGCCAGCGGCGAACGGTACCACGGCATCAACATCGGCATGCTTGCCATGTTCGTGCAGCAGATGGGCCTTGGCGTCATCCTCGGCCTGCTCGGGGGCATGATGATCGTTCTGATCGTGAGCAAGCTGGAGACGGATCGCGGCCTGACGCCGATCTTCGTGCTCGCTTTGGCGCTACTTGTCTTTTCGGCGACCGGCGCGGTCGGGGGAAGCGGTTTCCTTGCCGTCTACGTTGCCGGCATCTACGCTGGCAATCGCAGGCTCCATGGTTATGCCGCCATCAAGCGCTTCCAGGACGGCATGACCTGGCTTGCCCAGATCATCATGTTCCTCGTCCTCGGCCTGCTGGCGACTCCGTCGCAGTTTCCCGCGATCGCCATCCCCGCCGTGCTGCTCGCCCTGTTCCTGATCTTCATCGCACGCCCGCTCGCCATCTGGCTGTCGCTGCTGCCCTTCGACTATACGCAGCAGGAGATCGGCTTTGTTGCATGGGTCGGTCTGCGCGGCGCCGTGTCGATCCTGCTTGCCATCATGCCCATTCTCGGCGGCCTGGAGAATGGTCAGGTCTATTTCAATACTGCCTTCATCATCGTGCTCGTCTCGCTTCTGGTGCAGGGCTGGACGATCAAGCCGGTCGCCAAGAAGCTTGGGCTCATCATCCCGCCGCGGATGGGCGCCGTTGACAAGGTGGAAGTCGATCTGCCTGGCGCAGCAAACCACGAGCTTCTGTCCTACCGCGTCGTCAAGGACAGCCCGGTGCTGCGCGGCGAGCGCATCCCGCGCTGGGCAACGCCGTCGCTCGTCATCCGCGATGGCAAGTCGATGCGCTACCAATATGCCGGAAGGTTGCGTGAGAACGATCTTGTCTATCTCTTCGTTGTTCCTTCCTATTCGCGGCTTCTCGACAAGCTCTTTGCCAGCCGTGCGCCGGTCGAGGAGGACGATGCCGATTTCTTCGGCGCCTTCGCGCTGTCTCCGGCCCGGCCGGCCGCCGATCTCGACGCTGCCTATGGCCCCGGCCTGCTGAACGAATCCGAGAAGGGCCTGACGATCGCCGAACTGATGAAACACCGCCTGGGCGGCAAAGCCGACTATGCCGACCGGGTGCGCCTCGGTTCCATCATCCTCATCGTGCGCGACCTCGACGACCACGATCACATCACCTCGGTCGGCATGTCGCTCGAGGCCCTCGAGCCTGCCACGGCCCTGCCGATCTTCCTCAATCTGCACGATATCATCGACCGCATCCACGAGCGTTTCAAAGGCCGCAGAAACCGCGAAGCAGCCGCCAGTGCGGCATCCGGCAAGGGCGATGAAAACCCGCAATGACCGCCTTGCGTCTGCGGTCATCCTTGCTATGGTCCCCGCATCTTTGGGCAATAACGAACGGACTTTTCCATGCCTTCCTTCAAGACCCTCGACGACCTCAACGACATTGCCGGCAAGCGCGTCCTCGTTCGCGTTGACCTCAACGTTCCGGTCAAAGACGGCAAAGTGACCGACATCACGCGGATCGAGCGCGTTGCTCCGACGATCATCGAGCTGTCGAAGAAAGGTGCCAAGGTCATCTTGCTGGCACACTTCGGCCGCCCTAAGGACGGTCCGTCGCCGGACCTCTCGCTGTCGCTGATCGCTCCGTCTGTCGAGGAGGTGCTTGACCGCCCGGTCGCGACGGCGAGCGACGTCATCGGCGATGCCGCAGCCGCTGCGATTGCATCGATGAAGGACGGCGACATCCTGCTTCTCGAAAACACCCGCTTCCACAAGGGCGAAGAAAAGAACGACCCGGACTTCGTCAAGGCGCTTGCGGCAAATGGCGATATCTACGTCAACGATGCGTTCTCCGCTGCCCACCGCGCGCATGCCTCGACGGAAGGCCTCGCGCATCATCTTCCTGCGCATGCCGGCCGCACGATGCAGGCCGAGCTCGAGGCGCTGGAAAGCGGCCTTGGCAATCCGGCCCGACCGGTCGTGGCCATTGTCGGCGGCGCCAAGGTGTCAACCAAGATCGATCTCTTGATGAACCTCGTGAAGAAGGTCGATGCGCTGGTGATCGGCGGCGGCATGGCGAACACCTTCATCGCCGCGCGCGGCACCAATGTGGGCAAGTCGCTCTGCGAGCATGATCTTGCAGAGACCGCAAAGCAGATCATGATCGAAGCGGCCACGGCCGGCTGCGCCATCATTCTTCCCGAGGACGGCGTCGTTGCCCGCGAATTCAAGGCGAACGCAACCAACGAGATCGTCGCGATCGACGCGATCCCGGCCGATGCCATGGTCCTCGACGTGGGCCCGAAATCGATCGAGGCGGTCAAAGCATGGATCGAGCGCGCCCAGACCCTGGTCTGGAACGGACCGCTCGGCGCATTCGAGATCGAACCGTTCGACAAGGCGACGGTCGCCGCAGCGAGATACGCGGCCGAGCGCACCAGGGCCGGCAAGCTCGTCTCGGTTGCCGGCGGTGGCGACACGGTCTCGGCCCTGAACCACGCCGGCGTTGCCGACGATTTCAGCTATGTGTCGACTGCAGGCGGCGCCTTCCTCGAATGGATGGAGGGCAAAGCGCTTCCCGGCGTTTCCGTCCTGTCCAAAGCGAAATAATCAGCACAAACGGATTTAACAAATTTTACATGTAGATAGACCGCGGCGCGAAAGCTCCGCGGTCTTTTGCTCACTGCGAGTACAAAAGTTCAAACTTTCAAACGATTGAAAAAAATTCAAACGTTTCAATCAATTTTGCTGCCGTTTTCCCACCCATAAACTTCTGTTATCCGCGACCTATATTCATCGATTGACGATTTTTTTGCTGTGGAGAAGGCGATATGAGCGAACGTTTGGAAGACATTGCCGTGCGTATGGTAGCTGGTGGCCGCGGGCTGCTTGCAGCGGATGAATCGACAGGCACGATCGGAAAGCGGTTCGACACGATCGGACTTCAATCGACGGAGACGAGCCGCCGCGACTACCGCGAAATGCTGTTCCGCACGGAAGACGCGATGCGTCAGTATATTTCCGGCGTGATCCTCTACGAGGAAACCCTCCACCAGAAGGCGGCAGACGGCACGCCCTTCGTCGACATCATCCGCGCGGCCGACAGCATTCCGGGCATCAAGGTCGATATCGGCGCGAAGCCGATGGCAGCCTATCCCGGCGAAACCATCACCGAAGGCCTCGACGGGCTGGCAGAGCGGCTGGCGAAGTACTATGAAGCCGGCGCCCGCTTCGCCAAGTGGCGCGGTGTCATCGCAATCTCTCCCACCCTCCCGACATGGGGCTCCATGAAGGCCAATGCGCATGCGCTCGCCCGCTATGCTGCGCTGTGCCAGCAAGCCAACATCGTTCCGATCGTCGAGCCTGAGTGCCTGATGGATGGCAAGCCGGGTGACCACAACATCGATCGCTGCGCCGAGGTCACGGAATGGACGCTGCGCACGGTCTTCGAAGAACTGGCTGATGCCCGTGTCAGCCTCGAGGGCATGATCTTGAAGCCGAACATGGTCATCGATGGCAAGAACGCCCGCAAGGCATCGGTGGCCGAGGTCGCCGAGCGCACGGTCGAGGTGCTGAAGCGCACCGTCCCGTCCGCCGTTCCGGGCATCGCCTTTCTCTCCGGCGGCCAGTCCAGCGAAGAAGCGACGGCGCATCTTTCCGCGATCAACTCCGGCTACGACCTACCATGGGCCGTCACCTTCTCCTACGGCCGCGCCCTGCAGGATACGGCGCTGAAGGCCTGGGGCGGCAAGCCGGAAAACGTCGCCGCCGGCCAGCGCGCCTTTGCCCATCGCGCCGAGATGAACAGCCTCGCCGCCAAGGGCAGCTGGAAGAAGGACCTCGAGCAGGCCGCGTAAGCCTCTTCTCGACTGACGAAACGGAAGAAACCGGTCGCCAAGGCGGCCGGTTTTTCCATTGTAACGGCGACAAGTTTTCCGCTTCTTCAGCCGGCCGATCGCCGGTAGAGATCATGGCTTCAGCCAGTTCGGGAACCGCCATGAAAACCGTTGCTTTCACGACCGTCGATGTCTTCACCTCCGCTCGCTTCGAGGGCAACCCGCTGGCTGTGATCACGGAAGCGCGTGGGCTAACCGATACTGACATGCAGAACATCGCCGCCGAGTTCGGCTATTCGGAAGTTACCTTCGTCCTGCCGCCGGAAGATCCGGCAAATACCGCCCGCGTCCGCATCTTCACACCGACGATGGAAGTGCCCTTCGCCGGACATCCGAACGTCGGAACGGCCTATGTGCTCGGGCAGCAGGCGCATGTCTTCGGGCGGCCAGTCGGCGACCGCCTGCGCTTCGAGGAGAAGGCCGGCCTCGTCGAAGTCGATTTGAAGCGCAACGGCAATGAGGTGCTGTCGGCGGCCATTCGGGCGCCGAAGCCGCTCGCCATCGGCGCCACGGTCTCTGAGCAGACTGTTGCCCGTTGCATCGCGATCGGGCCGCAGGATATCCGCGTGGCGAAGCATTCGCCGGTTGTTGCATCGGTGGGGCTGAGTTTCGTCGTTGCCGAACTTGCAGATCTTGCCGCCCTTGGCCGCGCCCGCCCGAACCTTGCATACTTTCAAGACGCTGCCGCCCCGACCGCCGAAGGCAACCACGACTTCTCGCTGTTCGTCTACGTCCGCTCCGGGGAAAACCCATGGACGATCCGCGCACGGATGTTTGCGCCGCTCGACAACGTGCCGGAAGATCCGGCGACCGGCAGCGCCTCGGCGGCACTCGGCGCCTACCTCCTTTCGCTAGAGCCGGATGCGAACATGAGCGTTTCGCTGACCATAGAGCAAGGCGTCGAGATGGGACGCCGCAGCATCATCGCAATTGACGTGGTCAAGAAGGACGGCATCGTCACCGACGTGACGATTTCGGGCGGCTGCGCGCCTGTCATGCGCGGTGAAATCGCGTACTAGACGAAGACATCGCGCCCGATCAGCGCCACCGCCCAGATCGCGAAGGCGATCAGCGCGATCTTCCAGAAATCCATGCGTCGCTGCAGCCCGGGAACACCCAGCGGCTTGATCAGCTGAATCGCCATCGCCAGGATGAGCAGCAGAGCGATCAGCTTCGTCATGTCTTTATTTTTCCATCTCTTATGAATGTCACAGGACGGACATTTTTTCGCGTCACGACTGCATTTATTCATGCCGTAAAGGCATTTGGGGGCACAATCAATCATCTCGAGGCTGGGCGACACTGCGTGTTGCCGTATGACCTTTGACATTCAACGCATAGAGTCTGCTAAATGAAAAGAAATCTGCTGTCCGTCGCCTCGCTTCTCTTCGGGACGCTCTTTCTCTTCATGGGCAACGGGTTGCAGGGCATCCTGCTTCCGATGCGCGGCAATCTGGAAGGCTACGCAACAACCACCCTCGGCCTGCTCGGCACCTCCTGGGCCGCTGGCTTCGTCATCGGCTGCCTCGTCGCACCGAAACTTGTGCGCCGTGTCGGCCACGTGCGGGCCTTCTCCGGCTTCATTGCCATCATCGCAATCATCGCGCTTGTCAGCGGTATCATCATCCACCCGGTCTGGTGGGTGCTGTTGCGAGCCGTCACCGGCTTTGCGACCGCCGGCACTTCGATGATCATCGAGAGCTGGCTGAACGAGCGCGCTACCAATGAGAGCCGCGGCGCGATCTTCTCGCTCTATATCGCCATTACACTCTTCGGCGTCGTGGCGGGCCAGATGATGATCCCGCTGGAGGATGTGCGCACGCCCGTCCTGTTCATGATCTGCGGCATCTTCTACTGCATCGCGATGCTTCCGACGACGCTCTCGACCGCAGCCTCGCCGCAGCCGCTGAAGGCCGTCAAGCTCGATCTGCCAGCCCTTTACCGCAACTCCCCCGTATCCTGCCTTGGCATTCTTCTCGTCGGCATCGCCAACGGCGCCTATGGTACGCTGGGTGCGGTCTTCGGCGCGGGCTCCGGCCTTTCCGATACCAGCATTGCCATCATGATGAGCGCCACCATTTTCGCCGGCGCCCTGATGCAGCTGCCGGCAGGTCGCCTTTCTGATCGCATCGATCGCCGCCACGTGCTCGCGGCGATGTCCGCAATTGCTGCTATCGCCGGCCTGCTGCTGGCGATCCTGCAGCCCTCCTCGCCCTACTTCATCATCGGCCTTGTCGTGCTCTACGGCGCCGTTGCAAACACGCTCTATCCAATCGCGGTCGCACACGCCAACGACTATGCCTCCGCCGAGGACTTCGTGAAGGTATCCGGCGGACTGCTGCTCCTCTACGGCATCGGCACCATCATCGGCCCGACCATCGGCGGCCCAGTCATGTCGATGATCAGCCCGCACGCCCTGTTCCTGGTAACGGCGGTCGCCCATGTGCTGATCACCGCCTACGCCATCATTCGCAGCCGCATGCGCGCCGCCGTTCCGGTCGGCGACCGCGACGCCTTTACCACCATTCCGACGGCCACGTCGCAAACGCTGACGCCCGAAAGCATGTCGCTTGCGGACCGCGGAACCGGCAAGACTCCCGAAACCGGCGATCCTGCCCTAAAATATAGCTGAGGCAAAAAAGGGAGGACTCCATATGAGCTTCATCGACGACGACCGGCCGCAGAAGAAGGTTACGCACGAGATCGGTGCCGACCTCTCCACCTTATCGGTCGACGAGTTGCGAGCGCGCGTCGCGCTGCTCAAAGCCGAGATCGTGAGAATCGAAGCAGAGGCCGCCAGCAAGACATCGACAAGATCAGCGGCGGAAAGCCTCTTCCGCTCGTAATTCGAGAGCGGGGTATTACAGCAAACTAGCGCTCGAAAGGTGTTAATCCGGGACAGGTTTAAGCGGCCATTAAGCTTTATAAGGTATTACTGTACTCATCCAGATCTTCTCTGGATCTCAGACAGTTTTCCATGCGGTGAATTGGTCTGATTTTTCTCCCTGTTTTACCTTGAGAGCCGCTTTTGCGGCTCTTCTTTTTTATTGCGCTGGGGACCATTTCCATGAAACTGTGGAAGTTAACCCTTTCTTAAGAAACGCCTTGCGCAATTCCGCTAAAGCTACCATCTTAAAAGCATAAAGAACGGCCGGAGAGACCTTTTCCCTCCGGCGGGCGTTACCTGACCATAAGTAGATGCGTGCAACAGGGACTGTTTAAATGTCAGAGCTTGGATTGAACACAATCAGTTTTGCAGGTCGCGCTGCCGCATCCTCGCAGTTCAAGGCGCTGTATTCGGAAGGCATGTCGCTGGTCGAAGAAACCGCCGCCTATCTCGATGGCCAGGGTCGCACAGCCTCCAAGGTTCTGCCGCGCATGGCGTCCGTTCTCTATGCGGCAGAGTCGATGCGACTGACCACCCGCCTCATGCAGATGGCCTCCTGGCTGCTGCTGCAGCGCGCCGTTAACAACGGCGAGATGTCGCGCGATCAGGTTCTGGCCGAGAAGAACAAGGTTCGCCTCGACGGCTTTAACGTCGATCGCAACGCACCGGGCTGGGGCGATCTGCCGGAATCCTTCCGCCACCTGATCGAACGCTCGTTGCGCCTGCAGAACCGCGTCGCCCTGCTCGATCGCGAAATCTATCGCCCGGCCGAGGCACCGATCGTTCCCGATAACCAGAACAGCGTCCAGGCTCAGCTCAGCCTGCTGCAGACGGCCTTCGGCAACAACTGAGCCGCCTCAAACTGAATTCACGAAACCGGCTGCGTCCTGCGCAGCCGGTTTTTCGTTGTGTGCGCAACAGAAAGCAACGCCAGGGCATGCGCTCAAAAACAAAGAGCCCCGCCGAAGCGGGGCTCTTTCAAATTCCACCAAGTGGCAACAATTAGAGGCCGAGGCCGCCGAAACGCTTGTTGAACTTGGAAACGCGGCCGCCACGGTCCATGAGCTGCTGGTTGCCACCAGTCCATGCCGGATGCGACTTGGAGTCGATTTCGAGGTTCATGACTGCGCCTTCAGAGCCCCAGGTCGAACGGGTCTCGTATTCGGTGCCGTCGGTCATGACTACCTTGATCGTGTGATAGTCGGGATGGATATCTGCCTTCATAACAATCTTCCTGCCATGCAACGTCCAAATTGACGCATCATCATTGCGACAAGAGGACCGATTGAATAAATGAAGCCGCAGACGCAAACGCCACGGCTTCCCATTAGGATGGGCTGCCTATACATGAAGGCCGGCAGGATAACAAGAGCCATCGGCCGCGGATAAGCGGTGTCGAAGGCGATCGGAGACGAAGTGGCATACGCAGGGCAAGCAGGGGGAAAAAAGTCGGGATCGCTGAAGCCGCTAGGCCGGCTGACGCCCTATGTCGTGCGCTATCGCGGCATGGTCGCCGGTGCCCTCGCTTCCCTTGCGCTTGCCGCCATCACCTCGCTCGCCCTGCCGCTCGCCATACGCCGCATGATCGACCATGGCTTCACGCAGGCCGACGGCAGCTTCATCAACAGCTATTTTCTGATGCTGATGATCATGGCGATCGTGCTGGCCGTCGCGAGCGCCCTTCGCTACTACTTCGTCATTACGCTCGGAGAGCGTGTGGTCTCCGATCTTCGCCGTGATGTCTTCAGCCATGTGACGCGGCTGTCGCCGTCCTTTTTCGATGTCAACCAATCGGGCGAGATCGTCTCACGCCTGACGGCGGACACGACACAGATAAAGTCAGCGGTCGGCGCGACCGCTTCCGTCGCCTTGCGCAACCTTATTCTCTGCCTCGGCGCGATGGGCATGATGATCGTGACGTCGCCAAAGCTGTCCAGCCTTGTGATCGGGGCGATTCCGTTGATCGTCTTTCCGCTGGTTGGCTTCGGTCGCTCGGTGCGGAAGCGCTCGCGCTCCGCCCAAGATACTCTGGCGGACGCCTCCGCCTTCGCCAACGAAACGATCGCCGCCAGCCGCACCGTCCAGGCCTTCGGCGGAGAGGACGCCGCTGCCACCCGGTATGGCACCGCTGTGGAAACGGCATACGATGCCGCCCGCGCGGCTATACGCTCGCGCGCCCTGCTGACAGGCATCGCCATTACCCTTATTTTCGGTAGCGTCGTCGCCGTTCTCTGGGTCGGAGCTCACAACGTCCTGGCGGGCACGCTTTCGCCCGGCACGCTCGGCCAGTTCCTTCTCTACTCCGTCATCGCCGCCGGCTCGCTCGGCGCTCTTTCCGAAGTCTGGGGCGAACTTTCGCAAGCTGCGGGTGCGGCCGACCGGCTGACCGAACTGCTCGATGAAGTCTCGCCGATTACAGCGCCCACGGTGCCCGCTGCTCTGCCTGCTCCGGCGCATGGTCGTGTCCAGTTTACGGGCGTGCATTTTGCCTATCCGTCGCGCCCGGAGAGATCCGCCCTCCATGGCCTGAGCTTCGAGGTAGCCCCCGGGGAGACCGTCGCGATCGTTGGTCCCTCCGGTGCGGGCAAGAGCACCGTCTTCTCGCTGCTGCTCCGCTTCTATGATCCGCAACAGGGTGCGGTAAAAATCGACGACGTCGATGCCCGCAGCACCGATCCCGACGCGTTGCGCAAACGCCTCGCGATCGTGCCGCAGGATGTGACGATCTTTGCGGCCTCCATTCACGACAACATCGCCTTCGGCCGCCCAGAGGCGAGCCGTGAAGAGGTGCGTGCCGCCGCGATCGCTGCACAGGCCGACGAATTCATTGCCCGCTTGGACAAGGGATACGGCACCGAGGTCGGCGAGCGCGGCATCACGCTCTCGGGTGGTCAACGCCAGCGTATCGCCATCGCCCGTGCCATTTTGAAGGACGCGCCGGTCTTGCTGCTCGACGAGGCAACCTCGGCACTGGACGCCGAAAGCGAAACCCTTGTGCAGAAAGCCCTCGACGGCCTCATGACCGGCCGCACGACCCTTGTCATTGCCCATCGCCTCGCGACCGTGCTGAAGGCTGACCGGATCCTCGTCATGGATCAGGGTCGCGTCGTCGAAGAGGGAACGCATCAGACCCTTATTCGACACGGCGGCATATACGCCAAGCTGGCCAAGCTGCAGTTCGAAACAGGTGCCGGAGACTTTCTCGCCGCAGCAAAGTGATCGTCCGACTGCACGTTCCTTCCCATCGCCAGCCTCCGGCGGTGGTATCGACATTACACTCGGTTTATAGACGGATTTAACGTCGCCGCGCGGTGAGAAAGGCTCTGGTGAAGCCGATAGATTTCGCCGATACGTTGATCCTACTCGTCGCCGTGGCCGTCGTCATATCGATGCTGCTGTGCTGTCGCTCGCTCCGGGAGGTCCGGGATTGGTCGCTCACCGACTTTGGTCAGAAGAAGTCGAATGGACGACGACCGACCCGGCCGGAAACCCCATCGATGCCGCGGGCATCCCCTCGCAGCAGCGCAACTCCCCGATGATAAAGGCGAGTTCGAGCCGTTTATCGCTCGTGTTGGAACCGTCGCGATATTGATGCTCTATCTCGGCTTTCCTGGTGCTCTTCGCGCCGTACCTGATCAACACGTTCTCGTCGGTCTTCTCGATTTTCAAACCGCAGTGCGGCGCATTTCCTGCACGAAATCGGCTCGTCGCGCCGGTTGCAAAGCACGCAAATATCCCGATGGAATAGTTGCGTTTTTTGTTCTAGGCTGCGCCTGCAGATAGGACATCATCCTGATTCCGGGAGAAAAATCGATGTATAAGTTCGAAGTTTACAAGGACAAGGCTGGCGAGTTCCGTTTCCGTTTCAAGGCGCCGAATGGCGAATCCATGTTCGGCTCCGAAGGCTATAAGGCTAAGGCATCGGCGCTGAGCGCCATCGAATCCATCAAGAAGAATTCTCCCGGCGCAGAAGTCGTCGACACGACGAAGGCTGAGGCCTGATCAAATCAGGCGGCGCCAAACGCGCCGCCTCTACACCGCCCGCCCGGCAACCCTGCCGGAAAAGATGCAGCCGCCGAGGAATGTTCCCTCGAGCGCGTTATAGCCATGCATGCCCCCGCCGCCAAAGCCGGCCACCTCGCCCGCGGCATAGAGCCCAGGCACCGGATCACCACTATGGCCGATCACTCGTGCGGAAAGATCCGTCTCCAGACCACCTAAAGATTTGCGCGTCAGGATGTGCAGCCGCACCGCAATCAATGGTCCGGCCTGCGGGTCAAGCAGCGAGTGGGGCTTTGCCGTGCGCATCAACCGGTCCCCGAGATAGCGCCGAGCGCCGCGAATGGCGATGACCTGCGCGTCCTTCGAAAAGGCGTTGCCAATCTCCCTGTCGCGGGCCTCGATCTGCGTCCTGAGACGGCTTGCATCCACGCGCCTTTCACCTGTCAACCCGTTCATGCCGTCGACAAGCGCTTCCAGCGTATCGCGAACGATGAAATCCTCTCCCCTGTCCATGAAGGCCTGAACGGGTCCCGGCGGCTCCTTGCCCAATCGCTTGAGCAGCAGGCGGATATCCTTGCCGGTGATGTCTGGATTCTGTTCGGAGCCGGAAAGGGCAAACTCCTTCTTGATGATTGCTTTGGTCAGGATGAACCAGCTGTGGTCATGACCCGTCGCGCAGATTGCCTTCAGCGTCGCCAGCGTATCGAAACCGGGCATCGCAGGTGCGGCAAAGCGGTTTCCATCGGCATCGCACCAGAAGGAGGATGGGCCGGGCAGGATGCGTATGCCGTGATTGCGCCAGATCGGATCCCAGTTCTTCAGCCCCTCCGTATAGTGCCACATCCGGTCCGAATTGATTTCTCGCCCACCCGCGCGCTCGGTGATCTCGATCATCCGTCCGTCGACATGGGCGGGCACGCCCGCGACCATGCTCGCCGGAGGTCGTCCGAGCCGATCGACCGGCCATTTGCGGCGCACCGCGTCATGATTGGCCCCGATGCCCCCTGAAGTCACGATCGTCGCACCGGCCCGTATCTCGAAGAGCGCCGCAAAAATGCGGTTTGTCTCCTGGCCTCGAACGGAAGCGTCCGGCTGAAGGATCGTGCCACGGGCGCCGCAGACGACACCGTCTTGCACGACAAGGTCATCCACCTGATGCCTGAACAGAAGCGTGACAAGACCCTTCGCCTCCGCCTCGCGCACACGGCGAATAAATGGTGCAAGCACGGCCGGTCCGGTTCCCCACGTGACATGGAAGCGCGGCACGGAGTTGCCGTGGCCATGCGCCAAGCCGCCTCCCCGCTCAGCCCAGCCAACAACCGGGAACCAGCGCATGCCCTGCTGATAGAGCCAGCGGCGTTTCTCGCCTGCGGCAAATTCGAGGTAGCCCTCCGCCCAGCGACGCGGCCAGTAGTCTTCCGGCCGGTCGAACGATGCCGAACCCATCCAGTCCTGCCGTGCAAGGCCAAGATTGTCACGGATACCGAGTAGCCGCTGTTCCGGGCTATCGACGAAGAACAGCCCGCCAAGAGACCAAAACGCCTGCCCGCCAAGGCTCTGCTCGCCCTCCTGCTCGACGATGCAGACCTTCCGTCCGCGATCGGCCGCCTCCGCTGCCGCGACGAGCCCGGCAAGACCTGCGCCGATGACCAGCACATCGCATTCGATCAAAGCATTCTCCCCCACGTCTCATCGAACCTATGCGGAGCCTCGCTCGGCGACAACGCCACTTTTCCCGAGACGATATCTTTTGCAGCCCGATCCGAGAGACGCTTGTTGCACAGGAACGACCTTAGCCGGCAGCAATTGCAGCCGATCTTTTCGACTGGCGAAACGCCGCGTAGACCTACTTCTCGGTGAGCTTCAGTTCGATACGACGGTTGGTGGCGCGTGCTTCTTGGGTGTCGCCTGGCGCGATGGGCTGGAACTCCCCGAAGCCGGCAGCGACGAGACGGTCGGCCGGCACGCCGCGGGAGATCAGAAACTTGACGACGGAGATCGCGCGCGCAGAAGACAGCTGCCAGTTATCTCCGTACCTGCCGGTGCCCGCGAGCGGCACGTTGTCCGTATGTCCGTCGACGCGCAGGACCCAGTTGATCTCCGGCGGGATTTCCTTCGCAACGTCGAGAAGCGCCGTCGCAAGCTTTGCCATCTCGCCCTGCCCGTCCGGATTGAGATCCGCACTGCCAGAGGGAAACAGGACCTCAGACTGGAAGACGAAGCGGTCACCGACGATCCTGATATTCTCGCGATCGGACAGAATCTCGCGCAAGCGCCCGAAAAAGTCGGACCGGTAGCGGTTGAGTTCCTGCACGCGTTGCGCCAGCGCGACGTTGAGGCGACGGCCAAGATCCGCGATCTTCGTCTGCGAGGTCTGATCCTTCTGCTCGGAGGCCTGCAGGGCGGCTTCTACGGCGGCGATCTGGCTGCGCAACGCGGCAATCTGCTGGTTCAGCAACTCGACCTGGCTCATCGCCCGGTCGCTCATCTGCTTCTGTTCGTCGAGTTCCTTGGTGAGGCTGCCGATACGCGACTGTGCAGCGCTCTGGCCTCCCGAGCCAGCATCAAGCAGCGCCTTCAGCCGCGATCGCTCGCTTTCGGCCGACGACAAGGAGGCCTGAAGATTGGCGACGCTGTCCTCGAGGTCCTGCTTGCTTCCCTTCTCGAGAGCAAGCAGCTGCGTCAACTCGTTGATCTGACTGTTCAGACGGTTCAGCACCTCGTCACGGCCGGAGATTTCGCGGCTCAGGATATATTGGCCGACAACGAAGACGGTCAGCACGAACATGATGGAGATCAGCAGCGTCGACAGCGCGTCGACGAAACCTGGCCAGTACTCCACCGCGCGCTCGCGGCGGCGGTTGCGGGCAAGAGCCATAGCTTACTTGCCCTCGCTTTTTTCGGTTTGCGGCGTGCGTTGAACGCGCTCGCTCAAACCATGCCTTTCTTGCGAGCCAATCCGCTCGGCCAGACGATCAAGCGTGCGGCGCATCGCTTTCGTCTCTTCCTGCTGCGCGTCGATCCAGTCGCGCAGCATCTGCTGCTCATTGCGCATATTCTTGACCAGGCCCTGAATACCTTCGGCAAGATTTGCCATCGCCGCAACCGACCTCTGGGTGCCGCCGCTGCCCTCCTCGGAGATCCGGCGCATATAGTCGGAGAGCGCGCGAACCTCTTCGGGCGAGACCGCCGAGGTGCCGCTGATGGCGGGCATGGCGGTATCGGGGCCAACGTCGGTTACCGACGAAAGCCAGTTTTCCAGCTCCATGTAGAACCGGTTCTGAGCGCGACCCGCCTGGAGATCGAGGAAGCCGAGAATGAGCGAACCGGACAAGCCGAGCAGCGACGACGAGAATGCCTGACCCATGCCCGAAAGCGGCGTCGCAAGGCCCTCCTTCAACGCACCAAGAACATCGGTCGAGCCATTCGAGCCCGCATCGAGCGACTGGATGACCGAGCTGATCGAGCCGATTGTGCCGATAAGACCCCAGAACGTGCCAAGCAGACCGAGAAAGACCAGAAGACCGATCAGGTAGCGTGACACATCGCGCGATTCATCAAGGCGGTTGGCAATGGAATCGAGAATGGAGCGGAAGGCCGCGGTCGACAGTCCCGCCGAAGCACTACGGCTGCCAATCAGCGTTCGCATTGGAGCGAGCAGCTTGGGATTGCGTCCGACTTTGTCGGCGCTGCCTGCGGCGCGGAACGAATTGAACCATCGCACTTCCGGCCGCAGCGACAGCACATGGCTGAAGACGAGGATGATACCGACCGCCAGGACACCGAGGATCAAACCGTTGAGGCCCGGATTGTACATGAAGGCAGTCTGCGTCTGTCGGAAAAGAATGGCGGCAATGAACCCGACGATGACCAGAAACAGCACCATCGTCCAAAGAAACGGCATCGGACTGGAAAGTTTATAGCTGTAGTTGCTCGTGGTTTTTTCGGTCGAGCCGAATTCAGCCACATTCACATTTTCCATAGGTTCCGCAGCCTCCGGATTCATTTCAGCCGGAGACTAGAGCAACATTGTGCCGAATTGAAGTATGCGGAAACGAAAACCGTGTCTTTACAACAGCGATTTACCGGCTAGGAACGGGACGCTTGGCCACCTCAAGCAATGCCTTCTGGATATATTCGTTGCCCGCGACGACCGAACCGGTCTCGAGAATGGACGAACCGCCATCCCAATCGGACACATAGCCGCCGGCTTCGCGGATAAGGAGGATGCCCGCCGCGATATCCCAGGCCGACAGCGCGGTTTCCCAGTAACCGTCGAAGCGACCGGCCGCCACGTAGGCAAGATCTAGGGAGGCCGCGCCCATGCGGCGAATGCCGGCGACTTCGCCCATCACGTGACGAAGCTCAACGAGGAACTTACCGTGATTGCCGCGGCCGAGGTGCGGAACACCGCAGGCAACGACGGAATCCGAAAGCACGCGGCGGGCGCCGACGCGCAGACGGCGATCGTTCAGGAAGGCGCCACCGCCACGCTCGGCGGTGTAGAGCTCGTCCGTTGCCGGATTGAAGACGACGCCAGCGACGATCTCATTGTTGCGCTCAAGTGCGATCGATACCGCAAACATCGGAATGCCGTGCAGGAAGTTGGTCGTGCCGTCGAGCGGATCGACGATCCAGCGGTGCGCACCGTCCGTACCCTTGATCTCCTCGCTCTCTTCTCCGAGGAAGCCATAAGTCGGGCGGGCCTTCAGGAGTTCGTCCTTGACGATCTTCTCCGCCTTGCGGTCGGCATTTGACACGAAATCGCCCGGACCCTTGACCGAGACCTGCAGGTTCTGGACTTCTCCGAAATCACGCCCCAGCGATTTTCCTGCCTTGATGGCAGCCTGAACCATGACATTGAGGAGAGCTGAACGAGCCATGTGAGCACTTTTCCTTGAGCGATAATACGGTGCGCGCTGTCAGGGCGGGAAAGGTCCCTGATCGCCGGAGAAGGCAGCGCTCGATAAGATTGGCGGCCTCAAGACCACAAAATCGGGAAAATTTCAAGAGAAGACAGGCGCTGCACGGCGCCGCTCGAACAAATGACGCAGAATATTCTAGACAGGTCAGTCCGGAATTGCTATTCATGTGTCCATGGCAAGGCACAAGGAATTCGATAGAGACAAGGCTCTCGATGCCGCGATCGGCGTCTTCTGCGAGCATGGCTACGAGGGTAGTTCCACCGACGCCCTGCTTACGGCGATGAAGATCAGCCGGCAGAGCATGTATGACACCTTCGGCGACAAACGCAGCCTCTACCTGCAGGCTCTGGAGCGCTACAATACCGACAGTATTCTTAGCATCATCGCGGACCTGAAGGACAGCGAGCATCCGCTTGACGCCCTGGAAGCCGCCCTCTTGGCCTTCGCATCCAGACCTTTTTCGGAAGCGTCCAGAGGCTGCCTCGGCGTCAGCGCCATTTGCGAATTCGGCCGCACCGATGCCGACGTGTCGAACCTGACCGACAGCGCCTCGGCAATGCTGGGCAAGGCAATTGTCGTGCTGCTGGAAGATGGCCAGAGGAAAGGTCAGTTATCGGCAGAGGTCGATCCCGAGGTCGCCACTCAGTTCCTTGGCGCTACGCTATCCGGCATGAAGGTCAGCGCCCGCAACGGCGCAAGCCCCGAAACCCAGCGCGCCGTCGCCCGCCTCGCAATCCGCAGCCTTCGATAGCAGCATGATCGGACAGCAGTGACTTCTCGCGATCATTTCTAGACCAATCAGTCCAATAAAGGAGAAAAGTGAAAATGACGAAACCACTTGAAGGAAAGGTCGCAATCGTGACGGGCGGCTCACGCGGCATCGGTGCGGCTATTGTGCGCAGGCTGGCGATGGATGGTGCCTCCGTCGCTTTCACCTTTGCGAACTCGAAGGAGAAAGCCGAGGCGATCGCCGCCGACATCGAGGCAAAGGGCGGCAAGGCACTTGCGATCCATGCCGACAGCGCAGATGCCGCCGCTGTGCAAAGAGCCGTCGACACGGCCGCCAGTCATTTTGGCGCCCTCGATATTCTCGTCAACAACGCGGGAATTCTATTGTTGGATAGCCTGGAAGCCTTTCGGCTGGAGGACTTCGACCGCATGTTCGCCGTCAATGTGCGGGCGGTCTTTGCCGGCACGCAGGCTGCAGCGAAGCATATGCATGACGGCGGCCGGGTCATCACCATCGGCAGCGTGGTTGCGGAGCGCAGCGGCTTTCCGACATCCGCCGTCTACAGCATGAGCAAAGGCGCTGTCGCCGCCATGACGCGTGGCCTCGCCCGCGATCTCGGTCCGCGCGGCATTACCGTCAACACGATCCAGCCTGGTCCCACCGTGACCGACATGAACTCCGACCCGCATTCCCACGAAATGCTGAAGGGGTTGATGGCCCTCGGCCGTCTCGGGGAAGACCGCGAAATCGCAAGCTTCGCAGCCTATCTGGCCAGCCCGGAAGCCTCCTTCATCACCGGCGCCAGCCTCACCATCGACGGCGGTTATCTCGCCTGAGAGCAGGTCCGGCAGCATAAGCTGCCGGACTTTCAAAACGTCTGCTGGGTGATCAGGACATCACCGGCGATCTGATCGAGCGGCAGGAACCGATCCACCCCACCCTTGGCGATGGCTTCCTTGGGCATCCCGAAGACGACCGATGGCGCCTCGTCCTGTGCCACCCGTGTCGGCGCCGGCCTGATGCATCTCCAGCATGCCCATTGCGCCGCCATCGCCCATCCCGGTCATGATGATGCCCATTCATCGGCCGTCAATTTGCGTGCCGGCGCCCCATTGACCGCTTCGGTGACCCTATAGCCGGCATTGGTCAGCGTGCCCTTCGTGGTCAGCCGGATGCTTGCGGAATCATCGACAGTCAGAATGTTTGTGCTCATGGCGTCACCTCTTTATGCAACCAGAATTTAGCGTCGTCAGAGTTGAACGCGTCGAGGAACCCTGCGCGCTCAAGCACCTTCAGAACATTTCCCTTGGCGGGCGAGGAATGCGTGATCGATTTGCTCTGCGCCTTTGCCTGGCGACGAGCGGATTCGATGAGCTGAATGAAACTCAGATCCGCTTCGGCATGTTCGGGAATATCGATGACAATCGAATTAGGTGATGGCGAAATACTTCTAGAGCCCAAAAGGACTCTCATGAGAGGCTTAGCAACGGGCAAAGTTCGGTTGCCAGAACATGCAACTAAGCCGTGTCCAGGCTCCCCGAATTATTACCTGAGATAAATTACACTGAGGGTTGTTCACGTTGCATAATAAGCTGTTTTTCATTGGGAATACGAGAATTCGAGCTCCAGCGTCGGTCGCAGAGCGATATTTTTTGACACGCTGTTAAGCACAACATTGACGAGTCTCCGGTGTTTACCCGCTGTTTCCGTCCCACCCCTAAAGATAGGGTCAAAATTTGCCAGTGTTATAAGTAAAGGAAATAACGTGACGAACGGGGCGGCATCGGCACTTCAGGCATTTGAAGCTTCGGGATCGGGCATCAGCGAGACGCTCGAAGCGGCCCGCAGCCAGGTCGAGGAGCGTTTCCTCGAAGGCGGTACGGTGCTGCTTTCGGTGATGGATGTTCTCAACCGTTTGTTGAGCTCGCTCGACAATGTCACAAAGGTACTGGACGCCAACGAGCCCAGCGACACCGGCGCGGATCTGCGTTCGACGGTCAAGAGCCTAACCGACCTGCCGATCTCCGAAAAGGCGCGCCAGGATGCGCTCTCCTCGCTTGCCGACACGGGCAATTCGTTGCGCAAACACGTCGCCGACATGCAGGAGACGATGCGCTATCTACGCACCTTTGCAGTGACTGCCAAGATCACCGGCGCCGGTCTTCCCGAGTTCGCCGGCTTCGCGCAGGAGATCCTCGAGCGCATCTACTCCGGAACGGCTGAGGTCAACGGTTTTGCCGCCCACCTCGACAGCCTCGAGAAGGAAGTCAAGGTGGCGCTGAGCTTCGGCACGGCAGCCGCACGCAGCTATTCCGAAACAGTGCCCGACGTTGCAAGGGCATTGCAGGACAATGCCCGGAAGATTGCCGAACACCGGAAGAACTTCGCGGCCATCGCCCGGGATGTCTCGGCAATCGCCCGCGGCATACAGAGCAAAGTCGCCTCCACGCTGTCTGCCCTGCAGGTCGGAGACATCACCCGCCAACGCATCGAGCATGTCCAGAGCACCTTTGCGCTGCTCGACGAATTCCTCGGCGCAGAAGACGGACGCAAGCTCGATGCGGATGCGCGCCGGCGTCTGGAGAACGTCGTCCATCATCTGACGGCCGCGCAGATGAACGACATGTGCAAGGATTTCCATCGGGGTTCGCAGAATGTCGTAAAGACGATCGCGAGCCTCGGTCAGGATACGCAGGAAATCCTGCGCCTGCGCGACCAGATGAGCGGCGGCGGCCAGGGGAATTTCATGCGCGCACTGGAATCGAGCGTTTCCGCCGCGCACGAGATCGTCAAGCAGGTCGATCAGGCGACCCGGCAGGCCGATCAGGTAAGCCAATCGACGCTTGGCACCGCCGCCAAACTCCTGGAAGCCGTCGGCAATATCCGTGTGGTCAAAACCGACATCCATTACATGGCGTTGAATACCAATCTGCGCTGCAGCCGCTTGGGCGAAGAAGGAAAATCGATCAACGTTGTCACCGCGGAACTGCGCATCTTTGCCGCCAAACTCGACGAGTCCGCCGATGCGATCGTCAACGGCCTGCCGACGCTGGAAGCGGCTGCCGGCCGGATCGCGCCCGCCAGCGCCGACCCAGCAGGTGGTCTCGGGGAGAACCTGGCGTCAGCCGTCGGCAACATCCGTGCGGCAGCCGACACCGTGGAAGACGACCTCAAGGTGCTCTCCGAGCATGGTGGCGAAGTGGCGAACAAGATCAGCCTGTTGATCGCAAAGCTGGATTTCCAGCGCGACCTTGGCGAGATGCTGGCGCGCTGCGCCGACGTTCTGGAAGATGTGGCCGGCGCTGAAATCGCAGACATATCTGACATTGCCGGCGCGGTCGCACCACTCGATCGAAAGATTTTCAGGCTCTACACGATCGTGCAGGAGCGCAATGTCCATCGCGATATCGTTCCAGCCATGGAACAACGAACCGCAGCTGTCGCCGAGACTGCGAAGGTCGGGGACGACGAAGACCTCGTCGCCGACGCGCTGTTCTAGATCACTGGATCCGGCGGAACTTGTTGGCGGCATCGATGGCCGCCTTCTGCTGGTCTTCCTCGATACCAAGATAGAAGTCCTCGAGCGCTGCGTCGGGCAGGCCGGCCCGACGCGACAGCACATACCATTTTGCGGCCTCGACGGGATCCGGCTTGGTTCCGAGAGCGTTGATGTAGAGGTGCGCGAGCTTGTTTTGCGCAACCACGTTGCCGCGATTGGCGGCAAGCCGCAACCACTGGAAACCCTTGACGAAATCGCGCGGCCCGTTCTGACCGTTGACGAACCAGATCCCAAGATCGACCTGGGCCGTGTCGTAGCCAGCATGCGCAGCGCGTGCCATCCATTCGCGCGACAGCTGTTTCTTTTCTTCCGGCAGATCAGGCAATGAGGCGTAAATCTCCGCCACCGCATACTGCGCGTCGGCGATGCCCTGTTCGGCAGCCTTCTCGTAGTATGGCAAGGCGAGCTTCAGTCCCTTGTCGCCGGGATTGTCAGCCGTCAGGATCTGGCCCCAATTGAACTGGGCCGAGGCATTTCCGGCATCGGCCGCCTTGTGCATGTACTCGTCGGCCTTCGCCTTGTCGCGCTTGACGAACCGGCCCTCGATCAGCATCAGCGAGTATTTGAACATCGCCGCGGCGTCGCCGCCTTCCGCGCCCTTGCTGTACCAGAAGGCCGCATTTTTCATGTCGCGCTTGACGCCTAGCCCATCTGCCAGGAGCTCACCCATAAGCGCCTGCGCAGCCGGGTCGCCGAGCTGCGCGCGGGGTAGAGCCTTTTCCATCGCAGTTAGATAGTAGCCACGCTGATAAGCGCCGTAGGCATCGTCAACCGGCCCTTTGTAGTCCTTTTCCGGCGGCAGATCTGGCAGCTTCGCACCCATGCGGTCGAAAACCCCGACGCCCGTCGACGGTCCCGCGCCGTCTGTCTGCGGCCGCCCAGTTTTCAGCGGTTCGGGAGCGGTCGCGAGCGGCCGTGTCACGACGTTGTCGACCGTCTGGGCCGAAACGCCATGCGTCAGCCCCGCCAGAATGACGGCGGCAAAGGCAGCGGAAACGCGCAAATAGCGGGACAGGATCGGCATGAGCGCGATATCAATCCTCAAACCGTGGCGCTTTTTCGTCCAAGAGCGCATTGACCTCGGCGACGACGGAGGGCGCACGGCCTGCGTCCGCGAAAACCGCAAGCCGCAGCGCGACGAACTCCGCACCCGTCTCGGCCACCGCCAGCGCAGAAGCCGGATCCGTACCGCCCATCACGATGCAGGGAATCTCGATCATGGAGGCCCACCACTCGGCGAGCGCCAGGTTCTTGGAGTGTGCCTCCGGCTTGATGTCGCCTTCGAGCTTGCCGAAGAAGATATAGTCCGGTCGCTCGTCGCCGATCTCCAGCGCATGGTGCCGGTCGGCGGCATTGCCACCGCCGACGATCAGCTTGTCAGCATATTTGTCGATCGCTTCGGAGATTTCGCTGGCCGGTCCGGTCAGATGCAGGCCATCCGCTTTGGTCCGCCCGACGACGCGGCTGTCGCCTGCAAGCAGTGCGGCCGCCCCTGAGTCCTGAATAATTGGAACCAGCTTCTCGGCGTGCTTTTGGAACTCGCCATCATTGAGCCCGTATTGCGGCACAATCACCGAGGCGACATCACCGCCCTTTAAGGCATCGCCGACGATCTTTGCCTGCTCATCGGCATCGGCGATATCGGGGACGATCAGAACTAGGCGGCAGCGGTTTTCCGGTTCGGTCATGAACTCTTTCCATTTACAGCGGAACAGGCCGTTTCGCGGCCCATCTGCACTCGTCTTGTGTGAGTAATTCCGTTAGACGGGGCTGGCAAGGGGAGGATTTTCAAAAGCATGCCGATGGAACTGTCATTTTACTGCGCCGCTGTTCCCGCTGTCATCTTGGTCGGACTTGCGAAAGGCGGTATGGGCGATGCGCTGTCGCTGATCGGGCTGCCCTTTCTCGCTCTCGTCGTCTCGCCCATTCAGGCGGCCGCGATTCTGCTCCCCATCCTCATTTGCATGGACGTGATCTCGCTGGTGATCTGGCGCCAGCACGGAGACTGGACAACCCTGAAAATCATGCTGCCAGGAGCGCTATTCGGCATCGCGCTCGGTTGGGCGACCTCGACGCTGGTTCCCGGCAACGTGCTTCGCGTCGTCATCGGCGTCGTCACCGTCCTCTTTTGCCTTCGCTATTTCTGGAACACCGTCGGCCCCGGCGCCGGGAAGCACACGCCGCCCCGCGGCCAGCGGCCGCTGCTTGCGAAGATCTGGGGAAGCCTGTCCGGCTATGGCAGCTTCGTAGCACACGCCGGCGGAGCGCCCTTCCAGATCTATGCCCTGCCACTGCAGATGCCGCCGCGCGAATATACCGGCACCAGTGTTCGCTTCTTCGCAATTCTCAATGCCGTCAAGCTCGTCCCCTACTTCGCGCTCGGTCAGCTCGACACCCAGAACCTCGCCGCCTCGGCCACGCTGCTTCCGTTTGCACCGCTTGCGACCATTGCCGGCGCCTGGTGCGTCCGCCGCATGAAGCCCGCGATCTTTTATCCTTTCATGTATGCCATGGCCCTGATTGCCGCCGCGCTCATCGCGAAGGAAGGCTTGGGTTTCTGACAATTTTGGGTTTCGCTGCGGCGCACAATTTCCTTGCCCGATTGCGCCGTTTGACGTAGCTTTTCGCCATGTCGAACACGGATCCCTTCACGGCGATAGCTGATCCCCACCGGCGCTTCCTGCTGGAAGAACTTCGACGCGCGCCGAAGACCGTAAATGAGCTTGCCGAGGGGCTTCCCATCAGCCGCCCCGCCGTCTCCCAGCACCTCAAGGCGCTGCTAGATTGCAATCTGGTTTCGGTCACCGCAGAGGGCACGCGACGCATCTACGCCGTCAACAATCGCGGCTTCGACCGACTCAATCTCTGGCTCGATCAGTTCTGGGCTTAGCCCGACCACTCAAATGAGAGACGCCGGCTCGCGACTTTCCGTCGGAACCGGCGCCATAATCGCCTGTCGAGCACGACCTTACCTAAGCTTTTGGTGGAATTGGACTTTTGCCCTCCTAGCCTAGGGCCGCGCTCGGAAATTTACTGCATCCTACTCAATGGAAGGATGATTTAAGGCGCTCAATCTCGTCCTTGATCCGCAATTTTCTGCGTTTGCACTCAGCGACTTCATTATCGTTTCGGGAGGGGGATATCATAAGCGAATGCAACTCCTCCTCGAGAGCAACATGCTTTTTCTGGAGTGACTCAAGATGAGCTTGAACAGTCATTTGACCCTTCCTTCCTCTTACCTCTCCCCGGCCAACACCGCCGGAGATCCAAGGCGTCAACCTTTCGACTGTGACACATTTTTGAAGCCTTGTCGAAGGTGAAAACAAGGAGAACAAGTGGCAAAATCATGACGAACAGCCGCTAGCCGTTACCTCTAATTGGTGATAGGAGCTTGCGGAAATCATCGGCAGAACGGACGATGTCCGAAGGCGGTTATGGGGAATGCATATGGCCGATCAGGAACAGGCGGAAATCAGGCTCATGGTCGCAAGACTGCGCCAGGAGCACGAGGATTACGATGCCGCCATCAATGCCATGATTGCCACCGGATGTGACGCATTGCGCATCCAGCGCATGAAGAAGAAGAAACTGGTCATCAAGGACAAGCTGACAAAGCTGGAAGACCAGATCATCCCTGACATCATCGCCTGAAGGGAATGCCGTGACGATGACAGACAGACCATCCGTGGCCATCATCATGGGAAGCCAGTCCGATTGGGAGACCATGAAGAGTGCCGCCGATACGCTGGAGGCGCTCGAAATTCCCTATGACGCGCGCATCATATCGGCCCACCGCACGCCGGACCGCCTGGTGAATTTCGCCAAGACCGCCCGCGATGAAGGCTTCAAGGTGATCATTGCCGGCGCCGGCGGCGCGGCTCATCTGCCGGGTATGGCCGCAGCCATGACGCCGCTTCCCGTTTTCGGCGTCCCGGTGCAATCCAAGGCGCTGTCCGGTCAGGACAGTCTTCTTTCCATCGTCCAGATGCCGGGCGGCATCCCGGTCGGCACGCTTGCCATCGGCAAAGCTGGCGCGATCAACGCCGCCCTTCTGGCAGCGGCAGTCCTGGCATTGTCGGACGAGGACATTGCCGAGCGGCTCGACGACTGGCGCGAGCGCCAGAGCGCGGCTGTTGCTGAATATCCGATGGACGACCTATGACTGTAAGAACCATTGGCATCATCGGTGGCGGTCAACTTGGCCGCATGCTTGCCATGGCCGCAGCCCGGCTCAATTTTCGCACCGTCGTTCTGGAACCACACGCCGACTGTCCGGCGGCGCAGGTCGCCAACGAGCAGATCGCAGCGGCTTATGACGATCCTGCAGCGCTCGCAGAATTGGCGAAGGCTTGCGACGTCGTCACATACGAGTTCGAGAACGTCCCGGTCGCCGCCGCCGAGGCCCTCGCAAGCCAGGTCCCCGTCTATCCGCCGCCCAAGGCGTTGGAGGCTGCGCAGGATCGGCTTGTCGAAAAGCGCTTCATCAACGGATGCGGTATTCCAACGGCCGGCTTCCACGCCGTCGACAGTCAAGCCGATCTCGATGCGGCGCTGACAAACTTCGGCGGTCGCGGCGTCCTCAAGACCCGCCGCCTTGGCTATGACGGCAAGGGGCAGAGAGTGTTCCGCTCCACCGACGATACGCCTCACGGCGCCTTTGCGGCGCTCGGCGGCGTACCGCTCATTCTCGAGAGCTTCGTTTCCTTCGAGCGCGAGATCTCGATCATCGCAGCGCGCGCAACCGACGGAACGGTCGCCTGCTACGATCCTGCCGAAAACGTTCACCGCGATGGCATCCTGCACACGTCAACGGTGCCCGCGTCCATCTCGGCGGAAACTGCAGCCGCTGCCTGCGGTGCGGCCGAGAAGATCCTGACTGCGCTCGGCTATGTCGGTGTCATCGGCATCGAATTCTTCGTACTCGCCGACGGCAGCCTGATCGCCAACGAAATGGCGCCGCGTGTCCACAACTCCGGTCACTGGACGGAAGCCGCCTGCCTCGTCTCCCAATTCGAGCAACATATCCGCGCGGTTGCCGGCCTGCCGCTCGGCAATGCCGACCGTCACTTAGACTGCGTGATGCAGAACCTGATCGGCGACAATATTCTGGCGCTCCCGGACTGGCTACGACGACCGGACACGCTGGTTCACCTCTATGGCAAGACGGAATCCCGTCCCGGCCGCAAGATGGGGCACGTTACCACGTTGACCACAAAATTGCCGGTTTTCCCCTGACAAAAGCCGTTTCGGCCATGGGAAAATCACCCTCATGTGGTTGACACAGGAAAGTCGCCGGGTTATCTGCACGCCCAACCTGAAGAGCGCGCCCTGAGCGCGCTTTTGAATGTAATAGATACGGGCGAATGTGAATTCCCCCTCAAACATCGCGGATCAAAACAATGAAGATCAAGAATTCGCTCAAGTCGCTCAAGGCTCGTCATCGTGACAACCGCCTGGTTCGCCGCAAGGGCCGCATCTACATCATCAACAAGCTGAACCCACGCTTCAAGGCTCGCCAGGGCTGATATAGCGCGCCTGGACGGTTTCGTGGCATTTTGCGCCCGTGCCTGTCGGGGGATTGCTTCGGCAATCAAATCAAATTGCTTTGATCTTCAGCGATGGCGGGCTACTATGCCCGCCATGCGCTTTTTTGCTATGACCTGTGCGGCGCTGCCGCTGTCTCTTTCCCTGCTCGCTCCCATGTCCCCTGCCGCAGCTGCGGAGAAGGAAGTCATCGTCGAGCAGCCGGACGCGAACCTCTCACCAAAGCAGCATCTGGATCAGCTCTACGCACAGCTGAAGCGCGAGCGCGACCCTGACAAGGCGAGTGGTATCGCCGACGAAATCCGCACCCAGTGGAACGACTCGGGCAGCGCGACCGTCAACCTCTTGATGCAATGGGCCGATAAGGCGATCCAGGAGAAACGCACCGCTGCCGCCCTCGATTTCCTCGACCAGGCGATCGCCCTCAAGCCGGATTACGCCGAAAGCTGGAATCGCCGGGCGACGCTCAACTACGCCAATGACAGCTATCGCAAGTCGATGTCCGACATCGAGCATGTGCTCGACCTCGAACCACGCCACTTCGGCGCACTCTCCGGCATGGCCGCCATTCTCACCGAATCGGGCAACGACCAGCTGGCCCTGAAAGCCTGGGAACGTTTCCTGGAGGTCTATCCGGCCAATCGAAGCGCCCAGGAGCAGATGAATACACTCTCCGAAAAGCTGGCCGGCAGCCGCACCTGATCTTGACGGTGAACCACGAGGGCCAATCTTACGTATTGGTCACGTGATTTTGACAGATGTAGCCATGCTTGCCGTAGCCTCCGCCCTCCTTGCACCCATCGCCGCCGCCATCGGCTACTCCTCCTACAAAGGACGTCAATTCGAGGCGACATCCCCGAACATCGGCGAGCTGACGGATATCGGCGGTTACCGGCTGAACGCCTTTCACGTCTCACGTCCAGAGACGGCCGACCTGCCGCCCATTGTTTTCATCCATGGTGCAAGCGGCAACCTGCTCGATCAAGTCGGCGCCTTCCTGCAGCCGCTGGAAGGCCGTGCCGAAATGCTCTTCGTCGACCGCCCTGGCCACGGCTATTCGGAGCGCGGCGGTCCGGAGAATGCCTTGCCCTCAGGACAGGCAGACGCGATCGCAAAACTGATGGAAAGCCGGGGCATCAAACGGGCCATCGTCGTCGGCCATTCCTTCGGCGGCGCCATTGCGGCTGCCTTCGGCGTGCGCCATCCTGACAAGACTGAAGGCCTGCTCTTTCTGGCCCCGGCGACACATCCCTGGCCAGGCGGCGTCGAATGGTACTATCACCTTGCGGCGATGCCCATACTCGGTTGGCTCTTCACCCACGCCGTAGTCGTGCCGCTTGGCTTGCGGCGGTTGGAGCAAGCAACACAAAACGTCTTCCGGCCCAATCCACGTCCGGAAGATTATATCGCGAAGACAGGTCCTACCCTGGTGCTGCGGCCGCGTGCGTTCTTCCACAACGCTGTCGATTGCACGCGCCTGCTTGACTACCTCAAGGCGCAATCTCCGCAATACTCCAGGATCACCGCGCCGACGGTTATCATTACTGGTGACAGCGATGGCATCGTTTGGGAGCACCTTCATTCGCAGGGACTGGCCCTCGATATCGCCGGCTCCGAACTGGTGAAGATCCGTGGCCTCGGCCACAAGCCTGACTATGTGGTCACCGATGTCGCCATTGCCGCACTCGAAAAAATCGGTGGGGCCAGCCGCGACCTCCAGGCCGCCGCACGCAAGGCCGAACAACGTTTGGCGCGACAGACACCGGCTGCGCCGACAGACATTGTGGCTCCCCTGGGCGACCCGACCGGACTGGCGCCACCTGTCACGGCGGAAAACTGATCCTTTAGCGACCGAACAGCGCCCGTAGCGGACAGCAGTGCATTGTCTAGCGCTCACTGCGTCCCATATCCATTGCACCGTCATGCTTTGAGGGAAGTCATGGATCACCCCCACATCAGAATATTTGCGGCTGTCGCCGCGCTGTCGCTTTCACTTGCTCCGCCGGCGCTCTCCGCTTCGCCCACGCCCGTTGAAGCCGAGCATGGCATGGTCGTAACAGCCCAGCATCTGGCGACCAACGTCGGCGTCGATGTGCTGAAGAACGGCGGCAACGCCGTCGATGCCGCAGTCGCCGTCGGCTATGCGCTCGCCGTCGTCTACCCGACAGCCGGCAACATCGGCGGCGGTGGCTTCATGACGATCCGCCTCAAAGACGGCAAGACGACATTTCTCGATTTCCGCGAGCGTGCGCCGTTGGCGGCCACGAAGACCATGTATCTCGACGCCAAGGGCGATATCGTTCCCCGCGCCAGCCTCGACGGCTATCTCGCCGTCGGCGTGCCCGGATCCGTCATGGGCTTTGAGATAGCCCGCGAGAAATACGGCACGAAGTCAAGGCAGGATCTGCTGGCGCCGGCCATTCGCTACGCCAAGGAAGGCTTCACGCTGGAACAAGGCGACGTGGCCAGCATCGCCGGCAGCGCCAAAAGGCTCGCGAAGGACGAGGCCGCCGCAAAGATCTTCCTGAAGGCGGAGGGAAAGCCTTACGCCGCCGGCGAGAAGCTCGTTCAACCCGACCTCGCCGCGGTACTTTCCAGCATCGCGGATAAGGGATCGGATGCCTTCTACAAGGGCGTGCCAGCCGACGCGATCGTCAAGGCGAGCCAGGCGACGGGCGGCATTCTTGCCAAGGAGGATTTCGAACAATACGCGGTCCGTGAACTGAAGCCGATCGAATGCAATTACCGCGGCTACGACATCATCTCCTCGCCTCCTCCCTCGTCCGGCGGCGTCATTATCTGCGAAATCCTCAACGTGCTGGAAGACTACCCGCTCTCCTTCCTCGGCTACGGCTCCGCCGAGACGGTTCACCTGATGGTCGAGGCTATGCGCTACGCCTATGTCGACCGCAATGCGGCCCTCGGCGATCCTGATTTCGTGGAGAACCCGGTATCGACACTGCTCGACAAGGGCTACGCCAAGGCGATCCGCGCCAAGATCGATCCCTACAAAGCCGGCACCTCTGCCAACCTGAAACCCCTAGGCGTCAAGGAAAGCGTCGAGACCACGCATTACTCGATCGTCGACGACGAAGGAAATGCCGTCGCGGTCACCTACACGCTGAATGGATCCTTTGGCGCCGGCGTCGTTGCGCCCGGCACAGGCATCCTGCTCAACAACGAGATGGACGACTTCACCTCCAAGCCCGGCGTTCCGAACCTTTACGGGCTCGTGCAGGGCGAAGCCAATGCGATCGCGCCGAAGAAGACGCCGCTCTCCTCCATGAGCCCGACCATCGTCACCAAGGACGGCAAGCCCTTCATGGTGGTCGGCAGCCCCGGCGGCTCGCGCATCATCACCATCACCCTCGAAGCGATCCTCAACGTCATCGATTTCGGCATGGACATCAGCCAGGCGGTCAATGCCCCGCGCATTCACCACCAATGGCAGCCGGACAAGATCTATCTCGAGCCCTACACGCTCTCGCCCGATACGATCCGGGCATTGATCGCGATGGGCCATACGCTTGATGATGGCAGCGGCCCGCCGCAATGGGGACAGGCCGCCGGTATTCTTGTCGGCGGCAAAAGCCTTGCCGATATCGAGAAGGGCGGCGGCGCACGCTATTATGGCGTGATGGACAGCCGCGCCACCGAGGGTTCTGCCGGCGGTTACTAGTTAGCGGATACGCGCATGGACAAAATCGCCCTTGATACTGACATGCGGCCTGGCGCCTTGCACACTCGGCTCCAGGCTATCGACATAGGACGCCTTGGCGATCACGGAATAGTCCACCGGCACGCCGCTCCCGAACTCTAGATCCGCCTGCAGCGACTGCGCATTGATGCTGACCGTCTCGTCCTGCCGGATCGTGTCGTAGCGTAGCCGTGCGCGCACCGCCGCACCGAGGATATCGATCCCGGTCGCGTGGCCGTCGAAGGTGATGTCGGCCGCCTTGCTGGAGATTGCAACGCTGGCGAAATCGCCATCCAATCGTGCCCTTACCGCCTGCTGGTCGATGCGCACGATGGCGCCCGGCAAAAGATTGGCCGAAACCTCGGGCGCGCAATCCGAAAGATCCGTCCATGAGGTCTGCATCACCTCGATTTTCAGGACCGTTCGATCGATGCGCATTGCGGTTCGATCGCGGCAGCCGTTGAAGAACCAGCTGGAATACCAGGATGAGAACCAGCCGCTGCGCCGCGCGCTCGTGTTGGCCCTGTAGGGTTCCGTGTTGGTTGTGGTCAGCCTGATGTCGCTGGCGTCGCCGCTGATGACGACGGAACGGACGGAGGAAATATCGAGTGCCTCGCCCGGCGTTCGAACATCGGCAAAGGCGCAAGCAAGCGTCAGGATGAATGCAGGTATGAAGAGGATCAGTGTCATCGATTTCTCCTTGAACGGGCCGGCCATCGGCTGGCGACTGCGTGCAAGGTGAAGAGCAAGACACGATCTGGAGACCTTAATCGCGATCCGGGTCGCCCGCGATTGCGATCAAGGCCATAGTCGTGCAGTTATTGAACGCGCCATACCGGACCCGCCGTCATGATCTTCGTTCCGCTTCCTTTTGTCGTCGCGTTGCTGCTCGCCATCCTGCTCGTGCGGATGCTGCGGCAGAACGAATGGGCCGAACAGGAGAAGCGTCCGTTCCTGCTCGTCATTGCTACCTACACGCTGCAATCGATCCTGATCGGCATCCGCTGGGGCTATGACGTGATCGAGATCCTGCCGGCCCAGTCGGTCGTCGCCTCGCTGATTGCGGCGCTCGCTTGGATTAGCTTTCGCAATCTCGCCACGGATGGCCCGGCATCGCTCCTCCGCTTCTGGCCGCATATTTTGCCAAGCGTATCGATCGTCGCTCTCTTGGTGTTCTGGCGCGACCCGATCGGCCCTATCCTGACCGTCATCTTCCTCGCTTATGGAGCGGCCCTGCTTTGGCTGGGCCGTCAAGGTCCCGACGCGCTAGTCTCCTCGCGCCTCGATGGCGCTCTTCTATCCTACCGATCTCTCTTGATCACTGGCGTGGCGCTGATCGCCTCGGCAGCGGCCGATATTGCGATCAGCCTTGACCTCGAGCAGAGCGGCGGTCTCCATGCCGGCGCGATTGTCGCGCTCGGCAACGTGATCACGCTCCTGATCCTTGGCACCGCGGCCTCTATCGCCAGCGGCAGTCAGTCGATCGTCACGACAGCCTCGGAACCGCCCGCCCCACCCGTACCGAACCAGGAAGACGATGCGATCGCCGGCGCGCTGGAAAATCTCATGCAATCTCGGCAGATCTACCGCGATCCGGACCTCAATCTCGGCCGCATTGCCCGCAAGATGAATCTGCCGGCCCGCCGCGTTTCGATAGCGGTCAACCGCGTCCACGGCGTCAGCGTCTCGCAATATGTGAACGACTACCGAATCCGTGCGGCCTGCGAGACGCTTGTAAACACGGACGACCCCGTCACACGGCTGATGTTCGATTGCGGCTTCATCAGCAAGTCGAATTTCAATCGCGAATTTCTACGCGTCGCCGGCACCAACCCAAGCGAATTCCGGCGGCGAAGTCGCCACAAGCCAGAGGCTGCCGGAACGCGCCCGACGCTTTTCGTGTCACGGTGACAAAGTCACCGTTCACAAGCATCGCGTGCGGCCCTATGCAAGAGCGTTCCGTTATTTGAAAGAGTCTCCATGGTCAGCATTGAAATGATCGTTGCCGCCCGCGCCCGCCTGCGCGGACATGCGCGCCGCACGCCGCTTCTTTCCTCTCCCTTCATCGACGAGCTTGCCGGACGACGGGTGTTCGTGAAAGCCGAATGCCTGCAGCATACCGGCTCCTTCAAATTCCGGGGCGGCTGGTCGGCCGTTTCCGCACTCGATCCTGCCGTGCGCGCACGCGGCGTCATCGCTTTTTCGTCAGGCAATCACGCGCAAGGCGTGGCGCTCGCAGCGAAGCTTCATGGCGTTCCTTCGGTTATCATCATGCCGTCGGACGCCCCGAAGCTGAAGATTGCCAACACCCGCGCGCTCGGCGCCGACGTTGTGCTCTACGATCGCGCGACGCAGGATCGAGACGCCATCGGCGCTGCTCTTTCGGGCGAGCGCAAGCTGACGCTGATCAAGCCCTTCGACGAACCTCAGGTGATCGCCGGACAAGGCACGACAGGTCTTGAGATCGCCGAGCAGACGGAAGAAGAAGGCATCAGGTCGGCTGAGGTTTTGATCCCCTGCGGCGGCGGCGGCCTGACATCGGGGATTGCCCTGGCGCTCGAGGCAAGTGCGCCCCTGCGAACCTGAAGGTTTCGACGACACGACACGGTCGCTGGCCTCGGGCAAGATCGAACGCAACGCGGCGATGACCGGCTCCATCTGCGATGCGATCCTCACGCCGCAACCCGGCAATATCACCTTCCCGATCCTGCAGCGCCTCGCGGGTGCCGGCATCGTTGTCACCGACGAAGAGGCGCTCCGCGCTATGGCGCTCGCCTTTGTGCGGCTGAAGATCGTCGTCGAACCCGGCGGCGCGGTGGCACTTGCCGCAGCGCTGTTCCATGGCGATCAACTGGAAGAAGACAACGTCGTCGTCGTCACCTCGGGAGGCAACGTCGACGCCGATATCTTCGCCGGCGCACTGGCTCGGCATGGGTAGAGGCAGGACAAGCCTGCCTCATCACTTTCCTCACACAGCCTTGTAGCGCGCGGCCGGTGCCGACCGTGACATGTTCGGCATCAGCGCCTGGCGTGCATCCTCGTAGGCCTTTAGCAGTGCGGCTTCTTCGAGGGCCGGGATGGTCGCGAATTCGCCCTGGTCGAAGCCGGCGAGAGCTGCGTCCACCATGTCTTCCGCCGACATGACGATCTCGGTCGGCAGGTGGTCGACCGGCGTGCCGGCAATACCCCAGAATTCGGTCGCCGTCGCTCCCGGCAGGACAGCCTGGATGCGGATGTTCTTGTCCGCCAACTCGTGCCTGAGCGACTGGCTGAAGGCCAGAACAAAGGCCTTGCTGGCCCCATAGACGCCGTTCAGGATTTCAGGCGCGATCGCGACGATCGACGCGATGTTGATGATCGCGCCGCCGCCACGCGCCACGAAACCGGGCACGGCGGCATAGGTCAGCCGCATCAGCGCCGTGACGTTGAGGTCCACCATCGCCTGCATCTTGTCGACATCGGAGGCAAGCAGCGGTGCGGTGCAGCCGAAACCGGCATTGTTGACAAGAAGCGTGATGCTGCGGTCGCTCTTCAACACCGCCTCGACGCGCGCCAGATCGGCCCTGTCGCCAAGATCGGCGGGAACCGTCTCGACCGTCCTGCCCGTCTCTCTGGTCAATTTCGCCGCGAGTTCGGAAAGGCGTTCGGCATTGCGGGCAGCAAGAATGAGATCGTAGCCGCGCTTTGCGAGCCGCTGGGCATAGATGGCACCGATGCCGGATGACGCGCCGGTGACGAACGCGGTGCCTTTGTGCTGTTCGGTCATTGTCTTTCTCCATGTTGAGCAACGGCACCTGCTGTCCGCTTGAAGGGAGTCTTACGCTCAGTTGCCAATGTCTTGAATGTCATATAAACCACCATTTAGGACAAATAGAGTTTTGAGCCATGCAGCGCATTGCCGTTTTGCTCTTTCCCGGCTTCCAGATGATGAGCCTGGCTGCGATCTCGGCATTCGAGTTCACCAACCTCGAACTCGACGAGCAGGTCTACGACATCACCTACCTCTCGGAGAGCGGAGGACCGGTGCCGGGTTCCTTCGGCGTCACGGTCGAAACCAGCCGCTTCGACGATCCGGCCTTCGATACGCTGCTGGTGTCGGGCGCTGTCGGCATCAAACTGCCGACAGCGCAGGAGAGCGACTTCATCCGCAACGCCCTTGCCGCCTCCCGGCGCGTCGCCTCGATCTGCACCGGCGCCTTCCTGCTGGCCGAGGCAGGCGTTCTGGATGGTCGCCGCGCCACGACGCATTGGCTTCTCGCCCGTGAACTGCAATCGCGCTACCCGAAGATCAAGATCGAGGAAGATCGGATCTTTATCATCGACGGCTCCGTGTGGAGCTCGGCTGGCATGACGGCCGGTGTGGATTTGGCGCTTGCCATGGTCGAGAAGGATCATGGCGCGGATGTCGCTCGCGCCGTTGCCCGCAAACTCGTCGTCTATCATCGCCGCGCCGGCGGCCAGTCGCAATTCTCAGCGCTATTGGAACTGGAGCCGAAATCGGACCGCATCCAGAAGGCGCTCGCGCATGCACGCAGCAACCTTAAGAACACGCTCTCCGTCGAGGAGCTGGCAGAAGCAGCACACCTGAGCCCCCGCCAGTTCAGCCGGACATTCCGAGCCGAGACGGGGCAATCGCCGGCAAAGGCGGTGGAGAACCTGCGCCTCGAGGCCGCGCGCCTGATGATGGAACAAGGCCGGCATCCGATCGATGTCGTTGCCGCGGAAACGGGCTTCGCCGACCGCGAGAGGATGCGCCGCGCCTTCCTGCGCGCCTTTGGCCAGCCACCGCAGGTGATCCGCCGCAACGCGCAGCGCGAGTATCAGGCATAAGCCCTCGCGGCAGAGCGGACGGCCTGCGGCACGACATCGGCGACCGCCTCGCCGACCGATTGCAGCATGATTGACGCAAGCCGGGCCGCGGCCGGCCCGGGCTCCGCCTCGGCACGATGCAGGACAAGACCGAGCGACGGGAGCTCTGGCAACCCGGCCTCCTTCGCGAGGAGTGGCTTGACCTTTCGTGGCAATCCGATCGGGGTGCGGATGGTAATGCCGAGGCCCGCGGCCGTCGCCGCCCACAATCCACCAAGGCTGGGACTGACGAAGGCAAGCCGCCAGGCAATGCCCGCCGCATCGAGCGCCTTTGTCGCCGCGGTGCGCAGCAGGCACGGGGCCTCCAGCGAGGCGAGCGGCACCGGCTCGCCGCTGCCGGGGTTCCAGCCGACCGCCTCTTCCGCCGGTCCGATCCAGCGCATCGGGACGTCGGCGATCTTGTCGCAATGTGGCGTCAATGTACCCTCGCTCCATGTCAGCGCCAGATCGAGCTTGCCGGTCGTGACGCGCTCGATCAGTTCGATATTGCGCACCACCCGCGCCTCGATGCGGACCTTCGGATGCGCACGCGCAAAGCGTCCAAGCACGTCGGGCAGCAGGGTCTCGCCAAAGTCCTCCTGTAGTCCGAGCCGCACCCAGCCCTCGAGCTCCATGCTCTGTACCGCGGCAGCCGCTTCGTCGTTCAGTTCCAGCAGCCGGCGCGCGTAGGCCAGCATCGTCTCGCCGGCATCGGTGAGCGCAAGGCCGCGCCCCGCCTTGCGGAAGATCGGGGTGCCCGCCTGTTCCTCCAGCTTCTTCAGCTGGGCGCTGACGGCCGAGGTCGAGCGGCCGAGCCGGTCGGCCGCTCTCGCGAAGTTGCCAAGCTCCATCCCGGTCGCAAAGGTCCTCAGCACATCGAGGTCGAAGATCGTCCGTCGCATCGCAATAGTCCCGTTTTAGTGGATAATTAATCCATAAAATTCTGATTTTATGCATTATCGTGACGTGCGATGCTCCTCCTGTCAAGAATTCACTGAGAGGAGGCTGTCATGCCTTTCGTTCGTATTTCTCTCCTGCGTGGCAAGTCGCCGGAGTATCTTCGCGCCGTTTCGGACAACATTCATCGCGCCTTGGTCGAGACATTCAACGTGCCGCATGCCGATCGCTTCCAGGTCATCCATCAGCATGAACCGGCGGAGCTGATCTTCGACCGCAACTATCTGGCCGGACCCCGCTCCGACGACTTCGCGCTTTTTGCGATCACGGCGGGAAAGCCGCGCTTGACGCAGGTGCGGCAGGCATTCTTCAAGCGCGCCGCCGAGCTTTTAGGACAATCGCCTGGCATCCGGCCGGAAGACATCATGATCGTCGTCACCACCACATCGCCGGATGAGTGGTCGTTCGGCGACGGAAGGGCGCAGATGAGCGAGCCCGGCTGGGAAGCCCAAGCATTCGGGAGTGCTGCGTGATGGGCAATCCCCAACGCATGACGATCCGCCGCCCGGGGAATGCCGTTCGCTCGCCGGATGGCAGTGCCACCGCACCGTTCTGGGTGGAGATGTTGTTGGAAGCGGCTGCCGATGGCGAGAACACGGCAATGCGGGCGACCCTTGATCCGGGCACGATCACGCATTGGCACACGCATCCGCGCGGCCAGCTGCTCTATGCGTTGTCGGGAAAAGGCTTGGCGCGGCGCGCAGGCGGTGTGGTGGAAGAGCTGCGGCCGGGCGATGCCGTCTGGTTTGCCGCCGGCGAAAAGCACTGGCACGGCGCCGGACGCGACAGCCCCTTCAGCTATCTCAGCATCCAGGCTAACGAAGCCGGCCGCTTCGTCGACTGGCATGAACCGGTGGAGGCTCTGACATGATGGCGATGCAGTACAGCTTCAGGCTGCCGGCCGACTACGACATGTCGATCATCGACCGGCGTATCCGCGACAAGGGACCGATGTTGGACGGATTTCCGGGCCTCGGCTTCAAGGCCTATCTCAGCGCCCGCAAGGGCGAGTTCGGATCCAGCGAAAATCTTTACGCGCCCTTCTACCTGTGGCAACAGCCGCAGGGCGCAAGCGATTTTCTCACCGGACCCGGCTTCGAAAGACTGACCCAGTCCTTTGGTTGGCCCCATGTGAAGACATGGATCGTGTGGCACGCCGACACCGCATCCGCGGTCACAGACGCCAAATTCGCCTCCGAGGGGACCATGATGATAGAGCCCTACGCCCCGCTGGCGCAGATCAGAGAGGACGAGAGCAAACGCGCGCAACGCGAGGCGCGACAGGCCGAGGTCTTGGCCTGCGTCTGCGCTTTTGACCCAACGAACTGGACGCTGGTGCGCTTCAGCCTGCACCGAACGGCTCCGCTCATCTCAGGCTCAAGCCAGATCTATCGCGTCGGACACGTCTGCCTGCCCTAGGTCTAGATCACACCGTCGCCCGACGATAGAGCGCCAGCGAACCAGCCAGTGCCAGTAGCGCGCCGCCGCAGGCGCGCTCGAGCCAGAGCGCGCCGCTCGTCTTGAGGAAGCGCACAGCCTGCGCGCCGAACACCGCATAGGCAAGCATGATAGTGAAATCGAGCGTGGCGAACACCAGCGCCAGCACGGTATACTGAACCGCCTGCGGGCTCGTTGGATCGATGAACTGTGGCAGGAAGGCCGAGAAGAAGAGATAGCCCTTCGGATTGGTCACCGCGACCATGAAACTCTTCAGACCGATCGAAAACGGCGTTTCGGTCGCGGCCGCAGTCCCTTGCTTCAAGGCGGCATCGATCGTGCCTTTCGACCGCAACATCATGATGCCGAGAAAAGCCAGGTAGGCGGCGCCGACATATTTGAGAGCCGAGAACCAGAATTCCGAAGCCGCCAGCAGCGCGCCGAGACCGATCGAAACCGCCCCGATCAGCACGAAATCCGACAGCACGGCGCCACCATGCCGGCAGCAGCACGCCTGACGCCGTAGCGCGAACCGTTCGTCATCGCCAGAAGCACCGTTGGTCCCGGCGTGGCGATGCCAACGAAGGAAACGGCTGCGAACGCAAGAAGCGTGACTGTCTGCATGATACCCTCCCGGTCTTCGGGGCGCAGACTTGCATTTGCAGGTGTCCTACACAAGGGAGCATAACGCGTGGGCTGAAAACAGAAAGCCCGCCGCCTGTGTCAGGCGACGGGCTTTCGTTCAATCCCTGCGGCGAGTCTCAGATGCCGGTCTGGCCGTCGGAGCCGATATAGGCGATGCGCAGCATGTTGGTCGCGCCCGGCGTTCCAAGCGGCACGCCGGCCGAGATGATGATGCGGTCGCCCGGCTTGCCGAAGCCTTCGTCGGCAACGATACGGCAGGCACGGTTGACCATGTCGTCGAGGTCCGTCGCGTCATGCGTGACGACGCAGTGCAGGCCCCAAACGATAGCAAGGCGGCGGGCGGTCTGGATAACCGGCGACAGCGCCAGAATCGGTACCTGCGGACGCTCGCGCGAGGCGCGAAGACCGGTTGTGCCGGACGAGGTGTAACAGACGATGGCCGACAGGCGCAGCGTTTCGGCGATCTGGCGGGCGGCGAGCGAAATCGCGTCGGCCCCGGTTGCCTCCGGCTGCGCACGCTGCGCGTAGATGATGCCGGGATAGTGCGGCTCGCGCTCGATGGCGGTGGCGATGGAGGCCATCGTCGCGACCGCTTCGACCGGATAGTCGCCAGACGCGGATTCGGCCGACAGCATGACGGCATCGGCGCCTTCGAAAACGGCGGTGGCGACGTCAGACACTTCGGCGCGTGTCGGGACCGGCGCGGAGATCATCGATTCCAGCATCTGCGTGGCGACGACGACAGGCTTGCCCGAGCGGCGGCAGGCGCGGATCAGCTGCTTCTGGATGCCCGGAACGGATTCGAGCGGCATTTCGACGCCGAGATCGCCACGGGCAACCATGAGGGCGTCGGAGAGCTCGATGATTTCCTCGATGCGCTCGATCGCCTGCGGCTTTTCGATCTTCGACATGATGCCGACGCGGCCGCGCGCGATCTTGCGCACTTCGGCCAGATCTTCCGGGCGCTGCACGAAGGAGAGCGCGACCCAGTCGACGTCATCGGTTTCGAGAACCGCTGCGAGGTCCGTGCGGTCCTTGTCCGTCAGCACGCCGACGGTGAGCAGTGTATCGGGAAGGCTGACGCCCTTGCGGTCGGAGATCTTGGTGCCTGATATAACCGTCGTGACGATGCTCTTGCCGTCGCACTTTTCGGCGCGCAGTGCGAGCTTGCCGTCATCGATCAGCAACCGGTGCCCGGGCTGCACCGATTCCAGGATTTCCGGATGCGGCAGGAACACGCGGGTGGCGTCGCCGGCAACGTCCTTGTTGTCGAGCGTGAAGGTATCGCCCGGCTTCAGGTCGACCTTGCCTTCGGCAAACTTGCCGACGCGCAGCTTCGGGCCCTGCAGGTCGGCGAGGATGCCGATCGGACGGCCGGAGCGCGCTTCGACGGCGCGGATCCGCTTAATCAGCGTGCGCATGACGTCATGGCTGGCGTGGCTCATGTTGATGCGGAAGACGTCCGCACCGGCCTGGTGCAGCTTTTCGATCATCGATTCCTCGGACGAGGCGGGTCCGAGGGTAGCGAGGATTTTAATTTTGCGGTTGCGCTTCATCAATTCGGGCTTTCTTGCGTGCCGGGGGTATCGGAAAGTTGAACCATCCAGCTGCCCTGGCGGCCCGTGTCATATTCCTTGAACCCCATCTTCTGATAGCCACGGGCGTAGCAGTCATTGACCCCCGTGATCTTGAACTCGTTTTCCGCCACGCACATCTGTACGTCACCCGTCCATCGGCCTCCCCGGGCAGCGTCTTCGGCGTAGAGATAATAATATCGGGACTGCAACTCCCCTTCGATCAGCGTCGCGCAGGTCGTCGCCGGCACTTGCCACCAGCCTTCCGTCATCCAGCCATCCTTGGCTCGATATCCGATCGCCACGCCCACCAGATTCTGTGTTCCGTTGCATACGCGGAAATCCGCGCGGGCCACATCGGCAATGAAGAACGGCGAGAACGCCGTAAGAACAAAAAGGGCAAAACGGGCAAGCGGCCCGGAACGCGTAAGGAAACTTGGCGCGGTCTGGATCAACACGACTTCCAATTGGCTCCCGGTTATTCGTTGTTGTGCCTTCTTGCGCTGCCTCCCCGCGAATGTCAACGCAATGCTAATCGATTATATTCCGGATGGCCGGCCGTACTTGGACCGGGCCGCGGCCTTTGCTTGCCAACCGCGCTTGAACCCGTGCGTGCCCCGTGCGATCAGAGACAGCCCCGTAAACTGCGATCGGCCATTTCCTTCATGAGCACTTTCAAATCACTTGAACTATTAGCCGGCGATCGTGACAAAGGCATGGTGCTCCTCGGCGATCACGCGATGAACCGACTGCCGGAGCGCTATGGCAGGCTTGGCTTGCCGGACAGTGCATTCGAGCGTCACATCGCCTATGACATCGGCATCGAGGGACTCGTACGGAACCTGTCGACGAAACTCGGTGTGCCCGCCGTGCTGGGCGGCTTTTCGCGTTTGCTGATTGACCCGAATCGTGGTGAGGACGACCCCACACTGATCATGAAGATATCAGACGGCGCGATCGTTCCGGGCAATCATCCGATCACCGCTGAGGAATGGAATTACCGGGTCGAAACGTTCCACCGGCCTTATCACCATGCCGTCAGTGAAACGATCGACAGGGTGGCAAACAAGACCGGGAGTGCGCCGCTCGTTCTCTCGCTTCATTCCTATACGCCGGTCTGGAAGCACTTCCCTCGCCCTTGGCACGCCGCCGTTCTGTGGGATACCGACCATCGCGCAGTCGCTCCCCTGCTTGATATGTTGCGCAGCGATCCCGATCTCGTGGTCGGTGACAACGAGCCCTACGACGGCGCACTGAAGGGCGATACGATGTATCGGCATTGCATGCTGACCGGCATCCCGCACGCGCTGCTGGAGGTGCGTCAGGACCTGATCGGCGACGAGCCCGGCATTGCCGCGTGGGCAAAGCGTCTCGCGCCGATCTTTCAGACGATGAACGCCAATCCGGCGCTGCACGAGTATAATGTCCACGTATCGCGCACCGGCCCGTACGAATGAAGGAGACCGAGATGGCCGCCCTGACGAAACGACAGCAGACCGAATTCGAGGCTGCGGCTTTTCGCCGCCTCGTGGAGCATCTGCGCGAGCGCAGCGACGTGCAGAATATCGACCTGATGAACCTGGCCGGCTTCTGCCGCAATTGCCTGTCCAACTGGTATCGCGAGGCGGCCGAGGCCGAAGGCGTCGCGCTATCAAAGGACGAATCGCGCGAAATCGTCTACGGGATGCCATATGAGGATTGGAGAAATCTCCATCAGAACGAAGCCTCGTCCAAGCAAAAAGCCGCATTTGAACTGAACAAGCCGCACAAATAGTCCCCTTGCGACCTGAATCGGCTTGACCCCGAGCACGCTTCGCGGCAGTCAACGCCATCCGAATTTCACACCCCCTATCAGGAGAACACGATGTCTGATGCTCATGGCGTCGCCCGCGACCAGCTTCGCGCTTTTGTGGAGCGCATTGAACGCCTGGAAGAAGAAAAGAAGACCATCGCCGACGACATCAAGGACGTCTATGGCGAAGCCAAGGGCATGGGCTTCGATACAAAGATCCTCAAGAAGGTCGTTGCGCTGCGCAAGAAGGACGAGCAGGAACGCATGGAAGAGGACGCAATCCTCGACACCTATCTGCATGCGCTCGGCATGATCGAAGCGCCGCCGGAAGGTTGAGTTTTCCACTTATTCCGTTCAAAGCCGCCGATCCCCTCGGCGGCTTTCTTTTTGTGCCGAGTTTGCGCTCGGCAGATCTTATCTGCCAGCTTCCTTGGCCGCCTTCTCGATCACGTCGGCGACCTTCTTGGGCTGTGATGCGAAGACGGCATGACTGGACTTGATCTCGGTAACCAGGCTGCCGGCGCGTTTTGCCATCGTCCGCTCCAACTCGGGGTTGATGGCGCGATCCTCTGTCGAAACGATCGACCAGCTCTTTTTCGTCCGCCAGGCGGGATCGCCGACTTTCGTGGTCAGAGCCTCCTTGGCAGCAAAGACCTGCGACTGGGCGAGGAAGGCCGCTTCGCCCTTAGGGACGTCGGCGGCAAAATCGGCATGATATGCGCTTGGGTCGAGATAAAGGTATTTGCCGTCCTTGGTTTCCTTGATGCTTGTTCCGGCCGGTGGCTTTGAGCCGGCAAGGGTGGCCAGATCGTCGCCCTTGTCAGGCTGGAAGGCTGCCACATAAACAAGCCCGTTGACGTGCGGGTTGTGACCCGCTTCGGTAATGACCATGCCGCCATAGCTGTGGCCGACCAATAGCGTCGGCCCATCCTGCAGGTCCAACACGCGGTTCGTTGCGGCGATATCGTCGGCCAGGGAAGTCAGAGGTTCCTGCACGAGCGTGACATGAAAGCCGCGCCGCTCCAAAATTTCGGTAGCCTTGCGCCAGCTGGACCCATCGGCGAAGGCGCCGTGAACGATGACGATGTTCTTGATCTGCGGGCTTGGGCCGCAACGGCGATGACACTGGTGGCGAGTGCAAGCGCGAAAGTGGAAACGATACGACGATTCATGCGGTCACTCCTTTTGGTTTATGACGCATTCAGGCCCGGAAAAGATCTGGAGGCATCGGCTGAAGGCGTGGCAATCTGGTCAGTGCGACGTATCGCCGATATGTCAGGCTTCGCGGCTAAATGTACCGCAGTGTCGTGCCCTTCTAACATGTGCGGATTTGCGCAAAGAGCGGCCTCCTTGCTCAGGCGCGTATGCTCATAGAATAAGCAGCAGTATAAACTGCTTGATTTTGAGGCGTCGTTCGCGCATTCAATGGCCTCCCGACGGGCTTCGATAGCAGCCTCAAAGATCACAGGGCAGTACAACAACAGCATGGCACCTTTCGCGATACCAATGACGGCGCTATCTCATTCGATGCGCATGCCTGACATTAGCGACCGGCGGTAGACCCGTGGCCAACCGTTCTTCCACGCCCAGCGACCTCAATGTGCTCGTCATCGACGAGAACAGCATCCGGGCGTCGATCATCGAGGTTGGGCTGCGCGAGGCGGGCTACGACAATGTCACGATCATCGACGACATGAACGGCCTTGCGAGGCGCATCATGGAGATCAACCCCGATGTCATCGTCATCGACATCGAGAACCCGAACCGCGACATGCTGGAAAGCATCTTCCAGATCTCGCGCGCGGTAAAACGCCCCATTGCAATGTTTGTCGACAAGTCCGACGAGGCTTCGATCGAAGCCGCCGTCGAGGCCGGCGTTTCCGCCTATATCGTCGACGGCCTAAAGCAGGAGCGTGTGCGCCCGATCCTCAAGATGGCGATCAGCCGTTTCAATGCCTTCTCGCGCCTGAACCGCGAGTTGGAGGAGACGCGCGGAGAACTGGAGAACCGCAAGCTGATCGACCGCGCGAAGGGATTGCTGATGCGATCCCGCGGGCTGTCGGAAGACGAGGCCTATGCGCTCATGCGGCGAACGGCCATGAACCAGAACAGGAAGATCGTCGAGATCGCCCAAAGCCTGATTACCGCCGCAAGCCTTCTGGACCCGGGAACCGACGCATGACGAGCACACATCAGATCACCGCCGGCTTCCTGCCGCTTCTTGACAGCGCTCTTCTGGTCGCCGCCAAGGAAAAGGGCTTTGCGGCGGAACAGGAGATCGACCTCACGCTCGTACGCGAACGCTCTTGGGCGACGATTCGCGACCGACTTGCGGTTAGCCATTTCGACGTGGCGCATATTCTCGCTCCCATGCCGATCGCCTGCAATCTCGGGCTAACCGCACCGGCTCCGCGCATGATCGTGCCGCTGGCGCTTGGGCTTGGGGGTAACGCCGTGACCGTCTCCGCCGGTCTATGGAACGAAATGGCCGAATGCGGCGCCTTGCCCGATCTCGATGCTCGCTCCAGCGGCCTTGCTCTGCGGCAGGTCATCGATCGCCGCAAAGGCGAACGGCTTCGCTTTGGCGTCGTCCATCCCTATTCGGGCCATAATTACGAGCTGCGCTATTGGCTGGCCGCGAGCGGCATCGATCCCGACCGGGATGTGGAGATCGGCATTCTGCCTCCCCCTGATATGGCTGACGCGCTGACGGCCGGCATTATCGACGGCTACTGCGCCGGAGAGCCATGGAACACGCTCGGCGTGCTCCACAACCGCGCCCATCTGGCGACGGTGAAGGCCGCCATCTGGAAATCGAGCCCGGAAAAGGTCCTTGGCGTCAACAGCCGCTGGGCCGACGGCCACCCGGAGGCCTTGGCAGCTCTCCTGCAGGCTCTCTACACCGCCTCCCTCTGGTGCGCAGACACCGGCAATCACGAGGAGCTTGCCCACCTGCTGGCGAAGCCCGCCTATGTGGATCGACCCGCAGAAAGCCTGCTACCCGCATTGGCCGGTCTCCTGCACATCGGCGGAGGCGAGACGCTGAGCATCAAGGACTTTTTCGTCCCCAATGCCAAGGCGGCGACATTTCCATGGAAGAGCCACGCCCTGTGGTTTTATACACAGATGGTTCGCTGGGGACACATCCGGCACACGACAGAACGCCAGCAGATCGCCAACGACACCTACCGGCCCGACATCTACCGAAGCGCGCTGAAGAGCCTCGGCATTGCCATGCCGGCGGCAAGCTCCAAGGTGGAAGGCGCGCTCCGCCTCGAAACGCCCGTCGGCTCCAGCGGCGCCCTGACGCTCGGGCCGGACGGATTCTTCGACGGCGGCCTATTCGATCCGGATGACGTGGATGGCTACATCGCCATTCAGAGCCAATCCTAGCGCCTGCTTATTTTATGCGCATTGCACAATTTTTAGAGCGATTGCTGCAAAGTGCGTTAGCGCAGACAATGCCGCCCGATCTAGGCAATCAATCTTAGCCATTTAAAAACAAGCACTTGAAAAACTGGCACGCGCCTTGCTTTGCGATAAGCAGGCCAAGAGGCCAAGAATTCGGTGTCCAACGACGGGCGCCCACAGCAAAGCCGCTGATCAGGATAGCCCGCGCACCTCGCGTGCATGCGCGCCCTGACCAGCGGCTTTTTGTTTTTAACCCCTAGCGATGGATCGGCACGACCTTGTCGGGCCCCGGAGAAGCCATGTCTGTTATCAAGAATACGCAGTCCATGTCCGCCGGCGAACCAGCCAAAGCATTGTGGATGTCCACGATTGCCTTCACCCTCTGTTTTGCCGTTTGGACGATCTTCGCGATCATCGGCATTCGCATCAAGGAGGAACTCGGCCTGAATGAGGCCGAGTTCGGATTGCTCATCGGCACGCCTGTCCTAACCGGCTCGCTCGTGCGCATCGTCCTTGGCATCTGGACCGGCCGTTATGGCGGCCGCCTCGTCTACACGCTGACCATGCTGGCCGCCGCCGTGGCGACCTTCCTCCTCTCCTATGCCCACACCTATACGCAGATGCTGATCGCCGGCCTCGGCGTCGGGCTTGCCGGCGGTTCCTTCGCGGTCGGTGTCGCCTATGTCTCGCCTTTCTTTCCAGCGCAGAAGCAGGGAACGGCGCTCGGCATTTTCGGCGCCGGCAACGTCGGTGCGGCTGTGACCAAATTCGCAGCGCCTTTCGTCCTGATCGCCTGGGGCTGGCAGGCTGTTGCCCAGATCTGGGCCGTCGGCCTGGCGCTGATGGCGATCGTCTTCTGGTTCACCACGACAGATGATCCGGCCTTCCGTCTCCGCCGTGAGCGAGGCGTTGCCTCCAAGAGCCTGCTTCAGGAATTCGCACCGCTGAAGAACGCACAGGTCTGGCGCTTCTCGCTCTATTACTTCTTCGCTTTCGGTGGCTTCGTTGCCCTGTCGCTGTGGCTGCCCCGCTATCTGGTCGGCGTCTACGGCTTCAATCTGGGTGTCGCCGGGATGGTCGCGGCCGCCTATTCCATTCCGGGCAGCATTTTCCGCGCCTTCGGCGGCGTTCTCGCCGACAAGAAGGGCGCACGCAGCGTCATGTACGCAATGTTTGCCGTGTCAGCCGTCGCAACGCTCATCCTGTCGCTCCCGGCGGCCGGGACCGGCGCTGCTCTCGGGATCACGCCGGTTGTCTTCATCGTCGTCATCTTCGCCCTCGGCTTCGTCATGAGCCTCGGCAAGGCTGCCGTCTACAAGCATATCCCCGCCTACTACCCCGAAAACGTCGGGGCCGTCGGCGGCATCGTCGGCATGATGGGCGGCCTTGGCGGCTTCATCCTGCCCATCGCCTTCGGCCTGCTCAAGGACATGACCGGCCTCTGGTCGAGCTGTTTCATGCTGCTCTTTGCGGTCGTCGTGGTCTCGCTCATCTGGATGCACCTGTCGGTCAAGCAACTCGACCGCCGTGGGCTCTCCACACAAGCCGTCGCCGCCACCTGATCTGAGGACCTGAAACTATGACTGAGAAGCTTGTCATCATCGGCAACGGCATGGCGCCCGGGCGCATGCTCGAGCACCTCTTCGAAAAGGCGCCCGACCAATACCAGGTCACGATCTTCAACGCCGAGCCGCGCGTCAATTACGACCGCATCATGCTCTCGCCGGTTCTATCGGGCGAGAAGGACTACGAGGAAATCATCATCCACGGCGACGGATGGTACATCAAGCACGGCATCACCCTCTACAAGGGCCACAAGATCATCGCGATCGATCGTGCCGCCAAGACGGTTACCTCCGATTATGGGGTCGTTGAAGGCTATGACAAGCTGGTGATCGCCACCGGCTCCGTGCCCTTCATCATTCCCGTGCCCGGAAAGGATCTGCCCGGTGTCATCACCTACCGCGACCTCGACGACGTCCAGGCGATGCTGCTTGCCGCCCAGTCGCGCGAGAAGGCGATCGTCATCGGCGGCGGCCTGCTCGGCCTGGAAGCGGCTGCCGGCCTTGCGTCGCGCGGTATGGATGTCACCGTTCTGCATGTCATGCCGACGCTGATGGAGCGCCAGCTCGATCCGGCCGCCGGGTACCTCTTGCAGAAGGCCGTGGAAGAGCGCGGCATCAAGGTCATCACCAAGGCCAACACCAAGGCGATCATCGGCAACGGCAAGGTCGAGGGCATCGAGCTCGATGACGGCCGTATCATCCCCGCGACGCTCGTTGTCATGGCGGTCGGCATCCGCCCGAGCGTCGGGCTCGCGAAAGAGGCTGGCATCGCCGTTAACCGGGGCATCGTCGTCGACGACGGCATGCAGACCTCCGACGGCAGCATCATGGCGCTCGGCGAGTGCGCGGAAGTGGGCGGCATGGTCTATGGCCTCGTCGCGCCGCTCTACGAAATGGCCCGCGTCGCCGCATCGCATCTGTCGGGCGACCGCTCGGCCACCTTCGTGCATTCGGACACACCGACCAAGCTCAAGGTCACGGGCATCGAACTCTTCTCGCTCGGCGACTTCGCCGATGGTGACGACCGCGAGGAAATCGTGCTGCGGGATGCCTCAGCCGGCGTCTACAAGCGTCTTGTGCTGAAGGACAACAAGATCATCGGCACCGTGCTTTACGGCGAGACTGCCGATGGTGCCTGGTTCAATGATCTGAAAAAGAAACAGACCGACATAACCGAGATGCGCGAAACGCTGATCTTCGGTCAAGCCTACCAGGGAGGGTCGCCGCTGGACCCTATGGCGGCCGTTGCAGCCTTGCCGGATGACGCGGAAATCTGTGGCTGCAACGGCGTCTGCAAGGGCAAAATCACCTCGACGATCACAGCTAAGGGTCTGACGTCGCTGGACGACGTGCGCGCCCACACCAAGGCTTCCGCTTCCTGCGGCACCTGTACCGGCCTCGTTGAAAAGCTGATGACGCTGACCCTCGGCGACAGCTACAACCCGGCCGCCGTCCAGCCCATGTGCACCTGCACGGAACTCGGCCACGACGACGTCCGCCGCCTCATCAAGGCCAAGGGCCTGAAGAGTATTCCTGCCGTCATGCAGGAACTCGAATGGAAGACCTCCTGCGGCTGTGCCAAGTGTCGCCCGGCACTGAACTACTATCTCGTCTGCGACTGGCCGGACGAATATGCCGACGACTACCAGTCGCGCTTCATCAACGAGCGCGTCCACGCCAACATCCAGAAGGACGGCACCTATTCCGTCGTGCCACGCATGTGGGGCGGCGTCACAAATTCCAACGAGCTGCGGGCCATCGCGGATGTCGTCGACAAGTTCGAAATCCCGATGGTGAAGGTGACGGGCGGCCAGCGCATCGACCTGCTCGGCATCGAGAAGGAAGACCTGCCGGCTGTCTGGGCCGATCTCGGCAAGGCCGGCTTCGTGTCCGGCCAGGCTTATGCCAAGGGGCTGCGCACGGTGAAGACCTGCGTCGGTTCGGACTGGTGCCGCTTCGGCACGCAGGACTCCACCGGCCTCGGCATCCGCATCGAGAAGTTCATGTGGGGCTCGTGGACGCCGGCCAAACTGAAGATGGCCGTCTCCGGCTGCCCGCGCAATTGCGCGGAAGCGACCTGCAAGGACATCGGCGTCATCTGCGTGGACTCGGGTTTCGAGATCCATTTCGCCGGTGCTGCTGGTCTCGACATCAAGGGCACCGAGGTTCTCGGCCTCGTCAGGACCGAGGACGAGGCGCTGGAGCATATCGTGGCGCTGACGCAGATGTACCGCGAGCAGGCCCGCTATCTCGAGCGCATCTACAAATGGGAAAAGCGCGTCGGCCTGGACGAAATCCGCCGCCAGATCATGAGCGACGCCGACAAGCGGAAGGCCTACTACGACCGCTTCGTCTTCTCCCAGAAGTTCGCGCAGGTCGACCCCTGGTCGGAGCGGGTCTCCGGCAAGGACAAGCATGAGTTCAAGCCGATGGCGACGATCGGCTACCCGCAGGCCGCTGAATAAGGAGATGGACATGAATTGGATTGCAATCGGCGACATCTCCGAAATTCCGCTCAGGGGCGCCCGCTGCGTGAAGACCCCCCAGGGCAAGATCGCGGTCTTCCGAACGGCCGAAAACGAAGTCTTCGCCATCGAGGACCACTGCCCGCACAAGGGCGGGCCGCTCTCCCAGGGCATCGTCCATGCCAAGGCGGTCACCTGCCCGCTGCACAACTGGGTGATCTCGCTCGAAACCGGCAAGGCGCTCGGGGCCGACGAGGGCGAAGTACGGACCATTCCGGTGCGCAACGAAGACGGCGCCCTCTTCATCGCTCTCGAAAGCCTGATGATGGCGGCCGAATAATGGACACAGAGGTTAAGACAACCTGTCCCTATTGCGGCGTCGGTTGCGGCGTCATCGCCAAGGTCGCAGACGACGGCAAGGTTTCCGTCAAGGGCGACCCGGATCACCCCTCCAATTTCGGACGGCTGTGTTCGAAGGGCTCGGCGCTCGGCGAAACCGTCGATCTCGATGGGCGCGTTCTCCATCCGGAGATTTCGGGGGAGCGAGCAGAATGGGGGCAGGCGCTTGACCTCGTCGCGCAACGATTTTCGGATGCCATCGCCGAACACGGACCCAATTCCGTTGCCTTCTATGTCTCCGGTCAGTTGCTGACCGAAGATTATTACGTCGCCAACAAGCTGATGAAGGGCTTCATCGGCTCGGCGAACATCGACACCAATTCGCGTCTGTGCATGTCGTCCTCCGTCGCCGGCCACCGTCGCGCCTTCGGCTCGGACACTGTGCCAGGCACCTATGAGGATATCGAGCTTGCCGATCTGGTGATCCTCACCGGCTCGAACCTCGCCTGGTGCCACCCGGTCATCTATCAGCGGCTGGCGGCTGCCAAGGCCACTCGCCCCGGCATGAAGGTCGTCGTCATCGATCCGCGGCAGACGATGACAGCCGATATCGCCGACCTGCATTTGGCCATCCGGCCCGACAGCGATGTCGCACTTTACGTCGGCCTGTTCGAGCACCTGATCGCGGTCAACGCCATCGACCAGAATTACGTGGCTGAACATACGACCGGCTTTGCCGAGGCGTTTTCGTCCGCCTCCGGCACCTCCTTCAACGAAGTGTTGGAGCTGACCGGCCTGCCAGCCATGCAGCTTCGCGAGTTCTATCGCCTCTTTGCCGCCACCGAGAAGGTGGTCACCTGCTACAGCCAGGGCGTCAACCAGTCCTCGTCAGGTACGGACAAGGTCAACGCCATCATCAACTGTCACCTCGCCACCGGCCGTATTGGCCGGCCCGGCATGGGGCCCTTCTCCCTCACCGGCCAGCCGAATGCGATGGGCGGGCGTGAGGTCGGCGGGCTTGCCAACATGCTTGCCGCCCACATGGCAATCGAAAGTGCTGAGGATCGCAACCGCGTCCAACGCTTCTGGCGGTCGCCGGCGATTGCCGGAAAGCCGGGTCTGAAGGCGGTCGACATGTTCAGGGCCGTCGCCGACGGGCGCATCAAGGCGCTCTGGATCATGGCGACCAACCCGGTCGTTTCCATGCCGGATGCCGACGCCGTCGAAGCCGCCATCAAGGCCTGTCCGTTTGTCGTCGTCTCCGACGTCCTGAAGGACACCGATACCACGCGTCACGCCCACGTCCTTCTGCCCTCGTTGGGTTGGGGCGAAAAGAGCGGTACGGTCACCAACTCCGAGCGCCGCATCTCGCGCCAGCGCTCCTTCCTCGATGCACCGGGAGAAGCGCGCGCCGATTGGTGGCAGCTCGCCGAGGTGGCCCGGCGGATGGGCTTTTCCCAAGCCTTCGACTTCCCCTCCAATGCGGAGATCTTCGACGAGCATGCCGCCCTCTCCGCCTTCGAGAACAACGGCAATCGCGACTTCGACATCGGTTCATACGTCGGTATGAACCGTCAGTCCTATGACGAACTCCCGCCTTTCCAGTGGCCGCAGCCTGCAGGCCACGGTGCGACTGAGACCCGCTTCTTCGCCAAGGGCGGCTTCTACCACGCTGACGGCAAGGCACGCTTCATCGCCGTCAAACCGGCCGCCTCTGATCGCACCAACGCCGACTATCCCTTCACGCTGAACACCGGCCGCATCCGCGACCAGTGGCACACGATGACGCGCACCGGCAAAAGCGCACGCCTCTCCTCCCACATCGCCGAGCCCTTCGCCGAGCTGCACCCGCGCGACGCTATCGAAATCGGCGTCGGCAAAGCCGGCCTCGTCGAGATCGAAAGCCCGCACGGCAGAGCCGTGGTTCGCGCCCTGATCACAGAGCGCCAGGCCCGCGGCAGTATTTTCGTGCCTATGCACTGGAACGATCAGTTTGCCGCCAAGGCCCGCATCGACGCCCTCGTCGCGCCTTTGACCGACGCGCACTCGGGCCAACCCGCCTCGAAAAACGTCGCAGTCGCTGCCCGACGCTTCAAGGCGGCGCGCTACGGCTTTGCGGTCTCCCAAGCCAAGCCGGACAATCTCGATGCCGCGTATTGGGCGTTGGCAAAGGCCGAAGGCGGGTGGCGGGTGGAGCTCGCCTTCGACCAACCGGTGGAGGACTGGTGCGCGTGGTGCCGCACCACTTTCGCTATCCCCGACGGCGTCGAACCACTTGGTTACGCCGACCAGCAATCCGGCGATCTGAGGCTCGCCTTCTTCGACGGCAGGCGGCTGATTGCGGCCCTGTTCCTGGCGCGCGAACCGGTGGCGGTTGCCCGCAACTGGGCGATCTCGCAGCTCACCGCCGAACACACCAATCTGCGCAAGCGCTTCGCTCTCGTTGCGGGTCGCCCTGGCGCAGACAAGCCTGATCCGGGCGCCACCGTCTGTTCCTGCTTCGGCGTCGGCGTCAACCAGATCGTCGCCGCCGTTCGCGGCGGCTGCCACAGCATCGAAGCCGTCGGCAAAGAACTCAATGCCGGAACCAATTGCGGCTCCTGCCGCGCCGAGATCAGGGGGATCATCGATGGATGTCTTGCAGCAGCCGCGGAGTGAAGCACCCGCCCGCATGGAGCCGCTTGCCAAGCTGCCGGTCTTTTGGGCGCTCGAAGGCAAGCGCGTGATCGTCGCCGGCGGTTCCGATGCCGCCGCCTGGAAGGCCGAGCTTCTCGCTGCCTGCGGCGCGAAAGTCGATGTCTATGCAAACGAGCTTTCCGAGACATTCGAACAGCTGATCGTACGGGGTGCCGAACATACCGAAGGCGGCTTCACCCGTCACCCACGCGTATGGGAGGCAACGATCTTCGCCGGCGCGGCCATTGCCATCGCCGACTGTGAGGAAGACGATGAGGCGCAGGCCTTTTTTGACGCTGCTTGCAAGGCAGGCGTACCGGTCAATGTCATAGACAAGCCCGCCTTCTGCCAGTTCCAGTTCGGCTCGATCGTCAACCGCTCACCGGTCGTCGTGTCGATCTCGACCGATGGTGCTGCACCCATCCTCGCCCAGGCAATCCGGCGGCGGATCGAGACATTGCTGGCGAGCGCTGAAGGGTTGGGCGGAACTGGCCCACTCGCTGCGAGACAGGATCAATGAGCGGCTCACGCCGGGGCCGCTGCGCCGCGCCTTTTGGGAGCGTTTTGTCGATCGCGCGTTTTCAAGTTCCGATACGCCGGAGGAGAGCGTCGGCGGCCTGCTTCTCAAGGAAGCCGAACGGCTTCGGGAAGCGCCCGCCGCCCACTCTTCCAGAGGTGGCCGAGTGACGCTGGTCGGCGCCGGCCCCGGCGATGCGGAACTGCTGACCCTGAAAGCCGTGCGTGCCCTGCAGGCCGCCGATGTGATCCTCTTCGACGACCTGGTTTCTTCGGAGGTCCTGGAGCTCGCTCGGCGTGAGGCCAAGCGCATGCTGGTCGGCAAGCGCGGCGGCCGCACGAGCTGCCGCCAGGAAGACATCAACGACATCATGGTGAAGCTCGCCAAATCAGGCAAGCGCGTCGTGCGCCTGAAGTCCGGTGATCCGATGATCTTCGGCCGCGCCGGCGAGGAAATTGCCCATCTCGATCGCGAGAACATTCCGGTCGATGTCATCCCCGGCATCACTGCGGCAAGTGCCATGGCCTCCCGCCTCGGGATTTCGCTGACGCATCGCGACCACGCGCAATCCGTCCGCTTCATCACCGGCCACTCTCGCCATGGCGGCCTGCCCGTCGATGTCGATTGGACCGTCGCCGATCCGGGGACGACCACCGTCTTCTACATGGGCGGGCGAACAGCACCGCTCATCGCCGATCGGTTGGTGGCGGAAGGCCTGTCGCCTGAAACGCCGGCCGTCATCATCAGCGACGTCAGTCGTGCAACAGAACGCCACTGGAGCGGCAGGCTCGCGACCATCTCAAAAGGGATTGCGGAAATCGGCTATGACAATCCTGTGCTGATCGCTGTCGGCAGCGCGCTTGCGGCACGCCAGACCGTCGCTGGCGATGCCAGTCACGTCGAAAGCGATCTCCGCTTGGTCATGGGCGCGCGCTGATGCAGTTGCAGACGATCGCCCCCGTCTTCCTCGTTCTGGCCATTGCCTTGAGCTGGCCGCGCTTCAGCAGCATCTTTCGCGGCGAAACACAGACGGCGGTGGCGACCGCGCTCCTCACGACGATTGCCAGCGCCGTCAGCCTTTCCGCTCTTGGATTGGCCTTTGCCGGGAACGGGCCATGGCTCGGCATGCTGATCGCGGCACCAGGCCTGCTTCTCGGTTGGACGATGCGGGCACCGGCGCCGGTGCTCGCGGTTTCCCTGTCCACACTCAGCCTAGCCGCCTACCTGCAGTTCGGGCCGGCCACTGCCTTCTAGACGCCATCTCAGGCGGCGATGCGCCCTGTCTGTTCCGGCAGCATGTGAGCAATGGCGCTGAGCAGGTCCGTCTGCGAGATGAGCCCAAGCACGTGGCCGCCGGCATCGACAATGACAACTGCGTGGGTGCGCCCGTCCGTCAGGTCAGGCAACAGGCTGATGGCGGGCGCATCCGGAGAGGCGATTGCCGCCGTTGCAATGTGATCGGAAAGCTGCTCGGCCTGCATCAATTCCCGCAGCCCGACCGTGCCCATCAATCGGCCGCTGCCATCCTTTACGGGAAGCGTGCGGACATTGTGCTTTAGGAGCAGAGCGCGCGCCTCTTCCGCGGTGGCGTTCTCGCCGACCGCGATCACATCGCGCGACATGATATCGGCACAGCGGACAGTGCCGTGGGAGCGAACGGCGGCCTCGACCTCGACCTGCCGCAGCAAGCGGCTCAGGTCGCCGCGATCGATATCGAAGGTTTCCTCGAATTTCGCCAACGCCGCGTCGACATCCTCCTCGCGAAAACCGTTGCGTGTCGCGGACGGCGGATCGATCGTCTGATGCGTATTGACCGGCGCCGGAGCGGCGATATGCGGATAGTTTCGCCGCCCGAGCCTGTGAAAGACAATGCCGAGCGCCACCAGAATGCAGGAGTTCAGTGCCACCGGCACGAAGGGGAAGAGCAGCCCCCAGCTTGCCACTGCCGGGCCGCCCAGCACAGCGGTCAGCGCCGCAGCACCGCCGGGCGGGTGCAGGCAGCGGGTGAACGACATGGCACCGATCGCCAGCGAGACACCCACGCCAATTGCGATGATCGGCTCATGGATGAAGTGCGCGGCGATGATACCCATCATCGCGGAAATCGTGTTGCCGCCAATGATCGACCATGGCTGCGCCAGCGGGCTTGCCGGCACGGCGAAAAGGAGAACGGCCGAAGCGCCCATCGGCGCGACAATCAACGGCAGATGAGAGCCCTGGCCAAAGAAGTAACCGCAGACCATACCGGTCAGCGCGATCGCAATCAGTGCGCCAAGGCAGGCAAGCATGCGCTCCCGCAGCGTGGCGCCGGCCAGGATCGGCGAAAACAGGCGGAGGCGGAAGCGGTGACGAGGATCGACCTTTGGACTGCTGGGATTTGACATGACGAACCGAAGAGTGTGTGAAACGAACGCCTGATTGAGAGAAGGATGCTGGCTGACGTCAGCCGCCGGGAATTGAGGGACCGTCCCTGCCCCGCGAGGCAATGAGGACGTCGTGAAAGGCCTCGAACGAATCCGATCGCTCGCCCTTTCGGTGGACGAGAAATGTCTCCACCGCACCGATCTTACCGGTGACGATGTCGACGGGCCAGCGCAAGAGATCGAACACCGAGCGCGGCATTACGCCAAAGGCATTGCCGGCGACAATGCTCGCGAGTATCGCATGGTAGGAGGCGAGTTCCAGCGTGCGCAGCGGGGTGACGCCCTGAGCCCACTCCTCGGCCATCCGCCGATAGGTGCACCCTGGCTCCATCACGGCAAGTGTCCCAACACGCAGGTCGGCCGCGGCTTTGACGTCGGGGTGTTTCGGAGGAAGGACGAGAATGAGGTCCTCGACATAGATGCGCCGCGCATCGAACCTGCCCAGGTCGAGATCCCCGTAGCGTGTCTGGTCGAGCGACGTCTCTGGCGGCCGGGCGACCAATGCGCAGTCCAGCTCTTCGGCCAGCACGCTCTGCATGAGGTCTCGCGTTGCTCCCATTGTGAGCTGCAGGGAGACGTGGGGCCAAAGCGATCCAAACCGCCTGATCACATCCGGAAGCCGGCTTGCGGCCGTGCTCTCCATCGTTCCGACGCGAAGTGTGCCCGATACCGCCAGCGGACGCACGGCCTGCCTTGCTTCCTCCGCCAGATCGGCAAGCCGCGTCGCATAGGATAGGAAGATCAAGCCTTCGCGCGTCAGCGACATCTTCTTGCCGTCGCGGCTGAACAGCGCCACCGCGAGATCCTCTTCGAGCTGCTGGATGCGCGTCGTGACGTTCGACGGTGCGCGGCCGACTGCCGCCGCCGCCTTCGTGACGCTGCAATGAGATGCGACCGCCTTGAAAATTTCGATTGACGACAGATCCATAGCTTCACTTTGAGAGAATATCGGAGGAGCTTTATTCTCGACATGGAAATGAAAATCAACCCCGCTCTTCAGGAAGCGACGTCTCACTGCGCGACTTTCCGCCACAGTCCGCAAAACAAAAGAGCCGCCGGATCGCTCCGACGGCCCTTCCAAACTCTTCCTTGTCGCCCTTAGTTCGAGTCGAACTTCCGCACTTCCATGAAGTTGACGGCGCTGCCGCTGAAGCGGCCCGGATCGATGGAGGCCGTCTTGGTGAAGCCTTCGGCATAGACTGCAGTCGGCTGGGCACGCAGCGTCTGGCTGACGAAGCGCGGCGCCTTGACCGGCCTGGTGACCATTTCCATGCGGGCATTGGTGAGCGCCCACTGCGAGATGATCTTCTGCGTCAGCTTCGGCTCGGTGCGAACCGTCGCACGGCTGGCGTCGGCTTCTGCGGCCTCATGCTTCGTCGGGCGGCCACCCTTGGTCGGCAGGCCCTGCGACAGCCCATTGGCATCCGCCGACTTCGGTGCATCGAAGGCATCGCCGAAGCTTGCGGACTTCGTGGCAGGCGCGAGAGCGGCAAGCTGCAGTGGCGACTTTTCGCTTGGAACCTTTTGTGGCGTTGCCGCGTTGATAACCTGCTCGACGCTCGTGACCGGCGGCTGGCTGGACGCGACCTGACGGTCGTCGTCACCATTCTGCTGGTCAAGGGCATCGGCAACGGCCGGAGAAAGCGTATCCTCCTGGTCTGCCACGTCGTCTTCGGCTTCAGCATCGGCCTTCGCCGCTGCCAGAAGCTTTTCGGCAAGCGCCGGTCGTTCAGCCGGCCTCGGAACTGCTGTGAGGCTCCCCGTCCCCGCAGCCGGATCGGCCGAAGCGACTTCCGCGTCACCCGCAGAGCGGCGCGGTCCAAGCAGAGAAGGCACCGGTACGCTGTAGGCGCTGAGATCCGCGAACTGCTGCTGACCTTGCTCAGTCACAGCAGAAAGGGCCTGTTGCGCTGCGTTTCCGGATTGCGGAGCGACAAGGGCGCTAGCCACCTCGCTACCGCCTTGCTGATTGGCGAACGCCGGACGCACCTGCGGAACCGGCGCGGTTACGTTTGCGACTTCGGTAGCCTGCGCGGGCACTTGCTCGCCGGGATTGGCGGCGTTTGGCATGTCAGCCGTCGGCGGCGACGCCTTGGCGACCGCCACGGCTGCGCTGCTATCATCATCGGAACTGTCTTCAGCCTCGTCGGCGCCACCCCCAAACAGGGCGGCAAACAGCGTCTTGTGTTTGGGCTGGTCGCTCGATGACGAGCCCGAATAAGCGCCGGAGCTTGCCATCTGCACCTGCGAAGAGCTCACGCGGCGCTTGTAATCGGCCACGGCCTGCTCGTAACCCGGCAGCGGACGGCCATCCGATGGGATGTGCATCGTGTTGCCGTTCGGGAAAAGCCGGACCAGTTCTTCGCGGCTCATGCGCGGCCAGGCGCGGACGCCGCCGACATCCATGTGAACGAAGGGAGAGCCGGATTTCGGATAGAATCCAACGCCGCCGACCTGCATTTTCATGCCAATGCCGCGCAAAGTGGCGAGTTTGACATCAGGAATGAAGAAATCCATCGCCTTGCCGAGCATGTGCTGGCTCTTCTCGGCGACGCCGGAATTGCGCGAGCGGCCCTTCAGCATGGCGTTGGTGGCCGGCGAACGGAAGCCGCAGACGACGTTGATATAGTCGCGCGAGCCGCTCTGGCGGTAGACTTCCCAGATGAGGTCGAAAAGGCGGGGGTCCATTCTCGTCGGCTGGTTCTTGCGCCAGTCGCGAAGGAATCGGTTCAGCTGCTGCAGACCCTTCGGATCGTACCGGCCGTTTCGCTTGTAGGTGATGACGGCCTTTTCGCCGGTGTGAATGAAATAGAGTTTGAGACTGCGTGTTTCGCCGGCCGCCTCGGAAGGCGAGCTGACCAGAACTGGTGACGAAACGACGAGTGCGAGAAGGGCGGCCATAACCGTCCTAAACACCTTTCCGCAAAGGTCCGTGTACCTTGGGCGCCAGCTCAAGCGCGAAGGTCTCGTATTCCCATTCAGATCCGGCAAACTCAATCCCCGTCAGACAGCCGATGGTCCTCTTTGACACCGTTGGCTGTTAAATGCGGTCACACGATGGCAAAAATGCCACACGTGATCAACCTTTTCTTTACATAGTGAACAGGCCACTAACAAGTGGTTTATGATTGGTAACAAAAGATGATTGCCGGAATGTTAATTTAGAAGACCTATGCGGCGTCCTTCTGCGGATTGTCCGGATCGATGCCGTAATCCTTGAGTTTTCGGTACAATGTGGATCGCCCGATGCCCAGTTTTCGGGCCACTTGACTCATCTGCCCGCGATAGAATTTAAGGGCGAATCGGATCAGTTCCTCCTCCACATCCGCAAGCTTTCGCACGTCTCCGGCAGGATTTGTGCTTGCAATCGCGTTGTCCGGCGCCTCCGTGATTCGTGCGACCGCCTCTTCGACGCTGGCCTGATGGGCCGGATAGTCTTCGGTCGAGAAGTCGTTTTGCCGGTCGTGGCGTGTGTTGTCTGCGACCAGCGCCAAGTGATCGACGACCTCGTATTCGGGCAGCTGCGCGGCGATCTGCGGGAAGTCTGCTTCGGTCAGTTCGCCCCCCTCGGCAAGGACGACCGCGCGGAAGATGGCGTTCTCGAGCTGGCGGATGTTACCCGGCCAGTCATAGGCAGTGAGCAAGGCCAAAGCACCGGAGCTCACCGACATGCGGTGGCTGCCCTTCTGCTCGCTGGAGAAGCGCTCGGCGAAGACCCGCACGAGGTGCGGAATATCCTCCTTGCGCTTGCGCAGCGCCGGGATGGTGATCGGGAAGACGTTCAGGCGATAGTACAGGTCCTCGCGGAAGTGGCCGTTCTTGACCTCTTCGATCAGGTCCTTGTTGGTTGCCGAAATCAGGCGGACATTGACCTTGTGCGCCGTGCGCGCGCCAACGGTCTCGATTTCCCCCTGTTGCACAGCGCGCAGCAGCTTGACCTGGACCTCGAGCGGCAAGTCGCCGATCTCGTCGAGGAAGATCGTGCCGCCATCGGCCTCCATGAACTTGCCGATATGCCGATCGGTGGCGCCGGTAAAGGCACCCTTCTCGTGACCGAAGAGGATGCTTTCGACCAGATTGTGTGGAATGGCGCCGCAATTGACCGTGACGAACGGCTTGCCGGACCGGTCGCTGCCGGACTGGATGGCGCGGGCCACCAGTTCCTTGCCGACGCCGGACTCGCCTTCGAGCACGACAGGAATGTTCGACTGCGCGGCGCGTTGCGCCAGATCGATGACGCGCAGCATCGCCGGGCTGGCCGAAACGATGTCGTCGAAACCGACGGCACCGGAGCGCGACCGACGGCCGGCGCGCGCCTTGACCTCGCGCTGGTCGAGCTTCAGGGCGTTTGAGATCGAATTGGCGATCCGCTCGGGAGAAACCGGCTTGACGACGAAATCGAAGGCGCCGGCACGCATGGCCTGCACCACGGTCTCGATACCGCCTTGCCCCGTCTGGACAATCACCGGAACATGAGTGCCGAACTCGTGCAGTGCCTCGAGGAATTCGAGACCCGTCATCTCGGGCATCATCAAGTCAAGAACGATGATGTTGTAGAGGCCGCTGCCTCTCTTCACCATCTCCAGACCGATCCGGCCGTTTTCGGCCTGATGGACGACGTGGCCGTGACGCTCGATCGCATTCTTGAGCAGCCGACGCTGGATTGGGTCGTCCTCGACGACAAGAATCTGCGCTGCACCCTTGAGCTCATTGTAACCGGTCATTGCTGCCTCACTTCATGCGAAACCTGAGACGCACTCTGGCAGAAAGGCTTGAACATCCAGTTTTGAGAAACAATTGCATTTTAACGTTTGTGACGGCACTGAATCCGACCCGAAACGGAGCTTGCGAGCAACCGAAAACCCCTTGATGCCAAGCCTTTGGGCGCATAGACAGTCAAGCCTGTCGCAAAAGAGGAAGAGGACCCCGATGATGAAAAACACGCTCTCCGGCACCGCCATTAAATTTTCGGCGAGTTCGGCTGCCTCCGCGACGGATGCCGCCCTCGGCGAGTTGCCGACGTGGAAACTGCAGGACCTCTACCCTTCCGCAACCTCGACGGCCTTCACCGGCGACATGGACAAGGCCGGCAAACAGGCAATCGCCTTCGAAGAGAAGTGGAAGGGCAAGCTTGCCGACGCCGCGACCAGGACGGGCACCGAGGGCATCGGCCAGGCGCTGAAGGAATACGAGGCGCTGGACGACATCATCGGCCGCCTCGGCTCCTTTGCCGGCCTCACCTATTTCTCCGACACGTCAAACCCGGTCAACGGCAAGCTATATGGCGACGCGCAAGCGAAGATCACCGAGTTTTCCAGCCACCTTCTTTTCTTCGCACTCGAACTCAACCGCATCGACGATGCGGTCATCGATGCCTGCATGGCGAACGATCCGGATGCCGGCCACTATCGCCCTTGGCTCGTCGACCTGCGCAAGGACAAGCCCTTCCAGCTGGACGACAAGCTGGAACAGCTCTTCCTCGAAAAATCGATGACGTCGGCGGCCGCCTTCAATCGCCTGTTTGACGAGACGATGACGGAACTGCGCTTCGACATCGACGGCGAAAAGCTCCCGCTGGAAGTCACCCTGAACATGCTGCAGGAAAAGGACCCCGAGGTTCGCCACAAGGCCGCGATGGCATTGGCCAAGACCTTCAAGGAAAACCTCCGCACCTTCACGCTGATCACCAACACGCTCGCCAAGGACAAGGACATTTCCGACCGCTGGCGCGGCTTCGAGGACATTGCCGATAGCAGGCACCTTGCCAACCGCGTCGAGCGCGACGTGGTCGATGCGCTCGCTGCCGCCGTCAAGCAAGCTTACCCGCGCCTCTCGCACCGCTATTATAAGATGAAGGCAAAGTGGCTCGGCATGGACCAGATGAACTTCTGGGACCGCAACGCGCCGCTGCCGGAGACCTCCAACGCCGTCATCTCCTGGAGCGAGGCGAAGGACACCGTGCTTTCTGCCTACGGCGACTTCGCGCCGGAGATGGCTGCGATCGCCAAACGCTTCTTCGACGAACAATGGATCGACGCGCCGGTCCGCCCCGGCAAGGCGCCTGGCGCCTTCGCGCATCCGACGGTCCCATCGGCCCACCCCTATGTGCTCGTCAACTATCTCGGCAAGCCGCGCGACGTGATGACGCTTGCACATGAGCTCGGCCACGGCGTGCATCAGGTCCTCGCCAGCGCCCAGGGCGCCTTGATGTGCCAGACGCCGCTCACTCTCGCCGAAACGGCCTCGGTCTTCGGCGAAATGCTGACCTTCCGGGCACTCCTCGACAAGACGAAGGACAAGCGCGAACGCAAAGCGATGCTCGCTCAGAAGGTCGAGGACATGATCAACACGGTCGTGCGCCAGATTGCTTTCTACGAGTTCGAGCGTAAGGTCCACACGGCCCGCAAGGCGGGCGAACTGACGCCGGAGGACATCGGCGAACTCTGGCTGTCCGTGCAGTCGGAGAGCCTCGGACCGGCAATCAAGATATCAGAGGGCTACGAGACCTACTGGGCCTACATCCCGCACTTCATTCACTCGCCCTTCTACGTCTACGCCTATGCCTTCGGCGATTGCCTGGTGAACTCGCTCTATGCCGTCTATCAGAAGCCCGACAAGGGCTTCCAGGAGAAGTATTTCGAACTTCTGAAGGCCGGCGGCACCAAGCACCATTCGCAGCTGCTGAAGCCTTTCGGCCTCGATGCGACTGATCCGTCGTTCTGGAGCAAGGGCCTGTCGATGATCGAAGGGCTGATCGACGAATTGGAAGCGCTTGATAGAGGCTGAGACGCCACAGCGAGGCCGACCACAAGCTGCATCTGCTGCTCGTTGCGGCGGGCGGAGCGACCGACGGGCATTGTCTGCAACGCTCACGAGGAAGGATGAAGGTAGCCCCCTTCTCCCGCATTCCTGTGCTTGTCACAGGAATGCGGAAGTCCAGAGCAATCGATGTCAGCAGACGGGAGCGCGGATGACAATTTCAGAGCCACACATCCTCTTCCGGGACGATACGACCGGGGAAGTGATGCTCTTTTCCGATCCGTCGGAGATCATCATCGCCCGGACGCGCGCCGAGGTCTTTGCGGGACTTTCTCGCATGGAAGAGGCAAAAGCCGCAGGCAAGTGGCTGGCGGGCTACATGGCCTATGAGGCTGGTTACCTCTTCGAGGAAAAGATGGCAGCCTTCACGAGTGAAGGTCGGGAAACGCCGCTTCTCGCCTTCGGTGTCTTCGATGCCCCGCGGGCCGATACCCATCCGCTTGCCCAGCCCAAGCAGCGCAGCGAGAACGAGGAATTCCTGAGCGAACCCAAGGCCGGCTGGGATTTCACTACCTATAAGCGACGCTTTGACCGCCTGCATTGGCATCTGCGCCAGGGCGATTGCTACCAGGCGAACCTGACCATGCCGATCACCGCCCACTGGAGTGGCGATCCGCGCGCGGCATTCTGGTCACTGATCGAACGGCAGCCGGTGAAATACGGCGCGCTTGTCGATCTCGGCGGCCCGGTCCTCCTTTCACGCTCGCCCGAACTCTTCTTCCGCACGGACGAGGAAGGCTGGATCGAAACCCACCCAATGAAGGGGACGGCAAAACGCGGAGCGAGCGACGTCGAGGACGCCGCGATCATTGCCGCGATGCGCGAGGATATCAAAACCCAGGCCGAAAACCGCATGATCGTCGACCTGCTGCGCAACGACATCTCGCGCATCACAGAAGTCGGCACGCTCGACGTTCCCAAGCTGTTCGACATCGAGACCTACCCAACCGTGCACCAGATGGTCAGCCACGTGCAGGCGAGACTTCTTCCTGATCTTGAAATCCGCGATATCTTCGCCGCGCTCTTTCCCTGCGGATCGATCACCGGTGCCCCGAAACTCCGCGCCATGCAGATCCTGCACCAGTTGGAAGACGTGCCGCGCGACGCCTATTGCGGCGCGATCGGCATGATTTCGCCAAGCGGCGCCATGCGCTTCTCCGTCGCGATCCGCACCATCAGCTTGTTTGCCGGCGGCAAGGCCGTCTTCAATGTTGGCGGCGGCATCGTCTTCGATTCGACTGCCGAGGCTGAGTACGAGGAGTGCCTGCTGAAGGCGCGCTTCGCCATCGGTGATCAGGAGATCGCGTGATGAGCGACTTCTCGCTGATCGAAACGCTGCGCTGGGAACCGGAAGCCGGCTTCGTTCGGCTGCACCTGCATCTTGCCCGCCTTTCCCGCTCCGCCCGTCGCATCGGCTTTCCCGACCCCACGAATGCTGCTGCGAAATTGGAGGAGGCCGTTGCCGGCGCCACGACGGCTCTGCGCATGCGGCTGACGCTTGATCGCATGGGGCGCATCGACGTGACCTCGGGTCCCTTCGTGCCGGCGCCGGCAGGCACCGAATGGACGATTAGGATCGCCGACACCCGCGTCGATTCCACTGACAGATTGCTGCGGCTGAAGACCACGCGCCGTGGGGTCTACGAGGCCGCGCGCGCCGAATGCGCGACCGTCGAAGCCGACGAGATGTTGCTTCTCAACGAACGTGACGAAGTCTGCGAAGGCACGATCACCTCCGTCTTCCTCGACGACGGATCCGGCACGCTTGGCACGCCTCCAATTTCTTGCGGCCTGCTGGCCGGCGTGCTGCGCACAGAACTGATCTGCCAGCGCAAGGCACGCGTTGGACGCCTCTCTGTGAAAGATCTGACGGCAGGAAAACTCTATGTGGGCAATTCGCTGCGTGGACTGATCCCGGCCCGGCTTATCGGCTAGGCCACGATCTTCAGCCGATCGCGGCCGCTCTGCTTGGCGTTATACAAGGCCTCGTCGGCGCGGGCATAGACTTCGCGCGCCGTCTCGCCGGGCCGCAACTCCGCCAGGCCCGCCGAGCATGTGTAACCGAAGGAAGGTACCGTCGGTATGGGGCGGGCGCCGCGCACCATCCTGACTATGCGGTCGATGATCAGCTCAGCCTGCGCCAGAGTTGTATCCGGCAGGATCAGCATGAATTCCTCGCCACCGATCCGCCCGAAGCTGTCACGTCGGCGGATGACCGGCTGCAGGCGGCGCGAGAAATCGATCAGCACATCATCACCGAACTGGTGGCCATAGATGTCATTGATGCGCTTGAAGAAGTCGAGATCGATGATGCAGATGCAGCCGATGACGCCTGCATTGGCAAAGTCTTGACGTGCTATCAGGCTTTCCAACGCCGCCATCATGAAACGACGGTTGGAAACGCTCGTCAGTTCATCCGTCTGCGAGGCCCGCAACGCAAAATCACGGTCCTGCCGCACCTCGCGCCCGCTTTGCTTCAGATGCGTAATGTCGCTGGCGATGCAGAGCATCCAGCCGTCCTTCTGCACCGTCTCGGTCATCCAGAACCAGCGGCCGCCGACGACGTCGGTTTCGAACGCCCGGAACGGCAGCTTGCCGCGGCGCGATTGTGCGGAAACGAGCCATGTCTCGAAATCGGCTGTGCGAATGATCGTGCCCCTGCCCGCTCGCGTGTTGCGGCGCATGAGTTCCGACCACAACGGCGTCTCATCAGGTTCTAAGGCGTAAGTCGAACGAAAGGCCGCGTTTGCATAGCGCAACCGGTCTTCCTGATCGTACATGGCGATCAGGACGGCGCTGTCTTCCTGCAATTCGGCAAGCCGCTCAGATATCTGGTTCATCCAATTGTTCCGGGCGTGCTGAAATCAACGGTTCGCAGTTTGGCGCAGAACTCTAAAAAGAATATGGATGGTTGCACGCCAATTGAATATTCACATGCGTCAGAACGCAACACTGAAAGGAAATTCTGCGATGCTCATCCTCGCCCTGACCTATGTGAAGCCGAACGAGGAAGCCGACAAATACATGGAGCCGCATATGGCCTGGGTGAAGCACGGATACGCAAAGGGGTGGTTTCTTGGCTCTGGCCGCAAGGTGCCGCGCACCGGCGGTGTTATCCTTTCGGTCGGTCAGCGCGCCGAAATCGAGGCCTATGTTGCACAAGACCCCTTCACCATCCATGGCGTAGCCGAATACGATATCACCGAGGTCGCCATCACCACGACGGCGGCGGGATTGGATATTTTGAAAGGCTGAACGCACCAACGTGGCAGTGGCATGAGCGACCTCAGCGAGCATCTTCAATCTCTGGAACAACGGCTGTTCGAGCCGGAGGTGCGCAATTCGCGCCCTGCGCTCGAATCTCTTCTCTCGCCCGACTTTCGGGAGATCGGCGCTTCCGGCGGCCTGTATCTTTATGAGGAGATCATCGTCGCCCTGCTCGCCGAGCCGCCGGATGGAACAACGCGCACGTTGACCGATTTCGAGATGCAATTGCTCTCACCCGACCTGGCGCTCGTCACCTACAGGGCGGCGCGGTCCACCACGAGCGGCCCACCCATCAGATCGCTGCGCAGCTCCATCTGGCACCATGATGCCCGCGGTCAGTGGCGGATGGTCTTCCATCAGGGGACGTTGACGGCATAGAGTGCGGTCATGACGCTTCCGGCCTACACGCCCTATGACGGCTCCGCCCGCCCGTTCACCATCGGCTTGATGCCACTCGATCTTGCCCGATGGATCGAACCGGATGGCGATTGGGGCCGCTATACCGGTGAAAAGCGACGACTGATCGAGAGCCATCGCGACGAGATCTTCGTCGCCAAGAAGGAGACCGCGGAGGCGCAACAGGAGGTTTTCGATCTCCTGCAGGTTCACCTTTCAGAATGCCATCCGGAGCTCGCCCACAACATTGCCGATGCCGCCGACCGGGACGCGCCTGCCTTGCTGCGCGCCGGACTGCTGGTGCAGGACGATCTCGTCATCATGCGTCGCGAGGAGGACGGCTGGCATCTCGTCGCCGGCTTCGTTGCCTTCCCGTCTTCCTGGTCGCTTAAGGAAAAGTTCGGCCGCCCGATGCAGGCAATCCACGCCGATGTGCCGGGTTTCGGCGAAGGGACGCGCAATGCGGCGCTCATCACCCGCATCTTCGACAATCTGCAGGTCTCGCAGCCGGTCGAGCGGCTGAACTGGTCCGTCAACGTCACCGACGATCTCTTCCTGCCGCTTTCCAAGCACCGTCGCCCGCCGTCTTCCGAACCGTTCACGCTTGCCGAGCGCTTTGCGCGCGTCGAGCGTCAGACACTGCGCAGGCTGCCGGCGTCGGGCGATATCCTCTTCACCATCCGCGTCTATGTCGATCCCATCGCGGCCATCGCCCATCATCCGAATGCCGGCAAACTCGCCGCAAGTTTCGCCGCGCAACTGGATGGCCTCTATGAGCAGCAGGCGGCCTACAAGGGCCTGACCTTGCAGAAGGCAGAGCTTACCGCCAAGCTTCGGGCGCTCTTAGACGCCCTCTTTCCTGACTGATATTTGTCTTCCCGGCCCGAACGCTCTTTATTGTGACGTGGTTTTATGGTTAGAGCCGGTCACTTCGCATAATCTGCGCCATTTCAGATGAATTCTTAGGGCTCATCGCCTTCGTCGCCTTCCACAGGAGAAAAGAATGACGGAAAAGACCCACCCGGTATATGCCGAAATTACCGGCCCGATCGTGATGATCGGCTTTGGCTCCATCGGCCGCGGCACGCTGCCGCTGATCGAGCGCCACTTCAAGTTCGACAAGAGCCGGATGGTAGTCATCGACCCGCGCGACGATGCAGATCACACCGAAATCATGGCAAAGCACGGCGTCAGGCACATCAAGTCGCATGTCACCAAGGACAACTACAAGGAGCTGCTGAAGCCGCTTCTGACCGAAGGCGGCGGCCAAGGCTTCTGCGTCAATCTTTCCGTCGATACCGGGTCGGTCGACCTGATGAAGCTCTGCCGCAAGCTCGGCGCTCTCTACATCGACACCGTCGTCGAACCCTGGCTCGGCTTCTATTTCGACAAGAGCATGAAAAATGCCGACCGCACCAACTACGCGCTGCGCGAAACCCTGCGCAAGGAAAAGGCGAAGAACCCGGGCGGCGCGACCGCCGTTTCGACCTGCGGCGCCAACCCGGGCATGGTCTCGTGGTTCGTCAAGAAGGCCCTCGTCAATCTTGCAAACGATATCGGCCTGAAGTTCGAGGAGCCGGATCAGCACGACCGCGAAGGCTGGGCAAAGCTGATGAAGAAGGTCGGCGTCAAGGGCGTCCACATCGCCGAACGTGACACGCAGCGCACCAAGCACCCGAAGCCGCTCAACGTCTTCTGGAACACCTGGTCGGTCGAAGGCTTCATCTCCGAAGGCCTGCAGCCGGCCGAACTCGGCTGGGGCACTCACGAAAACTGGATGCCGAAGAACGGCAAGAAGCATAAGAAGGGTTGCAAGGCGGCAATCTACCTCGAGCAGCCGGGTGCCAATACCCGCGTTCGCACCTGGTGCCCGACGCCCGGCCCGCAGTACGGCTTCCTCGTCACCCACAACGAGTCGATCTCGATCGCGGATTACTTCACGGTTCGCGACAAGGATGGCGAAGCGACATTCCGCCCGACTTGCCACTACGCCTATCATCCGGCCAACGACGCCGTGCTGTCGCTGCACGAAATGTTCGGCAATGGCGGCACGTCGCAGCCCGTTCACCACGTTCTCGATGAGGACGAACTGGAGGACGGCATCGACGAACTCGGCGTCCTGCTCTACGGCCACGAAAAGAACGCCTACTGGTACGGCTCGCGTCTGTCGCTGGAAGAAACCCGCCGTATCGCTCCTTACCAGAACGCCACCGGCCTGCAGGTGACCTCCGCTGTTCTCGCCGGCATGGTCTGGGCGCTCGAAAACCCGGACGCCGGCATCGTTGAAGCCGACGAGATCGACTACAAGCGCTGCCTCGAGGTGCAGACGCAATACCTCGGACCCGTCGAAGGCCACTACACCGACTGGACGCCGCTGGACGGTCGCCCGGGACTCTTCCCGGAAGAGATCGACACCAAGGATCCGTGGCAGTTCAAGAACATCCTCGTTCGTTGATCTTAGCCCGCACCACATCCGAAGTTGCCCGCCGCAAGGCGGGCATTTTTGTAACGCTTGCTGTATAAATGCCGCCGCCTCTAGCTGGAGACTTGCCTTCCCGCCGAGCCCGCGCCATGTCTTTCCACAACCACACGGATAGTTTTCGTTCCGATCGCCGGGAGAAGCTCATGAAAATCAGAACCCTCGTTGCCCTCGTCGGCGCTGCCGCAGCCTTGGCTGCTTGCACCATGTCGTCGCCACGCCCGACGCCGGTCGCCGCAAATCCGGCACCAACGGGCGTTGAAGGCTCATGGGCGGATCCGAACGGCATCATCTCGACCTTCCAGTCGGGAACGTTCACCACCCGCACGACCGACAGCAACCAGCTTCTCGCTTCTGGCACCTATGTGAACACCTCTCCGTCGCTCGTCGAGATCAACATGACGTCGCTGGTGCGCAAGACGCAGTCCAAGGTCAACTGCGCGCTGGTGGCCCAGAGCCAGTTGAACTGCACCTCGGATGCCGGGGCGCAGTTCACCTTGACGCGCCGCATGTAAAGGTCCACCGACACCGAACGACGAAAGCTCCCCTTTGTGGGTAATGCAGTTCACTTAGGTTTGCTTACGGCTCTTATCGGGTATCTGGCAGGCAGTTTTTTGACGACACGGGGGCATGATCGCCCCCGTTTTTCTGTCAGCAGCAAGTCTGCCAATCTGTTTCTCAATCTGGTGAGGTGGGCGGGGATTTTGCCGGGTGCTTCGATCGCCATCCATCCCCATTCGTGACGCAGGTAATGCAGGGCTGTGATAAAGCTTAGTCGGGTTGGCTCGACTTGGGCTTCGGTCGCGACCTCTGCCATTTCGAGCCGCACCAGATTGTAGGCCAGCAACGCGCCCCAGACCTCCTGATAGACAGTCTCCGGCGTGCCGCTTCGCAGGGTCAGTTCGCTACCGAGAAGCTCCTGCTTGAGTTCGCGATAACTTGTCTCGATGCGCCATCGCTCTTCATACTGATGGACGATTTCGCTTGCCGGATAAGTTTGTCTGTCCATCAGCGATGTCAACAATATGCGCTTTTTGCCATGGCTGGTGGTCGTCTCGATGGCCCTGACCTCCCAGAAGGCCGGCAAGTCCGGTTCTGCCTGCCGCGCCTGGGGCGAGACCTTCATGCGCACCCGATAATCGGTGGGGTGCGGATCCAGTCGTTCCCATGTGCTGTTGGCTTTGGCCGGAATCAGCCAGTGACGCTCATGTCCCTTCGTCTGCAATTGCAAGAGAAGGCTGGCACTGAAGAAGCCCTTGTCGAAGACCGTCAGCGAATGGTCCGGAACCCGGTCGAGCAGGCTTTTGGCATAGAGCATCTCGTTTGTGCCATAGGCTCCGAACACCGCATCACGCACCAGATGCGTCGCCAGCGCCGTCAGCGTCAGCAGCCGCAATTGCGGATAGCTTGCGACAACACCAGACGCGTAGGCCTGCGCTCCAAAATGCGCCCGGTTCTCCGGGCTGTCGGACGTCCGCAGCGTGCTGCCGTCCACGGCATAACGACAAAGACCCCGCCAGGCACGCCCGGATTGGTGGCGTTCATCCCAGCATGATGCACTCATTGCAAACAACTGCGCCAACGGTGCCTGACCCAAGCGCTGCCGTGCCTGTGTCAACGCGCTCTTGGCAATATCCGCGTTGACCTCATCGGGCAAAACCAGATCAAGATGGGCCACCACCTCCGGGATCGACTGATGACGATAAAGGGCCAACGCAATCACCAGCCAGACGACCTGCTCGGCTGGCAGCTTGCGCTTGCGGATGCTCGCCTTGCCTGTCGTGGCGAGAGCCTGAGCGATCCAGTCCGGGTCGATCGCCTGCGAAAGAGCCGATAATTCGGCCGAATGTCCAAGGGTGCGTGACATCACAAACAAAAACAGGATGGGAAAACGAATCCCCATCCTGAACCATCAAACTTGCCCGCAGCTCACTAAGTGAACTGCATTAGGCCTTTGTGGGAGCTTTTTTGTTTGCCGCTCTTGGAAAGCGTCGAGGCTGTCACAGCTTTTTCTCTTGCCGCCGCTAGTGCTAGGTGGAAACATCGATCACGCAGGGACGGCGCAGCCGCAGGGGTCAAAGGCTTCGCCCAAAAAATCAGGAGAGCAGGATGACGAAATCATTTCAATTCGGTCTGCTGACCGCGTCGATGCTGGCGCTGTCGAGCGGCGCCGCTTTTGCCGATTACGAACTCAATATTCTTCATATCAACGATTTCCATTCGCGCATCGAGTCAATCAACAAGTTTGATTCCACCTGCTCGGCCGATGAAGAGGCCAAGAAGGAATGCTTCGGGGGGGCGGCGCGCTTGAAGACCGCGATCGACCAGCGCCGACAGGCTCTCGATGGCAAGAACGTGCTGCTGCTCAATGCCGGCGACAATTTCCAGGGCTCGCTTTTCTACACGACATACAAGGGTGCGGCCGAAGCCGAAGTGCTGAACGACATGAAGTTCGACGTGATGACCGTCGGCAACCACGAGTTCGACGACAGCGAGGATGGCCTGGCAACTTTCCTCGACAAGGTGCAATTCCCTGTCATTTCAGCCAATGTGTTGGCCGGCGACGGCTCGAAGCTCGGCGACCGCATCAAGCCTTCGCTGGTGCTCGACGTCGGCGGCCAGAAGATCGGCATCGTTGGCGCCGTGACCAACGACACGGAGGAACTCTCCTCGCCCGGTCCCAAGGTGATGATCGCCGACGACGTGCAGACCATCACGGCAGCCGTCGAAGACCTGAAGAAGCAGGGCGTCAACAAGATCATCGCTTTGACCCATGTCGGCTATCCCCGCGACCTCGCAGCCATCGCCAAGATTCCTGACGTGGATGTCGTCGTCGGCGGCCATTCGCACAGCCTGCTGTCCAACACCGACCCGAAGGCCGAGGGGCCCTACCCGACGATGGTCGACAATCCCGGCGGCTACAAGGTGCCGGTGGTCCAGGCCGCGTCCTACAGCAAGTATCTCGGCGACATCGTCGTCACCTTCGATGACAACGGCGTCGTCAAGGGAGCCAAGGGCGACCCGATCCTGATCGATTCCTCCTTCATGCCCGATCCGACGCTGACCGCCCGGATCGCCGAACTTGCCAAGCCGATCGAGGAGCTGCGCGAGAAGGTCATCGGCTCCAGCCAGGCCCCGATCCAAGGCGACCGCACCGTGTGTCGCGTCGAGGAATGCTCGATGGGCAACCTCGTGGCCGACGCCATGCTCGACCGCGGCAAAAGCCAGGGCATGAGCATCGCCATCCAGAACGGCGGTGGGCTGCGTGCCTCGATTGATGCCGGCGACGTCACGCAGGGCGAAGTCATCACCGTGCTGCCGTTCCAGAACACGCTTGCGACCTTCCAGCTGACGGGCGCCGATATCCGCAAGGCGCTCGAAAACGGCCTCGGCAAGATCGAGGAGGGCGCCGGCCGCTTCCCGCAGGTGTCGGGCCTGAAATACACGTTCGACAAAGCCAAGCCCGCTGGCAGCCGTGTCGTATCGGTCAAGGTCAAGGAAGGCGATGCCTTCGTGCCGCTCGACGACGCGAAGAGCTATGGCGTGGTCACCAACAACTTCATGCGCGCAGGTGGCGACGGCTATTCGATCTTCGAGACGGCCGGTAAGAACGCCTACGACTTCGGGCCGGACCTTGCCGACGTGACCGCCGAATACCTGGCCGCGCACTCGCCCTACAAGCCCTATACGGACGGCCGCGTGACACAAGTTGCGGCCTCCGGAACCGAAGCGCCGGCAACCACCGAGGCCGCGCCTGCTGCGCCTGCCTCCCCGGCGGCATCGCAACCCGCCACGGCTCCGGCAGCACCCACGGCCGAAGCTCCCGCTGCGCTTGCCCCGAACACGCCGACCAACCACGTCATCGCGGCTGGCGATACGCTCTGGGATCTTGCCGAGCAGTTCTACGGTGACGGTGCGCTCTGGACGAGGATTTCCGAGGCCAACGGCACGCCGGCGCCACGCCATCTGACGATCGGCAAGGAACTGCAGATTCCGTCGAAGTAAGACGATTTGTCTCGATCCTGAAAGCCGGTCCGGGGTTTCCCGGGCCGGCTTTTGTTCCTATAGGGTGACCATCGAAGCCCGGCCGCATACGAGCCGGCAGACCAGACGAGCACCGGGGTTCAAATGACTGTTGATACTGCGCACCGCCCGGCGGACCATCCGCCCGTGAAATCAGGCAAGGTGGGCGTTTTGCTCGTCAATCTGGGCACGCCCGATGGCACCGACTACGCCTCCATGCGCCGCTACCTGAAGGAGTTCCTGACCGACAAACGCGTCATCGAATGGTCGCCCTGGAAGTGGTATCCGATCCTATTCGGCATCGTTCTCAACACGCGTCCGCAGAAAGTAGGCAAAGCCTATGAGACGATCTGGAACAAGGACAAGAACGAAAGCTATCTGCGCACCTACACCCGCAACCAGTCCAATCTGATGGCCGAGCGCCTGAAGGATCTGCCCAACGTGAGAGTCGACTGGGCGATGCGCTATGGCACGCCTTCTATCGCGTCCCGCATCCAGGCGCTGAAAGACGAAGGCTGCGACCGCATTGTTCTCTTCCCGCTCTACCCGCAATATGCGGCCGCAACGACAGCGACGGTCAACGACAAGGCCTTCCAGAAGCTGCTCAAGATGCGCTGGCAGCCGGCGCTTCGCACCGTCCCCGACTACCATGACGACGAGACCTATATCGAGGCTCTGGCCAATTCGGTCATGAACCATCTGGCGGCGCTGGATTGGCAACCGGACATGGTGCTTGCCTCCTTCCACGGCATCCCGCTCTCCTATTCAGAGCAGGGCGATCCCTATTACTGGCAATGCCAGAAGACCGGCCGGCTGCTGCGCGAACGGCTGGGGCTGCCGGAAGACAAATTCATGGTGACCTTCCAGTCCCGCTTCGGGCCTGAAGAGTGGCTGCAGCCCTACACCGACAAGACGGTGGAGAAACTTGCACAGGACGGCGTCAAGAAGATCGCCGTGCTGAACCCCGGCTTCGTCTCCGACTGTCTGGAGACGTTGGAAGAAATCGCCGAACAGGCCGCCCACTCCTTCCATGCGCACGGCGGCAAGCAGTTCACCCACATTCCTTGCCTCAACGACAGCGAGGACGGCATGCGGGTGCTGGAGAAAGTCGTCCGCCGCGAACTGCTCGGCTGGGCTTGATCGTCAGACGCCGCGCTTGTTGCCCCAGAGCAGAACGTGCAGCTGGGGCAGCACCCGTGCCTCGAACCACCGGTCCTCGGTGACCTTGTCGACGAGCCACAGCATCCTGTCCATGATGCCATCGATGTCGACGCGCGCATCGTCGTCATCAGGCGGCGGTGGCGTGTGGTTCCCCGGCTGCAGATAGACGGGCAAATCGGGATAGCGGGTGGCCGCCTCGCGGGCATAGGCGTAGTCGCGATCGTCGAAAACGACGATCTTCAGGGCGATCTCAGGTCCATCGGCGGCCATCCCGAGACAGTTCTCGAAGGCATCGAAGTCAGTTGCCATGCCGCTCGAGGGCGGCTTGGGGCTCAGCACCAAGACATCGAGATCGGCAAACCATTCCTTGGCGACGCTGCCCTGCGTCTCCAGCGCGAACCTATAGCCTCGCTCATGCCCGTGCGCGATCAGACCGCCAAGCGGCTGGATCGCCGGATTGCCGCCGGAGAGCGACACCATCAGCGGCTTGCCCCCGGAGAGCCGCGTCACCTCTGCCCATATGCCATCGACCGTCATGGGCAGCCACTGTTCGCGATACGCGCTGTCGACCGCATGCAGGCTGTCGCACCACGAACAGCGATAATCGCAGCCGCCGGTGCGAACGAAGACGGTCGGCAGGCCGATCAGAATGCCTTCCCCCTGGATCGTCGGCCCGAAGATCTCGCTGACGCGGATCTGCGTCTCGCGAGCCCCGCTCATGGCCGGTATTCCGCCCAGGTCTTCGGCGTTTCACTGACGCGCACGGCCGAGGTTTCCGGTAGCCACTCTTTGCACCAGTCGTAGAAGTGCTTGGCGAGATATTCCGACGTCACGCGGTCATGGCCGAACACCTCATTCAGGTGCCGATGGTCGAAGCGCTCGTCGATGTAGCGCTTCAGCGGCGAAAGCTCGTGATAGTCGCGCACGAAGCCGTTCTCGTCGAGCTCGGCAGCCGCAAGCTCCACGACCACGATGTAGTTGTGTCCGTGCAGCCGCGCGCACTGGTGATCGGCGGGCAAATGGGTCAGCTGATGCGATGCGGAGAAGTGGAACTCCTTGGTGATGCGAAACATCACTTCACCTCCCTGGCCGAATAGCCTGATGTTGCCGCCACCCAGAAATCCGGATCCTCGTATTCCGTGGGATCGGCAACGCCAGCAAGATGAAAGGCCTCACGCCGCTCCACGCAGGTACCGCAACGCCCGCAATGGCGTGTACCGCCCTTGTAGCAGGACCACGTCTCGGCAAAGGGCGTTCCGTATTTCGCGCCATCGGCAACGATATCGGCCTTCGAGATGTTGACGTAAGGTGCATGCAGCGAGACGCTGGCGTAGCCGTCAAGCGCCTGGTTCTGCATTTCCTGGAAGGCGTCGATGAAGCCCGGACGGCAATCGGGATAGATGAAATGATCCCCGCCATGCACGGCAACGGCCACGGCATCTGCCTTTTGAGCCGCGGCAAGACCAAAGGCGATTGCCAGCATGATTGCGTTCCGGTTCGGCACCACGGTCGCCTTCATCGTCTCTTCGGCATAGTGGCCATCTGGCACGTCGACGTCGTCGGTCAGCGCCGATCCCGTCAGGTGCCGCCCGATGGTGCGGATATCGATGATCTGGTGTGGCACGCCGAGCCGCTTGGCGCAGGCTGTGGCAAAGTCCAGTTCCTTGCGGTGTCGCTGTCCGTAATCGAAGGAAAGCAGGCCGATAAGCTGATGCTCCGCCGCCACGCGATGGGCGAGCGAAATGGAGTCCAATCCGCCGGAGCAGATGACGATAGTCTTCATGATGAGGATCCCTTGTTTTGACCGGGTGGGCTGCGACCGGTATTTCCTGCTCGCCTTCTAGGCCAAAGCGACCCCGTTGTGAATAGCCAACCGACATCCCATATCGAATCCATGACCAAGCGGTCTCGCCTGTTGAAGATACTGGCGTTTCAGGTCGGCTGGTCTAAGGTTGTGTCCGTCGATTCTATCGCGGGGGAGTTTTATGGTTCTGGGCGGCTTTGATATCGTCGTTATTGCGCTGGTGGTGTTCGTCATCCTGGTCCTGTTTGCCGGGATCAAGACGGTGCCGCAGGGCTACCGCTACACGATCGAGCGCTTTGGCCGCTACACCCGCACGCTGGAACCCGGCCTCAACCTGATTACCCCCTTCATCGAGCGTGTCGGCGCCCGCATGAACGTCATGGAGCAGGTTCTCATCGTGCCGACGCAGGAGGTAATCACCAAGGATAACGCTTCCATTTCGGCCGACGCCGTCGCCTTCTTCCAGGTCCTCAATGCCGCCGAGGCCGCCTATCAGGTCGCGCAGCTCGAGAATGCCATTCTGAACCTGACGATGACGAACATCCGCACCGTGATGGGCTCCCTGGATCTCGACGAGTTGCTGTCGAACCGCGACGTGATCAACGACCGCCTTCTGCGCGTCGTCGACGATGCTGTGCAGCCCTGGGGCATCAAGGTGACGCGCGTCGAGATCAAGGACATTCAACCGCCGCGCGACCTCGTCGACGCCATGGCACGGCAGATGAAGGCCGAGCGCGAGAAGCGCGCGCAGGTGCTTGAGGCCGAGGGCGCCCGAAATGCTCAGATCCTTCGCGCCGAAGGCGCCAAGCAATCCGCCATCCTCCAGGCCGAGGGCCAACGCGAAGCGGCCTTCCGCAACGCGGAAGCTCGCGAGCGCCTCGCCGAAGCAGAAGCCAAGGCGACGAAGATGGTGTCCGAAGCGATCGCATCAGGCAATGTCCAGGCCATCAACTATTTCGTTGCGCAGAAATATACCGAAGCGCTTGCCTCGATCGGCACCGCCACCAATTCCAAGGTCGTGTTGATGCCCGTCGAGGCGTCCTCCCTCATCGGATCGCTCGGCGGCATTGGCGCGATTGCCAAGGAGGTCTTTGGCGACAATCCGACTCCGCCGGCGCCGCGCCCAACGCAGCGCACCACACCGCCCGTCAACCCTTTCAACCCGACCACGGAGCGCTGAGCCATGATTGCCAGCCTTGTCGCGGAACTCGGACCCTGGAGCTGGTGGATCGCCGGCCTGGTGCTGCTGGCGGCAGAGTTGATCGCACCGGGCTTCTTCCTCGTCTGGATCGGCCTTGCTGCCTTGGTCGTCGGCGTGCTGTCGCTGCTGTTCTGGGACAGCAGTTTCTGGTTCTGGCAGGTCCAGGCCATCCTGTTTGCGCTGCTTGCCGTCGTGGCAACGTTCATCGGCCGCAAACTGACCCTGCGGCACGGCGAAACGGATCAGCCTTTTTTGAATCAGCGGGCCGAAAGCCTCGTCGGGCGCACCGCAACGCTGGCGGAGCCCATTCGCGAAGGGCGCGGCCGCATTCGCCTCGACGATACGGTCTGGCGCGTCAGCGGCCCGGACCTGCCAATCGGCACCAAGGTAAAAGTGGTAGCAAGCAGCGGCCGCGATCTAACCGTGGAAGCGGCCTGATCAGGCCACTCCGATCCGCAGCAGATCATGGAAGTGCACGAGCCCGATCGGGCGGTTTTCGTCGTCGACGACGATCAATGCGCCGATGCTGTGCTGGTTGAGCATCGCAAGCGCGGCCGTTGCAAGCACCGTCGGCTTCACCGTCTTTGGCGTGCGCGTCATGATGTCGTCAACCAGCAGCTCGGAGAGATTGCGCGTGAGGTTGCGCGCCACGTCGCCTTCGGTAACGATACCACAGAGACGGCCGTCCCCTTCCACGATCCCGACGCAGCCGAAGTGTTTGCGCGAGAGTGTCGAGATGGCTTCCGGCACCGACGTCCCCTTCGCCACCAATGGCACGCGATCACCCGTATGCATGATGTCGGCGACGTGGCTGAGACTCGCACCGAGCTTGCCGCCTGGGTGGAAGACATGAAAATCGCGGGCAGAAAAGCCGCGCGCGTCGAGCAGGGCGATTGCCAGCGCATCGCCCATCGCCAGCTGCATCAAGGTCGACGTTGTCGGAGCAAGGCCATGCGGGCAAGCCTCCTCCTCGTTCGGCATCAGCAGGATGATGTCGGCGGCAGTCGCGAGTGACGATTTCTCGGAACAAGTGACGGCAATCAGCGGAATCGAAAAACGACGCGTATAGGCGACGATGCTGCGAAGCTCAGCGCTTTCTCCGCCCTTGGATAGGGCAAGAACGACATCCGTCGTGCCGATCATCCCGAGATCGCCATGGTTGGCCTCGGCAGCGTGGACGAAGAACGCCGGCGTTCCCGTTGAAGCCAGTGTCGCCGCGATTTTCACGCCGATATGGCCGCTCTTGCCGACACCGGTAACGATGACGCGACCGGTGATCCCGGTGATCGTCTCGACGGCGCGCATGAAAGACTCGGTAAGGCCGTCGTCAAAAGCTCGCTCCAGGGCTTCAAGCGCCCGCCTCTCGGTGCCGATCGTCCGCTTTGCAGACTCAAGAACACCGTTTTCGATGACATTTACCGCTCTTTTGATCATGGCACTGCGTTAGCGGTTTTCACCGGCCGAGTCCATCGGCTGATCCTCAAGGCATGCCGTCGCAACGAATGGTTAACCACAAGCCTTTACGTTCGGGTAACGCTTCGAAGCATGCCAGGATCGACATGGGCCATAGGAAGGATACGAGCAGTCTAACGCCGCTCCGTGCGGCGGGCTTTGCCGTATCCATGGCTCTGACGGTAGGCGTTCTCCTTGCTCCCCAAGCCGCATTTGCGCAGTCGACGCCGGCCCCAAACAGCTCGATACGCTCGTCCACTACGCTGCCTGCTGCGGCGACCGAGGATGAAGGCGATATCCCAAAACCGTCTGACGGCACCACGTCAGCGGCTGATAATGCAGCGCAAGGAACCACCGCCGCCGCCATTGCAGCGCCCGATCAGAAGCCGAGCGATGAAACCACCGGGGCGATCCTTGATGAGGACATGATACGCCTCAACACGCGCGAGGCGCCGCTCGACGAGCGGCTGCCGCCCCGCAAGCCGGAGCCGAACCCGGCAACCGAGGAAACGCCCGGCATCCGCATCGGAACCTTCGTGCTGCGCCCCACCGTCACCCAGAGCATCAACACCGAGACGCAGAAGGATGGCGGCGTCAAGCAGACGCGCGCGTTCCTCGAAACCGACATGCACACGACGCTGACGTCGGACTGGGCCTTGCACCAGCTCTTGGTGACCACCGAAGGCGCCTGGCAGAAGAACGTCAGCGGCGAAGGCGAAGAACAGCCTGATTTCAGGATCTTCGGCGATCTGCGCCTTGATCTTGCGCAGGACACGACGGCGCACATGAGCGGCGGCTACCATTTCTACCGCGAAGACACCGATGATCCCAATGCCGTGCAGAACGCGGACAAGCAATCGGACGTCCAGGAATTCAGTGCCGGCGCCTCGATCGAGCGCGACTTCGGCATCCTGCGCGGCAGTACCGGCATCGGTCTGAGCCGCGCGATCTATTCCGACGCCACGTTGTCGGACGGCACCACTATTTCACTAGGCGACCGCAACCAGACCAGCGGCACGATCCGCGGCCGTATCGGCTACGAGCTTTCTCCCGCGCTCATCCCCTTCATCGAGGCCAATGTCGGCACGACGGTCTATGACGAGAGAGTTGATTCCGCTGGCTACCGGCGGTCGGGGGATAGCTATGGCGCCAAGGTCGGCGTCGAGCTAGATATGGGCGAAAAGCTTCGCGGCGAGGTTGGCGTCGGCTACGAGACGGCCACCTTCGACGATCCGCGCCTTTCGAATATCGACACGGCCGTGGTGGACGCTCAACTCCTTTGGTCGCCGCTCAGAGGCACCGACGTTAACATCGGCCTGTTGACAAGCATCAACCCATCGACGACCGCCGGTGAATCCGGCTACGTTTCCCATGCCTTGGCGACGGGCCTCACGCATCAGCTGCGTGATAACCTGACAGGCACGGTGCTTGGCGGTATTACATTCCGCGATTACCCCGCGGATAGCTCGACCAGCGACGAAACGGTCTACACCACCAGCGCCGGTCTGATCTGGAATATCAACCGCTACCTCGATCTGACCAGCACGATCGGCTACGAACTGACGGCTCGCAAGACGAGCAGCGACTCCGAGCAGTGGCGAGCCGGTGTCGGCCTCAAACTGAAGCGCTGAAACGAAATCCGCCTCCAAGTGGGAGACTTGAAGGCGGACGCAATTCGCTTAAGCAGCGGGCCTGCTTCAGAGGCCCTTCAGCAGTTCCTTGAAACCGCCCTCGACGGTTGGGCGGATGTCGGCACGCTCCAGTGCGAACGCTACGTTCGCCAGGATGAAGCCGTCCTTGGCGCCGCAGTCATAGGTCGTCCCGCGGAAGTGATAGCCTGCAAAGGCCTGGTCCTTCAGCAGCTTCAGCATGCCGTCGGTAAGCTGGATCTCGTTGCCGGCACCGCGTTCCTGCGTCTCGAGGATCTTGAAGACCTCAGGCTGCAGGATGTAGCGGCCGTTGATGAAGTAATTCGACGGCGCTGTACCCTTGGCCGGCTTCTCGACCATGCCGGTGATGCGGAAGCCATCCCCGATCGCCTCGCCGACGCCGACGATGCCGTATTTGTGGGCCTGATCGGGCGCGCACTCTTCGACAGCGACGATGTTGCCGCCGCTCTGGGCATAAAGATCGATCATGCCCTTCATGCAGCCCTTGCCTTCGCTTTTCATGATCATGTCGGGCAGCAGCAGCGCGAAAGGCTCATTGCCAACGATCTCGCGGGCACACCAGACGGCATGGCCGAGACCGAGCGGCTCCTGCTGGCGGGTGAAGCTGACCGTACCAGCCTTGGGAAGTTGGCCGGCAAGCAGGGTCATTTCCGCCTGCTTGCTGCGCTCGCGCAGCGTCTGCTCGAGCTCGAAGTGGATATCGAAGTAGTCTTCGATAATGTGTTTGTTACGACCGGTGACGAAAACGAAATGCTCGATGCCCGCTTCCAAAGCCTCGTCGACCACATACTGAATGATCGGTTTGTCGACGACAGTCAGCATTTCCTTCGGCACGGCTTTCGTGGCCGGGAGAAAGCGAGTCCCGAGACCCGCAACCGGAAATACAGCTTTGCGAACTTTTTTATGCTCTGCCACACAATCCTCCTGCGATGATTACACCGCTTGAAATAAAAGGCATTTTTGATTGGACTAGATGAGATTTGCTACCGTTTTGCAAATGGTGACTGCGTTCCTGCGTCATGGTAAAGAATTTGTTGACTTCGTTCAGGTAGTCTCAGGCCTGAGCGGAACTTCGCGCTCTGCTGTGCCTGAAACGAAAGGACGGATGACCGCCGATGACTCAAAATCACAGAAACTCCCTTCGTGGTCTTGCTATCGTACTCATCGTGACCGCGTCCGCCGGTCTGGCTCCCCTCAACGCGAAAGCCGATCAGCGGTTCCAGAAGTGGATCGCGGACTTCTACCAAACTGCCGCTCAAAATGGCATCAGCAAGGCAACATATCGCAAAGCCTTCTCAGGCGTCAGCGATCCGGACCCGACCGTGCTCGAGAAGGCAACCTATCAGCCTGAATTTACAACGAAAATCTGGGACTACGTGGATTCCCGTGTAAATCCGTACACGGTTCAGATCGGCCGTCAGATGGCTGCCAAGCATGCCTCGACACTGAATGCGATCCAACGCCAATTCGGTGTGGACAAGACGATTCTCCTCGCCATCTGGTCGATGGAGTCCAACTATGGCGCAGTTCTCGACAAGGATGACCGCCTGCATTATGTGCCGCGCGCTTTGGCGACGCTCGCCTACGCCGACGAACGCCGCGCGAAATTCGCCAAGAAGCAGCTGATCGCCGCACTGAAGATCCTGCAGAACGGCGATATCTCCCCGGATGGCATGACCGGCTCCTGGGCGGGCGCCATGGGCCATACCCAGTTCATTCCGACAAGCTACCTGCTCTACGCGGTCGACGCCGACGGCAACGGTCATCGCGACATCTGGAACTCCGTGCCCGATGCCCTGGCGACATCGGCCAACCTGCTGATGAAGAACGGCTGGGACGCGGGCAAGACCTGGGGGTACGAGGTCGTCGTACCGCCGAACGCGCGAAAGCAGGTCGGTAAGACTCACTCGCTGGCGCAGTGGGCCTCCCTCGGCCTGACACGGCCCAACGGCAAGGGCTTCCGCGAAGGCGGCAGCAACGCCGTCCTCAAGATGCCGGCTGGCGCCGATGGCCCGGGCTTCCTGATGACCAGCAATTTCTTCACCATCAAGAACTACAACGCCTCGGACAGCTATGCGATCGCCGTCGGGCTGCTGGCGGACGAGATCGCCGGCTATGGCGGCATGAAGCAGCGCTGGCCGCGCCCGGGTGGCACGCTCGACGTCAAGGAGAAGTTCGAACTGCAGACGCGCCTGAAGACGCTCGGCTATTATGACGGCGAGGTCGACGGCAACTTCGGCAGCGGATCGAAGGCAGCCATTGCGGCGGTCCAGGCCCGTATTGGAATGCAGCAGGACGGCGAGCCATCGCTGCCGCTCTTGAACGCGCTTCGCAAATAAGAAGAATAAATCGACGACATGTATCTTGGGGTGTGGACGCGCCTTCCTGCTCCATGCGAGAATGCCGGCAGATGCGAGGCTGCTGACTATGCGTAAACGAGTAAACCGGGCAACGCGCTGCTGGGGTGCGATCGGCGCCGCGACACTGGTGCTTGTCTTCAGCGCGCTGCCGGTACACGTGGCTAATGCGCAGGAGCGCTATTACTATCGCCGCTCCATTCTCGACTTCTTCCTTGGTCGTCGCTACATCCAGGAATATCCGCGACAGGCACCGTCTCAGAACGCGCCGCAGCGACAACCTGCGCCGAAGAGGAAGGCGGCGCCGAAGGCGGCCGCAGCGCCACGCCCAGCCGCTCCCGTGGTCGTTGAAGAGAAGGTAGTCGAGAAACTTGTCAACGCTCAGAAGATCCTTGTCGTCGGCGATTTTCTCGCCGGCGGTCTTGGCGTCGGCATGGATGCGGCGTTCAAGGATTCTCCCGGCATCCTCATCGAGACGCACAGCAACGTCGCCTCCGGTCTGGTGCGAGACGACTACTATGATTGGCCGCAACAGCTGACAAAGTTCATGGACGAGGCGAAGCCCGCCATGGTCATCGTTATGCTTGGCGCGAATGACCGCCAGCAGATGGTGACGGATGTAGGCAAGGAAAAATTCAGGACCGACGGCTGGTATGTCGAATATCAGCGCCGTGTCGTAGACTTCGGCAAGCAGGTCACCAGCCGCAAGATCCCGCTCCTGTGGGTCGGCCTGCCGGCCTTCGATTCGCCTGCGATGACGGCCGATGCAGTGCAGCTCAACCAGCTGTTCCGCAAGCAGATGGAGAGCGTCGGCGGCGAGTTCGTTGACATCTGGGATGGCTTCGTCAGCGAAGGCGGTGAATTCATTGTCACTGGCTCGGATATCAACGGCCAGCAGGTGCGCCTGCGCACGTCAGACGGAATCAACTTGACCGAGGCCGGCCGGCGCAAGCTCGCCTTTTATGTCGAGAAGCCCGTGCGCCGCATCCTCGGCATTCAGGCAAGCCCCGACCTCGTCCGGCTTGACACGGGCAATGCGCCCACGCTCGACGCTCTCGCAACACCGGGCCGGACCGAACCGATCAGCCTGTCCGACCCGAACCTCGATGGCGGCGCGGAGCTTCTCGGCGGCAGAGCCCTGCCGGTCAGCGTGACCAAGTCACCGCGCGACATGCTGGTTCAGGACGGCGAGATGGCGCCTCCCCCCGCCGGCCGCGTCGATGACTACCGCATGACGCCGATGAAGCCCGCGGCGCAGGTTTCCATCAAATAGGCAACGTCAGGCGAAAGCCCGTCCTTGATCTCAGCGGCGGACTTGGCTGCTGCTCGTTTTGTGAAACTGACCACCCGTGCGGAAACCTCCGCCCTAGCGAGCACCCGACAGCGCAGACGGAGACAAACGTCATGCAATCACAAATGCCGATTGATCACGGCGCGTGGCCCGCTTGGCATCCCGCGGAACTGGCAGCCCGGCTGAGCGCTGTCTCAAGGCGGTGGTGCATTGTTGGCGGATGGGCGCTCGACCTTTGGCACGGGCATCAGACCCGCGAGCACGAGGACCTGGAATTTACCATCCTGCGGCAAGATTTCGGCATCTTTCGCGATGCTCTGAAAGGCATGGAATTCGATACCGCTGGAGATGGCGTTGTCGAGTACCTGCCAGCAGACGAGGAGCCACCGGCAGCAATCTCGCAGATATGGTGTCTGGACATGGAGGAGCGGCGCTGGCGCGTCGACATGATGATCGAGCCGGGAACGCTCGACACCTGGATCTACAAACGACAACCTGCCATTTCCCGCCCGCGCGACGAGATGGTCGATACGACGGCTGAAGGTATTCCCTATTTGAAGCCGGCTGCCGTCCTTCTGTTCAAGGCGAAATACGGACGCCCCAAGGATGAAATCGACTTCGAGAGGGCCTTGCCGAGGCTGCCGGTTTCGGAACGTCGGTGGCTGAAAACCTCGCTTGCGGCATGCCACCCCGGCCACGAATGGTTGAAGGGCCTGCAAGAGCCGCCGATGACGCTCGCGCAGTAGTGATCCGGAGTCCATGGAATGAAAAGGGCCGCACAAAGCGGCCCTAACTCCATTCATCAAACGGCATTGCTTACCGCGGTAGAACCGTCGAGCCCATCAGGGCTTCATCGATGGCGCGGGCGGCCTGGCGGCCTTCGCGGATCGCCCAGACGACCAGCGACTGGCCGCGGCGAACGTCGCCTGCCGTCCAGAACTTGTCGACCGAGGTCTTGTAGTCGCGGTCATTGGCAACGACGTTGGTCGAGCCGCGGCGGTCGGTATTGAGCGTCAGCTTACCGTCGAGCTCCTTCAGCACACTGTCCTTGAACGGACCACTGAAGCCGATCGCGATAAAGGCGAGGTCGGCCTTGATGATGAATTCCGTGCCCGCGATCGGCTTGCGACGCTCGTCGACTTCGCAGCACTTCACGCCGGTCAGCACGCCATCTTCGCCGACGAACTCGAGCGTTGCAACCTGGAACTCGCGAATGGCGCCTTCCGCCTGTGAAGACGAGGTGCGCATCTTCGTCGCCCAGAACGGCCAGACGGCGAGCTTGTCTTCCTTCTCCGGCGGCTGCGGGCGAATGTCGAGCTGGGTAACCTTCACGGCACCCTGACGGAACGCCGTGCCGACGCAGTCGGACGCGGTATCGCCACCGCCGACGACGACGACATGCTTGGCGCCTGCAAGGATCGGGTCAGACGCCCAGCCGACGCTGTCGATGTTTTCGCGGCCGACGCGCTTGTTCTGCTGCACAAGGTACGGCATCGCATCGTGGACACCGGCAAGCTCGATGCCCGGAATGCCTGCTTCGCGGGGCGTTTCCGAACCGCCGCAATAGAGCACGGCATCACAATCCGAAAGCAGCTGCTCGACCTTCACGTCGACGCCGACATTGACGCCACAATGGAAGGTGACGCCCTCGCCTTTCATCTGCTCGACGCGGCGATCGATGAAGTTCTTCTCCATCTTGAAATCAGGGATGCCGTAGCGCAGCAGGCCGCCGGGCTTCGACTCGCGCTCGTAGAGGTGAACGTCGTGGCCGGCGCGGCCGAGCTGTTGCGCAGCCGCCATGCCGGCAGGGCCGGAACCGACGATCGCCACCTTCTTGCCCGTGTGCACCGTGGCCGGCTGCGGGCGGATGAAACCGAGCTCGTAGGCCTTGTCGGCGATCGCCTGCTCGACCGTCTTGATCGCAACCGGCGTGTCTTCAAGGTTTAGCGTGCACGCTTCCTCGCAGGGGGCGGGGCAGACGCGGCCGGTGAATTCCGGGAAGTTGTTGGTCGAATGCAGGTTCTGGATCGCCGCTTCCCAGTTGTTGTTATAGACGAGGTCGTTCCAGTCAGGAATCTGGTTGTGCACCGGACAACCGGTCGGCCCATGGCAATAGGGGATGCCACAGTCCATGCAGCGCGCTGCCTGTTTCTGTACTTCCTGGTCCGACATCGGGATCGTGAATTCGCGGAAATGCCGGATGCGATCCGAGGCAGGCTGATACTTCGCCACCTGCCGGTCGATTTCCAGAAACCCTGTGACCTTACCCATATTTTCGTCCCTTACACTCATGACCGCCTCGCCTGCGGCCAGTTGTCCATCGTCAGCCTCGACAGCGGAGGCAGGTTGCTTCTTTCGACCGTCATCAAGCATATCCCTTGAGTGCCATCCACGCGTCTGCGCTGCCTTAGGCTGCTGCCGATCTGTGGGTCATTGAGATACTTCGGTCATCCGCCGCGCCGGCGTTCACCAGCGCAACGGAAGTAAGCGTAATTACTCGGCCGCAATTCCCATGCGGGCGCGTTCCATTTCTTCCAGGGCACGGCGGTACTCGACCGGCATGACCTTGCGGAACTTCGGACGGTAGTCGACCCAGTTGTCCAGGATCTGCTTGGCGCGGGTCGAACCCGTGTAGTGCAGATGGTTGGAGATCAACTGGTAGAGACGCTCTTCGTCGTGGCGCGTCATGTCACCCGAAACGTCGACGCGTCCCTTGTGCATGAGGTCGCCGCCGTGGTGATGCAGCTTCTCCAGCATGTCGTCCTCTTCCGGAACCGGCTCGAGTTCGACCATCGCCATGTTGCATCTTTTGGCAAAATCGCCGGCTTCGTCGAGCACATAAGCCACGCCGCCGGACATGCCGGCCGCAAAGTTGCGGCCCGTTGAGCCGAGTACGACGACGACACCGCCCGTCATGTATTCGCAGCCGTGGTCGCCCACGCCTTCGACGATGGCGATCGCACCGGAGTTGCGGACCGCGAAGCGCTCGCCCGCGACACCGCGGAAGTAGCACTCGCCTTCGGTCGCACCGTAGAGCACGGTGTTGCCGACGATGATGGAGTCTTCCGCGACGATCTTCGAATTCTCCGGCGGCCGGACGATGATCTTGCCGCCCGACAGGCCCTTACCGACATAGTCGTTGCCGTCACCGATCAGGTTGAAGGTGATGCCGCGCGCTAGGAAGGCGCCGAACGACTGCCCGGCAGTGCCCCTGAGCGTCACGTTGATCGTGTCGTCCTTGAGGCCGCGGTGGTTGTAGCGCTTGGCGACTTCCCCGGAGAGCATCGCACCGGCCGAACGGTCGACGTTCTTGATGTCCACTTCGAAGGCAACCGGCGTCTTCGAGGTCAGCGCCGGCTGCGCCTCCTCGATCAGCTTGCGGTCAAGAATGTCGTCGATCGGGTGCTTCTGGCGGGTCGTCCAGTAGGTTGCATCCTTCGGCGCCTCGACCTTGTGGAAGATGCGGCTGAAGTCGAGACCCTTGGACTTCCAGTGCGCCAGCATTTCGTCCTTCTCGAGCAGCTCCGAAGCGCCGATGATGTCATCGAGCTTGGTGAAGCCGAGCGAGGCGAGGATTTCGCGCACTTCGTTGGCGACGAAGAAGAAGTAGTTGACGACGTGCTCGGGCGTGCCCTTGAAGCGCTTGCGCAGAACCGGGTCCTGCGTGGCAACGCCGACAGGACAGGTGTTCAAATGGCACTTGCGCATCATGATGCAGCCGGCAGCGATCAAAGGTGCCGTCGCGAAGCCGAATTCGTCGGCGCCGAGAAGCGCTCCGATGATGACATCGCGGCCGGTCTTCAGGCCGCCGTCGACCTGCAGGGCAATGCGCGAGCGCAATCCGTTCAGCACCAGGGTCTGCTGGGTTTCGGCAAGGCCGATTTCCCACGGGCTGCCGGCATGCTTCAGCGAGGTCAGCGGCGATGCGCCGGTGCCGCCATCGAAGCCGGAGACCGTGATGTGGTCGGCGCGCGCCTTGGCAACGCCGGCCGCAACCGTGCCGACGCCGACTTCCGAGACGAGCTTGACCGACACATCCGACGTCGGGTTGACGTTCTTCAGGTCATAGATCAGCTGCGCCAGATCTTCGATCGAATAGATGTCGTGATGCGGCGGCGGCGAGATCAGGCCGACACCCGGAGTCGAGTGGCGGGTCTTGGCAACCGTCGCGTCAACCTTGTGGCCAGGAAGCTGGCCGCCTTCGCCGGGCTTGGCACCCTGCGCCACCTTGATCTGCAGCATATCGGCATTGACCAGATACTCGGTCGTGACACCGAAGCGTCCCGATGCGATCTGCTTGATCGCCGAGCGTTCCGGGTTCGACGAACCATCCGGCAGCGGCATGTAACGGTCGGATTCTTCACCGCCCTCGCCGGTGTTGGACTTGCCGCCGATCCGGTTCATGGCGATCGCCAGCGTCGTGTGTGCCTCGCGGCTGATCGAGCCGAAGGACATGGCACCCGTCGAGAAGCGCTTGACGATATCGACCGCTGGCTCGACCGCGTCGACCGAGACCGGCTTGCGACCGATCTCTTCGGCGCTCTTGATGTTGAAGAGGCCACGGATCGTGTTCATGCGCAGCGCCGAGGTGTTCACCATCTCGGCGAACTCGCGGTAGCGGTCTTCGGCATTGCCGCGAACGGCATGCTGAAGCGTGGCGACCGCATCCGGCGTCCAGGCATGGCTTTCGCCGCGCATGCGGTAGGCATACTCGCCCCCGATGTCGAGCGTCGTCGCCAGCAGCGGATCCTTGCCGAAGGCGGAGGTGTGACGCGCAACAGTCTCTTCGGCGATCGCGGCGAGATCGACGCCTTCGATCATCGTTGCCGTGCCGAAGAAGTACTTGTCGACCAGCTCCTGCTGCAGGCCGATCGCATCGAAGATCTGGCCGCCGCAATAGGACTGATAGGTCGAGATGCCCATCTTCGACATGACCTTGAGGATGCCTTTGCCGACCGCCTTGATGTAGCGGTAGACGACTTCGCTGGCGTCGACTTCCTTCGGGAACTCGCCCTTGGCATGCATGTCGAGCAACGTGTCGAAGGCAAGGTAAGGGTTGATCGCTTCGGCGCCATAGCCTGCGAGCAGGCAGAAGTGGTGCACTTCGCGCGGCTCGCCGGTTTCGACGACGAGACCGACCGAGGTGCGCAGCCCTTTACGGATCAGGTGATGGTGCACGGCAGCCGTCGCCAGCAGCGCGGGAATGGCGATGCGGTCCGGGCCGATCTGGCGGTCGGAGAGCACGATGATGTTGTAGCCGCCCTTGACCGCGGCTTCGGCGCGCTCGCAGAGACGGTCGAGCATTTCGGGCATGCCTTCGGCGCCGCGTTCGACATCATAGGTGAAGTCGAGCGTCTTGGTGTCGAAGCGGTCTTCCGTATGACCGATCGAGCGGATCTTTTCCAGATCGCCATTGGTCAGGATCGGCTGGCGCACTTCCAGGCGCTTGGCGTTCGCCATACCCGTATGGTCGAGAATGTTCGGACGCGGTCCGATGAACGAGACGAGGCTCATGACGAGCTCTTCGCGGATCGGGTCGATCGGCGGGTTCGTGACCTGCGCGAAGTTCTGCTTGAAGTAGGTATAGAGCAGCTTCGACTTTTCCGACATCGCCGAAATCGGCGTATCCGTGCCCATCGAACCCACGGCCTCCTGACCCGTGGTCGCCATCGGCGACATCAGGATCTTGGTGTCCTCGGTCGTGTAGCCGAAGGCCTGCTGGCGGTTGAGCAGTGAAACGTCGCGGCGCAGCGCACGCGGCTCGACCGGCTTCAGGTCTTCGAGGATCAGCTGCGTGCGATCCAGCCAGCTGCGATAGGGATGTTTGGTGGCAAGCTCGGACTTCACTTCCTCGTCGGAAACGATCCGGCCCTTTTCCATGTCGATCAGCAGCATCTTGCCCGGCTGCAGGCGCCACTTCTGGACAATGTCCTCCTCCGGCACCGGCAGCGTGCCGGCTTCAGATGCAAGGATGACGCGGTCGTCATTCGTGACAAGATAGCGAGCCGGACGCAGGCCGTTGCGGTCGAGCGTCGCGCCGATCTGCTTGCCGTCGGTGAAGGCGACAGCCGCCGGTCCGTCCCACGGCTCCATTAGCGCAGCGTGATATTCGTAGAATGCCTTGCGCTCGGCCGCCATCGACTGGTTGCCCGCCCAGGCTTCCGGGATCAGCATCATCACGGCATGCGCCATGGAGTAGCCGCCGCGCACGAGGAACTCGAGGGCGTTGTCAAAACAGGCCGTATCGGACTGGCCTTCATAGGAGATTGGCCAGAGCTTGGAGATGTCGTCACCGAAGAGCGGCGAAGAAACCGAGGCCTGACGTGCCGCCATCCAATTGACGTTGGAGCGCAGCGTGTTGATTTCACCGTTGTGGGCAACCATGCGGTAGGGGTGCGCCAGCTTCCACGACGGGAAAGTGTTGGTGGAGAAGCGCTGGTGCACGAGGGCAACCGCGGACTCGAAACGCGGATCCGACAGGTCCTTATAGTAAGCCCCCACCTGGTAGGCCAGGAACATGCCCTTGTAGACAACGGTCGCCGACGACAGCGACACCGGATAGAAGTTGCTCTCCTCGCCATCAAACTCGTCGTAGATGCGGTTGGAGATCACCTTGCGCAGCGTGAACAGGCGACGCTCGAACTCGTCGTTGGTCGCAGCATCCTTGCCCGCACCAATGAAGACCTGCACATGATGCGGCTCGGTCGCGGCAATCTCGGGCGCCTTGGAAAGCGAGGAGTTGTCGACGGGCACATCGCGGAAGCCGAGGAAGACCTGACCTTCCTCGACGATGACGTCCTGGATCACCTTCTTGAAGTGCGCGATCTGCTTTTCGTCGCGCGGCATGAAGATGTGACCCATGCCGTATTCGCCGACCTTCGGCAGCGTGATACCCTGCCTGGCCATTTCCTCGCGGAAGAAGCGGTCCGGGATCTGCACGAGGATGCCAGCACCGTCGCCCATCAGCGGATCGGCGCCGACGGCACCGCGGTGCGTCAGGTTCTCGAGAATAAAAAGACCGTCCTTGACGATCTGGTGCGATTTCTGACCCTTCATATGGGCGACGAAGCCGACACCGCAGGCATCATGCTCGTTGCGCGGGTCGTAAAGTCCCTGTTTTCGCGGCAGGCCGGAGGCGAATTTACGCGTATTGGCCGTCGCACGCGTCGTTGCCGCTGCGAACTGGTCAAAACCCGTGGATGGCGTCTTCGTCATCATTCCCTCCTGTCAGAGCCCGCGAGCTGCGGGCGGCTTCTTGTCCCGCGTCGCCCCTGATCCTAGGTTCGGCGCGTGACAGCTCTGTTGCATTATCGAAGATCCGGTCGCCGGCGGCAGGCTCTCCAGGGAAAGCAACCGTTGCGCTCCCGCGCCTGCCATCCGCCTCCGCACGCGGGCTTCTGCCCGCATTTGAAGAACTATAGCGTGAAACCCCACGAGTGTAAGGTTTTTTGGCGCCTCTTCGGCCATCGCGGCCAAAATAGGACAGCAACCCTGTCCTAATTCACTCGATCTATGCCAGAAACATCCCGCCCGCGCAAGAGCGTTGAATCAAAAAATCGTCGATTGGCGACAGAATATTACCACATAGGTAGACATCGAGACATAAAATTACGCAACTCCGCATTATTTTGTTTATTGATTGCTTAGGTAAATTTTTGTGATGGATTCCACGCCGCCCCTTTGACCCGCCCAGGCGATAGCGTAATGTCGCCGCCCGAACCTGATCCCCACCACGTCCCAAGCGGTCTCCTTTCATGTATTTTGCATCCGACAACTGGGCAGGCGCCCATCGATCCATCGCCGAACGTCTGCTCCGGGAATCCGACGGCTTTGCCGCGGCCTATGGCGCAAGCGATCTCGATCGGCGCGTCGAGCGACGCTTTGCCGAAGTCTTCGAGCGCGAGGTCGCGGTGCTGTTCGTCGGCACAGGCACGGCGGCGAACTCGTTGTCGCTTGCCAGCGTCCAGCGCCCCGGCGGAATCACGTTTTGCCATTCCGAAGCGCATGTGATCGCCGACGAATGCGGCGCACCCGACTTCTTCAGCGGCGCCCGCCTGCTCGGCGTTCCCGGTGCAGAAGGAAAGATCGATCCGGCAAAACTCAAGGAGAAGATTGCAGCCTTCCCGCAGACCGCCGTACAACACGGGCGGGCAACGGCTGTGACGATCACCCAGGCAACGGAGGCCGGTACGGTCTACACGCTGTCGGAAATCGACGAAATCGCCGCAATCGCCCGGAGAGATAAGCTACCCCTCCACATGGACGGTGCACGCTTTGCCAACGCCCTCGTCTCCCTCGGTGCAAGCCCCGCTGAGATGACCTGGAAGCGCGGCGTAGACATGCTGTCCTTCGGCGGCACGAAGAACGGTTGCTGGTGCGCGGAGGCAATCGTCTTGTTCAATCCGGAACAGGCCAAGGAGATGCCGTTCATCCGCAAGCGTGCGGCCCAGCTTTTCTCCAAGTCACGCTTCATCGCCGCCCAGTTCGATGCCTATTTCGAGAACGATCTCTGGCTCGACCTTGCTCGCCATGCAAACGGCATGTCCGACCGCCTGCGCGCCGGCATTGACGCAAGCAACTCGGCTCGCCTCGCGTGGCCGACCTCGGCCAACGAAGTCTTTGCAGTCATCCCGAAGAGCGCGGCCAAAACCGCCGAGGAGAAGGGTGCGAAATTCTACGAGTGGCCAGTGCCGCCGGCAACGCCCGAGCTCGTCGGCCCAGGTGAGACGCTGGTCCGACTGGTTACCAGCTTTGCGACGACAAAGGCAGACGTCGATGGCTTCCTGGGCTGCCTCGCGGACTGAGTTGTCGGGCTCAATTCTGATGCCCCGTGACGGCGGATTGCGGCTTGCCGCTGTCCGTCGTTTTCGCGTCGTGTCCGGCCACGACAATCAGCATCACACAGGCAACCAGCCCGGATACGAAGAGTATGCCATACGTCATCGGTCCGTTCTCCTTGCCCCGAAGATCGACCATCAAGCCGGGGAGCCTAGACGCCGAACCTAACCAGATGCCTAAGCTACAGGGTTGAGAGCGTCTTAAGATGGTAGGCGGCCCGTTAACTTTTGCGGCAAAAGCCGAACGAAAATTGCGCCCGCGTGAAGCGTTGTTGCGGGATGGGCGTGGTTGAGATCCGATGCCCTCGCCACCCCGCCGCAGCCGCGCTATCACGGGGGCACCGGTCTGAAATCGGAAAACAGCGAAGGAAACCCGAATGGAAATCCGTCCTGAACAGCCAAGCGACATCGCGGCGATCCGTCAGATAACAAAGGCGGCATTCGCGTCGATGGAATATAGCAGTCAAACAGAAGCAGAGATTGTTGACGCTCTCCGCGAAGCGGGCGCATTGACGGTCTCGCTCGTCGCGGTCCAGGATGGTGCCGTTCTAGGGCATATCGCGTTTTCGCCGTTGCGATCGATGGCCAAGACAAGGGCTGGTTTGGACTTGGACCGGTCTCGGTCAGGCCGGACCGTCAAAAAGAGGGCATTGGCGGCAAGCTCATTCGCGACGGCTTATCGCGGCTTACCAATGTCGGAGCCAGAGGCTGCGTCGTTCTCGGCGATCCTGGCTACTATAGGCGCTTCGGCTTCCAGAATGACACCAATCTGATCTTTGAGGCGGCGCCTGCGGAATATTTCATGCACTTGGCGTTCGACGGCCACACGCCTGCGGGCAAAGTCAGCTATCACGACGGCTTCAGTGCCACTTGATAGGGAAGCCGAGGTCTTGAAGACAAGATCGCCCTCTCCATAGCGCATGTTGGGAAACTGGCTTCGCGACTGTTCGTCCGGCGGCTGACAGCCGTGTCATGTGTTGGCGCGAAGGCTACGCACCTTACCAAGAATATCATCCGATAGGGCTGAAACCAGTGCTTGGTCCGCCCCTTTTCGCGGCACCAGCACAAACTCGACATCCTCGAGCACCGGCAGCTTGCCTTTGCCAATCTCCTTCAACCCTGATGGCGCCATGCTGCGTGGCTGCACCAGAACACCCATCCCCGCCCGCGCTGCCGCCGTCAGTCCGCTGAGGCTGCCGCAGGTGCAGACGATCCGCCAGGCGACCTGGCTGCGCCCCAACGCTTCGAGTGCAATGCTGCGCGTCACGCTCGGCGGCGGGAAGGCGATCAATGACAGGGGCCCACCGCTCAACACCTGCTCGGGATCGCGCGCCAGCCAGACGAGTGGCTCGCGATAGACCAGCCGCCCGCGGGCATCGCCGAGCCGGCGCTTCGCCAGCACGAGGTCGATCTCGCCATTGTCCTGCATCTCGTAGAGCGTCCCGGAGAGCGCAACCGTCAATTCGAGATCGACCGATGGGTGCGAGCGGACGAAATCCTCGAGCACTGCCGGTAGCTGGCTGGTCACGAAGTCTTCCGACACGCCGAGCCGGAGATTGCCGCGCAGCTTCTGTCCCCTGAATTGCGATTGAACCTGTGCCTCGATCGTCAGCATCGCCCGCGCATGGCTGAGCAGCGCCTCGCCGTCGGTCGTCAGCAGCACCTTGTGGGTGTCGCGCGCCAGCAACCGCCGTCCGACAGCGCTTTCGAGCCGCTGGATGTGCTGGCTGACGGTCGATTGGCCGAGCCCGAGCCTTTCGGCGGCAAGCGTGAAGCTTCCCATCTGTTCGACGGCAACAAAACTGCGCAGTTGCGTAAGATCAAGCATGGCAATCCAGAAATGCGATAACTGTTATTCCTTGCATCCTGTATCATAATGGAAGAAACACAAATGATCTACTGATCTCCATGAGTGTCCGCCATGCGCCGTTTTCTACCCGATAACTTTACGATGCTACTCGTCTGCACCGTCATCCTCGCCGCGCTGCTGCCGGCCAAAGGCGCTTTTGCCGGCTATTTCGGGATCGCGACGAACCTGGCGGTGGCCCTTCTCTTCTTTCTGCACGGCGCACGCCTGTCGCGCGACGTCGTGATCGCCGGCCTGCTGCACTGGCGGCTTCATCTCGTCATCCTGCTGACGACGTTCGGACTTTTCCCGATCCTCGGCCTCGGCCTCGGCTTCGTGCCTGAATGGATACTGCCGAAGCCGCTCTATCTCGGGATCCTCTATCTGAGCGTTCTGCCATCGACGGTGCAGTCGTCAATCGCCTTCACCTCGATGGCGGGTGGCAACGTCCCGGCAGCCATCTGCTCGGCATCGGCGTCGAACATCTTGGGCATGTTCCTGACACCGCTGCTGGTCGGGCTGCTGTTTTCCGTCGGCGGTCATGGCGGCTTTTCGTGGAACGCGCTGCAGCAGATCCTTCTCCAGCTGCTGCTGCCCTTCGTCGTCGGCCAGTTGCTTGAGCCGTGGATCGGCGGCTGGATCCGCGCGAAGAAGAGGCTTCTGATGCCTGTCGACCGCGGCTCGATCCTGATGGTGGTCTATCTCGCCTTCAGCACGGCGGTCGTCGAGGGTCTGTGGCACACCTTCTCGATCGGCGACATCGCCGCAGTCATTGTCGCCGACACAGCACTGCTCGCCTTCGTGCTGTGCTTCACCATGTTTGGCAGCCGCCTCCTCGGCTTCAGCAAGGCCGACGAGATCACCATCACCTTCTGCGGCTCGAAGAAGAGCCTCGCCAGCGGCGCGCCGATGGCGAGCGTCATCTTTGCCGGGCAATCGGTCGGGGCGATCGTGCTTCCATTGATGCTGTTCCACCAGATCCAGCTAATGGTCTGTGCCGTGATCGCGCAGAAATATGCGGCCAGAGCAGCGCACCACATTACCGAAGAGGAAGCCGAGGAAGCGGCAAGCCCGGCCTGACATTGGACGACAAAAAGGCGGCGCTCACACGAGCGCCGCCTGCATGATTGGCCTGGGAGGACCGATTTAGTTGGCGACCTGCGCCTCGATGGCCTTCGGCGCGCTGACCGGCTCAGCCGCAATCGCGATCTTGCGCGGCTTCATGGCTTCCGGAATGCTGCGAAGCAGGTCGATGTGGAGCAGACCGTTCTTCAACGAAGCGGCGGTGACCTCGACGTGATCGGCAAGCTGGAAGCGGCGCTCGAAGGCGCGCTTGGCAATGCCGCGATAGAGGAACTCGCTGCCTTCCACATTGTCTTCGCTCTTTTCACCCTTGACGGTCAGAGCGTGGGCCTGTGCCTCGATGAAGATTTCGGTCTCATCAAAACCAGCAACGGCCATGGTGATGCGATAGGTGCTCTCGCCGGTACGCTCGATATTGTAGGGCGGATAGGTCTGGCCCTGGTCAGGCTGACCGAGACTGTCGAGCATGGTAAAAAGACGGTCGAAACCGACGGTCGAACGATAAAGGGGAGAGAAGTCTACGTGACGCATGATGTCCTCCTGAGGAAGCGACGTGTTGCGATAGTTGCCCCTGAAACCCCTTGATCGGCAGCTTCGGGACGGGTGGACAGGCCCGTTTGGCGCCTGCAGGAATGAGATGGGGATGGCTTTTGCGCAGTTCAAGACCCCGGCGCAGGACCGCCCTCACGTTGCGTGAACCGCATATGAATAGCCGGTTCGGAAGCCATTCATGAGTGGAGGATTAGGAATCATGCCCATCGGGTGACACTGGCCCGACGGCTGGAGTGTATCGTCCCTTCGTCTTCAGCCCGATCTCCAGCCGGCATCGCGGAACCTCACGTTCCGCATGCCGGTCTTTTTTTGAACGGTTGAGTTCGAAGACGACGACAGCCCGTCGCGTGTCAGACCGACAGCTCCTTGGCACGCGCGTTGATCTTTTCGCAGGCATCCTCGAATGGGTGGCGCGTCGGCACCCAATGCGAAGCGCCAAGCAGGAGAAGCGCCTTCAAATGCGTCCAGCCGCCTTCCTCGCCGACAACCGGCGCATAAGACGTCATCGGACCGCGCTCCTCACCGGCATAAAGGCGTTCGTACTCCGCGAAATTGGAGAAGTTTTCGTGACTGTTGTCCGAGGGATGGAAAGTCTCGGCCGCAGCGCCTTCAGCAAGGATGACTTCATGCGTATCGAGCAGGACGGCATAGTACTCGATCGACCTGTCGTTGGCAGGAACGACTGGCGCGATCGTCGTGCCGTTCACGAGGTCCTTGACGCGGATCAGAACACCGTTCAGGAGCAGCGCATGGCCAGGCGACAGGTAGAGATCGGAATGTGGCGTATGCTCATCCAGCGCATGGCGCGAGACTCGGACCGGCACGACGCCGTCATGCCAGCGCGCGCCACTCCTCTTGAAGACTTGGCGACCGACCCACTTGATCCGCCGTATATCCCCATCCGGAAGCGCAACGCGATCGCCGATCCGAAGATCCTCGACACGTTTTTCACCGCAATCCGTGAGGATCGATGTCCCACGCAAGAAGCAATGCGCACCACCGCCGCCACCAGAGTTGCCATTCCCGCTGCCACCAGAATTGCCATGCCCGCGTCCACCAGAACCACCGCGCCCCCAACGCCTGCCCATCGCGTGCGCAGGGGAAGAGGAAACTGCCATGGCGATGGCCGCAACGCTTGCGAAACGAGCACCGGCGGCGGCGGCCACACCCAGAAAATGCCTGCGCGCGGTATTGCCTGGCAGCTTTGGATCTTCCGTCGACAACATGCTGGCTTCCTTTGAAAAGAGTAATACTGCTCCATGGTACAATAAGTTGCATTGCATTGAACTTCGCAGAATAGCGCTAATGCCTACTCAAAAGGGAGTATACGAAGGCTGCCACGAGCCACACCAGCTCAAGACGTTTGCACAGTGGTGACAGGATTCAACGTTTTGCTCTACCGCAGGTTGGCACCGCATCTTTCTTTCATTTGACATGGCGATCGCCTATCCGCTTTACTCGACAGGCGAATCCGGAAGGACACGATCGATCAGCCATGGAACCAGTCCTTTTCTCGACCCCCAACAATCCGATACCGGAGAACCGCACGGAAGGCTTCTTCGAGACCCATGATGGCCATCGGCTGCGCTATGCCGTCTTCCGCTCTGATGCGCCGGTAGCGAAGGGCACCGTCGTCCTCCTCCAGGGCCGCAACGAATATATCGAGAAGTATTTCGAGACGATCCGCGACCTGACGGCCAGTGGCCTCTGGGTTGCAACATTCGATCTGCGCGCCCAGGGTGGCTCCGACCGGCTTCTGAAGAATCGCCACTACGGTCATGTCCGCCGCTTCATCGATTACGAGCACGACCTCGACACGTTTCTCGAGAAGATCGTGCTGCCGGATACCCGCCTGCCCTTCTTCATCCTCGCGCATTCGACCGGAGCGTTGATCGCGATGTCCGCCGCCCCCTACCTCTCGACGCGCATCGAGCGCATGGTGCTGACAGCCCCGTTTATCGGCCTCTCGGGCCAGGCAGCGTCGGAAGGTACGATCCGCGCGCTCGCTGGGGTCGCCTGTTCGCTCGGTCTCGGCTCGTTTCCGCTGACGCGCAAGCTCAAGGAACAGCCGTTCCGCGATAACCCTCTGACATCGGACCAGACGCGGTTCGAGCGCAACGCTGGTGTTGCCGCGGCCCATCCGGAATTGACGCTCGGGCCCCCGACGGCACGCTGGCTGCACGATTCGTTCCTAACGATCGACCGCGTGACGTCACCGAACCATCTGTTCTCGATCACCATTCCGACGGTCGTCATCGCGCCGACGCGCGACGAGATCGTGCCCTATATCGCGCAGGAGCGTATCTCGCGCTATTTCCGCGCCGCCCAGTTCGTCCCGATCAACGGCGCGCGGCATGAGGTGCTGCAGGAACGCGATGTCTACCGCAAGGCAGCGCTTGCAGCCTTTCACGCCTTCGTTCCCGGTAGCGATGCCGAGGCCGTCGAGGAAGTCGAAGGTTTTGGCACCTAGCCCGGCCGCTATCTGACGACCTCGGCAAGTGCCGATGGCTGCTATCGATTGAGGACAGCCATCGCCTGCTCGTAGACGGCGCGGCTTCCAGCGGCAATGATCGAGCCGCCGTTTTCCGGGCGCCCGCCATCCCAGGTCGTGATGATCCCGCCGGCGTTCTCGATGATGGGAATGATGCCGCCGACATCGTAGGGCTTCAGACTGTTTTCGATAACCAGGTCGACGTGGCCGGCAGCGAGCAACGCGTAGGCGTAGCAATCCGTGCCGTAACGGAAGAGCCGCACCTGGCTCTCGATCTCTCTGTACTTGTCCATCTCCGCGCCCGTGAAGAGATGCGGTGAGGTGGTGAAGAGAATGGCGTGCGCCAGTGCACCGCAATCGCGAACCTGCAGCCGGCGCTCTCCCTCCGGACCGTTGTAGATAGAACCATTTTCATCCGCGAAGTAGCGTTCGCCGGTAAAGGGCTGCTCGATCATCCCCATAATGGCCCGGCCATATTGCTGCAGGCCGATCAGCGTTCCCCAGACGGGCACGCCGGAAATAAAGGCACGCGTGCCGTCGATCGGGTCGATAACCCACACGTATTCGCGGTCCAGGCCGATGCTGCCGTGCTCTTCACCAAGGATGCCGTGATCCGGGAAATGCTCCTCGATCAGCGCGCGAATGGCGACCTCAGCCGCCCTGTCGCCCTCGGTGACAGGGTCAAAGCCGCCCGACAGCTTGTTGGTCACGTCGAGCCCGGAACGGAAACGCGGCAGTGTCTCGGCCTTGGCGGCCTCCGCCAGGCGGTTGAAGAACGAGCGATCAGGCAACATGGTGAAATCCATCGGTGGCGCGCGAGTGGCGCTTTTCATAGCGGAATTGCGGCCGGTTGCAAACGAGAGCGGCAGCTTTTAGCCGGCTGCACATTTTTTTTGCACCGCAAAATTCTGATTGACAATTGTGCATCGCAATAGTAGCGTTTGCTCACAGTCTTCTGACTGTAAATACCCTCCTTGGGTGTTTCCTCCCTAGACTTGGACCGCCGCAAGGCGGTCTTTTTTTGGCAGCCTAGAAGGCTTACTCGGCAGCCAGGGCAGAATCTGTCGCGAACTGCGCCACATAGACCGCCAACTGGCGCATGAAGGCGGTGATCGCTCCGACAACCAAGGCGAAGTCGGCACGCTTCTCCAGCGTAATTTCGTCGACATAGATCGACCGGTTCACTTCGATTTGCAGCGCATGCAGCCCGCGTGACGGGCGGCCGTAATGCTCGGTGATGAACCCGCCGGCATAGGGCTTGTTGCGGATCGCGGTGAAGCCCATTTCCTCGAAAATGGCGACGGCGGCGCGCGACAGCTCTGCCGAGGCACTGGTGCCATATCGGTCGCCGATGATGAAATCGGGCCGCGCATTGCTGCCGGCCACCCGAACATTGCCCGGCATGGAGTGGCAGTCGATCAGCACGCCGAAGCCGAACTGCACATGCGTGCGGGCAATCAGCCGCCGCAGCGCCGCATGATACGGCTTGTAGACGCTCTCGATACGATCCAGCCCCTCCTGCACCGACAGCCGCCGGGTGTAGATCTCCATGTTCTCCGCAACGATGCGCGGAATAGTGCCAAGCCCGCCCGCCACGCGCAGCGAATTGATGTTCGCGTAAGGCGGCAGCAGACCGTCGAACATGCGCGGATCGAGCTCGTAAGGTTCGCGGTTCACATCCAGATAGGCGCGCGGAAAGTTTGCAAGCAGGAGCGGCGCCCCAAGCGCGCTCGCATCGGCGAACAGCTCATCGACATAGTGGTCTTCGGAGCGGCGTATGGAAACGCCTTCGAGACGCGACTGGGCGATGAACTCAGGAGGATAGATGCGCCCGCTGTGCGGCGAGTTGTAGACGAATGGAATGGTGTGCGACAAAGGCTCCCGGACCTCGAAAAGTGCGTATTCGGGGATTTCGTGCACCCTTGTTCCCTCTTTACCATGCCAGGAGGCTACTGCTTCGCCCATGTTGCCAGTTGCCGCACGGCAAGTCCATACTATCTCATGGGGATGACGGCCCGGACGGCCTCTTCACCGGTTGTTTACTGGGCGAACTCTAGTGTAAATGGCTGGAGCCCCACGCATAAATTACGGATCAGCGGTCTGGATAATGACTCAGAAGATACTTCTTGCAGAAGACGACAACGACATGCGCCGCTTCCTTGTGAAGGCGCTTGAAAAGGCAGGCTACAAAGTCCTCTCTTACGACAACGGCGCCAGCGCCTATGACAGGCTTCGCGAAGAACCCTTCTCGCTGCTCCTGACCGATATTGTCATGCCCGAAATGGATGGCATCGAACTGGCGCGCCGCGCGACCGAACTCGATCCGGACCTCAAAGTGATGTTCATCACCGGATTCGCGGCGGTCGCGCTGAACCCCGATTCGAAGGCACCGAAGGACGCCAAGGTTCTTTCCAAGCCTTTCCACCTGCGCGACCTCGTCGAGGAAGTGAACAAAATGCTTGCCGCATAAGGCTTCCGGCAGCGCATGTCACAAAACCGAAAAAAGCCTATTGACGGCAAAAAAGGTTTGTGGTCTATGCGCCGCCATCGGATGGGCGTGTAGCTCAGCGGGAGAGCACTACGTTGACATCGTAGGGGTCACAGGTTCAATCCCTGTCACGCCCACCATTCGAATTCAAGGGCTTAGCGGAAAACCGCTAAGCCCTTTTCCGTTTCGGGATGCTGGATGAAGCACCGCTTGCGCGCAGTTCCACGAGCGCCGCTGCCACGGCAAGAAACGGGTGGGCGGCTTTCGGTCTTTGCGCATTTAATGCTCCGACCCCAAGAGCATCGCAGGCACGCCATGTCGCCATTTCTAGCGCTGCACGCTGTTGTCGCTTAACGCGGCGAAGGTCTTCTGCCGGAGCTGCCGGCAATTCTGCGCCATCACGAAGAAAATCGGGTGGAAAAGACGCCGCGGGTAGCAAACTCTGACGGCCGGGCCTTCCGACATCATTCGCGGCCTCTCGTTGAGGCGTCGCCTCGATATCAGCTGGGAGAGGCGCGCCTCCCATTGAGACGCTACGGATTATTGTAAAAGGATCCGCTGTCGTAAACGCAGGCGTAGTCGAGCACGCACTGCTTGCCCCTCGCATCTCGGACATTGGCGGTGGAGCGCCCATAGCCCAACCCACACTTGGCGGGTGGATAGCGAAAGCTGCTGCCGCCGAAGCCGGAGCGGACGAACACCTTCTTGTTTTGGCGGATAATCTGCGAGATTTGGCTGCAGGTGTGAGCGCGAGCATCGACGTTCAGTGCCCCAGCAGAAAAAGCTGTCGATGGCGCCACGAGCGTGGCGGCCAGGATCGCAGCATTGAAGGCAGCACCAGATGCAGCGCCCATTTCGCCCTCCCCCTGGATGAGCATGGCCGGAATCCGACTATACTCGTTTTTGGCGAACCGACAAATCGGCTGCCACCGCACCCCAGGCTCCCCGCTTGCGCGATAGACAGCCAACCCGTAGACGATGCGCGCTGGTCTTGGCAGAACGCCCGCCAATCAGCGGGCGCTTCGTCCGATTTTCGTGCGCAAACAGCAGCCCATGCTACATGCACGCAGCCGCCGATTTCATTGCCGCCTCGGCGAGCGCCTTCGTTTTGTGCGAGCTTCCGACGGCCATAGCGGCCTTGCCGTCAGGGCGCTTCGGCACGACGCTGCATTTGTTGCTGTTCGGAGCATGTTCCACATAATAGTGGCTACTTGCGGCGAGCGCCGGAGCGACGCCGAAGGCCAGGATAGCAACACTCAGAGCGATTTTCCTGATCATCGCATTTCCTCCATCTTAGCTTAACCGGCAGTCTCGCTGCCAGGCCAAGAGGTAGCTATCGCGCCCGATGGGTTTCGACCAAGCGTCATTTCACCGCACGTCCCCGTCTGCTCGGCCCGAATGACCGCACGGCAAACGCGGTCGATTGCCAAGATTGAAAGTCGAGCCTATCGACCAATTTCGAACACAGAAGAATGGCAAGTCGCTGCCCATACAACAGCACTGCCGAGATACGACGAGGTAAAGACATGAAACTGGCAACTTTGGCCGCTGCTTCACTGCTCGCCGCAACACTGACGACAGCAGCCGACGCAGCCCCGCAAAACTTCCCCGGCGCCCCCGGAGCGCTAACGCTTTCCGGCAAATGCGCCAATCTCGTCGTTGGCAAGGTCGACGCGACGAAGGGTTGCGAAGGCGAACTCGCAAGCGTGACGCTTGTGAATGGCCAGGTCACCTTCATCTTCACCTCAGGCGGCAAGATGCTGGGCTTTCAAGGCGATGGCACGGCCATCAAGCCCGCCTCCAACGGCAATGCTCGCATGCCACTCAACCTAGTCGTGACGGGCGTCGGCCAGAAGATGACCGGTCAAGTGAAAGTTGCCGGCACCTGCACGATGGGCAACCCGTATGGCGGCAAGCCGGTTGCCATCGAATGCACCGCCGAAAGCAAGGACACGGCGTTTGCGGGCAGCTTCCGCACCAATGGCAAGGCGCCGAAGCAGAAGTAGCCCACCGTTTTGCAGGTACAGGCCAGGCTCAGGCACACCAGGCGCCATTCGCGCCGGGTTTGCGTGCCAAGCCCTCGTTGATCATCTGCATGCCGATCGACAGGCCATCGCGCGACACGACGTTCGGCACGCCGGCCTTGCCAGGCTGCCCGGCCGGGTTCATTGAGAAGGATCCGGAGTTCAGGATGTTCAGGAGCCGCAGCTTGGCAGCAAAGCCAAGCCGCTTCTCGTTGTCGCAACGAGCCGTCTCGATGCCGGGGCTCACGACGTCGGCAATGGCGATCTTCTCGCCCTTGTACCAGAACGTGCCTCCATCGGCGACGCAGTTGATGTGCTCTCCCTGCCCGCAATAACCGAACGCGGCCTTGCCGGTCTGCGCTTGCGCGGGTGAGATGGAGACCGGGATCGCTTTTTCGGGGACGACAGGCGCCTTGGCCGGAATCGGCACGGCGGCAGGCGGTACCACGCGCGGCGGCGCGGTGATCGAGGCGGTCTGCCTCGGGCTGGAATCGCGTGCAGGTTCGCTTCGCACGACCGAGGCCGGCCGGGAAACGATGGACGCCGGCGCGTGCGCGGCCAGCATCGGCTTCACGCTCTTCCAGTTGTCGTAAATCGCAATGCCACCAACGGCGATGACGCCGATGATTGTCCAGGGAAGAGCGCTTCCACCTCCCCTTCCCTTCGATCGTGCCGATGATTTGCGGCGGCGGGTCGCAGTCTTTGCCATCTATCCGATTCCCGTGAACGGACGGATTATCGCCGGGCAATCCTTTCCGAAAGGTTGGCAGCTGCTTGATTTTCGCATGGAAGACGAGGGGCGCAGCGGATGTTGCTGATATTTTCCCTGAGCTGGGATTGCGCCGTCCGGGCCAGCAGGTGGTTTTCCGGCGCAAGCGACGCTCCGCCATTGACCGGTTGCGTTCTTGGCCACGTTGCTACGACTTACGAGCAGTTCATCTTGCAGGAGGTGGAAGCGCGGTTCGAGCGATCCTGATCATCAGAGTGACGATCCATGATGCTGCGAAGCGCCTGACGAAGCGGCGACTACAATCGCCGCACCGCCGGGGACGCCATGTCCAGCCTCAAGCGCGTCGGCGGGTCCCAACGAGAGCCCAGCGAATTCGTGATCTCGATGTTTTCCAGATCGATCTGAATATCAGCGGCCGCGCGAAGCGCTTGCCATTCGATCTCGTGCTTCATGTAAATGTCGTGCGGCACCAAAGTTGCTTTCATCTTTCTCACCGGTTGTCGCGAGTAAAAACTCAGGGCTGCAAACACCGATGCATCAACGGGTCGGCTTTGCGATCGTGGAATCGTGCTCCACGGCCGGTTTCGGCCCACTCTTCGAAAGATCACGGCCGGTGACGTGGGCGGGAACGTGGACGTCATCGAAAACGCCGTGCGGCAGGGTCAGATCGACCTGATGTGGTGGCAGCACTTGCGCCTTCTGCATTCGGTTGGGGCGCGCTCGCTTCATTCGGTCGGATTTTTCAGTGCGTTTGTCGGGAGTGTGGGTCGAGGGGTGCATCGTCGGCCTCCTTTTTATTGCGCATAACACTGGTGAACTAGGGGCTAACGACGGCGAGGCCGGATGGTTCCAAAGAAAAGACAAAGCGTATCGCGCCGATCTTGACTGGCGCGGGAAGTTCACTACCTTCGCCTTATCCCGCGGCCTCGGACATCGGCCGACGGGTGAACCTGGTGCCGGGCCCCTCTGGCGAGAGTTATTACGGCGCTCTCGTGATGTCGGTACCGCCTGCAGCTTAAGCCGGCGGATTTTCATTGATGAAAAAGCTCACCATGCCTCACGCGCATGCCCTTTGTGGTATGTCGCGTTTTTCACGCACATATTCCCTGTTCGACAAGGCTCGTGGCTGCGAGGTGCGGCCATGACCAACAATTCCTCGCAGAAATCGACGCTCGGCTATTTCCGCTGGGCCTTCATCGTCACCTTCCTCGGCCTCATCTTGGGCGCAGCCCTTGGCTGGCAGACCACCGGCACCATCGGCGGCATGGCGACCGTCTTCTTCGTCTGCACGGTGCTCGCCGTGCTGGAGATCTCGCTCTCCTTCGACAACGCCATCGTCAATGCCAACAAGCTGAAGGAGATGACGCCGGCCTGGCAGCATCGCTTCCTCACCTGGGGTATCGTCATCGCCGTCTTCGGCATGCGGATCGTTTTCCCGCTCGCGATCGTCGCGATCGCCGCCAACATCGGCCCCTGGGAAGCCTTGGTGCTCGCAGCGCGCGAGCCGGCCGAGTATGCGCGCATCATGAACGACGCGCACCTGCCGATCGCCGCCTTCGGTGGCACCTTCCTGATGATGGTCGGCCTCAACTACTTCTTCAACCATGAGAAAGACGTCCACTGGATCGCCGGGCTTGAAAAGCTCATGGCCCGTTCCGCCACGATCAAAGGCATCGAGATCGCCTTCGTTCTGGCGCTGGTCCTGATCTTCTCGTCCTTCCTTGGCGAGGAAGAAGCCAGCACCTTCGTCCATTGCGCCATCTACGGCCTGCTGACCTTTCTCGCGGTCGAGGTCATCGGCGGCCTGCTCGATGCCTCGCAGCAGACGATGAGCGCCGCCGCCAAAGGCGGTCTCGGCGCCTTCATCTATCTCGAAGTGCTGGATGCCAGCTTCTCCTTCGACGGCGTCATCGGCGCCTTCGCGCTGACGCAGAACCTCTTCGTCATCGCCATCGGCCTCGGCATCGGCGCCATGTACGTGCGGTCAATGACGATCATGCTTGTCGAAAAGGGAACGCTTGCCGAATACCGCTATCTCGAGCACGGCGCCTTCTACGCGATCCTGATCCTCTCCGTGATCATGTACGTGCAGACCATGTTCCATATCCCCGAGGTCATCACCGGCCTTGGCGGCGCGGCCCTGATCGGCATCTCGCTGTGGTCTTCCATCCGCTACAACAAGAAGGAGCAGGCGGCAGAGAGCGCGCAGGCGCACAAGGAACTGCACGCCTGAACCTGATGAGCCACACCCGACGGTGCGGCTTCAGCAGGACAAAAATAAAGCCCGCGACCATCCGGTTGCGGGCTGTTTCGTATCTGGCGATCGGCCGACCGCCAAATCCGCGCCGAAGGGCGCAGATGAGTTTAGTGGTTGATTCTGCCAAACATGCTCGGGTCGATGCCGAGCTCGCGCAGATCGCGGGCCTTCGGGCGACGGCCAGCTTCGATGGTGGCGCTCACAGCATTTGCAGCACCGATCACCGCAAAGGCGCGGCCAAGGAAACCATCGCGAATGGACTTACGGAAGGACATTTTCTTTCTCGCTTTGCTTTATGATTGACCGCTCACATATGTGGCCGCGCGCGTCTCGCCACAAGCAACGGAAATTCAGCCCTGCTATGCAAGAACATACGGTCAGCGGCTTCGCTGGCCCGAAGAAGGAGCTGCTCCTCAAACCAGGCAGGAGCTGTCTTCCCTGTAACACGAAAAGGCCGGCGGATGTTTCCATCGCCGGCCGCAAGGGAGGGGTTCGGGCAGTCTTTTTCTTTAGTCCTCGTTCGCAGCAAGCTGCGACAGAACCTCGCCGCGTCCGCGCAACCGCAGAATCAGCGGAATGATGAAGGCCGCTGCGGCAACGATCAGCAGGCCCGCGGCGATCGGCGACATCACCAGCGTCGTCACGTCGCCCTGGCTGATCGCCAACGCGCGGCGCAATTGCTGCTCGGCCAGCGGACCAAGGATGAGGCCGACGACCGCCGGCGCGATCGGGTAGCCGAAGAGCCGCATGATGTAGCCGAGCACGCCGAAGGCGAGCAGCATGCCGAGCTCGAACACCGAGGGGTTGGCGCCGATCGTGCCGAGCGTCGCAAACAGCAGGATACCGGCATAAAGCCATGGCTTCGGGATCGTCAGCAGACGCACCCACAAGCCGATCAGCGGCAGGTTGAGCACCAGCAGCATCGCATTGGCGATCAGCAGGCTGGCGATCAGGCCCCAGACGATCTGCGGGTTGTTCGCAAACAACAGCGGACCGGGCTGCAGACCATATTGCTGGAAGCCGGCGAGCATAATCGCTGCCGTCGCCGTCGTCGGCAGGCCAAGCGTCAAGAGCGGCACCAGCGTGCCGGCCGCAGACGCATTGTTCGCAGCCTCCGGACCGGCAACGCCTTCGATCGCACCGTGGCCGAATTCCTCCGGGTTCTTCGCAAGACGCTTTTCGGTGGCGTAGGAGAGGAACGTGCCGATCTCGGCACCGCCGGCCGGCATAGCTCCGATCGGGAAGCCGATCAGCGTGCCGCGCAGCCAAGCCTTCCACGAGCGTGACCAATCCTGCGCCGTCATCCACAGCGAGCCCCTGACGGCCTCGACCTTCTCTTCGCCACGATTGCCCTGAGCGGCGATATAGAGCGTTTCGCCGATCGCAAACATCGCGACCGCAAGCGTCGTTACCTCGACGCCATCGAGCAGATCCGGAACGCCGAAGGAAAGGCGTGCCTGTCCTGTCTGCTGGTCGATGCCGACCATGGCAAGGGCAAAGCCGATGAAGAGCGAGGTCAAGCCGCGCAAGGCGGAGTCTCCGAAGGCCGAGGAGACGGTCACGAAGGCGAGGACCATGAGGGCGAAATATTCGCGCGGTCCAAAAATCAGCGCAAGCTTGACGACATAGGGCGCGATGAAAGCAAGGCCGAGCGTTGCGATCAGTCCCGCGACGAACGAACCGATCGCCGCCGTCGCCAGCGCTGGCCCGCCGCGGCCGGCCCGCGCCATCTTGTTGCCTTCCAGTGCGGTGACGATCGAGGCGCTTTCACCGGGCGTGTTGAGAAGAATAGAGGTCGTGGAGCCGCCATACATGCCGCCGTAATAGATGCCCGCGAACATGATCAGCGAACCGGCAGGGTCCAGCTTGTAGGTGACGGGAAGCAGAAGCGCCACGGTCAGCGCCGGGCCGATGCCCGGCAGCACACCGACCGCAGTGCCGAGCGTAACGCCGACGAACGCATAGAGCAGGTTCATCGGCTGCATGGCGACCAGGATACCCTGGAAGAGGAATTCGAAGGTGCTCATCGCATCCAATCCTAGAAGAAGATTCGTTCGAACGGCCCGGCAGGCAGGGTCAGCTGCAAAAGCTTCGCGAAGATCACCCAGACGACGAAGCTGAAGGCGATGCCCGCGGGGATCGAGATCCAGAGTTTGCGACGTCCGAAGCCGGCCGCCGTGAACGCAAAGAGAATGCCGGTTGCGATCGAAAAGCCTGCCGTTTTGAGAAGCAGCATCTGCGCGGCAAGGCCGGCGACAATCCAGATGACGGGAGCAACTTCCTGATGTTCCCGCTCCGGAAACTCGTTGCGCCAGGCTTCGAAGATCGTCCAGATGCCGAGACCGATCAGCCCGAAGGCCACGACCTTGGGTGCGGTTGCCGGGCCGATGCGGTCATACTGGGCGATAGCGCGCATGTGCGACGCGTCCCAGAGCATGACGGCGGCGACGGCGAAAAGACAGATGGCGATGACCAGCGCCGCCCAGTCGGGGCGACGCTTCGTTGCCAAGGGTTCGTTGCCCCTGCTCATTGAACAAGTCCGATCTCTTTGAGGATGGTTTCGGTTGCCGAAACGTCCTTGTCGAGCTGCGCCTTGAAGGCGTCGCCGGCGAGGTAGGTGTTGGCCCAGCCCTTGGTCTTCAGGATTTCCTGCCAGCCGGCGGATTTCGAAAGCTTGTCGAAATCGGCGGTGATTGCGGCCGTCTGCTCGGCCGAAAGACCGGGCGCTGCGGCAACCATGCGCCAGTTCTCGACAGCCACATCGAGACCCGATTCCTTGAGCGTCGGCGCGTCGACGCCCTCGATGCGCTTGTCGCTGGAAACGGCCAGAAGCCGGAGCTGCCCAGCCTTCACCTGCGATTCAAATTCGCCGTAGCCGGAAATGCCTGCGGTCACCTGCCCGCCGAGAATAGCGGCCAGCGCTTCGCCGCCGCCGGAGAAGGCGACATAGTTGATCTTCGTCGGGTCGACGCCGGCAGCCTTGGCGATCAGGCCGACAGCGATATGGTCGGTGCCGCCTGCCGAACCGCCGCCCCAGGAAACGGAGCCCGGATCCTGCTTCAGCTTGGCAACGAGATCGGCCATCGTCTTAATGTCGGATGCGGTCGGAACGACGATCGCCTCATATTCGCCGGTGAGGCGGGCAATCGGCGTGACGTCCTTGAGGGTGACCGGCGACTTGTTGGTCAGGATCGCGCCGACCATGACGTAGCCGCCGACGATCAGTGCGTTCGGGTTGCCGCTGTTCTGGCCGGTGAACTGGGCGAGACCGATGGTGCCGCCAGCGCCCGGAACGTTTTGAACCTGCACGTTGCCAGAAATGCCTTCCTTCTGCATAACGGTCTGCAGCGAACGAGCCGTCTGGTCCCAACCGCCGCCGGGAGCGGCCGGCGCCATGATGGTGTAGTCGGCGGCATAGGCCGGCAGCGCGACCGCGGCTGCGAAAATGGTTGCAAGAAGAGTATGCTTCACGAGTGTGCCCTCCGTGGGCGCGGCTGAGAAACCGCGCATTGTTCTCGATGGAATCGGGAAGGACACTGCAGACGGACGTAGGGTCCGTTATGGCTGGCAAGCTCCTCCCGAAACTTCATCTCTCCGCCTCCACGGAGCTGAAGTTCTGCAAAGCGGACCACAACAAGCTGTCATTTAGCTGACATCGGCTAAGTATCCACCCCATAGTGACACTTTTTTGCCGTAATTGGCACTGGCCGGGGGACATCGCAGAATTTCGACCTCGATGGAACTTGTCCGCCGCCCGGGCGTTAAGGACGGCTAGGAGGATTGGGCCATGAGTTCTCACATCGATACCAAGCAAATCGAACATGAGGGCTTACGACAGGTGTGGAGCGTGCGCGACTTCGCGCGCCGTCACCGGTTGGACAAGGAAGAGGAGAAGCGTCTCCTCGCGCTTTTCGGATCCTTCGCGACCAAGCAGGAATTGCTGGCTAACGCCCAGCGGCCCTGCCTGTTCCGGTAGCTTCCGCGACGAACTCCCTATTGCGTGCGCAGCACTTCGTTCCAGTGCGCGATCAGTCTCGCGCGCTTGACCTGATCCAGATAGACCATCAATCCCGGGCTGACAGGCACGGGCCGCAACTGCGCACCCAGAAGCTCCTGCATCGTGTTGGCCGTATTTTCGCCGGCAACTTCGGGGCTGACGGCGGGAATCTGCAGCTCGCGCGCCATGATCGTCTGCCCCTCCTTGGACATGAAGAAGGTGAGGTAACGTCGCCCGAGTTCCGGGTCGGCCGCCGCCTGCGGCACGAGGCCGATGCGCGACATGACCACCGTATAGTCCTTCGGCAGCACGATCCCGACATCGGGATGGCGCCTCGCCCAATCGGCGGCGTAGGAGCCGAGGATGTTGTAGCCGAGCACAAAGCGTCCGTCGGAAACACGCTCCAGAATGGCAGAGCTCGTGGAATAGAGCTTGACGCCGGCCGCCCCCATGGCGCCGACGACCGACCAGATATCGCCGAACTGCTCCTGGTCGCGCGCCATGAACAGGAAACCGACGCCGGAGCGCTCGATGTCATAGGTTCCGATCCGGCCGTGGATAATATCGCCTTTGCGCTTGAGGTAATCGACGAATTCGGCCCGCGAACTCGGGGGCGGCTCACTGGTGAAGCTCGGCTTGTGGTAAACGAAGACCGCCGGCTCGAAAGTCAGCGCGTAGGCGGTATTGCGCCAGTTGGCCCATTTCGGCCAGCGAGCGCTCATCGGCAGGTTGCTCACCTGCGCGTAGCCGTCGTTGGAAAGCTTCACCTGCAGGTCCATTGCCGACGAGAAGGCGAAATCGGCCGTCTGCTTGCCGGCATCCGTCTCGCGCACGATGCGATCGTAGATTTCGCCGGTCAGCATGTCCTCATACTTGACCGCCACATCGGGGTTGGCCGCCTGAAACCCGTGGATCATCGGCTGCGCCAAGGGCTCGTCAAGCGAGGAATAAACGACCAGCGTCGGAGCCTGCGCATTGCCGGAACGCGCGGGATAGAACACCTCGTCCGCAGTCGCCAGACCGGGACAGAGCAGCAGGCATGCAAGTAAATATAGTCTCCTCATCCCCCTAAGATGCATGAGGGTGGAGGGCGACACAAGGCACCGAAGCGATCTAGGGCAGCGGGCGGATCCACGCGCCGCTGAACCGTCCATCCTCGGCGAGAGTGAAGCGCCATTCCATCAGTTCGTTTTCGAAGACCACCTCGTAGACGTCCCATCCTTCCGGCGATACACCCTTGAAAACATGGCCTTTCACGGGACCCGCCTTTTCGAGATCGGCCTTGATCTTCTGCGCCTGCTCGCGCGTCGCGGCGGCGAGCGGCTCGGTCATCCGGCCGAGATCGTATTCGCCGCGTGCAGCCTCGTCGATGAGGCTAAGCAACCGGGCCTCGCTGCCGGCGACCGGTCGCTTGTCCCTGATCCTACTTTCAAGTTCAGCGGCGATCTCCTGCGCCAGACCCTCGTCGATGCGCCGTGCTATCTGCTCGTAGCCGTTCTGGTGGAGTATGAGGCCTTCCGCTGGAGCCCCATTCTCGTGGGCGAAGCTTAGCTGCGCCGGCACGACTCGATAGAAAAAGACATCCTCCTTTTCAGGATAGATATCCAACCGGTCCTGACCGGTGAGCTGAGCCGCCAGCCCTCCCTCACACATTGAGATCGTCATGACGCCGCCGTTCGGAAAGCGGTAGGCGCCGACGCAGCGGCTGTAAAGGGCCGGATCGATCGACACTTCGGTGCGCGGGCGGGCCTGCTCGTAGCGCCGCCATGCCACGGCATCAGCGGTATCGTCGCTCATGTCTGTTTCCCTTGCTATCTTGATGAGGTCGTGAATGGCGATCGGCTCGCCGCCTGCAATGCGCTGCCGCGATGCCCGAATGAGGGCGAGCCCCTCCTCGGCCCTCTCGCGCAAAGCGACGAGGGCGGCCTGCTGCATGGCGAGCGTCCGGTCGAGATCGATCGCACGTCCCGCCAGCAATTGGGTGATGTGGGCGAGACTTAGCCCCATGCGCTTCAGCGCCAAGATTTCATGCAACCGCGCTATGTCAGAAAGACCGTATAACCGCCAGTTCTTGCCGGTCCGGCGCGGGTTGATCAAACCGCGCGCCTCATAGAGCCGCAGCGCCCGCACCGTAAGACCCATCCGCTCGGCGCATTGGGCAGCCGTCAGCCAGAGATTTTCGTTGATTCGTCCGGTCATCGCACCTCCATTGCCCCCTTATAGGCTATGACCCAAGGGGCGGCTCAAGCACGTTTTTCCTCCATCACTAGACGCGCCCGTCCTCGTGACATCGGCCGCACCAGCCTGTATCCTCTTCAAAAACCAAGGGAACATCCGTGCGCATTCTACTGGTGGAGGACAATATCGCGCTGGCCGACGGGCTTTCGGCCATCCTGCGCGGCACCGGTCATGCCGTCGATGTCGTGCATGACGGCGCCTCTGCCAATGCCGTGACGGCAGCCGAGAACTTCGATCTCGTCGTGCTCGACCTGAACCTGCCGGAGATGGACGGCCTCGATGTTCTGCGCGCCATGCGCGCCCGGCAGAACAAGTCGGCGGTCCTCATCCTGACGGCGCGCGGCGCGCCAGAAGAGCGCGTCAAGGGTCTCGATCTCGGCGCCGACGACTACCTCATCAAGCCCTTCGATGTTTCGGAATTCGAAGCGCGCGTGCGGGTTCTGCTACGCCGGCAGGCCGGTCTGCATTCGGCGACGGTCAGCTTCGGCGGCGTGTCGCTTGATCTCAACTCCCGCGCCTTCTCCGCCGGCTCGACGCCATTGGACATTCCCGCCCGCGAGCTCGGCCTTCTCGAGATCCTCTTCATGCGCGCCGGCAAGGTCGTCGCCAAGGAAGCGATCATTCAGTCGCTGACCGCTTTCGACGACGACATTTCCGCCAATGCCATCGAGCAGTATGTCAGCCGTCTGAGGAAGCGCCTGTCGCCCTACGGCCTCACGGTGAAGACCGCGCGTGGCATCGGCTACTATCTCGACAAGCTGCCCGAGGCCTCATGACAACGGTCTATTCGCTCCGACGAAGGCTCTTGTTCTGGCTGCTGATCTCGACCGCCATCATCGGCATGGTCGCGCTGGTCGACACCTACCGCGAAGCCGTGCAGACCTCCAACATCGTATCGGATCGCGTGCTGGCCGGTTCCGCGCTTGCCATTGCAGAACGCGTCGTCGTTGCGGAAGACGGCACGCTCGAGGTCGATATCCCCTATGTGGCGCTGGAGATGTTGACCTCGGCCGCGCAGGACCGCGTCTTCTACCGCGTCGACGGCCCGCCCGGGAAATTCATCACCGGCTATCAGGCGCTTCCCGTCCTTGCCGAAACCGTGGGCGACAATGCTGCCTTCGCTGACGACACATTCCGCGGCGAGCCGATCCGCGTCGCAACGCTCAAGCGTTCGGCCTCGACAGGCATCCGCTCGGTGCCCTTCGCCGTTACCGTTGCCGAAACCACGATTGCCCGCCGCCAGCTTGCCCGCGCCATCCTCTTCCGCTCCGCGCTCCGCCTCTCGTTGATGATCGCAGGAGCCGCCGTCATCGTCTGGATCTCCGTCACCGTCGCGCTGCGCCCGCTCTACAAGCTGCGCGACGCGATCGGTGAGCGCAGTCCCGACGACCTCCACCCGATCGAACAGTCGGTACCGAGTGAGGTGCAGCCGCTGGTCGACACGGTAAACGGTTTCATGGTGCGTCTGGAGTCGGCGCTCGATGCGCTTCGCAACTTCACCGGCAACGCCAGCCACCAGCTGCGCACCCCGCTTGCGATCATCCGCACGCAGCTCGCGCTATCGGCCCGTGCCGGCACCTTGGCCGAAGCGCAAGGCTCCGCCCTGAAAGGCGACCAGGCCGTCGCCCACGCCGAGCGCATCCTCGCCCAATTGTTGCTGATGGCAAAGATCGATGCGGCGACGGCCAAGGAGGCGCTGACGGTCTCCTCCATCGACCTGACGGCCATCGCGCAGGAGATCACCGGCGAGCTCATCCCGGCCGCCGCTGAGGCAGGCATCGATCTCGGATTCGACGGTGACCGCCCTGCGTTCGTCCGCGCCGAGCCGCTTCTGATCGGCGAACTGCTGCGCAACCTCGCCGGAAACGCCATCGCCTATGCCGGCAAGGGCGCAGAGGTGACGGTTCGGATATCGGAGACGGATGATACTGTCCGCCTCGACGTCGAAGACAACGGACCAGGCATCCCGTCCGACAAGCTGGCCGCCGTCCGCCAGCGCTTTTCGCGTGGCAGCGATTCGGGTACGCCGGGCGCCGGGCTCGGCCTGCCGATCGTCGAGGAGATTGCCGGCCTCTTCAATGCGGCGCTGGCGCTGGAGCCTGGCGCGAACCGCAAGGGCCTCAAAGTCTCCGTGACCTTTGCGAAGGCTGCCTAAAGGCTTAGCCGGCTCGGCCTTACCTTCTTGCATTCTTTCGCTGCATTGCACACACTGACGTCCGGGAACAGGAAATGCCGCACGAAGATGTGGCGCCAGATAAGGCAAGATATGTCGATCAAAGCCAGCATCTATCACCTACGCACTACAAATACGACAAGCCGGTCCGCCTCGGACCCCAGATCATCCGCCTGAAACCGGCCTCGCATTCGAAGACGCGGGTGATCAGCCACGCGCTGAAGGTCTCGCCGTCCAACCATTTCGTGAACCTGCAGCAGGATCCCTACGGCAATTATCTCGCCCGCTACGTCTTTCCGGACCCGGTCACCGAATTCAAGATCGAGGTCGATCTCGTCGCCGACATGACGGTCTACAATCCCTTCGATTTCTTCATCGAAGAGAGCGCCGAGACGTGGCCCTTCTCCTATCCCGAAGACATCAGGGACGATCTGAAGATTTACATGCAGCCGCAGCCGATGGAACCGGCGCTGGCAGCTTACGTCTCCGGCATCGACCGCACGCCGGTGCGCACCATCGATTTCATCGTCGGCCTCAACGCCCGCCTGAAGGAAGACATCGAATACGTCATCCGCATGGAGCCCGGCGTCCAGACGCCGGAGGAAACGCTGAAGCTCGCCCTCGGCTCCTGTCGCGATTCGAGCTGGCTGCTGGTCGAGATCCTGCGCAATCTTGGGCTCGCCGCCCGCTTCGTCTCCGGCTATCTCATCCAGCTGACACCCGACCTGAAGGCGCTCGACGGCCCCTCGGGGACTGAGGTCGATTTCACCGACCTGCACGCCTGGTGCGAAGTCTATCTTCCCGGCGCCGGCTGGGTCGGCCTCGACCCGACCTCCGGGCTGCTGACCGGGGAGAGCCACATCCCGCTCGCCGCCACCCCGCACTATCGCAACGCCGCCCCGATCTCCGGTGCGCTCTTTGGCGAGGCCAACACCGAGTTCGCCTTCGACATGAAGGTGTCGCGCGTTGCCGAGCATCCGCGTATCACCAAGCCTTTCTCCGACGACAGCTGGGACGAACTCAACGCACTTGGCGCAAAGGTCGATAGCATTCTTCAAGCCGAGGACGTTCGCCTGACCATGGGCGGCGAACCGACCTTCGTCTCGATCGACGACTTCGAATCCGAGGAATGGAACACCGCCGCCGTCGGCCCGACCAAGCGCGAGAAGGCAGACGAGCTGATCCGCAAGCTGCGCGAACGCTTCGCCCCCGGCGGCTTTCTGCATTACGGCCAGGGCAAGTGGTATCCGGGCGAAAGCCTGCCACGCTGGACCTTCTCGCTCTACTGGCGCAAGGACGGCAAGCCGATCTGGCGAAACCCGGAGCTGATCGCCGGCGAAGGCAAGGACACCGGCGTCAAAGCCGAGGACGCCTCCAACCTGCTGAATGCGATCGCCCGCGAGTTGGCGATCGAGCCCGACATGGTACTTCCCGCCTACGAGGATCCGGCCGAATGGATCATCAAGGAAGGCAGCCTGCCGGAAAATGTCGATCCGTCCAATTCCAAGCTGAAGGACCCGGAAGAGCGCAGCCGCATCGCCCGTGTCTTCGAGCGCGGCCTGACGACGCCGACCGGCTACATTCTGCCGGTTCAGGCCTGGAACGCCAGGGCATCGGGCCAGCGCTGGGTCAGCGAAAAATGGAAGACCCGCCGCGGCAAGATCTTCCTCGTGCCCGGCGACAGCCCCGTCGGCTATCGCCTGCCGCTCGGCACGCTGCCCTATGTGCCTCCGGCTCGCTTTCCCTATATCCACCCAGCCGATCCCTCGATCCCTCGCCAGCCGCTGCCAGAGGTCTTCGTTCCCGCCGGCCGCGCCATGCCCGAAGCGTCCCGCCACAGCGACGACAGCAGCCAGAGCCGCGTCGAGCAAACGATCGGCGAAATCGGCGGCGCGGTGCGTACCGCCATTTCGGTCGAGCCGCGCGACGGAAGGCTCTGCGTCTTCATGCCGCCGGTCGAGCGCATTGAGGATTATCTCGAACTGATCGCCGCCGCCGAAAATGCCGCGGCCGAGCTCGGCCTGCCCGTCCATATCGAAGGCTATTTGCCGCCGCAGGACGAGCGCATCAACGTCATCCGCGTCGCCCCCGACCCCGGTGTCATCGAGGTCAACGTCCATCCCGCGTCCAACTGGCAGGACTGCGTCGACATCACCACGACGGTCTATGAGGAGGCGCGCCAGACCCGGCTTGGCGCCGACAAATTCATGATCGACGGTCGCCACACCGGCACCGGCGGCGGCAACCACGTGGTCGTCGGCGGCGCCAATCCAGGCGACAGCCCGTTCCTGCGCCGTCCCGACCTGTTGAAGAGCCTGGTGCTGCACTGGCAGCGCCATCCCTCGCTCTCCTACCTGTTCTCAGGCATGTTCATCGGCCCGACCAGCCAGGCGCCGCGCATCGACGAGGCCCGCCACGACAGCCTCTACGAGCTGGAGACGGCGCTTGCCCAGATCCCGGCGCCCGGCCACGGGGCGGCGCCGCTCCCATGGATCACTGACCGCCTGTTTCGCAACACGCTGATCGATGTGACGGGCAACACCCACCGCGCCGAAATCTGCATCGACAAGCTGTTCTCCCCGGATGGCCCGACCGGCCGTCTCGGCCTCGTCGAGTTCCGCGGTTTCGAAATGCCGCCGAACGCCCGCATGTCACTGGCCCAGCAATTGATGGTGCGCGCGCTGATCGCCCGTTTCTGGCAGAACCCGGCCGATGGCAGGTTCGTGCGCTGGGGAACGACGCTGCACGACCGCTTCATGCTGCCGCACTTCGTCTGGGCCGATTTCCTCGATGTGCTCGGCGATCTCAGGCAGAACGGCTTCGACGTCAGTCCCGAATGGTTCAAGGCGCAGCTCGAATTCCGCTTCCCCTTCTGCGGCGAGGTCGAATACGAGGGCTCGAAGCTGGAACTGCGCCAGGCGCTGGAACCTTGGAACGTCATGGGCGAGGAAGGGGCGATCGGCGGCACCGTGCGCTATGTCGACAGCTCCGTCGAGCGCCTGCAGGTTCGCCTCGAGACCAGCAATGCCTCGCGCTACACCGTCACCTGCAACGGCCGCACGGTGCCGCTGACGCCGACCGGCACGGCGGGCGTCTCCGTCGCCGGCGTCCGCTTCAAGGCCTGGCAGCCGGCGTCGGGATTGCACCCGCTTTTGCCGGTCAGCACGCCGCTGACCTTCGACATTTATGATACGTGGTCGAAGCGTTCGATCGGCGGCTGCATCTATCATGTTGCCCATCCCGGCGGGCGTAGCTATGACACCTTCCCTGTCAATGGTAACGAAGCGGAAGCAAGGCGTCTGGCGCGATTCGAGCCGTGGGGGCATACGGCAGGCGGTTATATCCCGCGCGCTGAAACAGCGTCGCCGGAATTCCCGCTAACGCTGGATCTTCGACGACCGGTGGGAATTTAAACGTTAGGGTGAAATGGGCAAAAAACCGACGGCAGAACTGAGGGAAGAGCCACGGGAGCGCACCGGCAACGATGCGGTACTCGGCTATGCTCCCCTGCCTGGCGTCGCCGACGAAATGGTCGACACCAACGGCGCGATCCGCCCGGTCTGGCAGCGCTTCTTCGCGCATCTCAGCAGCATGCCCGATAAGGATCTGACCGAGCGCTTCACCCGCGCCGATCGTTATCTGCGCGATGCCGGCGTTTTCTATCGCGCCTATGGCAGCACTGGCAGCGCCGAGCGTTCCTGGCCGCTTTCGCATGTGCCTGTCTTGATCGATGCGCGCGAATGGGAAGTGGTCGCGGCTGGCCTGGTGCAGCGCGCCGACCTGCTGGAGGCGATCGTGGCCGACATCTACGGCCAGAACCGGCTCGTCGCGCAAGGCGTGCTGCCACCCGCGCTGATTGCCGCCAATCCGGAGTATCAGCGTCCGCTCGTCGGCGTCACCCCGGCTGGCGGCCACTACCTGCATTTTTGCGCTTTCGAGATCGGCCGCGGGCCCGACGGCAATTGGTGGGTGCTGGCCGACCGCACCCAGGCGCCATCAGGCGCCGGTTTTGCGCTCGAAAACCGCGTCGCGACAACCCGCGCTTTCTCCGACATTTACGCCGAAACGCCGGTGCATCGGCTGGCCTCTTTCTTCGGCGCATTCCGCGATTCGCTGCAAGGCATGAAGCACAGCGGCGACGACCGCATCGCCGTGCTGACGCCAGGTCCCGCCAACGAAACCTATTACGAACACGCCTATATCGCTCGCTATCTCGGCTTCATGCTGCTCGAAGGCGAGGACCTGACCGTCGTCAACGGCAAGGTCATGGTCCGCACCGTTTCCGGCTTGAAGCCGATCACCGTGCTCTGGCGCCGCCTCGATTCAGCCTATGCCGACCCGCTGGAACTGAACCAGAACTCGCATATCGGCACGCCCGGCCTCGTCGAGGCCCTCCGGGCGGAAAGCGTGACGATCGTCAACGCGCTCGGCAGCGGCATCATCGAAACACGCGCGCTGCTTGCCTTCATGCCGACGATCTGTCGCCGGCTGTTCGGCGAAGAACTGAAGCTCCCGTCGATCGCGACCTGGTGGTGCGGTCAGAAGGATGAGCGCGGGCATGTGGCTGAGAACATCGAGAAGATGGTGATCGGCCCGGCCTATTCGCGCGCACCCTTCTTCGACGACAGCGGCGAATCCGTGCTCGGCTCGACCTTGCGTGCCGCCGCCAAGGACTCGATCGGCGATTGGCTGGATTCCGACGGCGCAAAACTCGTCGGCCAAGAAGTCGTGACGCTGTCGACGACGCCGGCCTGGATTGACGGCAGGCTCACGCCGCGGCCGATGTCCTTGCGCGTCTTTGCCGCCCGCACGGCCAATGGCTGGCAGATCATGCCGGGCGGCTTTGCCCGCATCGGCGGCAGCGATGACGTTTCGGCCATCGCCATGCAATCGGGCGGTGCGGCCGCCGACGTATGGATCGTCAGCGACAAGCCGGTGGAACGCCACACGTTGCTGCCGGCGGAAGGCAGCTTTACCCGCAACATGCCGGGCAGCCTGCCGAGCCGCGCGGCCGACAACCTCTTCTGGCTTGGCCGCTACATCGAACGCGCGGAAGGCGCGCTGCGCATCCTGCGCGCCTGGCACGCCCGCTTTGCCGAGGCCGCCGACCCGGGCCAGCCGTTGCTGGCCGACGTGACGGCCTATCTGGCCGCCGTCGACATCGACACCGAAGATGCGGTGCCAAACACACTGCTGCGCAACATCGACAGCGCCGTCTATTCCGCCAGCAACATCCGCGACCGCTTCTCGCCGGACGGCTGGTTGGCGCTGACCGATCTCGCCAAGACCGCGCGCCGCTTCCACGACACGATCTCGCCCGGCGACGATGCCAGCCATGCCATGACGATCCTGCTGCGCAAACTCGCGGGCTTCGCCGGTCTGGTGCACGAGAACATGTATCGCTTCACCGGCTGGCGCTTCCTCTCGCTCGGTCGCCATATCGAGCGCGGCCTGCACATGACGCGTCTGCTCGGCCACATGTCGGGTACGGACGCCCCGGACGGCGCGCTCGACATGCTGCTCGAAATCGGCGACAGCGTGATGACCCATCGCCGTCGCTACAACGTCAACACCGCCCGCCTGACGGTGACCGATCTTCTGGCGCTCGATCCGCTCAACCCGCGCTCGATTCTCTTCCAGATGAATGAGATCCACCGCGAGGTCGAACAACTGCCGAATGCGCTCGTCAACGGCCAGATGTCGCCGTTCTACCGCGAAGCGATGCGGCTGCACTCCGGCCTTGCGGTGATGACGCCGGAGACGATGAGCGTCGACGACTATCGTCGCCTCGAACGCGAGCTGGAACTGCTGTCCGACCTTCTTGCCCGCACATATCTCGGGTGACGCGCATGCTCTACGACCTCTCGCTGCACATGGGCTACATCTACGACACGCCGGCCTCCGGCGCGCGCCACATCATGCGGCTGATGCCATTGTCGCTGCCGAACCGCCAGCGGCTGATTGCCGGCTCGATCAAGGTCTTGCCGACGCCCGACGAGCAGGCGCACTTCATCGATTTCTTCGAACATCCGGCAACCTCCTTCATGCTGCGAGCGCCGCATGAGAAGCTGGACATTCGGATGCAGGCCCGCGTCCAGGTGGAGAGCCATTCGATCGCGGCGGATTTCTCCCCCGTGCTGGCGAAGCTTCCGGACGAGGTCGCGGGTGTCTGGTCGCTGAAGCCTGACGCTCCGCACCACTTTCTCGGCAATAGTCCCCGCCTGCTGGAAACGCGCGCGATCTCGGAATATGCGAGAGCCTGCGCCGAACCGTCATTGACCGTGCTGCAGATCGCGACTGCACTCTGCGCCAAAATCCATCAGGATTTCACCTACGACGCCGATGCGACGACTGTGGACACCACCCCGCTCGAAGCCTTCCAGTTGAGGAGCGGCGTCTGCCAGGACTTCGTCCATGTCATGATCCTTGCGCTGCGCAGCCTCGGCATTCCGGCAGGCTATGTCTCCGGCTTCCTGCGCACCATTCCACCGCCCGGCAAGGAACGGCTGGAGGGTGCCGACGCCATGCACGCCTGGGTCAGGGTCTGGTGCGGCGAAACGATCGGCTGGGTCGAACTCGATCCGACAAACAATATCCCGGCCGGCACGGACCATATCGTCGTTGCCTATGGCCGCGACTACGCCGACGTCGCACCAGTCATCGGCGTACTGAAAAGCTACGGCGGCCAACGCGCCGTCCAGGCGGTGGATGTCATCCCGCTGGGATGATTGACCCGGTAGGCGTATTGGCGCAGCACGTCCCTCAGGGAAGGCGTTTTCACCGAGGCTGCGCACAAGAAAGTGACATTCCGTTAGAATCTTAACGACTTGATAAAGGTGAACTCAAGAATTGCGGCGCATGAGTTAAGCGTTATTGGGGCACTAACTCAGGTGAACATGATGAGCACCTTGCGTTCGCTGAAGTCGAGCCTGTCTCGGCTGCGGAACGACCGGCATGGCAATTTCGGGATCATAAGCGCAATTCTGCTGCCGGTTACGATTGGAGCGGGCGCGCTTGCGGTCGACATCACGAACGCTGCGATGGCGAAGCATCAGTTGCAGGAAGCGTCCGATGCAGCGGCGCTTGCCACCGCCGCCGCCCTTGCTGACGGGAAGATCAACACAACGACCGCCGCCGCCTTCGCCAAGGATTTCGTTGCCGGTCAGATGGCAAACTTCATTCGCGACACGACCGCGCTGAGGGATGCTACGACCGCCACGGCGACCAAGACGACCTCCAACGGTGGCACAAGCTACAGCGTCAGCGTCTCATCGTCCTACAGCATGGACCTGAGCGGCCTGGCGCAGGTCATCGGCTTCAAGACCACCAATATCGGCGCGGGAAGCCAGACGTCGAGCGGTTACTCCGAGAAGCAGGGTTCCGTCTCGATCTTTCTCGCACTCGACAAATCGGGCTCGATGGGCGACGACACGACAACCACCGACGCAGATACCCCAACTGAATCATATACGTATAATTGCGACTACCACTGGAACGACAAGGGCAAATGGACGAACAAGTGCACCGGCACGCGCACAAACTACTACACTAAAATCGAAGCCCTGAAGCTCGCGGTCGGCAACTTGACGACCGAGCTCGACAAGGCTGACCCAACACACATCTACTCCCGCACTGGTGCGGTCTCCTACGATCTCATTACCTATCCGGAAACCAAGCTCGCCTGGGGAACCAGTGCCGTGACGACCTATGTCAACGCGCTCTCGGCGGCCAATGGCACGAATTCCAGCGGCGCGGTGAGCATGGCCTATGGCTCGCTGATGGCGAAGAACAATGCCGGCAACGACAACGAAAACGCTCTGCACCAGGCGAAAACCGGCCAGACGCCCAAGAAATATATTGTCTTCATGACGGACGGCGACAACAACAATGATACGTCAGGCGGCCGCTCATATGACACGTTGACGAAGGCCACGTGCGATAAAGCGAAGGGCGATGGCATTGAGATCTACACGGTCGCCTTCATGGCGCCTACGAATGGCCAGGCGCTGTTGAAGTATTGCGCGACAGACGACAATCACTACTTCAAGGCAGAAAGCATGTCCGATCTTCTCGCCGCCTTCCAGGAGATCGGCGCAAAGACCTCCGACCAGAAGACACGCTTGATCAACTGATCTCTTGGCGCAGTTTCCCAAAAAATAAGCCGCTCCGGGAACCAACCGGAGCGGCTTTTCGTTTCAAAAACGCGCCTATCAAAATCGGAAAACCGATTGAAATCAAGTTCTTTCCGCGGCCGGATACCGAGCTCTGTCAATTTTCTCGTTTGGGTAATTCCCTTGTTGCAAGTGCGTTGTAACGATGCATAAACTGCGTCTTTAGTGCGTGGTAAACCGATTGAAATTGGCATAACGTACTGAAACCAAACAGAATTGGCGAGGACTGACGATGAACACCGTTTCGAAGCCGACCATCCCTTCCCCCGCCCCCCGCAGTTCCAAGCCTGAAATTCTCGCCGAAGAAATCATCGAGCGCCTGACCTATCGCATCGGCAAGGATGCGAAGGTCGCCAAGCCCCATGACTGGCTGACTGCGACGATCCTCGTTTTGCGCGACCGCATCATCGACAAGTGGATGGAATCGACCCGCAGGGTCTATGCGACCGGCGACAAGCGCGTTTACTACCTCTCGCTCGAATTCCTCATTGGACGCCTGATGCGCGATGCTGTCTCGAACCTCGGCCTCATGGAACAGGTTCGCGACGCGCTCGCCTCGCTCGGCGTCGATGTTTCGGTCATCGCCGGCCTCGAGCCCGACGCCGCGCTCGGCAACGGCGGCCTCGGTCGTCTCGCCGCCTGTTTCATGGAAAGCATGGCGACCGTCGAGGTGCCTGCCTATGGCTACGGCATCCGCTATGTGCACGGCCTCTTCCGCCAGCAGCTTGCCGACGGCTGGCAGGTGGAGCTGCCCGAGAGCTGGCTGGCACACGGCAACCCCTGGGAGTTCGAGCGCCGCGAAAGCGCTTACGAAATCGGCTTCGGCGGCACGGTGGATGTCGTCAACAACCCCGAGGGCGAGCCCCGCTACGTGTGGAAACCGGCCGAACGTGTCATTGCCGCAGCCTTCGACACGCCTGTGGTCGGCTGGCGGGGCAAGCGCGTCAACACGCTGCGTCTCTGGTCGGCGCAGCCGATCGACCCGATCCTGCTCGATGCCTTCAACGCCGGGGATCACATCGGCGCGCTGCGCGAAAGCAACAAGGCGGAAAGCCTGACGCGTGTCCTCTATCCGGCCGATGCGACAGCTGCCGGCCAGGAGCTGCGCCTGCGCCAGGAGTTCTTCTTCTCCTCCGCATCCCTGCAGGACATCCTGCGCCGTCATCTGCAGCAGTATGACGACTTCACCTCGCTGCCCGACAAGGTTGCGATCCAGCTGAATGATACGCACCCGGCCGTCTCCGTCGCCGAGCTCATGCGGCTGCTGTGCGATGTTCACGGCATGGAGTTCGACCTGGCCTGGGATATCACCCGTGGCACGATCGGCTACACCAATCACACGCTCCTGCCTGAAGCGCTCGAAACCTGGCCGATCCCGCTTTTCGAGCGTCTGCTGCCGCGCCACATGCAGATCATCTACGCAATCAACGCCAAGGTGCTGCTTGAGGCGCGCCGGAACAAGAGTTTCTCGGAGACGGAAATCCGCTCGATTTCGCTGATCGAGGAAAGCGGCGAGCGCCGTGTGCGCATGGGCAACCTCGCCTTCGTCGGCGCCCATTCGATCAACGGCGTCTCGGCGCTGCACACCGACCTGATGAAGGTTACGGTCTTTGCCGACCTGCACAAGCTTTATCCCGACCGCATCAACAACAAGACGAACGGCATCACGCCACGCCGCTGGCTGCAGCAGTGCAATCCCGGCCTGACCTCACTGATCCGCGAGGCGATCGGCGACGATTTCCTGGACGATGCCGAGAAACTGAAGCCGCTTGACAAGTTCGCGAGCGATGCAAGCTTCCAGGAGAAGTTCGCTGCGGTGAAGCGTGCCAACAAGGTGGCATTATCTAACCTTGTCGCCAGCCGCATGGGCATCAAGCTCGATCCGTCGGCTATGTTCGATATCCAGATCAAACGCATCCACGAATACAAGCGCCAGCTGCTCAACGTCATCGAGGCCGTCGCCCTCTATGACCAAATCCGCTCGCATCCTGAGTTGGACTGGGTACCGCGCGTCAAGCTGTTCGCCGGCAAGGCGGCGCCGAGCTATCACAATGCTAAGCTGATCATCAAACTGATCAACGATGTCGCCCGCACGATCAACAACGACCCGGCCGTCCGCGGCCTGCTGAAGGTCGTGTTCGTACCGAACTACAACGTCTCGCTGGCCGAGGTCATGGTGCCGGCTGCCGATCTTTCCGAGCAGATCTCGACGGCCGGGATGGAGGCATCGGGTACCGGTAACATGAAGTTTGCCCTCAACGGCGCGCTGACAATCGGCACGCTTGATGGCGCCAATGTCGAGATGCGCGATCATGTCGGTGAGGACAACATCATCATCTTCGGCCTGCGCGCCGATGAAGTCGCTGCCGCCCGTGCCGACGGCCACAATCCCCGCGCCATCATCGAAGCCTCTCGCGAACTGTCCCAGGCCCTGCAGGCCATCAGTTCCGGCGTCTTCTCGCACGACGACCGAAACCGATACTCGGCGTTGATCGAGGGCATCTATGCCCATGACTGGTTCATGGTGGCGGCCGATTTCGATGCCTACGCCCAGGCCCAGCGCGATGTCGACCAGCTCTGGACCGATCCATCCACCTGGAATTCGAAGGCGATCTGCAACACGGCGCGGATGGGCTGGTTTTCGTCCGACCGCACGATACGCCAATATGCCAAGGAAATCTGGAGAGCCGGATGAAAACGCCGAAAGCCACCCTTGAAGTCAGACTTCCCTGGGAGATTTCGGCAGACGAGATAGCGGCAATCCTCGCAGGGTCGCATTCCAACCCTTTCGCCGTTCTCGGCGTTCACAAATCGGGCGATGCCTATGTCGCCCGCTGCTTCATTGCCGGTGCCGAAGAGGCAACAGCAATGGCGCTCGACGGCAGCGTCATTGGGGAATTGAGCCTGCAGCATCCGGACGGCTTTTTCGCCGGACAGGTTTCGCTGACGAAGCTGCAGCCGGTGCGCTACCGCGCGCGGCGCGGCGACGCCGAATGGGCTGTGACCGACCCCTATAGCTTCGGGCCGGTCCTCGGACCGATGGATGACTATTACGTGCGCGAGGGTTCCCACCTGCGCCTCTTCGACAAGATGGGCGCGCACTGGATCAAGCACGAGGGCGCACAGGGCATCCATTTCGCGGTCTGGGCACCAAATGCCCAGCGTGTCTCCGTCGTCGGTGATTTCAACGGCTGGGACGGCCGCCGCCATGTGATGCGTTTCCGCTCCGGCTCCGGTATCTGGGAGATCTTCGCCCCGGATGTTCCGACGGACGTCGCCTACAAATTCGAAATTCGCGGCCACGACGGAGTGCTTCTACCGTTGAAGGCCGATCCGTTTGCCCGTCGCAGCGAGTTGCGCCCGAAGACGGCCTCGGTCGCGGCGTCCGAACTGCTGCAGGATTGGGACGACGAAGCGCATCTGAAGCACTGGAGTGAGACCGACAAGCGTCGTCAGCCGATTTCAATCTACGAGGTTCATGCCGGTTCGTGGCAGCGGCGTGATGACAGCACGTTTCTCTCCTGGGACGAGTTGGCATCCCGGCTGATCCCCTACTGCGTCGACATGGGCTTCACTCACATAGAGTTCCTGCCGATTACCGAGCACCCCTATGATCCGTCCTGGGGATACCAGACGACCGGGCTCTATGCCCCCACCGCCCGCTTCGGCGAGCCTGAGGGTTTCGCCCGCTTCGTCAACGGCTGCCACAAGGTCGGCCTTGGCGTCATCCTCGATTGGGTGCCCGCGCATTTCCCGACCGACGAACACGGTCTCGGCTGGTTCGACGGCACGGCGCTCTACGAGCACGAAGACCCGCGTAAGGGCTTCCATCCCGATTGGAACACCGCGATCTACAATTTCGGTCGCACCGAAGTCATTTCCTACCTCGTCAACAACGCGCTCTATTGGGCCGAGAAGTTCCATCTCGACGGCCTGCGCGTCGATGCCGTCGCCTCGATGCTCTATCTCGACTATTCCCGCAAGCACGGCGAATGGATTCCGAACGAGTACGGCGGCAACGAGAATCTGGAAGCCGTTCGCTTCCTGCAGAACATGAACACGCGCATCTACGCCGAGCATCCCGGCGTGATGACCATCGCCGAGGAGTCGACGTCCTGGCCGAAGGTGTCGCAGCCGGTTCACGAAGGCGGCCTCGGCTTCGGCTTCAAGTGGAACATGGGCTTCATGCACGACACGCTGAGCTACATGAGCCGCGAGCCGATCTACCGCAAACATCATCACAACGAGCTGACCTTCGGCCTGCTCTACGCCTATTCGGAGAACTTCGTGCTGCCGCTCTCCCATGATGAGGTGGTGCATGGAAAGGGCTCGCTGATCGCCAAGATGCCTGGCGACGATTGGCAAAAGTTCGCCAACCTGCGTGCCTACTACGCCTTCATGTGGGGCTATCCGGGCAAGAAGCTGCTGTTCATGGGTCAGGAATTTGCACAGTGGAGCGAGTGGAACGAGGCGACATCGCTCGACTGGAACCTGCTGCAGTATCGGATGCACGAGGGCATGCGTCGGCTGGTGCGCGACCTCAACTTCACCTACCGCAGCAAGCCGGCGCTGCATGCCCGCGATTGCGAGGGCGACGGCTTCGAATGGCTGATCGCCGACGACCACGAGAATTCCGTCTTCGCCTGGCTACGCAAGGCGCCGGGCGAAAAGCCGGTTGCCGTGATCTGCAATCTGACACCGGTTTATCGCGAGAACTACACAGTGCGCCTACCGATCGAGGGGCGGTGGCGCGAGATTCTGAATACCGATGCCGACATCTACGGCGGCAGCGGCAAGGGCAATGGCGGTCGCGTTCAGGCCGTTAATGCCGGCGGCAACATCGCCGCATCGATCACCTTGCCGCCTCTGGCGACGATCATGCTTGAACCTGAGAACTGAAGACTGGTGGGAGGATAAAAATGGTAGAAAAACGTGTTCAGCCACTTGCCCGCGACGCAATGGCCTATGTTCTCGCAGGCGGTCGGGGAAGCCGCCTCAAGGAGCTCACCGATCGCCGCGCCAAGCCGGCGGTCTACTTCGGCGGCAAGACCCGCATCATCGACTTCGCGTTGTCGAATGCCCTGAACTCGGGCATCCGCCGCATCGGCGTCGCCACCCAGTACAAGGCGCACTCACTGATCCGCCACATGCAGCGCGGCTGGAACTTCTTCCGCCCCGAGCGAAACGAGAGTTTCGACATTCTGCCGGCCTCCCAGCGCGTCTCCGAGACGCAGTGGTACGAAGGCACGGCCGACGCCGTCTACCAGAACATCGACATCATCGAGGATTATGGCGTCGAATACATGGTCATCCTTGCCGGCGACCATGTCTACAAGATGGACTACGAATACATGCTGCAGCAGCATGTCGATTCCGGCGCCGACGTCACGATCGGCTGCCTGGAAGTGCCGCGCATGGAGGCCGTCGGTTTCGGCGTCATGCGTGTCGACCAGAACGATAGGATCATCGACTTCATCGAGAAGCCTGCCGACCCGCCGGGCATTCCCGACAAGCTGGATTTTGCACTGGCCTCCATGGGCATTTACGTGTTCCACACGAAGTTCCTGATCGATGCGTTGCGCCGCGACGCCGCCGACCCGAACTCCAGCAAGGACTTCGGCAAGGACATCATCCCCTACATCGTCAAGAACGGTAAGGCCGTCGCTCACCGCTTCGCGCAATCCTGCGTCCGCTCCGATTTCGAGCACGAGCCCTATTGGCGCGACGTTGGGACGATCGATGCCTATTGGCAGGCCAACATCGACCTCACCGCGATCGTTCCGGAACTGGATATCTACGACAAGTCCTGGCCGATCTGGACCTACGCAGAAATCTCGCCGCCGGCAAAATTCGTCCATGACGACGAGGACCGCCGTGGCTCGGCGACCTCGTCCGTCGTGGCGGGCGACTGCATCATATCGGGCGCGACGCTCAACAGGAGCCTTCTGTTCACCGGTGTGCGCGCCAACTCCTATTCCAAGCTGGAGGGAGCGGTCGTCCTGCCGAGCGTGAAGGTCGGCCGGCACGCACAGCTCAGGGACGTCGTGATCGATCACGGCGTCGTCATCCCGGAAGGCCTTGTCGTCGGCGAGGACCCGGAACTCGATGCCAAGCGGTTCCGGCGCACCGAGAGCGGAATTTGCCTCATCACGCAGCCGATGATCGACAAGCTGGATCTTTGACAAATGAAAGTTCTTTCGGTTTCGTCCGAGGTCTTCCCGCTCGTCAAGACAGGGGGCCTTGCCGACGTGGCGGGTGCCCTGCCGATCGCCCTCAAGCGTTTCGGCGTCGAAACCAAGACCCTCATGCCCGGCTATCCAGCCGTCATGAAGGCGATCCGCAAGCCCGTCGCCCGGCTTCAGTTCGATGATCTGCTCGGCGAGCCTGCGACGGTCCTGGAAGTGGAGCACGAGGGGATTGATATCCTCGTGCTCGATGCACCCGCCTACTACGACCGCGCGGGCGGTCCCTATCTCGATGCAACCGGCAGGGACTATCCCGACAACTGGCGTCGCTTTGCAGCATTGTCTCTGGCCGGCGCCGAGATTGCCGCAGGATTGATGCCGGGCTGGCGGCCCGACCTCGTGCATACGCATGATTGGCAGTCGGCGATGACCTCGGTCTACATGCGCTACTACCCAACGCCGGAATTGCCGAGCGTGTTGACAATCCACAACATCGCTTTCCAGGGCCAGTTCGGCGCCGATGTCTTCCCCGGCCTTCGCTTGCCGCCGCATGCCTTCGCAACGGAAAGCATCGAATATTACGGCAATGTCGGCTTTCTGAAGGGTGGCCTGCAGACCGCCCACGCCATCACCACCGTTAGCCCTTCCTATGCCGGCGAAATCCTGACCCCCGAGTTCGGCATGGGCCTCCAGGGCGTCATCACAAGCCGAATCGATTCGCTCCACGGCATCGTCAATGGCATCGATACCGACGTCTGGAATCCGTCGACCGATCCCGTTGTCCACACGCATTACAACGGCACCACGCTGAAGAGCCGCGTCGAAAACCGCACCTCGATCGCCGAGTTCTTCGGGCTTCACAACGACAACGCGCCGATCTTCTCAATCATCAGCCGCCTCACCTGGCAGAAGGGCATGGACGTCATCGCCGCCACCGCCGATCAGATCGTCGACATGGGCGGCAAGCTTGCCATTCTTGGTTCGGGAGACGCGGCGCTCGAAGGTTCGCTGCTCGCCGCCGCCGCCCGCCACCCCGGGCGGATCGGCGTCTCCATCGGCTACAACGAGCCGATGTCGCACCTCATGCAGGCCGGCTCCGACGCCATCATCATCCCCTCGCGCTTCGAGCCCTGCGGCCTGACGCAGCTTTACGGCCTGCGCTACGGATGCGTGCCGATCGTCGCCCGCACCGGCGGGTTGAACGACACCGTCATCGACGCCAATCATGCCGCTCTTGCAGCGAAAGTGGCAACCGGGATACAATTCTCGCCTGTGACGGCATCGGGTCTGTTGCAAGCCATCCGCCGAGCGCTACTTCTTTACGCCGATCAAAAAGTCTGGACCCAATTGCAAAAGCAGGGCATGAAATCGGATGTCTCGTGGGAAAAGAGCGCCGAGCGCTACGCTGCCCTCTATTCAAGCCTCGCCCCCAAAGGCAAGTGAGAGAAAATGATAAAATCCGTATCCACTACGCCCTATCAGGATCAGAAGCCGGGCACGTCGGGCCTGCGAAAGAAGGTCCCCGTATTCCAGCAGCCGAACTATGCCGAGAACTTCATCCAGTCGATCTTCGATTCGCTGGAAGGGTTCCAGGGCAAGTGCCTCGTCATCGGCGGCGACGGACGCTACTACAACCGGGAAGTCATCCAGAAGGCGATCAAGATGGCCGCCGCCAATGGCTTCGGCAAGGTGATCGTCGGCAAGGGCGGCATCCTGTCGACCCCGGCAGCCTCCCACATTATCCGCAAATACAAGGCCTTCGGCGGCATCATTCTGTCGGCCAGCCACAATCCCGGCGGTCCGACCGAAGATTTCGGCATCAAGTACAATATCAACAACGGCGGGCCGGCGCCGGAGAAAATCACCGACGCGATCTATGCGCGCACGAAGGTGATCGACACCTACAAGATCGCCGATTTCCCTGATGTGAACCTCGACCGCATCGGCAAGGACGAATTGCCCGGCGGCATGATTCTCTCGGTGCTCGATTCGGTCGAAGACTATACGGCTCTGATGGAAGAGCTCTTCGATTTCGGCGCCATCCGCAACCTCATCAGCCTTGGCTTCCGCATCGCCTTCGATGCGATGAGCGCGGTCACCGGCCCTTATGCCAAGGAAATCTTCGAAAACCGCCTTGGCGCCCCGTCCGGCTCGGTTCGCAATTTCATGCCGTTGCCCGATTTCGGTGGCCACCATCCCGACCCGAACCCGGTTCACTGCAAGGAACTCTACGACGAGATGATGGGCGACGATGCGCCCGATTTCGGCGCAGCATCCGATGGCGACGGCGACCGCAACCTCATCATCGGCCGCGGCATCTTCGTGACGCCGTCCGATAGCCTTGCGATCCTGGCGGCCAACGCCAATCTCGCGCCCGGGTATTCGGGCGGTCTCGCCGGCATCGCCCGCTCCATGCCGACATCAGGTGCGGCTGACCGCGTCGCCGAGCGCCGTGGCATCGGCATGTACGAGACGCCGACCGGCTGGAAGTTCTTCGGTAACCTGCTCGATGCCGGGATGGCGACGATCTGCGGCGAGGAAAGCGCCGGTACCGGCTCCAACCACGTGCGCGAGAAGGACGGCCTATGGGCGGTTCTGCTCTGGCTAAACATTCTGGCCGTCCGCGGCGAAAGCGTTCAGGACATCGTCACCCAGCACTGGCAGACCTATGGCCGCAACTACTATTCGCGCCACGACTACGAAGGCGTGGACACCGACGCAGCAAATGGCCTGATGGCAAACCTGCGCAGCCAGCTTGGTTCGCTACCGGGCAAGAGCTTCGGCCCGCTGAAGGTCGAGAAGGCCGACGACTTTGCCTATCACGACCCGGTCGACAAGTCGGTCAGCGAGCATCAAGGCATTCGTATCCTGTTCGAAGGCGGCTCGCGCGTGGTCTTCCGTCTCTCTGGTACGGGAACATCGGGGGCAACTCTGCGCGTCTACGTCGAGCGGTACGAGCCGGATTCGAGCCGTCACAACATCGAGACGCAGCAGGCGCTCGCCGATCTTATCGTTGCCGCCGAGACGATCACCGATATTCGCAGCCGCACGGGCCGCGACGCTCCCTCCGTGATTACCTGACCGGGGCAGCATGGCGGCGAACAAATCCGGGCAAGGCGGGGCGACCATCTTTGAGACCGGCGTTGATTTCGCCGTCTGGTCGCACAATGCCGGACAGATCGAGTTGTGTCTGTTCGGCGACGACGACAAGGAACTAACCCGCCTGCCGATGGAACGCGGCGATGACCATGTTCATCGTCTCTTCGTCGACGGATTGAAGGAAGGCGCGCGCTACGGCTACCGCGCCGACGGCGTCTATGCACCCGACAGTGGCCTTTGGTTCGACCCGTCGAAGCTGCTGGTTGATCCCTACGCAAAGGAACTCGATCGCCCCTTCCACCATGATTCTCTGCTCGGCACCTTCGGCGCCGAGACGCAGCATCTCGTGCCGAAGGCGATCGTCACCCGCGACATCAGCGGGAAGCCGGCAAAGTCCCTCTTCAGGCCGGGCGGCTTCATCTACGAGGTCGCGGTGCGGCCCTTCACGATGCTGCATCCGGATATTCCCGAAGCCGAGCGCGGCACGGTCGCAGCTTTGGCGCATCCCTCGGTGATCGCGCATCTGAAGCGTATCGGCGTCGATGCCATCGAGCTCATGCCGATCACCGCCTGGATCGACGAGCGTCACCTGCCGCCGCTCGGGCTGAGAAACGGCTGGGGCTACAACCCCGTTGCCTTCATGGCGCTGGATCCGCGGCTTGTCCCTGGCGGCATGGCGCAACTACGCGATACCGTTGCGAAGCTCCATGCGGAAGGCATCGCCGTCATCCTCGATCTCGTCTTCAATCATACCGGCGAGAGCGACCGCTTCGGCACAACGCTGTCGCTGCGTGGCCTCGACAATCTCTCCTTCTATCGCCATCTGCCCGGCCGGCCAGGCGAATTGGTCAACGATACCGGAACGGGCAACACCGTCGCTTGCGATCATCCCTATATCAGGCAGCTGATCATCGACAGCCTGCGCCACTTTGTGCTCGGCGCCGGGATCGACGGTTTCCGCTTCGACCTCGCCCCCGTCCTTGGCCGTTCCTCAAACGGCTTCGAGGCACACGGCAAAACGTTGACGGCGATGCTCGCCGATGATGTGCTGGCGGACCGCGTGATGATCGCCGAACCCTGGGACATCGGCCCCGGCGGCTATCAGCTTGGCAACTTCCCGGCGCCGTTTCTCGAATGGAACGACCGTGTGCGCGACGATGTCAGGTGCTACTGGCGCGGCGACGACTACAAGACCGGCCCGCTCGCGACTGCCCTTGCCGGCTGCTCCGATATCTTCTCGCGAAACGCAGGGACAGGGACGCGCAGTGTCAATTTCCTCGCCGCCCATGACGGCTTTACGCTGAGGGATGTCGTGTCCTACAGCGGCAAGCACAACGGGGCGAACGGCGAGCAAAACCGCGACGGCCACAACGAGAACCACACCTGGAACAACGGCGTCGAGGGCGAAACCCGCTACCCCGATATCATTCGCAAGCGCCGTGACGACCTGAAGGCGCTGCTCGCCACGCTCTTTGCCACCCGTGGCAGCATCATGCTAACGGCGGGCGACGAAACCGGCCGCACCCAGCGCGGCAACAACAATGCCTATTGCCAGGACAATGAGATCACCTGGGTCGACTGGGCAGCGCTCGACGACGATCTTATCGCCCATACCGCATTCATCTCCGGCCTGCGCAAGCGCTTCTCCGCCTTCGCGGAGATGGGCTTCCTCAACGGCAACGGCGATGTCGAATGGATATCGCCCTCCGGCCAGCCGATGAGCGTGCAGGAGTGGGAGACGCCGAACTTTTCCACGCTCGGAATGGTGCTTTCGACGCGCGACGCTGAAAGCAGCAAGGCGACACGGCTGGCCGTGCTTTTCAATCGCTCGGGCGGCGAGGAAATCTTTGCGTTGCCCGGTTCGTCCCCATGGCGACTTCTTGCCCCCGATGCGTCGAGGAAATCCGCGACTTCGGCGATCGTGCCGCGCCGCTCGGTCGCTTTCTATCTCGAAAGTTGATCTGCCGGGCTCCTGCCTGCAATTCCTTGTCGCAATCGTCACAATCCCATTGTAAGGCTTGCGCTGCGCTTTCTCATGAGGAATCAATGGTCAAGGAAATTTCGCTCGCGGATGTGCCTGGGCTGGTCGGTACTGAAACCGGCCTCTCGGACTGGATTGTCGTCGATCAGGCCATGATCGATGCGTTTGCGCATGCGACCAACGACCATCAGTTCATCCATGTCGACCCGGAGCGCGCCGCATCGAGTCCCTTCGGCGGCACCATCGCTCACGGCTTTCTTACCCTCTCGCTGCTCTCGGCAATGAACTACAACAGCCTGCCGAAGGTCCGCGAGCAGACCATGGGCATCAATTACGGCTTCGAGAACGTCCGTTTCCTCTCGCCGGTCAAAACGGGCGCGCGCATCCGCGGCCACTTTGTCCTCGCCGAAGCCCGCTTCCGCGGCGCCGGCATGCTGATGACGAGCTATGACGTCTCGATCGAGATCGAGAACGAGAAGAAGCCGGCGCTGACCGCCAAATGGATCACGATCATCCAATTCGACCCCAAGGACCGGCCGGAAAACGTCTAGGCGCCTTCGAAATCGATGACGTGCCGGATAATCTGGCCGGCATGGAGCCGATCGAATGCCTCGTTGATCCCCTCCAGCGGACCGGTCGACGACAGCAAACGATCAACCGGCAGCCGCCCGCGGCTCACAGAGTCGGTGTCGCTTTCTCGTCCACGATATCCCTATGGAGCACCGTTGATTTCGATGATGTTGCGATCGGGATCGAGGAGGTAAGCTTGTGGAAAGCCTGCCGGCCCATTGCGCCTAAGTCGCAACCGCCACGGATCGCCATCAGGCGCGTCCTCCCGAAAACCCTTTGCGATCAGCCCTCGAATACATCCCTCGAAATCATCGGTGCGGAACGCGAAATGCCCGTCGGCCGTGTCTATGGTCGCCGCACGCCGGAAGGTCCCGGCCGGATTGATGATGATGTGGACCTGCAGCGCCCCGCAGGCAAACCACGCTCCGTCCGTGCTGAAGGGCGGCCTCTCGATCTGCTCCAGACCGAAGACATTGCGATAGAAGGCGACCGATCGGGCCAGATCCGTGGCAACGATAGAAACGTGATGCAGCATCATCGAAGACACCCCCGCAACCGTTGCGACTACGCTCCAACACGGGCCGCACGCGATGGTGGATGATGACACGAATGACAGCGGCCTTGCAACTCGAAGCCACGTGAGGACGGCACACTAGCACCGTCCCCGATCGGGAGTTTCAAATTGGTGGCGCTTAGTGCGCTGCGTCTTCCGCCCCCTCGGCCAGCAGGCCGAATACGAAATCCGCAAACGAACGCCAGCACTCCACCCGGAATGTATCGTCCTCGGTGCGGAAGAGAACGATCTCGGCCTTTCCGAACAGCGTGCGCGAGCAGGCGCCTACGGGGAAGATCTCGAGCGACAGATCCTGGGGGCAGCCCGCCGAGATCGTCGCCTCCGCCCCGGGGCCGGAAACGATGATCGCAACGTTGCGATGCGAGACGTCAGTGACCGAATGCAGCGCGCCCGACTTGGCGAGCGCACCCATCAGGTCGGCGCCGGACTCGTCGATAACAAGCCATTCGTCCGGGCCGAGCCAAAGGGCGGCACGACCCCCCTTGCGGCCAGAGGTCTTCGGCGCAGCCGGGACCGTGACGCCAAGAGCGGAGGAAAGTGCTTTGAGCGATTCCGCCGGGGCGCGAAGCGCCACGCGGCTTGCCGCCGGCGCCGGCGTCAGCCGTACTGTGGCCGAGCCCCCATGACGACCAGAAAGCACCGACTTGCGAACTGCCGTATCAGCCATTGATGCGGCCTCCTTCCTTGTCAAAGAACACCAAATCAGTCACCTCGACGGCGATCGTCTTGTCAGGCATCGGCACGTAGAGCGTCTCGCCCATCCGTGCGCGGCCACCCGCGACCAGCGCGAAAGCGATCGACTTGCCGAGATTTTCGGACCAATAGGACGAGGTGACGTGGCCGAGCATCGTCATCGGTTTTGGCTCGTTCGGATTGGCGACGATCTGCGCGCCCTCTTCGAGCACGAGCTTCGGATCCTTGGTGACGAGACCGACCAGCTGCTTGCGGCCTTCCTTCACCAGATCCGGCCGCTTCAGCCCGCGAATGCCGACGAAATCCGTCTTCTTTTTGGAGACGGCCCAGGAAAGACCGGCATCGTCGGGCGTCACGGTTCCGTCCGTGTCCTGGCCGACGATGATGTAGCCCTTCTCGGCGCGAAGAACGTGCATCGTCTCGGTGCCGTAGACGCAGGCGCCGAGCGGCTCGGCATTGGCCCAGACCGCTTCCAGCACCGACTGGCCGTAATCGGCCGGCACGTTGATCTCGAAGCCGACTTCACCGGTGAACGACACGCGGAAGAGACGCGCCGGCACACCCATGACCGTGCACTCGGCAACGCTCATATGCGGGAAGGCTTCGTTCGATATATCGACGCCTTCCACCAGTGGCGCGATGATCTCACGGGCCTTCGGCCCCTGCACGGCGATGACGGCCCACTGTTCCGTCACCGAGGTCAGCCACACCTTAAGGTGCGGGAATTCCGTCTGCAGATAGTCTTCCATGTGGTGGAGGACGCGCGGCGCACCGCCCGTCGTCGTCGTTACGTGAAAACGATCGTCGGCCAGACGCCCGACGACGCCGTCGTCATAAACGAAGCCGTCTTCGCGGGTCATGATGCCATAGCGGCACTTGCCGGGCTTCAGCGTATCCCAGGCGTTGGTGTACATCAGGTTCATGAACGCGGCGGCGTCAGGGCCGACGATCTCGATCTTGCCGAGCGTCGAGGCATCGAACACGCCGGCGACATCGCGCGCCGTCTTGCATTCGCGGGCAACCGCCTGATGCATCGTCTCGCCGGCACGCGGATAAAACCACGCACGCTTCCAGTTGCCGACATCCTCGAACACCGCGCCATGGGCTTCTTCCCACTCGTGCAGTGGCGTCTTGCGCGTCGGGTCGAACAGCTCGCCGCGCGAATGGGCGATCAGCGTACCATAGGTGACAGGCGTATACGGCGCGCGGAACGTCGTGAGACCGACCTGCGGGATCTCCTTGCCGAGCATTTCGGCAGCGATCGCCAGGCCGTGCATGTTGGAGAGCTTGCCTTGATCCGACGCCATGCCGTTCGTGGTGAAGCGCTTGATATGCTCGATCGAGTGCATGCCCTCTCGCACAGCAAGGCGGATATCCTTGGCGCAGACGTCGTGCTGGAAATCGATGAACGCCTTGGCGCTGGTCTCCGGGCCCGCACCTTCGGCAGCGCCGATCATGCCGCCGGTCCACTGATGCGCCTGCTGCGACGACAGGCTGATCTTGCCGCCCGAGGACTTGCCTGCGGCCTGCGCCATCAGCTCGCCGGCGGCAAGCGACTCTTCGATCGTCTGCTGCAAATCGTCGGTGCCGTTGCAGGCGCCGACGGAGAGGCAATCCTGTGCATAGGTGCCGGGCAGGAAACGCTGGGTTTCCGGTTCGAAGGCCACCTTGCCGCGCGACTGCGAGAACAGATGCACCGATGGCGTCCAGCCGGCAGACACCAAGAGCGCATCGACCGCGATTTTGCGCGGCGAGCCGCCGCCGTTGCGGGCAACGGTCATCGAGGAGATGCGCAGCTTGCCCGAGGTGTTGACCACGGACTGGCCGGCGAGAACGTCGATGCCGAGCGAACGGGCTTGGGCAAGAACCTCGCCACCCGGCGCCTGCCTGACATCGACGATCGCGGCGATCTCGACACCGGCGCGCTTCAAGTCGAACGCAGCCTCGTAGGCAGAGTCGTGCGCGGTGTAGACGCCGACCTTCTGGCCGACGGCAACGCCGTACTGATTGAGATACATGCGCGCGGCCGAGGCCAGCATGATGCCCGGACGATCGTTGTTCGGGAATACCATGTGGCGCTCGATCGCGCCGTTGGCGAGGATGACACGCTTGGCGCGCAGCTGCCACAGACGCTCGCGCGGCAGGTGGCGGCCCGGGTTTGCGACATGGTCGGTGACGCGTTCGGCGAGACCGACGAAGTTGTGGTTGTAGTAGCCGAAGGCGGTGGTGCGGGTGAGAACCTGCACATTGTCCATCGCCTTCAGGCTGGCAACCGTCTTCTGCGCCCACTCATAGCCGTCGAGACCGTCGATCTTGACACCGCTGTCGTAACGCAGCGCACCGCCGGCCTCCGCCTGCTCGTCGCACAGAATGACCTTGGCACCGGCATGAGCCGCAGCAAGGGCGGCTGAAAGACCGGCAACGCCGGCACCCACCACCAGCACGTCGCAATGCGCATAGCGGCTGGCATAGTGATCAGGATCCGCTTCCTTCGGGGCGACGCCGAGACCGGCGGCACGGCGGATCATCGGTTCGTAGACATGCTTCCATGCCGCCTTCGGCCACATGAAGGTCTTGTAGTAGAAGCCGGCCGCGAAGAAGGGTGACATCAGGTTGCTGATGCCGCCGATATCGAAGGAAAGCGACGGGAAGCGGTTCTGCGATTCGACGATCATGCCGTCGAAGACTTCCTGCACCGTGGCACGCACGTTCGGCTGCTTGCGGGCGCTGTCGCGCGCAACGTCGATCAGCGCGTTCGGCTCTTCGGCACCGGCAGACAGGATGCCGCGTGGGCGATGATACTTGAATGAGCGGCCGACAAGATGGATGTTGTTGGCGATCAGCGCCGAGGCGACGGTATCGCCTTCCAGCGCCGTGTAGCTCTTGCCGTCGAAGGTGAAGCGGGCGGTTCTGGCAGGCGTCAGGCGACCCTTGCCTGCAATACGGTTCGTGCCGCTCATTGTGCCTCTCCTTCGAGCGCTTCGTAGGTCTCGACGGGAGCATGCGGAACGGCGGCCGCGCCGATCTCCGGCTTCGGCTCGCCTGCCTTGTACGTCCTGATGAACTTGTCGCTGACCGTATCACGCGCCGCGTTGAAGAAACGGCCGCATCCATGCTGGTGACGCCAGCGTTCGAAGATCAGGCCCTTCGGGTTGTCGCGCAGGAAGAAATACGCCTCGAACGCCTCGTCGGAGATCGAGGCGATGTCGGCCGGGCGGGCGATGTGCGCATCGCCGGCGCCGCGAAATTCGAGCTCGGAGCGCTCTTCCTGACAGTATGGGCAGTAGATAAGAAGCATGATGTCCTCGTGTCAGTGCGCGACGGCAGCAGCGGCGGCTTCGTCGATCAGACGGCCGGTGCGGAAACGGTCCAGCGTCAAGCCGGCATTGAACTTGTGCACCTCGTCGCGAGCGATCAGATGCGCGAAGAGATTGGCCGAGCCTGGGGTCGCCTTGAAGCCGCCGGTTCCCCAGCCGCAGTTGACGTAGAGCCCCGGAACCGGCGTCTTTGACTGGATCGCCGAACGGTCCGGCGTGTTGTCAACGATACCACCCCACTGGCGCATCATCTTGACACGGCGGAACATCGGGAACAGCTCGCAGATGGCATCGAGCGTATGCGTGATGATCTGCAACCCGCCGGTCTGGCTGTAGGAATTGTACTGGTCGGTGCCGGCGCCGATGACGAGCTCGCCCTTGTCGGACTGCGAGATATAGGCATGTACCGTGTTCGACATGACCACGCAGGGGAAGATCGGCTTCAGCGGTTCGGAGACCAGCGCCTGCAGCGGGCTCGATTGCAGTGGCACGCGCACGTCTGCCATCTTCATGACCGTCGTGGTGTGGCCGGCCGCCGAAACGCCGACCTTCTTGGCGCCGATGAAGCCGCGGCTCGTCTCGACGCCGGTGACGCGCCCGTCCGGGCTGCGGCGGATGCCGGTCACTTCGCAGTTCTGGATGATGTGGACGCCGCGATCAGAGGCGGCACGGGCATAGCCCCAGGCAACCGCATCATGACGCGCCGTGCCGCCGCGGCGCTGCAGCGCAGCGCCGTTGATCGGATAGCGGGCGCTGGCGGAGATATCGAGCGGCGGACAGTAGGCCTTGGCCTGCTCCGGCGTCAGCCACTCGTTGTCGATGCCGTAGAGGCGGTTGGCATGGATATGCCGCTTGAAGGATTGCTGGTCGTGCACATTGTGCGACAGCATCATCACGCCGCGCGGCGAATACATCACATTGTAGTTGAGATCCTGCGACAGGTTCTCCCAGAGCTTCATCGAATGCTCGTAGATGTGCATGCTCTCTTCATAGAGATAGTTCGAGCGGATGATGGTCGTGTTGCGACCCGTGTTACCGCCGCCGAGCCAGCCCTTTTCGAGCACCGCGACATTGGTGATGCCGTGCTCCTTGGCGAGATAATAAGCCGCACCCAGGCCATGTCCGCCACCGCCGATGATGATGACGTCGTATTCGGCGCGCGGCTCGGGCGAAGCCCATTGCTTGTCCCAGCCCTTGTGGCCTCTCAGGGCCTCCCGTGCCACGGCAAAAACCGAGTATCTGCGCATCCGCCTTCATCTCCTTCGGGGAAAGGTCCCTTCTCGTCGGCCATACAAATCGCAAATCCAAAAGCGGCACAACGTTTCTTTTGCGACGCGAAGCGGCTTTTGTTTTGACACACAGCAAGAATGAATGAGATCGGGTGTTCTCTTCGAAGCAGAGCAAACACCGCGAAAAAAGTCGGACCGGCCTGTCGCGGCTTCCGGCCTCGCCATCCCTCGAATTTTAGCATATTTGCACTTACAATTTTTGAGCGCATAGTTCACGCGCTGCGCGAGCGCTCTTTGCGCGCTGAGGGTCAAGCGTGCGCAGCAGTGGCAACATCATAAGCCAGACGTCGGCACGCATATAGGAAGATTTAACGTCCGGTTTGGCATCGATTGGAACAGACCGACACGGCATGCGGAGCCTGCTGTGGGGTCATTGGGAGGATTCGTCATGAAATCGCATTTCATCACCCTCACGGTTGGTCTGCTTTTGTCCGGAGCATGTCTTAATAGTCCGGTCGCTGCCGCCGAGGACGCTCTAACAAAGGAGGAAGCGGCAGCGATTGGCGTCGATGCCTATCTCTACCTCTATCCATTGGTCACCATGAACCTGACCCGCGAGCAAGCAACCAACGTTGAGGCTGGCAAGACGATGGGACGAGGGCCGGCCAACATGTTCACCAACGTCCCGCAGTTTCCGACCGCGGAATTCAGGGATGTCGTTCGGCCCAATTTCGACACGCTCTACTCGATCGCCTGGCTGGACATGACAAAGGAACCGATGATTATCTCGGCCCCCGATACAAACGGGCGCTATTATCTGTTGCCCATGCTGGATATGTGGACTGACGTATTCGCCTCGCCGGGCTGGCGTACGACGGGAACCGCGAAAGCCGAATTCGCCGTTGTTCCCCCTGGCTGGACAGGCAAGGAGCTTCCCGCCGGAACACAACGGATCGATGCGCCGACACCACATGTTTGGGTCATCGGACGCACAAAAACGGATGGGCCTGCCGACTACGACGCCGTTCACAAGATCCAGGCTGGCTACACGGTCACCCCGTTATCGCAATGGGGCAAGACGGCCGTGCCGGTCAAAGTGACGATCAATCCGAAGATTGATATGAAAACGCCGCCAAAAACGACAGTGGACGGGATGGCGGCAGAGGACTTCTTCGCCTACGCAACGGAGCTGCTGAAGGTCAATCCGCCGCACGCCACCGACCAGCCGATCATAAGCCAGATGAAGCGGATCGGGATAGAGCCGGGCAAGAGCTTCGATAAAAGCAAGGTCGCGCCCGATATCGCCGAGGCTTTGAAAGACGTCCCGGCCGAAGCTCAAAAACTGATGGGATGGAAAATCGCAACACTTGCTCGCGTGGCCAACAACTGGTCGATGAACACCGACACCATGGGCGTCTATGGCAACTACTACCAGAAGCGGGCGATCGTCGCGCAGCTCGGGCTTGGCGCGAACCTGCCGGAGGACGCGATCTACCCGCTCAACCTTGGCGACGCGAAGGCAAGCCCGCTAAACGGAGTGAACAGCTATAAGATTCACTTCGACAAGGAGAACCTGCCACCGGTCAAAGCGTTCTGGTCTGTCACGCTTTACGATCCGGAGGGATTTCAAGTCGCCAACAGCATGAACCGGTTTGCCGTGAGCAGTTGGATGCCGTTTGTTTACAATGCGGACGGGTCGCTTGATCTCTACTTCCAGAGCAAGAGCCCGGGCGAGGCAAAGGAAGCGAACTGGCTACCCGCACCAGCGGGGCCGTTCAACCTGACCATGCGTCTTTACGGGCCGAAAGCAGAAGCCCTGACAGGGAAATGGAACCCGCCCGCCGTAGAAATGGTGCTCGGGCTCCAACAGATCACGGCGCAGTGATGCTTCCACGGGCCTGCCTCGACCAGTCCGGTCAAACATGGCCACTGAAAGCCTAGGCAGGCTCTATTCCATCAAACAAATAAAAAGCCCTCGCGCACTAGGCGCGGGGGCTGTTCAGGAGGACGAAGCCGACTTGCGCGCAGTCCGTCGCTTCTTGACAGGGGCGGCGGCCGGTGGTGCATCGGCTTCCTGCTGCAAGCGCAGCGCCCTCAGCTTTTCCGTCTTCTTTTCGCGAGCGGCGGCTTCTGCCGTAACGATTGCCCTCGCCGTCGTGTCGGTGACGGTCGCCTTGTCGCGCGGTGAGAGCTTAGCCGGATTGAAGAGTTCGTCTTTTGAAGTCATCTGCTCTCTCTCTATCTAGAAGGAGTCTGCCAGATGGCAGTTCAGCGGGCCGGACGGACTGCCTTCTTCGGAGCCGGAAGGAGACCTTCACGCTGAAGCTTCTTGCGGGCAAGCTTGCGCTGACGGCGAACCGCCTCGGCCTTTTCGCGGACACGCTTCTCGGACGGCTTTTCATAAGCGCTGCGCGCCTTGAACTCGCGGAACAGACCTTCGCGCTGCATCTTCTTCTTCAGGACGCGGAGCGCCTGGTCGACATTGTTGTCTCGAACGAGAACCTGCAAAATCTTTCCTTTCATGCGGCAAACTCGTTTGCCGGTTGGTCAGAGTGGAAACTACTTCCGCACCCTGATGCTTGAAGTTTTCAACCAGGATCCGCCCCGGATATCCGCAGCGGCGTCAACTCTCGGCGTCGGGGATGCCGACTGGTTCACGTCGATATCGCTCTCAAGAATCCGCCGATCGAAGTTTTCGGTGTCGAATCGAACCCGATACTGCGGGCGACTCCCGTCAGACGGAAGAATCGCCGCGATTATACAAGTCCTGCTCGCCTCTTCGGTACGGACGAAACCGTCTTTCAGAACGATACTGTCGCCGACAGCGTATCTTGGCATTCGTGCCATTTGGTTCACCGAACTGTCTTGATCGTCAAAAGCATAAAAGGCCGGGTTTAACCCCGACCTTCGCCATCAGCTCTCAGCTGCCAGTACATCCGTGGTCAGCCGGGCCGAATGAGAATTAAGCCACGCGCAGGTTGTCAGCAGAATTCTTGCCGGACTTCTTGTCGCGAACGAGATCATAGCTGATCTTCTGGCCGTCGGACAGATTGCCCAAACCAGCGCGTTCAACGGCAGAAATGTGAACGAAAACGTCCGTGCTGCCGTCGTCCGGCTGAATGAAGCCGAAGCCCTTGGTGCTGTTGAACCACTTAACGGTACCTGAATTCATAACGATCTCCTTTCAATAGTCGTTACTGCCATGCGTTTATTCACAAGGCTAAGATCGATTTTGAGAGGAAATCTGACGGAGCTTCGCGCTCTTTGACAAAGGTCACAACCAACAGTCGATGGGCTACATATATCGCAAATGGCGGAATAAACAAGGGAAAGAAGCAGGCTATTTGGGTTCGGGCGGATCGCGCAACGCTGATCGGCGGTGCGTCAGGGATACCCAGCCATGCTGAATGGCAGCCTTTTGAGGGCTCAACAAACCGGCGCCGATAGGGACAAGACACGGTTTTTTACGGCAAGAACCGCGAGAGCATATGGACTTCCACCCGCCATTCTGCTATCCGCAACCTCAATCGCAAGGCTCCGGCCGCGCGAACCGTATATTTTTTGCCTCTGGCGCCTTGCCGACGCCGGGACCAACCAAACCAAAGGAACGTGATTCTCGTGCAGGTACTTGTCCGCGATAACAATGTCGATCAGGCCCTCCGCGCTCTCAAGAAGAAGATGCAGCGCGAAGGTATTTTCCGCGAAATGAAGATGCGTGACTACTACGAAAAGCCGTCGCAGAAGCGCGCTCGCGAAAAGGCCGAAGCCGTTCGTCGTGTTCGCAAGCTGGCTCGCAAGCGGGCCCAGCGCGAAGGTCTCGTCGCGCGTTAAGCGTAGCTGTCGTTATTTCGACGTTTTCAGATGCATGTTGGCGGGGGCGATCTATTCGCCACCGCCTTTTTAATTTGCTGCTAAAGCTTGCCCGTCCTTGAAACGGACCGGCTGCACTGGGGGAAAACGAGCCCGCATGGCTGACATCACCAAGACCCGCTCTTTGCGTTCGCCGAAAATCGCTGTTCTACCGGTTTTCGCAATCGTCACCGCGCTAGGCCTTGCTGGCTGCACGACAAGCAACACGTCCGATGCTGTCATTCGCATCGACAAAGCGCAGGGTTCACAGGAAAACATCGCCTCGCTGACATCGGTCATCAATGCCAATCCGAAGGATCCGGAAGGCTACAACGTCCGTGGCTCCGCCTATGGCCGTGGCGGCGATTTCCGCCAGGGGTTGAACGACTTCAATACGGCGCTGCAGCTCAACCCGCGTTTCTATCAGGCCTACGCCAACCGCGCGCTGGTCTACCGCAACATGGGCCAGCAACAGCAGGCGATTCAGGACTACCACACCGCCCTGCAGATCAATCCGAACTACGACGTGGCGCTGATCGGCCGCGGCAACGTCTACCGCGCCGCCGGTCAGGACGATGCCGCCTTCAACGATTTCGACAAGGCGATCCAGAACGGCACGACCGATGGCCGCGCCTATCACAATCGCGGTCTGATCTATCAGAAGCGCAATCAGCAGGACAAGGCGATCGACGACTTCTCGAAGGCGATCTCGCTTTCGCCGAACGCGCCGGAACCCTATAACGGCCGCGGCATCTCCTACATCGCGCTGAACGACGACGATAACGCGTTTGCCGACTTCAACCACGCGATCGAGCTCAACGGCAACATTGCCGAATCCTGGGCCAACCAGGCGCTGGTCTATGAGCGCCGCGGCGAAAAGGACAAGGCTGCGCGCTCCTACCGTCACGCGATCGGCCTGGATGCGAAGTACCAGCCGGCAAAGGACGGTCTTGCTCGCGTGGGCGCAGCGACAACCGGCTAAGGCATTACAGGCAGGAGATCGACGATGGCAGCGAAACAGCATGTGGTCGTCGTCGGCTCCGGCATTGTCGGTGCCTCGATCGCCTGGCACCTGACGCGTGACGGCGCCGCCGTTACCGTCGTAGCCGAGGACATCGGCGGAGTGGCGACCCCCAATTCTTTTGCCTGGATCAATGCGAGCTGGGGCAACCCGGAATTCTATTTTCACTTTCGCCGCCGTTCCATGGCCGAATGGAAGCGCTTGGCCCGCGAGCTCCCCGGACTGCCGCTTTCCTGGTGTGGTGGCATCTGCTGGGATCTGCCGCCCGATCAGCTTGAGGCGTTTGCCGTCGAGCACCGTTCGTGGGGCTATGACATTGAACGGCTCGACAGCGCAGCAATTGCAGCGCGCGAGCCTTGCCTGGCACATGTTCCCGATTTCGCGCTGTCGGTCTTGGAAGAAGGTGCGGTCGAGCCGGCCGCAGCCGCGCGGCTGCTGCTTGCCGACGCGGAAACCAGGGGCGCCAAGTTCGTCAACGCCGCTGTCGACGGCCTTATCCGCAGCGGCGAGCGCATTGCCGGCATCGTCTCATCGGCAGGCATTATCGAGGCCGATCACATTGTCCTGGCTGCCGGCGCCGGCAGCACGCCACTTGCCGCCGCTGTCGGCGTCACACTCCCCTTGCAAGCGCCCCCCGGGCTGATCGTTCACTCGCGTCCTTTCGAAAGGCGGCTGAACGGCCTGGTCATGGCAGCCGATCTGCATATGCGCCAAACGGCCGACGGCCGCATCATCGCGGGCTCGGATTTCGGCGGCACCGATCCCGGCGCCGACCAGCACGCCACTGCCGCGCTACTCTTTGCGAAGATGAAGGAAAGCCTGACGGAGAGCGACCGGCTGAGCATGGAGTTCTTCACCGTCGGCTACCGTCCGACACCCAAGGACGGCTTCCCGATCATTGGCAATTGCGGCCAGAACGGCCTTTATATTGCCGTGATGCACTCCGGGGTGACGCTCGCGCCGCTTGTCGGTCTACTCGCGTCTAACGAGATTCTTTCGGGCGATGCAGATTCATCTCTCGCTTCCTTCCGCCTCGGAAGATTCGGCTGACACCACAGTCGAACAAAAATTTGCGAATTGCCGGACGACATGTTTTAGTGTGTTGCAAGCAGCAACACCTGTCCCTAACATGCAGTGGTTTCGATAGCAGGCTATCAGGAGAGCCGGGGGCGCGTTGAAGGCAATTGCAGTGGTCCAGTTTTTTGCTTTCATGCCTGTAGGCGGCGGGCGCACCGGCGGTTTCGGCTGCGTAACTCAGCGAAGTACAGGCTCATGAGAGGCCGCTTCCGCTTCTTTCCGAAGGCGTCGATCGGGACTTACTTGATCGCGATGGCAGTTGCGACGGCCTTGCCGATTTTCACCCTCGTGGCACTTCTGCTGGCGCAACTCGAAGACAACCAGCGCTCGATTCTGAAGCGGGAAACAGCCCAGGATGCCACCGCACTCGCCCGGTCTATCGATCGCCAGCTTCAGGACATGGCTACAACTTTAAGGCTGCTCTCGAACTCGCCGGAATTGGAGAGCAACGACTTCGCGTCGTTCCACGCCCGCACTGAAACATCTCTGCGGGCAGACACCCTTTATGTCATTGCCGTCGACGAGAGCGGCCAGCAGCTCCTGAACACCCGCCGGAACTACGGCGAGCTCCTCGGGAAGGCGGGGAACCTGCCGGCTGTCGAAGCGGCCATCAAGTCGGGCCGAATCGAAGCCTCGGATGTGTTCATGGGGCGAACGAGCGGTGAATTCGTTTACAACGTTACCATGCCGCTGCAGGCGGGCAAGGTCAGGGCGCTCATCATAACGCAGAACGCCAGGGACCTTGCGAAGCTTGTCACGACTGAAGGCCTGCCGAACGATTGGTCTGCAGCTGTCATCGATCAGAGCGGCCACGTGGTCGCCTCTGCCGGCGCCACGAATATCGGTTTCGGCCAACCTTTCAATCCGAGCATTCTACCCTCACTGGTCGATTCCAGCGGGGTCTATGAGGATAGACAGGTCCTGCCGAAGGCAATGCTGGGCTATGCGCAGATTCCGGGCTGGTCCTGGAAGGCTGTGATATGGGGGCCAGTCGCCACGGCGCAGGCTTCCATCCTGACGACATGGCGCTTTCTGGTCATCGGTGGTTTGGCGCTGATGCTTCTCGCAATTCTGGCTGCCTATGTGGTGGCGCGCCAGGTCCGCACGACAATCCGCTCGATCGCCGACATGGCGATTCGCATGGGCGAAGGCCACATCGTGGCGCCGATCGAGACCAGCGTCATCGAAGCGAACCAGGTTGCGGTCGCGCTCTCCAACGCATCTTTCGACCGGAGCCAGACCGAAGATCGCCTGCACTTCGTGATGAACGAGCTGGTGCACCGCACCAAGAACCTTTTGACCCTGGTACAGGCGATGATGCGCCAGGTCGCCAAGCGCGCCGACAGCGTCGAGGCATACCAGGCAGCGGTTGCCGATCGCCTCGAGGGCCTCTCCCGCTCGATCGATCTGCTCACCAGCGAGCAATGGGCGGGCGCATCGCTGCGGCGGGTGATCGACATCCACTTCAAGAGCTTTCCACAAGCTGCCGAGCAGGCCGATATATCGGGCAAGGATTTCACGCTGAGGCCCGAGGTGGTGCAAAACCTCGGCCTCGTTCTGCATGAGCTGGCAACGAACTCGGTGAAATACGGTGCCCTTTCCGTGCCGCACGGCCGTGTTCTGCTGAGCTGGCAGGACGTGCGAGACGAAGAGCGGAGCGAACCCATGCTTCGTTTCACCTGGGAGGAGCGTGACGGTCCGCCCGCCCACCCGCCAGAGAACTCAGGCTTTGGTACGACCATCATCAAGAACCACGCCGCCGCCGCTTTTGGTAGCACCGTCGAAATCGACTTCCGGCCGGAAGGCTTTTATTGGTCGTTGACGGCCCCTCGCCGCACCTTGGAGCGCGCATAGGTCACGGAACAATCCCGCTGAACGTTCGTTTCGGACAGGCTACTCGAAAAGGAGAAGACCATGTTCAGGGAAACGATGATTGCCGCGGCGGCGGCCGCGGTAGCCGCCATCGCAAACCCGGCAAGTGCCGCAAATTACATCACGCTCGGTCAGCTCGTCTGCGGATCACAGGGCGGTCAGGGACTGATCGTCACCTCGCAGAAGAACCTACTCTGCACCTACACGCCGGCGCAAGGAGGCCCGAAGGTCGTCTATGCCGGAACAATCCAGAAATTCGGACTGGATGTCGGCCAGACGGGCAAGACTGTCATGATATGGCAGGTCCTGGCCAAGACCGGAACCGATATTCCAGAATATGCGCTGGCCGGTGAGTATTACGGCATAGGGGCCGATGCGAGCTTCGGCGCGGGTGCGGGAGCCAAGGTTATCGCCGGTGGTACAAACCAATCGTTCATGCTCCAGCCACTGAACGTGCAGGCTCAGGAAGGCCTGAACCTCGCGCTCGGCGTGGAGAAACTGACGCTGGCGCCGGCTGCCACCTGATCGCAGGTCGCGCCGAGGAGGAGAGGGGCGAGCGGCCTCTCTCCTTTCCATATCAGGCGGAATGATCCGCCAGGCCGAAAATCATCATCAACGTACCAATGATGCGATTGACCCATCGAACAGCCCGGGAAGATCAAGCAACCTGGAAACGCCTCAGTGATTTATCGCCTTGTTGATTTCTTCGGTGACCTTCTTGGCATCGCCGAGCAGCATCATCGTGCCGTCCTTGTAAAACAGCGTGTTGTCGATGCCGGCATAGCCGGAGCCGAGCGAACGCTTCACGAAGAGGCAGGTCTTCGCCTTGTCGACGTCGAGGATTGGCATGCCGTAGATCGGCGAGGTCTTGTCGTCGCGCGCCGCCGGATTGGTGACGTCATTGGCGCCGATGACATAGGCGACATCCGCCTGCGCGAATTCCGAATTGATGTCCTCGAGCTCGAAAACCTCATCGTAGGGCACGTTCGCTTCGGCAAGCAGCACGTTCATGTGACCCGGCATGCGGCCGGCGACCGGATGGATCGCGTATTTTACCTCGACACCGTTCTTCTTCAGATTGTCGGCCATTTCGCGAAGTGCATGCTGCGCCTGCGCCACCGCCATGCCGTAGCCTGGCACGATAATGACCTTCGAGGCGTTCGCCATCAGATACGCTGCATCCTCTGCCGAACCGAGCTTGACGGTCTTGTCCGAATTGTCCGCGCCACCCGCCACCGTCTCGCCGCCGAAGCCGCCGAGAATGACCGAGATGAACGAGCGGTTCATGCCCTTGCACATGATGTAGGACAGGATCGCACCGGATGAGCCGACGAGCGCACCGGTGATGATCAGCGCCAGGTTGCCGAGCGTGAAGCCGATGCCGGCCGCCGCCCATCCCGAATAGGAATTCAGCATCGACACGACAACCGGCATGTCGGCGCCGCCGATCGGCACGATCAGCAGTACGCCGAGCGCCAGCGACAGGGCGACGACAGCCCAGAAATCGAAATGGCTTTCCGTTACGGCGAGGCCGACGATGAACAGCACGATCAACACCAGCAGGGCAATGTTGATCAGATGCCGGAAGGGCAGCATGATCGGCTTGCCCGACATGCGCCCGTCAAGCTTCAGGAAGGCGATGATCGAGCCGGTGAAGGTCAGCGCACCGATGGCGACGCCAAGCGCCATTTCGATCCGCGCCTCGGTGTGGATTTCGCCGATATTGCCGATGCCGAAGGAGGACGGCGTGTAGAGCGCCGAGGCCGCCACCAGCACGGCCGCAAGGCCGACCAGAGAGTGGAAACCGGCAACAAGTTGCGGCATCGAGGTCATCGGGATCACGCGGGCGATATAGGCGCCCGCACCGCCGCCGATGGCAAGACCGAGGATGATCAGCACCAGGCCACCGAACGAGGGCGTTGCCAGCGTCAGCGTGGTGAGGATGGCGATTCCCATACCGATCATGCCGTAGAGATTGCCCTTGCGGCTGCTGGCCGGGTGGGAAAGGCCGCGCAATGCCAGGATGAAGAGCACGCCGGAGACGAGGTAGAGGAAGGCTGCAATACTGGTCATGCGGTCCTCACTTGTCCTTCTTCTTGTACATCGCCAGCATGCGCTGGGTGACAAGGAAGCCGCCAAAGATGTTCACGGAGACGAGGACCAGAGCGATGAAGCCGAAGCCTGTCGCAAGCCCGCTGGTCGAGATGCCGACCGCCAGAAGCGCGCCGACGACGATGACCGAGGAGATCGCGTTGGTGACGGCCATCAGCGGCGTGTGCAACGCCGGCGTTACCGACCAGACGACGTAGTAACCGACAAAGATCGCCAGCACGAAGATCGCGAACTGGAACACGAAGGGATCGATCGCCCCGCCGGTTGCAGCACTTGCCGCCTCGGGCGCATGCGCGGCAGCGGCGGCCACCGCATTCACGGCCTGGTTCAGCTGTTCCAGCGCCTTGTCCATTGCTTCACCAGCCATCAGTTGTCCCCTTCTTCGCACCGCCAAATGCCGGATGCACGACATTGCCCGCATGCGTCAGCATCGTCGCCTTGATCAGTTCGTCCTCGAGATTGAGGGCGATCGTCTTCGTTTCCTTGTTGACCATGGTCTCAAGGAAGGTGACGAGGTTCTTGGCGTAGAGCTGGGAGGCACTGGCAGCGATCCTGCCGGCCATATTCGGGAAGCCGATGACGCGCACGCCGTCGACGTCGGCCACCTTGCCGGGCTTGACGCCCTCGATATTGCCGCCGCGCTCGACCGCAAGGTCGACGGCAACCGCTCCCGGCTTCATCGACTTCAGCATTTCGCGCGAGACGAGCTTCGGTGCCGGGCGCCCGGGGATCAGGGCGGTGGTGATGACGATGTCCTGCTTGGCGATATGCTCAGCCACGAGGGCTGCCTGCTTTGCCTGATACTCCCTGGACATTTCCTTGGCGTAGCCGCCGGCGGTCTCCGCCGCCTTGAACTCTTCATCCTCGACGGCGATGAACTTCGCGCCCAAGGACGCGACCTGCTCCTTGGCCGCCGGACGAACGTCGGTCGCCGAAACGGCAGCGCCGAGACGACGGGCCGTGGCGATCGCCTGCAACCCGGCAACACCTGCGCCCATGACGAAGACCTTGGCTGCGGGAACGGTGCCGGCTGCCGTCATCATCATCGGCATGGCACGGTCATAAACCGCAGCTGCTTCGATGACGGCCTGGTAGCCTGCGAGGTTTGCCTGCGAGGAAAGAACGTCCATCGACTGCGCGCGGGTGATGCGCGGCATCAGCTCCATGGCGAAGCTGGAGAGCCCGGCCTTGGCCATGGCGGCGACCGCCTCGTCATTGCCGTAGGGATCCATGACCGCAATGACGATCGCACCGCTCTTGTAGCCGCCGATATCTTCTTCCGTTGGGCGGCGGACTTTTAGCACGACATCGGCTGTCGCCGCAGCGCCGACCGAACCGATCCGCGCGCCGACCGCTTCGAACTCCGCATCCGGAATTTTCGACTTGGCCCCCGCTCCCGCCTCGACGACGACGTCGAGGCCAAGCCCTATCATCTTCTTTACGGTTTCGACGGACGCAGCGACACGCGTCTCATCCCCCGTGATTTCCTTTGCCACAAAAACAACGTTGCCCAACCGCCCCCTCCTCCGGGTCAGCCAGCCTGCCGCAGGTCCTCCCTGCTCAGCCCGAACATTCAGTCAAAGCTTTGGAAAGCCGCGCCGCGCTTAGCGCAGCAGGACGAGGCCAGCGATAAAGACGATCAACAGGACGACGAGGCCGCCAAGGAAACCGGCACCAGTGAAGAAGCCAGCGGCCATGCCAAGCAGGAGAGCGACAAGGAACAGGGTACCGTACTTCGCCGCGGCGAGGAACATGCTGTAGGTCTGCTCATGCTCCTTATAGTCCATCGGCGCGCCAACTTCGGCAGGTCCGGTGTGATGCTCAGCCATGAATATCGTCTCCCTCAAACTTCCCGGCCGGTAAAGCAATGCGGCCGTTCGACTGCCGTGATTTCCTCGATCCCGCGAGGAAATTTCCCTGCAGAGGGATTACACAAAGCTTTGATAAAGCGCAATGCAAGAGAATGCCGCAGGCAGGCGGCATTCTCAGTCAAATTCAAGCGGATGGGCTCACAGCGGAAGATCGGTTCCGAGATCGCCTTCAGCCATGAAACGTGCCGTCGGTATGATGGTGAGCGGCGGCAGCGTGTCATTGGGAGTGCGCGAGAACATCATGCGCTGTTCGCTGGCGCTGGAGATGAAGAAGGGATAGCGCGTCAGGAGCTTTCGGCCGACCTCGATGACATTGGTCGCCATCAGCGTCAGATCGAAGCCGTAGGTCTCCGTCATGCGGCTTGCGACGACGGTGTCGGCGTAGAAGACCCGCTTGTAGAAGGCTGCATGCGCCGGGCGCACGTGCTGCATCACACGGTCGGCGCGAAAATGCGCGGCGGCGACGATGTTCGGACGCAGCGTCAGATAGGGGATCCACGGCATTTCCGTGCTGAGTTCGGGATCCGCGGCAAAGCGCGCCGGATCGATCAGGCTGAGCCCGGCATCCAGAAACGCGTCCATTTCCGCCGGAAAGATACCGCCCGATTGTGAGACACGATGGTCCGGCGTCACGTGATGGATGCGAATCGTGCTGACGAGCTGTTCATAATAGTACAGTCCGAAAACATACGCCTGACTGTCGAAATCGGCCTCGTCGATCATGCTTTTGGCGGCAACCGGAAGCACTTCACGGGCCTTGTAGGCCTTGTAGCGCAGGCGCTCCACCTCTTCCATATCCTCGCCACCTTCGACGCGGCAGTATTCGACGTGGTCCATTATTTCGAGAAGTTTGCTGCTGAAATCACTCGTCTTTAAAGGGTTGTCTACCATAGTTACCCGGTCCGCCTGTTAACGAAGCATTAATCATATGGAACCGGCGGAAGGGCAAGAATGATACGAGAACTTGCGTTATATTTGAATTGTTAAGGTTAACGGCGCGGCGTTTGCGTGAAGAACCCTCAGCCAAGAAAACGGTCGAGCTTATGCAACTTTCGGGCGACGACGCGGTGCGGTACGACGTCTGAGGCTTTGGGAAAGGATGGCGATGTTCTGCGCCGGAACTGCCGGCGAGAAAACGTAGCCCTGCACGAGATCGGTGGCGCGATACTTGTTGAGCAAGGCCAGTTGCTCGGTGGTCTCAACACCTTCGGTGACGATCTTCAGACCGAGTTCGCGCGCCAGGTTGACGGTGCCGCGCAGTAGCTTGAGCCGACGCCCGTCCTCGACGATGTTGCGCAGGAACGAGCGGTCGATCTTCACGATGTCGAGCGGCAGCGTGTCGAGATAGCTGAGGCTGGAGAAGCCGGTGCCGAAGTCGTCGATGGCGATCGTGATCCCGCGTGCCCTAAGTTCGGCGAGGATCGCGCGCACCGCGGCCGGCTCATCGATCAGGCAGCTTTCCGTAATTTCGAGATGCAGCCGCGCGGGTTCGAGACGCGACGCCTCGAGCGCCTCGGAAACGACGGCAAGAATATCCGCGTCGCGCAGATCGCGCGCCGACAGGTTGACCGAGACGGCGATATGATCCGGCCAGCTCATGCAGTCCTTGCATGCCTTCATGAGGATGAAGCGCGTGATCTCGGAGATGATGCCCATCTCTTCGGCAATGCGAATGAAGACGTCCGGCGGGATCGCGCCCTTCTCTGGATGGACCCAACGCGCCAGCGCCTCGGCGCATTCGATGCGCGTTCCGTCCGCCTTGAACATCGGCTGGTAGGCGACGCTGAGACCCTGGTTGCCGATCGCTTCGCGCAGATCCGCCTTGAGCTTTTGCTGCTCGATATAGCGCCCGTCCATCTCGCGTTCGAAGCCGGCAATTCCGCCGCGCTGCTTCGACTTGCTTTCGAAGAGCGCGAGATCGGCCTTGATGCTCCACTCCTCCATCGCGAAGGCATCGCTTTCGAGGATCGCAAAGCCGGCGCTCAGCGAAACGAGGAAGGTGACGTCGTCGGCGTCGTAGTTGCCCTGAATGCTCTCATGGAAGCGATGGATCTCCGCGTCGAGCGCGGCCATGTCCTTCGCGTGCGGGAAGAAGAGAATGAACTGGTCGCCCATCAAGCGGCCGACGATGGCCTTGCCCGCCTGCTTGGCGATGCGGCTTGCGATGGCGCAGAGCAAGCGGTCGCCGGTAATGTGGCCGCGCATGTCGTTGACATGCTTGAACTCATCGATATCGAGAACCATGAAGGCGACAGGGCCGCGCTTCTTCTGGTACTTGGTCAGGTAGTCCTGCACGAGGTGGCTGAAGTATTCGCGGTTCGGCAGACCGGTCAGCGCATCGAAGCGAACCATGTGCAGGATCTTCTGCTCGGCCTTCACGCGGCTCGACACGTCTTCGAAAATCAAGACGGCGCCGCCATCGGCGCGGCGGCTTGCCGAAAACTCCAGGGACAGATCTTCTGGAAAGTGAATCAGCGTGCGCGAAAGCTTGCCCTCGGCGACATGCGTCATCTGCCGCAGGATCAGCTCCGGCTGGGTTGAATCCATGAAGCTGTAGCGGGCACCGTAGCGCAACACCGCGCCGAGGTCGCGTTCCTTCAGCCGCTCCGGATCGCCAATCTTCAGAAGATCGCAGGCCTTGCGGTTGATGACCTGGATGCGGTTTTCCGGATCGACCATCACCAGACCGTGCGGCATGTTGTTGAGTGCCGTGTCGAAGCGGTCGGCGATCATTGAGATCTGGCGACGCGCAATGACGTTCTCATACAGGAACTCGCGCACGCCATTCGCCATTGCCCGCGTCGTCAGGCCAAACGGAATGAGGAAGGCCGACAGGATCGCGCGATAGAAGTCGAGCGCCATCAGGCTGCAGATGATCATCGGCAGACAGCAGGCCAGTGTCTGCAGGTCGATTGCCTTTTGCGATCCGTAATTTCGGCCGACGACGGAGACCATCGACGCCATGGTGACCGCGATGCAGGCGAGCTCGGCGAACGGATCCTGGAGGATGAAGATCGCATAGCCGCTGCCGATGCCGAGGATCGCGGCCGTGGAGGCAGCACCGATGACATAGACGGTTTCCCAATGTTCGATCTGCTCGCGCGATAGCGTCCGCTTGTCGACCTTGTCGAACATGCGGAAGGTAACCATCCGGCCGGCGAAAACGGCAAGGAAACCTACCGAAAGGGCGACATAGAACGGAGAACTGGTTTTCAGGGCTACGGCGAGGAAGGCAACCACATGCACGATGACACCCGCGACGAGTGTCATGCGATTCCCGAAGAGGGAACTGACAAACGACAGATAAACGTCGGTAGGGACCCTGTTCGGGTTATGTGGCTTCATCCATACTTTCCCTGTGCGGCGAAACCTTAACCGCAACCCTTTAAAAATTGATTTCGGGTAATCGATACATTTTGTCGAATTTTCCAAAACCCTGGGATGAATTTTAGCATTTGCAATAACTTATACATCCATTCGGTGAAGTTTTCGCGGCATCCCGCCTATCCTGAGGTTGTCTGTGCGCACCGCTATTGACGCCAAGCGTGTCGCATGCGGTTTATACGACTATATTCCAACACGCCCCCTTTGATCTTTCAATTTGAAAAACCGTGGTCTAAACCGGTGGAAAGATAAAAGGCGCAAAAAACGCGCGACATAACGGGGGGGGAGGCATGCCGGCTTTGTTGACCGTTAGCCGGCTGATCGACGCGGTCAGCCAATTCATGGGCAAACTGTCCGAATACATGGTGCTGTTGTGCTGTCTGATCAGCGCCGCCAATGCACTGATCCGCTATTCTTTCAATTACAGTTCAAATGGCTGGCTCGAGATCCAATGGTATCTCTTCGCCTTCATCGTCGTGCTGGGGGCAGCGCATACGCTGCGCATGAACGAGCACGTGCGGGTAGACCTGATCTATGGCGCGGTCTCCGACAAGGCGAGGATCTGGATCGACGTCATCGGCCTTGTCGTTTTCCTGATCCCGGCCTGCCTCTTCCTGAGCTGGCTCTGCTGGCCCTTCTTCCTGTCCTCCTACCTCCAGCATGAGGTCTCGGCCAATGCCGGCGGCCTGATCCGCTGGCCGGTCAAGCTCGTTCTCTTCCTCGGCTTCGGGCTGCTGACCCTTCAAGGTCTCTCGGAGTTGATCAAGAGGATTGCTGCCCTCACCGGCTACATCCTGATCGATACGAAATACGAAAAGCCGCTGCAGTAGGCCAGGCCCGGAGGAACACCATTGTTTGATTTCGGCATCATTCCGCCGGCCATGTTCGTGGGTATGATTCTCTTCATGCTCTACGGCTTTCCGGTCGCCTTTTCGCTGGCCGCCGTCGGCCTGTTCTTCGGCATTATTGGCATCGCCACGGGCCATTTCAGCGAAGCGTTCCTGCAGGCCCTGCCGCTGCGCTTCTTCGGGATCGTCTCCAACGACCTGCTGCTTGCCATCCCCTTCTTCACCTTCATGGGTGCTATTCTGGAGCGCTGCGGCCTGGCCGAAGATCTGCTGGAGGGAACGGGCAAGCTGTTCGGCCGAATTCCGGGCGGCCTTGCCTATGCAGTGATCCTGGTCGGCGCCGTGCTCGGCGCCATCACCGGCACGGTGGCCGCCTCCGTCATCACCATGGGCGTCATCTCGCTGCCCATCATGCTGCGTTACGGCTACAGCCCGAGGCTCGCCACCGGCGTCATCGCCGCCTCCGGCACCATAACCCAGGTCATTCCACCATCGCTCGTGCTGGTCGTGCTTGCCGACCAGCTCGGCAAATCGGTCGGCGACATGTATCTCGGCGCCATCGGCCCCTCGATCCTGCAGGTGGCGATCTTCATGGGCTACATCCTGATCCTGTCGTTCTTGAAGCCGGCCGCCATGCCGCCGCTGCCGAAGGAAGTCCGCGGCGATTTCAACTGGGCGCTGCTCATGAGGGTGCTGTCAGGGATGGTGCCGTCGATCGTGCTGATCTTCCTTGTCCTCGGCACGATCTTCATGGGGCTCGCGACGCCTACCGAGGCCGGCGCGCTTGGCGTCGTCGGCGCCATGGTGCTTGCCGCCATGCATCGCCGTCTCACCTGGCCGCTGATGCAGGAAGCGATGCGTTCCACCATGCACATCACCTCGATGGTGGTGATGATCCTGATCGGCTCGACCTGCTTCAGCCTTGTCTTCCAGGGCATGGACGGCTCACGCTGGATCGAGCACATGCTGTCGGGCATCCCCGGGGGCCCGGTCGGCTTCCTGATCTTCGCCAACATCTTCATCTTCGTGCTGGCCTTCTTCCTCGATTTCTTCGAGATCGCCTTCATCGTCATTCCGATGCTGGCGCCGGTGGCTTCGGCACTCGGCATCGACCTGATCTGGTTCGGCGTGCTGATCTGCGTGAACATGCAGACGAGCTTCATGCATCCTCCCTTCGGCTTCGCGCTCTTCTACCTGCGTTCGATTGCCGATCGCAGCGTCAAGACGTCGGATATCTACATGGGCGCCGTGCCCTGGGTCTTTATGCAGCTGATCCTCGTCGCGATCGTGATCTTCTGGCCGCAATCGGTGACCTACTGGCTGGACAAGGGACCGAAGGTCGATCCGAATTCGATCAAGATCGAAGTGCCGGGCTTCGGCGGCAATGGCTTCTCGCTGCCACCATTGGGCGCGCCGGGCGGTGGCTCACCGCAAATGCCCGGACTGACCTTGCCACCGATGAATGGCCTGCCCGGCCAGCCGCCCGCACCCGCAACGCCTGCGCCGCCGGCAACGGATCTCAGCCAGCCACCGAAGATCAACTGACAAAATAGCCCCGGATCGAAATCCGGGGCTTCTTCTTATCGGGGTTGGTAGCGATCAGATTTTGCCGGCGCGCTGCTGGATCATCATGAACGTATCGAACGTGTATTCCGATAGCTGCGCCCAGAGGTAGGCATCGCGCTTGAACGCGGTCTGATCCTCATAGATCCTCTTGAAATACGGGTTCGATGCGGAAATCTCGGCATAGATGCCGAGGGCCGCCTGGAAGCAGGCTTCCAAGATGTCCTGGCTGAAGGGACGCAGCGTCGCGCCCTCCGATACCAGCTGCTTCAGCGCCGGCGGGTTCTTCACGTCGTATTTTGCCATCATGTTGGTGTTGGCAAAGGCGCAGGCATCGGTCAGCGCCGCCTGATAGTGCTTCGGCAGGCTGTTCCACTTTTCCAGGTTGAAGAAGGCGTGAACCGTCGGACCGCCTTCCCACCAGCCGGGATAGTAGTAGTACTTCGCAACCTTGTGCAGGCCGAGCTTCAGGTCGTCATAGGGGCCGACGAACTCAGAGGCATCGATCGTGCCCTTTTCGAGGGCCGGATAGATGTCGCCGCCGGCAATCTGCTGCGGAATAACACCGACCTTGCTGATGACCTGGCCGGCAAGACCGGCAATACGCATCTTGACGCCCTTCAGGTCATCAAGCGTATTGATTTCCTTGCGGAACCAGCCGCCCATCTGGGCACCCGTATTACCCGCCGGCAGGCCGTAAATGCCCTGCGTGGCGTAGAACTCGTTCATCAGCTTGTTGCCATTGCCTTCGTAGAACCAGGCATTGGTGAGGCGTCCGTTGAGACCGAACGGGATTGCCGTACCGATCGCGTAGGTCGGATCCTTGCCGACGAAATAATAGGAGCAGGTGTGCGCTGCCTCGACCGTGCCGGCACTGACGGCATCCGCGGCCTGCAGGCCCGGAATGATTTCGCCTGCCGCAAACGGCTGGATGATGAAATTGCCGTCGGTCGCCGCGGCAAGGTGCTTGGAGATATCGTCTGCCGCGCCATAGATCGTATCGAGGCTCTTCGGGAATGACGACGTCATGCGCCAGGAAATCTTAGGGTTCTCTTGTGCAATGGCGGGCGCCGCCAGCGCACCGGCAGCAGCGACCGCACCGGCGCCGGCGGTTCCTGCCTTCTTCATGAATGAACGACGATCCATCAAAAACCTCCCGTATAGATGGCGCTGCGAGGCGAACCCTCATCTCTGCTCGCAGCAATAGCTGGAAGCTAAGCACGGTGGCAACCGTGTTTCAAGCACCGTGCCATTAGTCTTTGGCATCACGACGGCAATATGGCGCTAAGCGCGCATTTGCATCAAAATCAGCGAGTTAGGCAAGACAGGCCGGAGCCACCGGCCGACAATGCCGCAATTCCGCCCGTGATTGCGCCGAGACGTTGACTTCCAAGCCGTTCTCGGCTCTCACAATAATGAACTGCATCTTCCGACCGGGGTGAAAATGACGAAGCCGATCGTCGCCGTTCCTGCCGATATCCGCACCTTCGACGGCGCCAGCTGGCACGCCGTCCAGCATCAATATGTGCGCGCTGCGTTGAACGCGGCCGGGGTCATGGCCTTCATCATTCCGGCCTTCGAGGAAGGCTACGGCACGGACGCGATTCTGGACCGCGTCGACGGCGTTCTCGTCTCGGGCTCGGCCAGCAACGTCCATCCGTCTTACTACGGCGCAACGGCGACCGACGCCGACGGGCCCTTCGATATCGCGCGTGACGCCACGAGCCTGCCGCTGATCCGCCGCGCCATCGACCGCGCCATTCCGCTGCTGGCAATCTGCCGCGGCATCCAGGAACTCAACGTCGCACTGGGCGGCACACTCGCGAGCGAGATCCAGGACCAGCCGGGCATATGGGACCACCGCAAGCCGGCGGATGTCGACCGCGACGGTATGTACGCGATCCGCCAGAGCGTCTTCGTCAAAGAAGGCTCCTGCATTGCCGGCATCGTCGGCCCTGGCGAGATCAAGGTGAACTCTTTGCATCGCCAGGCCATCGCCGAGACGGCTCCGCGCCTAAAGGTGGAGGCGGTCGCCGAGGATGGCACGATCGAGGCAGTCTCGGTGATCGATGCTCCAGCCTTTGCGGTTGGCGTCCAATGGCACCCGGAATACTGGGCCGAGACCGACAAGCCTTCGAACCAGATCTTCAGGGCCTTCGGCGATGCGGTGAGAGCCTACGCGGCCGGCAAGCTGTCAAATGCCGAGAATGAGGCGCTTGCCTGAATGGCAGTCCTGAGCGTATGTCGCTTGGCCCGAACGGGCGACTGCTGTCGGCCGATATTGTTCTCTAATGGGTCAAGGAGCGGCGACCGAGGACGCAGGCGCCAACTGTCGTTGGCTGCGTCGTAGAGATGCAATGGTACCAGCGACTTCGTCCACAGTCATATCACCTTCAACTATCCAAAGGCCGATCCGCTCCGAACGGCACATTGCGGTTTTGACTGACAAGACTATTGTGCGTGCCGCAGCTTGGCGGCATCGCGAAACGAGATCAGGCGTCGGCTTTGCTCATCCCACAGAACCAGTTTTACACAGCGCAGGCTCTCCATCATGGTGATGCGGCCAATACCGGCCAATGCTGGGTGGTCTCTCAACACTTCCGGAAGCCTGTAATAGGGTACCCTGCTCGACAGGTGGTGAACGTGATGGATACCGATGTTGCCAGTGATCCAGCGAAGCGCCAGCGGCAGGTCGTAATGCGATGCACCATGAAGGGCCGCATGTGGAAATTGCCATTCCGGTTCTCTTGACCAATGGGTTTCCTCAAACTGATGTTGCACGTAGAAGAGCCAGATGCCCGCGGTTGCCGCAAGTAGGGCGATGGGCAGATGCACCAGCAGGAAGGGCAGGATTCCGATTGCCCACATCAATGTCGCGGAGATAATCGCGATCGCCAGATTTGTCGCCATGGTGGATATCCAGGGCAAGGAACCGGATCGCATCATGCCAAAAGGTAGCCGCTGCTTGAATAGGAACAGCCATGCCGGGCCGATGCCGAACATGACTGCCGGATGCCTGTACAGGCGGTAGTTAAGCCGACCGGGCCAGGAGCGGCCGTTATACTCCGACACCGTCAGCGTTGTTATATCGCCAACGCCGCGACCCTCGAGATTTCCCGCCAAGGCATGATGCTCCGCATGCGCCCGGCGCCAATAGTCATAGGGCGTAAGTGTGAGGACACCGATCACGCGGCCCGTCCAATCGTCGACGCGCCGACGCGCAAAGAAAGAGCCGTGGCCGCAATCGTGCTGGATCATAAACAAGCGAAGCAGAAAAGCGGCTGCGGGAACAATCAGTATCAGCCCGGCCCAGAAGCCGTAGTGAACCGCTGCCAAGGCACCAGCCCAGCAAAACGCAAATGGAATGGCCGTTACCGCAAGTTCGAAAATGCTGCGTCTGAGATGCGGCTGGCGATATTTGGCGAGGATCTTGAGCCAAGCCTTTTCGTCGGAAAGGGGTGGGCTTAGGTCGCGCTGAAGGGACTCAATCAAAGAACAATTCCGCAAATAGCAATGAATTCCGAAAAGGCGAGGGCTATTGCGACGGCGGAAATCCCGCCCTTGTACTGGGTGTCATTTTCGACGCATCGGATGACGACGCGGTCGCGAAGCGGGGGGTATGCCATGAGGATCTTTCTGCGGCGCAGCGCGTAATGCGGCCTAGATAGCAGCGATTGCCCTCGGTTGATAGAAGCGCCCAGAAATATAATCTGGACATAAAAATCACAGAAATAACAATTTCCATCTACGACACTCGGGAGAATGCGATCGAAAAAGATGGAATTCTAGTTGGTGGATGAACTGCGAGATATATTCCAGCCGCCGCTATTGCCACTCAAAGCGCCCGTCGCCGGTGCTAGCTGCGCATTGCCCATCGAATACCGGCCGCAACAGCGATGCCGAGAAGCGGCCATATCGCCCAGAATGTTCCATGCCACGACAGAAGGTTGATGGCGACAATGCCCAGCCCGACAACGGCAAGAGCGGCGATGCGTCGGTCGATGCGGTTCTGGCTGCGAACCCAGGTCATCGCCGCTAGAAAGGCAAAAGCAAGAATCGGCCAGGGCGCCCAGAAATCGCCCTGCCATGATAGAAGGTTGATCACCACCAATGCGGCCGAAGCCACTGCGTAAAGAGCGCCCATCTTTTGGGCTTTCGTGCTCCGCGGGCCTGCGTCTGGCGTCGAGACGGCCCCCGCCGGCACGGCGCTCACGGGCCGCTGCGATGAACCATCCACGCCTTCGCCGATCCTGACCGCGTAGCTCGGCACAGCCTCGGCGACGTTCTTGACCGCGAGCGGTCCCAGGAAATCGAAGCCGACGGCGACCTTGTTGCGGACCTGGTCGTAGACCGTATTGGAAATTACGATGCCGCCGGCGACAGCCGAGGCCTGAAGCCTGGCGGCGATGTTGACGCCATCGCCATAGATGTCATCGCCTTCGGCGAGCACATCGCCGAGATTAATGCCGATCCGAAACAGCATCCGCCCGTCCGCGGGCCGGGCTGTATTCATCCCTGCAAGTTCGTTCTGAACATCGACGGCAGCCCGCACCGCCTCGACCACGCTCGGGAATTCGGCAATCAGACCGTCGCCCCAGGTATTGATCACCCGGCCGCCATGCGCGACGATCAGGCCCGACATCGCCTCCCGCGAGCGTTTCAGCATCGCAAGCGTGCCTTCCTCGTCGGCCCCCATCAGCCGCGTGTAGTCCTGCACGTCAGCGGAGAAGATGGTCGTCAGCTTGCGCCGAGTTTCGTTCATGACGTCTCGCTTTTACCCAATCAACGTAAGGCCGTTCGAGAAGCGAAATGAATATGCGCGATTGTGATTGATGTAAATTGACGCGAACAAACGTTGCCGAAAAACCTCCCGCTCACCTCCCTTCATCGGTGTCGCCCACCGGTCGCGACATTCTGCCGCGGCTGGAGGACCGCGGAACAGCTTTGCCGATAGAACGTTTCCATGAGGCATATCGGGCACTACCGGCATTTCGCCGGCACTCTCGAGTGGGAGGAAAATCATGAAAACGCTGCTGGTCTCATTAGGCGTGCTGGCCGCGACCGCGCTTTCGGCATTTGCAGCCGAGCCGGCCAAAATGGTCGATACGAAGATGGGCAAGATCCTGGCAACTGATAAGGGCATGACCCTTTATACCTTCGACAAGGATGCCAAGGACAAATCGAACTGCGACAAGGCCTGCCTGAAGAAATGGCCAGCCTTCCATGCCGCCGCCAAGGCCAAGGCGGAAGGCGAGTGGACGCTGGTCAAGGCTGCGGACGGCAAGGAAATGTGGGCCTATGAGGGCAAGCCGCTCTACATGTTTGTCGACGACAAGATGGCAGGCGACATGAAAGGCGATGGCGTGGGTGGCGTGTGGCATGTCGCCAAATAGCTGAGCGGCCAATTTGGACGGGCGCGCATTCGCAATCGTGCCCGCTCCAGCGCAGTTACGCCTTGACCGGCGTTTCCGGCACCGGTGTCAGCGGCTTGCCATTTTGGAACCACCCGATCAGGTTGTCGACCACCAGGTCCGCCATCGCGTTGCGTGTCGGCACCGAGCCCGATGCAAGGTGCGGCAGAAGCACTGCGTTCGGCAGATCGAGCAGGGAGGCCGGCACATCAGGCTCGTCGTAGAAGACGTCGAGGCCGGCAGCGCCGATTGTTCCAGACTTCAGGGCCGCCGCAAGCGCATCCTCGTCGACCGTCCAGCCGCGTCCGACATTGATGAAGACCCCGTCCGGTCCCAACGCCGACAGGATTTCCGCATTGATCGTCCTGTGCGTTTGCGGCGTTTTCGGAACAATGGAAATCAGCGTATCGACCGCCTCGGCAAGGTCCTTCAACGACGGGTAGTAGCCATATGGCGCATCGGCATGGCGCGTGCGGGTGTGGTAGCTGATCTTCACCTTGAACGGCTCCAGGCGCCTGGCGATCTCCTGGCCGATGCGGCCAAGACCATAGATGCCGACATGCCGGCCCTTCAGGGAAAAGCGCGACAGCGGATAGTTCTGTCCGGGTTTCCAGTTGCCGGCACGCAGCCAGTTCTCGGCACGCGGAAGTTCGCGAATCGTGTTGAGCAGCAGTCCGATCGCCGTATCAGCGACTTCGTCATTCAGCACGTCGGGCGTGTTCGTGACGATGACGCCCTTGGTGGCCGCGTGCTTGGCATTGACGCCGTCATAGCCGACGCCGAAGCTGGCGATGAGCTCGACATTCGGAAGGCTGTCGATCGCGGGGGCGTTGAACGTGCCCGAGACGGCGACGCCGCGAATTCTGCCTGCAGCCTCCGCATCGAGCGCCACCGGATCGGTTTGGATAACATCGAAGCTCTCCCGCAGGCGCGTCAGGACGCGTTCGTGTATCTTCCCGGGAACGAGAACAGCGATGCGGGACATGGCATTTCCTCTTGGCTTGCTTACGGGCGCGCTCGGTAGGGGCTTGTCGACTGGCGGATACGCATCTCGGGCTTGATCAGATGGAGCCCGTCAGGCTCGTGGCTGCCGGCCAGGCGATCGAGAAGCGCGCGGGCGGCAAGGCGTCCGACTTCCGCCTGGCCATTCCAGACAGTCGTCAGCGCCGGCATCGATATCGACGCTTCCTCGAGATCGTCGTAGCCGGTGACGGAGATATCCTTGCCCGGGACGAGACCCGCGCGGGCGATGCCGTTCATCAGGCCGATCGCGACGAGGTCGTTCCAGCAGACGGCAGCCGTCGGCTTTTGCGGCAGCGACAGGAAATGCACCGCCGCTTCGAAGCCGCCCTGCATCGAGCGCGGGCCGGGAATGCGCAGGCCCGGATCGACATCGATGCCGGCCTTGCGCAGCGCGTTGACGTAACCCTGGTAGCGATCGCGTCCCGTCGAGGTCTGGTCGGTGCCGCCGATCATGGCGATCGAGCGATGGCCAAGCCCGATCAGGTGGTTGGTGGCAAGCGAAATGCCGTAGCTGTCGTCGCCGCGATAGGTCGGAAGGTCCAATCCGTCCAGCGAGCGGGCAACCAGGATCGCCGGCATACCATTGTCTTCGGCAAGCTGCATGTCCTCTTGCGGTGTGCCGATCGCCGGCGACATGATGACGCCGTCGCCGCCAAGCTGCAGCAGCGTTTCGATGAAGGTGCGCTGCTTTTCGACCGAATCGTAATGATTCGACAGAATGAAAGTGTGCCGGCTGCGATCGAGCTCGCTTTCGATTGCCTTCAGGATTTCACCGTAGAACGGGTTCATGATGTCGTGCACGACGACACCGATGATGCCGGAGCGAGACGTGCGCAGGCTGGCGGCACGGCGGTTGTAGATATAGCCGAGCGCGCGCGCCTGTTCCTTGATTTTGTCGCGGGTGGCGCCAGCCACCAGCGGGCTGTCGCGTAGGGCAAGAGATACGGTTGCTGTTGAAATGCCGAGCGTTTCGGCGATTGTCGAAAGCTTGATCTTCTGAGCCACGTGTCCTCCCCAGCAACGCGCGGTTTTCTACGCGCCCGACAATTAGAAGAGTCGAGCGTTATTAAAATGTTTAATTAAAAGATTAAACGCAGCGAGGCAATTCGTAATTTCACAAATCTGTCAGATTTCCTCAGGCTCATCGAGAGGAATGGCAGCGGACTGCAAGTTGCCGTCGATTGCCTTCAACAGACGGACAAGATTGCGAATTTCCTTCTCGGAAAACGCCTGGGTTGCCATCCGGTCGCAGGCCGAAGAGGCCATCTCAATTGCCTTGACGCTGCCGCGGCCGAGTTCGGTCAGATAGACTTTCGTCAGGCGTGCATCTTCGGCGTCGGCCTTGCGCTCGAGGAAGCCTTGCGCCTCCATGCGCCCGATCGTGCGCGTCATGGTCGGCGCCTTGACCCCGAGCTTCTGCGCCAGCCCGCCGGCGGTCATGCCGTCACTTTCCGCAAGCAAGACGATCACGCCGTCTTGGCCGGCATAGAGGCCGCTTTCGAGGAGGTTGCGCGACAAGACGGTGCGCATCGACCGGGCCGCCTGCGTCAAAGCCGGCGAAAGATCGACGACCGTATATTCGGTCTGGTCCTTCTTTTTGGATTTCTGCCTCTTTCCATCCTTGTGCTTCTTCCCCATCGCCATCCCTTTGACTTTTGCTGTGTTGCGCATCTCTCGCCCTGCAAGCGAGCCGGAACATTTTGTATCATCTCCCCTAAATCGATTTCGGTTTAAGGGCTTATGCGCTAAGCATTGAGAACGCTGCGTTATGACATTGCGCATCATTTCGTCATAAACAAGAGGTCTTAGCCGGATGACGGAGCCTTCTCGCGACTTCGAGGATAACGATGCGAACCTGACGCCCAAAGACCGCCGCCAGTGGATCGCTGTTCTGCCACTTGGCGCGCATGAGCAGCACGGCCCTCACCTGCCCTTCGAGACCGACACGCTGATCGCCAAGGGTATCGTTGCCCGGCTTAAGGCCACCCTTCCCGCTGCCCTGCCGGTGACCTTCCTGCCGACGGAGGAGATCGGCTACTCGATCGAGCACATGGACGCCAGCGGTACGCAAACGCTGACATACGGCGAAGCCATCGAGCACTGGCTGGGCATTGCCCGAAAGCTCTCCGACCTGGGCATTCGCAAGCTGGTGATGCTGAACGCGCACGGCGGCAACTCGCCGCTGATGACGATCGTTGCAACGGAGGCCCGCGTCCGTTTCAACATGCTTGCCGTCGCGACCAGCTGGACACGCTTCGGTGTTCCGCCGGACACCATTTCGCCCGAGGCGAAGGCGATCGACGTCCACGGCGGCGACATCGAGACCTCCGTCATGCTGGCGCTTCACCCCAATAAGGTCGATATGAGCAAGGCCGCTGACTTCGCTTCCCGCCAGTCTGACTTTGCTGCCCGCTTCAAACATCTGCGCGCCTACGGCCCACACGCGTTCGGATGGAAGATGCCCGACCTGAGCCCGTCAGGCGTCGCGGGCAACGCAGCACTTGCAACGGCGCAGAAAGGCGAGGCACTGATCCAACATTCCGTAAAAGGCCTGGTGGAACTGCTCGAGGACGTCGACGCGTTCGATGCAACACAGCTTGGCTGAAACCATCGCCCTTGCGATGTGATCTTATAACATACAAAACCCTTTGAACTGCCGCTCGCAACTCCTTATATGAGACCGACGAATTTTTAGCCCCGCCCCCGGGCGCCATCTCTCGAGGTTCTCATGACCGACGCGATCTCCACCCAGCAGAAACCAATCCCCGTTACCGTTCTCACCGGCTACCTCGGCGCCGGCAAGACGACCTTGCTCAACCGTATCCTGTCGGAGAACCACGGCAAGAAATATGCGGTCATCGTCAACGAATTCGGCGAGATCGGCATCGACAACGACCTCATCGTCGAATCCGACGAAGAGATCTATGAAATGAACAATGGCTGCGTCTGCTGCACGGTGCGCGGCGACCTGATACGCGTCGTCGAAGGCCTGATGCGCCGCCCCGGCCGCTTCGACGGCATCATCGTCGAAACGACGGGCCTTGCGGATCCGGTGCCGGTCGCCCAGACCTTCTTCATGGATGACGACGTGCGCGCAAAGACGGAACTCGACGCCGTCGTCGCCCTCGTCGACGCCAAGCACCTACCGCTGCGCCTGAAGGATAGCCGCGAGGCGGAAGACCAGATCGCCTTTGCCGACGTCGTCCTGATCAACAAGACCGACCTGGTGACGCCCGAAGAACTGGCACAGATCGAAGACATCGTGCACGCCATCAACCCATCGGCTCGCGTCTACAAGACCAGCCGTTCCGGCGTCGATCTCGCCCACGTTCTCGATCAGGGTGCCTTCAATCTGGAGCGCGCGTTGGAGAACGATCCGCACTTCCTCGATCATGACCACGACGACCACGTCTGTGGTCCGGATTGCGATCACGACCACCATCACCACGCGCATGATCACGACCACGATCATGACCATCACCATGATCATGACCATGGACATGATCACCATCATCATGGCGCCATGTCGCCGATCCATGACGTGACGGTGCAGTCGGTCTCGCTGCGCGGCGGCGAAATGAACCCCGAGCGCTTCTTCCCCTGGATCCAGAAGGTCACGCAGACGCAGGGGCCGAACATCCTGCGCCTCAAGGGCATCATCGCCTTCAAGGACGATGCAGAACGCTATGTCGTGCAGGGCGTCCACATGATCGTCGAAGGCGATCACCAGCGTCCGTGGAGGGACGGCGAGAAGCATGAGACCCGTCTCGTCTTCATCGGCCGCGAACTCGACCACGAAAAGCTCGAAGCCTCCTTTAAGGCGTGCGAGGCGGCAGCCTGATGCCGACAGTTGCCCCGTTTGACCTCGACGGCCATATCCTGGCCGTCGAATTTTTAGGTGACACCCCTTTCTTCGCCAATGCCGCCGGCACCTTCCACCGCCTCGATGGTGGAGAGAAGGTCACGGAAGCCCATCAGGGCATGCTGAGCTGCATCAGAGATCCCTACAGCGAGAGCCTGATATCCGGTGGCGAGGACGGCAAGGTACTGCGCATGGCGGCTGACGCCGGTGTGACGGAGCTTGCCAGCGCGCCGCGCAAGTGGATATCGCAGCTTGCCGCCGGTCCTCAGGGTGCCGTCGCCTATTCCTACGGCAAGAGTGCGTTCGTCCGTCTCGCAGACGGCATGACCAAGGAATTTACCGAAGAGCGCACCGTCGAAGGCCTCGCTTTTGCCCCGAAGGGCATGCGCATTGCCGCTGCGCGCTATAATGGCGTGTCGCTGCATTGGGTCGGCACAGCTGCCAAACCGGTCGATCTCGAATGGAAGGGCGCCCACACCGGCGTGACTTTCTCGCCGGATGGCAACTTCCTCGTCACCATGATGCAGGAGAATGCGCTGCACGGCTGGAAGCTCGACAGCAAGGCCGGCGCCGAGGCCCGGCACATGCGCATGACCGGCTATCCTGCAAAGGTGAAATCGCTCTCCTGGTCGGCGAAGGGCAAGTGGCTTGCCTCCTCAGGTGCGCCGGCCGCGATCGTCTGGCCGTTCCAGGGCAAGGACGGCCCGATGGGCAAGGCGCCGCTCGAACTCGGTACCCGCGCCAACATCATGGCGACGTCAGTGAAGTTCCACCCCGTCGAAGACATTCTCGCCATCGGCTTCATCGACGGCATGATCCTCGCCGTCCGCGTCGCCGACAGCAAGGAAGCGCTGCTGCGCCGTCCCGGCAAAGGCGCGATCACCTCAATGAGCTGGAGCAAGAACGGCAAGCTTTTGGCCTTCGCGTCCGAAGCCGGCGATTGCGGCGTGGTCGACATCGCGGCTTAGGCAGCAAGAGCGCGCCGCCCAAAATACCGCGCTTGAGATTAGGGGTAAGCGAGGCACCGCAAGGCAGTGGTGCCTCGTCCCCTTTTGCGAAGAGGCCCTCGCCGCCGCACGCTGGTCATGCGGCCTGCTCGCCCTTTGCCGACGCTTCGACGCGATTCCGACCCCGGCGTTTGGAGGCATATAGCGCCTCATCTGCCTTTCGCAGCAGTTGCTCGAAATCGACACCTGTCTCGCCGGAGGCGGCAACGCCGATACTGAGGGTCGGAAAGACTGCCAACCCCGGCACCTGCATGACGGCAGCTGAAAACGCCAGCCTTATGCTTTCGGCGGTCTGCACCGCCTCGGCATCGGGCATGTCCTTCAGAACGGCCAAGAACTCGTCGCCGCCTTGACGGGACAGCAGATCGCCGGGCCGCAGCACCGCCTGCGCCACTCGGGCAAAGAGCCGCAATATATCGTCGCCCAGCACATGGCCGTGTTGGTCGTTCAACTGCTTGAAATTGTCGATATCGATGGCGAGCAGCGCAAACGACTGCGCTCGCCTGAATAGCAGGCGTTGCGCCAGACCGCCGCGATTAAGCGCGCCGGTCAGCGGATCACGATGCGCCAGATCGATGAGCTTGTTCCTGCTGCGCTCGGCGGCCATCAGGACGATGACCATGCTGCGCAGGACGAGGAACACCAATGCGGTGGCCGCCATCCAGCTATGAACGGGATTGTCGCCGAAGACGCCTGGTCCGGAGATCCGGCCCGATGCCGCAAGCAGACTGCGAACCAGGAAGATCGCTGCCGTCGGCATATAAAGCCAAGCGAGCAGCCCGGCCGAGAACAGCTTCTCGCGCCGGTGAATGGTGAGGCCTTCCCGCAGGATTGCGAGATCACAGAGGCAGCACACGGTTGAAACATAGAGGATGCGGGCCGATACCGCGGCGGGATCTCCCGTGAACATCAGTACGGGCAAGCTGATGCAGGCGATGGCAAGCACACAGTAGCGCTCGCCGACCGGCCGCTCGGCGAAGACACGAACGGCAAAGAACGTCAGGAGGTAGCCTGCGATCGTCAAGACGTTGCCGGCGTCGAGGGAGACGAACGAAGGAACGAAATCGCGCAGGGAGACGCAGAAGGAGCCGATACCGATGAGGAGATTACTGACACCCCACCAGGCCGGCCAGCGTCCAAAGCGGCCGCTCCGATGCGCCGCGAGATGCACGCTGCCCAGGACCAGACATGTCATGGCCGAAACGACGTAGATCGTTCTCAGGTCCAGCATCATGTCCGGGCACTCTCCAACCTATGGCTGGCGCACCTTATAACCGCGCTATTGAATTTTAATTTTACAGTTCGCTTGTTTTTTAATGATGTGCCGAAATCGCTCATCAGGTTGCGCGACTGGCTGCAATAATCTCGGCCAGAAGCCGATGCAGCGCATCGCGATAGCCGGTGCGCGCGGATGGGCCGCTCTCGTCCGATGTCATCACGACCGTCATGCCAAAAGAGGGCACGATGTAGAGCATCTGGCCGCCGTAACCCCAGGCGAAGTGGACCTCTTCGCCGCCGATTTGCCGCGAGAACCAGCCGTAGCCATAGTCGTCGCCGGAGAAGCGGGAATTGGTGCGGTGCTGCCACGACTGCGCGATCCAGTCCGCCGGTACCACCTGCGTGCCGTCAGCGGTCCTGCCGCCGTTGCGGTAGAGTTCGCCGAAAGCCAGCAGCGAGCGAGCCGTCATCGCCATCTGGTTGCCGCCGAGATAAATGCCCTGCGGGTCGCGCTCCCAGGCGCCGATTCGGAAACCGTCGACAGGCCCGAGCCATTCGCGAGCCAGAGCCAACGTCGATTTCCCGCCGACCTTTGTCAGGATCGCCGAGAGAAGGTGAGTGGAAGCGGTCGAGTAAAGCATCTGACCGCCCGGCTCGTCGGCGAAGGGCTGAGCAAGCGCGAAACGCACCCAGTTGCGGGAGGAGATCCAGCGACCGTAGTTGGGACCAGACAGCCGACCAAGTCCTGCCTGCATGGAGAGCAGGTCGCCGATGGTGACTTCGTTGAGCCGCGCATCGGGATGGGCGGGCAGATCGTTTCTCAGGATGGGAGCGATCTTCTGCTCCGGCCCTTCGAGCAATTTCCTTTCGATGGCAATACCGACGAGGCTCGAGATGATCGATTTGGACGCGGACTTGATGTTGACGGATTCGGTCGCTGTGTGGCCGCGATAGCCTTGCTCCGCCACAGTCCGCCCATTCCTGGCGACGATCACCGTCTTAAGCGGTTTTAGATCCTCGCGTGAAGACAAGCTCGCTGTCGTCCGCCCGTTTTCCTGCTCGGCGGTGGCAGCGAATGGGGACAGCAGAAGAACGACGAAGAAAGCGAGGCGCGTGATCATCCCGCTGAGCTAGCGTCGGCGCACCGCGAAGTCATCGCCCGCCCGGCGCGGCTCACGCGGACGTGAAAGTTTATGATCGCCATGCCGTCACTGATGAACGCAGCTACGTTTCATCGAGGGTCGCTTCTGCGCCTTGGTGAACTTGGCGATCATACCGCTCGGGCACCTCTTGTCGTCAAAGAGTACTGATTGGCCGGGCGCTAGCGACTCCACGGTTGGCTTGGATGTGACGGTCTGGATCTCGGCGCTTGCCGGTGCAACACTGGAAATCGCGAAAAGCAATGAAATGGATACTAGGATCAAACTTGAACGTGTCATTTGCGCACCTTCATATATCGCATTGCTAATTTACAATCTTACAGAATGAAGGTCGACGCAACGAATCCGAAAGGCGTAAGCGGGCATCGCGCAGGCACCCCACGCGCCGCCCGAAGCTTTGCTTCGTAGCGGTTTGCCTGATGGGAATGGGCAGGCGATTGGGTATTGGAGTCGGATGTCAGGCTGCATCGCCTGCCCGATCGCACCGGCTTTCCGGGTTTTCACGATCGGCAGGAGCGTCTCCCGACCCCGGTTCCCCGATGGATCATCAACTCTGACGGCATCCGACCCAGCCTTGGCAACCATCATTGAGCGCCGAAATATGAACGGAAGGCGGACCGGTTCATGAACCTGGCTCCCTGCCCGATGACCAGGCAATCGAATAAAACCTGCGTCAGGAGCGGAAAACGTCTGCCCAAAATTTCATCTATATGATTGAGATAATTGCATATTTACGAGAACAAACAGGGAATTCCATCCACCCCAGGGCGAAACTCAGGTGTTGCTAAAATATCATTAATTTTTGCTCTCACAGTTTTTTGTTCATCTGGCGTTCAGAAAACTCTTTGGAAAGCCACTTTTTGAGCCCACATTGGACTCCTGAGAATAGGAGTGCATGAATGATTCTAAGGGCCACTGCCGCAGCGACTATATTCGCGGTTTATGCTTTCACGATGTTCTTCATCGCCGCTATACCTGAAAATGTCGTTCAGACTGCCGGAACTCAATTCATCGACGCAAGCGTCGTCAAATGATTGAAGCCTAAGGGGGCAAGCAGTCGTAAAAGTTTAGGCTACGCGTTCGCCGGGTCTTCCGGCGCTCCTAAACTTGATTTCCGGAAAAACGGGACAACAAAAAAGCCCCTCCCCTTTCGGGGAGAGGCCGTGCCGATTACGCCGCCCTGCGGACCGGTGCGGTGGCCAGCATGCGTCCCGAGGGGACGATCATGCCGGCCGCGCCATCAAGCCAGCCCTCGATCAACGCCAGCGCCAGGAAGCGCGAGCGCTCGAAGGGGCCCGGCATGACGAGATGTTGAGCCTTCTCTGCAAAGAAGCCGAAACGCTCATAGTAGGGGGCGTCGCCGACAAGCAGGATCGCCCCGTGTCCGCGATTCTTGGCTTCCAGAACCGCAGCCCGCATCAATGCCGAGCCGACGCCCTTGCCTTCGAAGCTGGAATCGACCGCCAGCGGTCCGAGCAACAGCGCATTGATCGGCGTGCCCTCAGCATTGACGCCTGCCTCGACATTCCACAGGCGCACGGTGCCGATCACATGGCCATCGCGATCGCGCGCAACCAGCGCCAGACCGTCTGCCGGAACGCGGCCGCGGCGGATCTTCTCCGACGACTTCTTGCGGCGGTTCGGACCCATGGCGCGATCGAGCAAATTCTCGCGAGCGACGACATCGCCGGGATTTTCGGCGTCGATGGTGAAGACAGACGGCGCAAAGTATGCGCGGACAGATTCAAGAACAGCGGCCATCGTGGCCTCCCGTACCCAAAACCGTTATGAGCGGCGATTGATATGAATTGTGAGGGTGCCGCCCCGGCTGGCTACGGGGCAGGCAAAGTCGAACCTTGGCCCATGAGCCTTTCCTCGGATCAGAAGATCTGAGGGGTCATGTGCTAGATAACGTAGGCTTTCAGCGGCTCGAAGCCATTGAACGCGACCGCCGAATAGGTGGTCGTGTAGGCGCCGGTGCCTTCGATCAGGATCTCGTCGCCGATCGATAGGGAGATCGGCAGCGGATAGAGATTCTTTTCGTACAGCACGTCGGCCGAGTCGCAGGTCGGGCCGGCAATCACGCAAGGCTCCATTTCGTCGCCGTCACGTTCGGTGCGGATCGGGTAACGAATGGCTTCGTCCATCGTTTCGGCGAGCCCGCCGAACTTGCCGATGTCGAGGAACACCCAGCGGGCAGCGTCGTTGTCCGACTTCTTCGAGATCAGCACGACCTCCGTCTTGATGACACCGGCATTGCCGACCATGCCGCGGCCCGGTTCGATGATCGTCTTCGGAAGCTGGTTGCCGAAGTGATTGCGCAGGCTCTGGTAGATCGCACGACCGTAAGCTTCCGCCGATGGAACATCGCGCAGATACTTGGTCGGGAAGCCGCCGCCCATGTTGACCATCTGCAGGTGGATGCCCTGCTTGGCCAGCTGGACGAAGACGCGTTTGGCATCGGCCAGGGCCGAATCCCAGGCATCGACCTTGGTCATCTGCGAACCAACGTGGAACGACACGCCGTAGGACTCGAGACCGAGCTGATGAGCGTAGACGAGAACGTCGACAGCCATCTGCGGCACGCAGCCGAACTTGCGCGACAGCGGCCACTCAGCGCCTTCGCCATCCGTCAGGACGCGGCAGAACACGCGGGCGCCGGGAGCGGCACGCGAGATCTTCTCGACTTCCTCGTGGCTGTCGACCGCAAAGAGGCTGACGCCGAGCGCATGCGCGCGGGCAACGTCGCGTTCCTTCTTGATCGTGTTGCCGTAGGAAATGCGGGCAGCCGTCGCACCGGCGTTGAGCGCCATTTCGATTTCAGCGACAGACGCGCAATCGAAGTTGGAACCCATGTTGGCGAGCAGCTTCAGGACTTCAGGAGCCGGGTTCGCCTTGACGGCGTAGTAGATCGCGCTGTCCGGCATCGCATGACGGAAAGCAGAGAAGTTGTCGCGCACGACGTCGAGGTCGACCACCAGGCAGGGACCATCGGGACGTCGGGTTGCGAGAAAGTCGCGGATGCGCTGAGTGGTCATATCAATCCCTCTTCCAATTCCAGAGCTCCGGGAAAACCCGGAGGACAAAGGGCAACCAATCACTCGCATAGGAACCAGCCGGTGGAGACCCCGGAACCTTAGCAAGCGCTTGGATCGCGCAAATGATGAATCAACGCCGCTTAAGCGACATGGATCCGGCTTTGTCTGCCATGGATTGGAGGGAGAATCCCAACCGCACTTCCGGCAATGAAGGTGTGCCTCTTCAGTAACCCCCGCTGATGGAAAGCAGGGAGAGAACAAAAAGGCCCGCACCGTCGTTGCTTCAGGCGTCCTCGCATTTTCCGGTTGGCCGGAATAGCGACTGGAGGGGTTAATTCCAGGTACCTTACCGATTTCCTCACCAATTCGAGGGTTCGGCGGACACCCATGGGCACGTGCGACTTTGGGCTGAACACGAGATAGGAATATTCGCCGTCATAATCAAGCGGTTTTTTCGCATCTCCCGGCAGAAAATATTTGAACAATACACCGCAATTTGTTCAACGTGGTGAAACGGCAGGCAAGCGATTGATTTGACTTCCGGTTCGACGCGCTCGGAGACGACAGCCATGGACACCCTCACCCGCATCCGCGCCTTCATCGATGTCGTTGAAGCAGAAGGCTTTTCGGCCGCGGCGCGGCGCACCGGCCGTTCCAAGGCGCTGCTGTCCAAATACGTGCGTGAATTGGAGGACGAACTCGGCGCCCTGCTATTGAACCGCACGACCCGACAGTTCTCGATGACCGAAGCCGGGCACACCTATTATCGTACCGCTTCCGACATCCTCAAAGAAATCGACAACCTTGCCGATCTCGTGCGCGAGAACAACGCGCAGCTGAAGGGCCGGCTGAAGGTCTCGGTGCCGCGCACCTTCGTCGATGCCGATGTCGGGCAGTCGCTGATCGATTTCGCCAAGGAAAACCCCGATCTCACCCTCGATATCGCGGCCGACGACAGGTTCGTCGACCTCATCGAGGAAGGCTTCGACGTCGCGATCCGCGTGACCAAGCTCGAGGACTCCGGCATGATCGCCCGCAAGATTTCGGATTTCCGCGTCCATCTTTGCGCAACGCCCGACTTCGTCGAACGCCATCCCGAGCTCGCCCACCCCTCTGATCTCGCGAACGTCCCCTTCATCATCGACACCAACGCGCGCAGCCAGGGCAGCATCCGCTTCTACAATCCGGACAACAGCTCCTTCGCGGTTGCCGTTACCGGCCCCATGGAAGTCAACAGCCCCCATGCGACGCTGCGTGCCGCCCTTGCCGGCATCGGCGTTGCGCTGATCCCCGATTTCATTGCCCGCAAGCCGATCGAAGACGGAGAGCTGGTGACGCTCTTCAACGATTACATTCCGACCGATCGCGGCATCTATGCCGTCTACCCGCACCGCCGCTATCTGCCGGCCAAGGTGCGAATCTTCGTCGACTATCTTCACAATTGGTTCAGGAAGCACCCCTGACCGCCTTGTCGACGCAGCCGGTCCCAATTCCGTCCCATTTACTGGCAAGGACTCAAATGAACAACGGGATCCCGCAGAGCACCCATGAAGAAATCGACATTCCTGATGGCGTCGCTCCTGTCGCTCCTGCCAGCCGCCGCCCTTGCGCACCCGCACGTGTTCGTCGAGGCACGGCTGGAGGTCGTCGCCGACGATGACGGCAATGTTGCCGAACTGCGCAACGTCTGGCGCTTCGACGAGGTCTTCTCTTCATCCGTCGTGTTGGATTTCGACAAGAACACCGACCTGAAGCTCGATCCGAACGAGCTGGCCGAGGTCGGTAAGACGGTGCGGGATTCGCTGGTCGACTACGACTACTACATGAACCTCACGATGAACGGTAAGAACATCAAGGTCGAGAAGCCCGATCTGATCCATGTGGACTACAAGCAGGGCCAGCTCCTGATGTTCTTCGCGGTCAAGCCGGCGGAAAAAATGCCGCTCAAGGGCCGTCTGACTTTCGGCGTCTACGACCCGACGCTCTACACGTCGATCGACTTTCCGAGCGATAACGAGCTGGTCCTGGTCGGAGACAGCTTCAAAAGCTGCAAGCACCAGGTCGTCCGCCCCGATGCGGACCAGGTGATCGCCGAGAACAAGCAGTCCTTGACCGACGCCTTCTTCAACGACCCGACGGGGACGAACATGTCGAAGCTTTTTGCGACGCGGCTGGACGTGACATGCTGAGGCACCGGCTTCGACCGCTTGCCCTCGGTGTAGCACTCGCGCTCGTCGCGGGCATAGCGGTCGCGCATGCGCAATCGCCGCTCGGCATCGGCACGTCGGAGCCGAGCTTCCAGCCGACCGGCGGTCCGCTCGCGCCCATTCTCCTTTACGTCAATGCGCAACAGCAAGCCTTCTATCGCGCGCTGACCGGCGCGCTCAAAGCCATGCGGGATGACTCCTGGGACCTGTGGACACTGATTGGCCTCTCCTTCGCCTATGGCGTCTTCCATGCCGCCGGTCCCGGACACGGCAAGGCTGTCATTTCCTCCTACATGATCGCGAACGAAATCGAGTTGAAACGCGGCGTGTCGATCTCCTTCGTGTCCGCCTTCTTACAAGGGCTTGTGGCGATCGCGCTCGTCGGCGGGGCATGGTTGGTGTTGCGCGGCACCGGCATTACCCTGACCGCAGCGACACAGGCGATGGAGATCGCGAGCTTCATCATGGTCGTCCTCTTCGGTTGCTGGCTGCTGTTTCGCAAGCTGCGCGCGATCGTCGCCGGCATGCCGCGCCGCGAAGTCATGGCAACATCCTCCGGGCCCGTCAGCATGATGCTGGACTGGAGGGACAACGAGGCACAGAAGCAGGGGGCCAGCTACGCCTTCGGCGAGGCGCAAGCGCTCAAAGCCGGGCACAGGTTCATTGCGGGCATGGCCTGCGAGACCTGCGGGCAGTCGCACATGCCCGACCCGTCCCTGCTCGGCGCGGCGAACTTCAACATCCGGGAAGCCTGGTCGGCCATCATCGCGGTCGGCCTGCGCCCCTGCTCCGGCGCGCTGCTGGTCATGACCTTCTCGCTGCTGAACGGCCTCTATCTCGGCGGCGTGCTGTCGGTGATCGCCATGTCGTTTGGCACCGCCATAACAGTCGCGATCCTGGCGACGCTTGCCGTCACCGCCAAGAGCACCGCGATGCGGCTTGCCGGCCGCGGCTCTGCCGCTTCGATCTGGATCGGGAATACGATCGAAATTCTCGGCGCCCTGCTTGTGATTGCCATGGGAGCGCTGCTGCTCGGCGCCTCGCTGCAGGGTTAGGGAAGCGTTACTTGCCGCGGCCGCGCTGGTATCGCGCCCTTAGCCAGAAGACAACAAAGAAAGCGAAAACCAGGCAGGCGCCGACGGCAGCCGCCAGATAAGGCGAGTAGCTGCCGAGTTTGAGAACGATGGTCGGCATGAAATAGAGCACGAGGCCTGCCGCCGCGAGGATGACGGCCGCGGCAATCGCCTGCGACCGGCTTTCCGATTTCGGAGCCGTCATACCGCCTGCTCCTTGCTGATCTCGGCGCGGATATCCTCCAGTCGGCGCTTCTGTTTGCCGTCCGCATCGAAATTGTCAGGCGACAGCCAGGCCTCGAACGCGGCGTTCAAGACGGGCCACTCGGAATCGATCATCGAAAACCACGCGGTATCGCGATTGCGGCCCTTGGAGATCATATGCTGTCGGAACACGCCTTCGAAGGTGAAGCCGTAGCGGGCCGCGGTCGTTTTGCTTGCCTCGTTCAGATTGTCGCATCTCCACTCGTAGCGCCGGTAGCCGAGCGCCTCGAAGATATGCTTGGCCATGAGGTAATGGACTTCCGTGGAGAGCGGCGAGCGCTTCATGTCGGGACCGTGCGCAACGCCGCCGACCTCGATCACGCCATTGGCCGGATCTGCCCGCATGTAGTTCGCCACGCCGACGATCTTGCCGGAGCTGTTGTCACGGAAGATGTGCGTCAGCCAGCCCGATTTGGCGACCGAATGAAGCCAGTTGGAGAAATCCTCCATGCCGGTGAAGTCGGGCTGGGCGAAATAGCGCAGCAGCGGGTTGATAGCCATGCCACCCAGTCCATCCCACAAGGCCTGCAGATGCTGCTCGCGGACATAGGGTTCAACGGTGACGAAACGGCCCTTAAGGGTTACCGGCTGTGGTGCCGGGCAACCCTTGAAATTCGATAGATCGCGCATGCGCTCCTCCAGATAAGGAGACATGGCTTAGGCCAGCCGCCCGGGAAAGGCAACTGGCCGGAGGATGCCCTTTACAAACTGACCTTGGCGGAGGAAACCGTCGCCTCGATGTGATCGACCAGCGCATCGGGAAGGCCGAGGCGGCCGGCCAGCAGATCGAGGTAGCCGCGTTCGGCGCGCGAATCCGGCTCGATGGTCAGGCGCGAGGCGGTGTAGAGTTCCACCCGCTGCTCCTCGGTGACCGCGGCTGCGACCAGCGCATCGATATCCGTCGGCTGCGACAGCTCCCGTTCGATGAAGGCGGCTGCCTCGCCGCTCACATCGGCGGCCTTGACCTTGTCGACAATGAGCGCGCGTTCGCCATCATCGATGTGACCATCGGCCTTCGCCGCCGCGATCATGGCGCGGATGAGAACGAGCACGAATTCGTTGCTCTGAGCGGGCGAAGCGGCGCCGAACCCGGACTCGGCGGGCGGTGGCAGCACGGCCGTCTTCGGCGGCGGCGCGTCGGACGGCGTCGCGGGCGCCTGCCCTGCCTGGTAATTCCTGTAGGCCTGATAGCCGAGGCCGGCGATCGCGGCGAGACCGCCGATGGTCAGTGCATTGCCGGCAATGCTGCGGCCGGTCTTGGTTCCGAGAAGCGCGGTTGCCAGCGCGCCGGCCTTCCACGGATTGTCCTTGGCCATCTGGACCGCGTCACCCGCCCGGTCACGGACAGAACCGCCGACACCCGGCACCTGCGAACCCAAGAACTGCTCAAGAAGCTTCTTCGCGTCGAACATTCCTCATCATCTCCCTGTCTAGAGGCCAGATGGGAGATAGGTATTGGCGACGGAAATACAAATGCAGGCGGGAAATCCACCTGCATCGAATGATGGGTCTGTCCCGAAATCAGCCCTTCAACGCTGCCGCTTCCGACGCGAGCTTGGTGATGCCGGCCCAATCACCAGCGGCGATCAGTTCCTTCGGCGCAACCCAGGAGCCGCCAACGCAGATGACGTTCGGCAGCGACAGGTAGTCCATCGCATTCTTCAGCGAAATGCCGCCGGTCGGGCAGAAAACGGTGCCGGCGAGCGGCGAGGACAGCGCCTTGAGATAGGCAGCGCCGCCGGCCTGCTCTGCCGGGAAGAACTTCAGCACCTGATAGCCTTCTTCGCGCAGCGCCATGACTTCGCTTGCGGTCGCAGCACCCGGCAGCAGGGGAACGGACGAACTGCGCGCGGCATCGAGCAGTTCCTGCGTCGCGCCCGGGCTGACGATGAACCTCGAGCCGGCAGCAACCGCGGCGTCCCAATGAGCGGCATTGAGGATGGTTCCGGCACCGACCTCGGCGCCTTCGACCTCGTCGGCAACGGCGCGGACAGCATCGAGTGCGGCCGACGTGCGCATGGTAATCTCGATTGCCTTCAGCCCGCCTGCGACAAGAGCGCGCGCCAGCGAAACGGCAGACTTGACGTCATCGACGATCAGGACCGGGACAACTGGCTGGAGTTTCAGGATGGAAAGGAGCTTTTCTGTCTTCTCGCCCATCGCCGCGTGATCCTTTTGAACCGATTGAATTCGGGACCCGAAATAACCCCAAGGGTAGGCTTTGTCGAGCCGAAACCGATCTTTGGAATAGAATGGGTACCCATGGCGATGAAATTAGGCTAGCGTAATTAAATCGTCACACAAGGTTCACCGGGAATGGCGAAAGAAATCGAGCGGAAGTTTCTGGTGCACAGCGATGCCTGGCGCTCCGGAGCGGAGACGAAATCCGTTTTAAAACAAGGCTATATCGCCTCGATGGATGATCGCTCCGTGCGCGTGCGCGTGCTCGACAATATGAAGGCACGGCTGACGGTCAAGATCGGCCGCAGCACGATGACCCGCGAGGAATTCGAATACGATATTCCCGTCGCCGACGCCGAACAACTGCTCGATGACGCGATCGGCATTATCATCGAGAAGACTCGTTATCGCGTCCCCCACGGCGGTTTCGTCTGGGAGGTCGACGTGTTTGCCGGACAGCATCGTGGCTTGGTGATCGCCGAAGTGGAGATGCGCTCGGAGAGCGACAACCCCGCGCTGCCTTCATGGATCGGCCGCGAGGTGACAGGCGATTTCCGCTATTCAAACCAGGCGCTTGCCACTGAATACGAGCGCGACCGGCATGCCCTTTCGCATACGGCCTGACCACAGTTTCACTGCAGAGTTCAGGAAGGCCGCTGGCGGCCAGCTCTCTCATGCGATCCACACGCTTGCAGAGAGGCCTGACGGCAAGCACGAGGCGATCCACGCCTTTCGCAAGAACCTGAAGCGCCTGCGCTCCCTTTACCGCCTCGTGGCCAGCGAAGTGCCGGAGTTTTGCGAGCGCGAGAACGCTCGGCTTCGTGATGTGGCGAAGTCCCTGTCGGCGATCCGAGACGCGACAGCGCTGATCGAGACCGCCGCCTACCTCAGGGAAAACGCCCGCGACGCCAAAGAGGCAAAAGCACTTGGCCACATTGTCGCGGCACTGGAAAGCCGGCGCGACCACATGGCCGATGCCGAGGCGGATATCGACAGGAAGCTCACCGAAACGCCGGAGGTGCTGAGGGACGCCATTGCAGCGGTGGGGGAGGTCCACTTCAACGGCGGCCCGCGTCGGACTGCACGGCTTGTCGCCAAGGGCTGGCGCAAGACGACGTTGAAGGCGAGGAAAGCCATCGAGCATTGCCAGGCCGAAGCCTCGGCGGAAACCTTTCACACATTGCGCAAACGGGCACAGGACTACCGGGCATACCAACGGCTGCTTCGACCGCTCTGGCCAACGGCGATGAAGGCGAAATACGAGGTGACGAGCAGCCTGATCGATCTGCTCGGCCATATTCACGACCTCGACGTGCTCTGCGCACTGGTGGAGGCCGAGCCGCAACATTTTTCAAATGCCGACGACCTCGCACATCTGCTGGATGCGATCATCTTCCGCCAGCAGGAGGACCGACATGCGGCGTTGGAACGGGCAGAGGACGTCTTCGCCGATGGTGCGCAAGAGGAAGCGGATCGGATCGAGTTGCTGTGGCGGGCTCAGGTGAGCTGAAACGCCCCAATTGCGCAGAAGACCCGAAAGCTGTATTTGCAGCCGCATGACAGACACGCTCACACAACCGACGTCTGCGACGAGCCCCTTCCTCGTTGCGGCTCTCTACCATTTCGTTTCGGTGCCGCGCTTCGACAGCCTGCGCGAGCCGCTGCAGGCGCTTTGCGAAGAAAATGGCGTGAAGGGTACGCTGCTTCTGGCGCATGAGGGGATCAACGGTACGCTCGCCGGCCCGGATGCGGGCATTCAGACGGTGCTTGCCTATCTGCGTGCCCAGCCGGAATTTTCCGCGCTCGAGCACAAGGAAAGCCGCGCATCGAAGATGCCCTTCGTTCGCATGAAGGTGAAGCTCAAGAAAGAGATCGTCACCATGGGCGTCGAAAACATCGACCCCAACAAGGTGGTCGGCACCTATGTGGCACCGCAGGACTGGAATGCTCTGATCTCCGATCCGGACACGATCGTCATCGATACGCGCAACGACTACGAGACGGCGATCGGTATCTTCCGTGGCGCTGTTGACCCGAAGACGAAGACCTTCCGTGAATTTCCCGACTGGGTGCGCGACAATACCGGCCTGCACAACAAGCCCAAAATCGCCATGTATTGCACCGGCGGCATCCGCTGCGAGAAGGCAACCGCCTTCATGAAGGAGCAGGGTTTCGACGAGGTCTACCATCTCAAGGGCGGCATTCTGAAATATCTCGAGGAAATCCCGCAGGAAGAAAGCCTCTGGGACGGCGCCTGCTTCGTCTTCGACGAACGCGTGTCGGTCGAGCACGGCCTGAAGGAAGGCGAACATAGGCTCTGCCACGCCTGCCGCAATCCGATCACGGCCGAGGAGATCACCTCACCTTACCATGAGGAAGGCGTCTCCTGCAGCAACTGCTACCACACGCGCAGCGAAGACGACCGCCTGCGCTACCGCCAGCGGCAGCACCAGATTGCGCTCGCCAAGAAGCGCGGGCAGAAGCACATCGGAGGCTAAAGCGCGACTTCGGCCGACCTGTTTTCAGGCGGCATTGGGGCGGCGGGTGGTGACCTTCGCCGCGCGCGCCTGCATCAGCCGCTCGGTGATCTGATCGGCCGGCATCGGCCGACCAAAGAAGTAACCCTGTAGCGTATCGCAGCCGAAGAGCCGCACCGCAATGGCCTGCTCCTCGGTCTCGATGCCCTCGGCGGTGACCGGAATGTCGAGCGAGCGGGCAAGCGCCACTGTCGCCTGCAGCATTTCGCGCTGACTATCGCTTTCGAGGATATCCATGACCAACGAGCGGTCGATCTTGATGCGATCGAAGCCGAACTGGCGCAAATAGCCGATGGAGGAAAAGCCCGAGCCGAAATCATCGAGCGCAACCTTGACGCCCAGCGCCTTCAACCGCTCGATCGCCTGCCGGGTTCGCTGTGGGTTCTGGATCATATAGCCTTCGGTGACTTCAAGCGTCACACGTTTGGCCTCGATCTCAGTCTGCTTCAGCACGTAACGGACATAGTCGGCAAAGGCCGGGTTGCGGAACTGCCCGGGAGAAACATTCACCGAGATACGCAGTTCCGGCCATTGCTTGGCGGTTTCGCAGGCCTTGCGCAGAACGAAAAGCCCCAGCGCCTCGATAAGCCCGCTGGTTTCCGCGATGGGAATAAATGTTTCGGGCGAGACCGGGCCGTGTCCCGGGCGGTTCCATCGCACCAATGCTTCGACACCGGTCATTTGATGGGTCGGCGCATCGATCAGCGGCTGATAGGCAATCTGCAGGTCGCCGCCTTCGATCGCCATCCGCAAATCGAGTTCCAGCGCATTGCGCTCTCCGCGGTCTGCGTCCATCGCCGGATCGTAAAGCGTCATGCGTGCACGGCCAGCTTCCTTGGCCTTGTACATGGCAAGATCGGCCCGACGCACCAGCTCTTCGCGATCGATCGTGCCGCCTTCCGACATGGCAATACCGATGCTCGCGCCAATGACGACGACGCGTCGGCCAATCTCCAGCGGCTCTGCCAGGAAGTCCAGTATCTGCTCGGATAGCTGCAGGGCAACGGCGTGCTCGCTTTCGGAGACAAAGGCGATGGCGAATTCATCGCCGCCGATACGTGCGAGAACGGCGCCCTCCGGAATAAGCACGTTGAGACCGGCGGCGACCGCGCGGATCAGCTGGTCGCCGGTGCCATGGCCATAAGCGTCATTGACTTCCTTGAAGCCGTCGAGATCGAGATAAAGGATGAGCACGTTGCGGCGTGTTTGCGCCGCTTCGGCAACGAAGACGTCGATGGCGGATCCAAGCCCATCGCGGTTCAGCAGGCCGCTCAGCCGATCGCGGTTTGCTTCCTCCCGGGCGTTGATTTCTTCTGCCTTGAGGCGCCGCAGCGCCAACCAGCCAATGATGAGCAGAACGACGAAGAACAGGCCAACAAGTCCAAGCGCCTTGACGACCATCGGGCGAACTTCGCCGTAGCCGATATCGCCGGGCGCCCGCGACACCCAGACGAGCTTGCCGAGAGTGACCGCTTGCGCGTCCGCGATCGCCACCGAATAGGGAGCTTGGAAATCCGGAGCGACCAGCTTCAACCCGTCGATAACATAGGTCGCGCCAAGCTCGGCAACTTTGTCGGCGCTGAGATGTCGCGCAAAGATGAGATAGCGATGCTTTCCTGCCGAGACGTCGAGCGCACCGGATTTCTCGCGTATCAGCGCCACACCGACGACTGCTATACCGGCCTTCGTGCCAACGAAGCCCGTCGCCTCGGGATTATCCTGCGGCCCCGCCGCCTTCACTTTGTCGAAGAGCGTCCAGAGCGACGGGGAGAAGAAATCATCCAGCGCGCCGTCCATCGGTTTGCCTTCCCGATAAACCATGATCGGCTTCTTCTCGTCATCGATCACGATCGCCATGTCGAAGAGAGAACTGTTGACCGACATCTCGCCGTAGTTGCTGATCGTCCAGGCCATGCCATCGGCCGCATAGACGTTCGCTGCGGCATCATCCCAGGCTGCGTAGTCGTTGAGCGTCGCGCTCAATTGCATTTCGAAGGTCTTGAGCGCGCCGGACATGGTTTCCCGCGAGCGCTCGTCGTCCAGCACATTCGATCGGTCTGCAACGCGTTCGAGCGCACTCAGCACCATGACGGTGACGATCGCGACGACAATTGCAAAGGAAAAAAGCACGCCAGCGACGGTCGCATGACGACCGAAGCCCGAAACTTTTTTGCTGCCCCCGAAAATTGCCTGCATTCACTGCTCCCCGATCACGGAAGTCTGCCAGCCAAGGGCTCAAAAAACGGTTAAAGATCGATGTAACGATTAATCATCGCGATTTTGCAAGAGCGCTGGAAGCAGCGCAGATTCGTGCAGATTTGATCAATATTACCAATGACTTGAGCGATCCGGCCAGATCCTGGTTCGATTGATTGCAGCGCAGAATTTTGCAAGCGCTGATAAGAGCCGGCGGTTTTCCACGCTCTCTGCGAGGACAGATGCCTGCGCGTCCTCCGATTTGCCGAGCAACGAAATCCGCAAAACGGCGTCATTGACCACGTCGAAGGACATCGTCTTCAGGACCTCAGTCAGCTGTTCCAGCGCGAAATCACCGCGATGCGAGGCATGCGCGATCATCACGGGCTTGAAGGGCACCTCGTCGCGGGAGACCAGCCAATCCAACGCGTTCTTCAACCCGCCCGGGAGGCCATGGGCGTATTCCGGACAGGCGACGATGATGCCGTCGCACGCTCGGACTTTAGCCGCAAACTCTTCGACGAGCGCAGGCGTATTCTCGCCCTCACGATCCGGGTTGAAGATCGGCAGTTCGCCAATCATCTCGCAGATCTCGACGCAGACGGCCACGGGCGCATTGTCCCGCAGCGCTTCGAGCAGCCGGCGATTGGTCGAAGCCTTTCGCTGGCTGCCGCAGAGCGCATAAAGGACAAGCGGCTTTTCCATGCGCCCGCTTTAAGACATGACGCCGATTCGCGCCATGTGTCAGCTGACCTTGTGGTTGCCCTTGGGAAACTGCGCCGCAAGTTCGCTGTACCACTCGCCGCTCTTCTTCACCGTGCGGACCTGCGTGTGATAGTCGACATGCACGAGCCCGAAGCGCATGCGATAACCCTCGGCCCACTCGAAATTGTCCATCAGGCTCCAAGCGAAATAACCGCGCATCGGATAGCCGTCCTTGATCAGGTCGGCGACGACATCAAGATGATCGCTGTAGTAGTCGAGGCGCGGCTGGTCATCGACCTCACCGTTGACGACGTCCATGTTGTAGCAGGCGCCGTTCTCGGTGATGTAGCACTCCGGCAGCTCGTAGCGACGGTAGAGGTCCTCGACGACGTTCTTCAGGCCCGGCGCATAGACCTCCCAGCCGATATCGGTCTTCACGTCGCTGACGCGTGGCGCTTCGATTGTCCAGGGGAAGTCGCCGTTCTTCGCCGGATCATCGGCAACCCGCAGCGGCGTGTAGTAGTTGAGGCCCCACCAGTCGAGCTTCTGGTTGATGATCCTGAGGTCAGCGTCTTCCACAACAGGCATGCGGTCGCCAAGCGCCTCCAGGAATTCCTTCGGATATCCGCCCTTGAAGACCGGATCGAAGAAAGCGCCGTTGTGGAACTGGTGCGCGCGTTCGCCCGCGGCCTTGTCGGCTGCGCTCTCGGAACCCGGAATGACCGACGAAGCATTGAGCACGAGGCCGACGGGAACATTCGGCGCTACCGCGCGAATGGCCTCGACGCCGAGGCCGTGGGCAAGGTTCATGTGGTGCATGGCGTGGAGTGCCGCCTGCATGTTGCGCTCACCCGGCGCATGAATGCCGTAGAGGTGGCTGAGCCAGACGATGCACCACGGCTCATTGAAGGTCGCGACGCTGTCGAGACGGTCGCCGAGGCGGGCCATCACGGTCTTGGCGTAGCGCTGGTAGGCATAGGCCGTCGAGCGCGCCGTCCAGCCGCCATCGCCGGCCAGAAGCAGCGGCAGATCCCAGTGATAGAGCGTTGCGAAAGTCTTGATGCCCCGGGCTTTGCAGCCATCGACGAGGCGATCGTAGAAATCCAGGCCAGCCTCGTTCACCGGGCCGCTACCATCCGGGATGATGCGCGGCCAGGCGATCGAGAAGCGATAGGCTTCGACGCCGATGGACTTGATGAGATCGAGATCCTGATCGAGGCGATTGTAGTGATCGCAGGCAACGTCGCCATTGTCGCGATTGTAGACGCGGCCCGGCATGTTGCAGAAGGCATCCCAGATGGAGGGCTTGCGGCCATCCGTCTTCGAAGCACCTTCAATTTGGAACGCCGCCGTCGCGACGCCAAAGGTGAAATCGCCAGGCAAGCGGGCAGCAAGGGTCTTCGGATCGATCATGGAAATCCCGTTCTTTTGGTTTCGAAGGCGGTTTAGCCAAGCGGACCGATGTTGTACAGAGTCGAAATGACAGCGCTGTAACGTTTCAGTCGCGCCTTCCGCGCCGTTCCGCGCGCTGCCAAAGTCATTGCCTTGCATTGCGCGTCTTTTCGCGAAACAACCCTTGCATGAGCATTCCCGTGACACACCCATTTGCCTTCGACCCGACCTACGGCATGAAGCTCCCCGACCTTCAGGCGATCGTGCCACCGGAGGCGCCGCCCGGCTTCGACCCGTTTTGGCAGACCCGATACAAAAGGGCGATCGCGACGGACCCGCAGCCGGTGCTCCGGATCAGCGCGCTGACGCATCCCATTTGGCAGGTTCTCGACATCGTCTACACCTCGACCGGCGGGATCAGGATCGGCGGCTGGCTGCTTTTGCCGCGCGACCGGCCGGTGCGCCGCGGACTGGTGGTGGGTCATGGCTATGGTGGTCGCGACGCACCGGATTTCGATCTGCCCGTCGAAGACGCCGCGGTCCTCTTCCTCTGCTTTCGCGGCCTGTCGCTCAGCCCCCATCCGCCAATCCCGCCGGATGCATCGGGGCATGTTCTCCAGGAGATCGACAAGCCCGACGACTACATCATCGGCGGCTGCGTCGATGACCTCTGGCTTGCCGTTTCGACGCTTCTGTCGCTCTATCCATGGCTTGCCGGTCACATCGGCTATAGCGGCGTCAGTTTCGGGGGCGGCATCGGCGCCTTGGCGATACCATTCGATCTCCGCATCAATCGCGGCCACCTCGTCGTTCCAACCTTTGGCGACCGAGAGCGATGGCTGACACTGCCGACCGTCGGCAGCGCCGATTCCGTCCAGACCTACCAGAAGACTCATGGAAGCGTGCTCGAGGCCCTGCGCATGTTCGATGCGGCGAGTGCCGCAACCCGGATCAAGGTGCCGATGCTTGCTGCTGTCGCGCTGTTCGACCCTGCCGTCGCACCACCCTGCCAGTTTGCGGTGGCGAATGCTTTGTCGACATCAAAATATAATGAAATCTTCATCCTCGATGCCGGGCACTTCGACTATCCTGGTAGCACAGAACAGAATGCGCTTCTCCGTGAAAAGGTCCGGCATTTTTTCAAGGTGTTATGAACCGAGAATATTTGCGCTGGCATAGTCCGCGCTTGCATCGCGACATGGAACTGCTGGTGTTCGGCCATGCCGGCGCCAAGGTGTTGATGTTTCCCACGCGCGAGGGACGCTTCTGGGAATATGAAAGGCTCGGCCTTGTTGAAAGCCTTGCCGGCAAGCTGGAGGCTGGCCAGCTCCAGCTCTATTGCATCGAGGGGCTGGCCGCCGAGACCTTCTACGGCTTCGATCGGCATCCAGCTGAGCGCATTCACCGCCATGCAGCCTTCGAAGACTATATCCTGAATGAAGTCCTGCCGCTGATGGCTTCGAGGAATGCGCATGATTGCACCATCGTGCATGGCTGCAGCCTCGGCGCCTTCCAGGCCGCCAGTCTGGTCTTTCACCATCCGCATTTGTTTCGCAAACTCGTCGCCTTTTCCGGTCGCTACGATCTGACAATCAAGGTCGAATCCTTCGGCGATCTGTTCGACGGCTACTACGACAGTTCAGTCTATTTTCACACTCCGACGCACTTTCTGCCGGGGCTTGATGGCGGCTGGCAGCTGGAGAAGTTGCGCCAGATCGAGATCGTTCTGACGATCGGCGACGCCGATCCCTTCCTCGACAACAATCACTACCTCAGCCGTCTGCTTTCCGAAAAGCAGGTCGGCCACCATCTACACGTCTGGGAAGGGCGAGCCCATCGTGCCGGCGCCTGGCGGAAGATGGCAGCGCTTTATATCTGATCCTCAGGGAGGGCGGCTGAAAGCAACGGTTTGCCAAGGTCGAGCAGCCCTCCATGGCCACAGACGCTGGCACGAATAGAGCGGGACGGGCGGGTGCGGCGCACGCCCGATCCTAGCGACGGCCGCAGCAGCCTCTCGTTGACAGACAACGCGCTCGCGAAAGCGCCCCGCGGTGCGCGAGGTGCTGCGCCAAGGCAGCGTGGACGCTCTGGCGGGCTTCGTCGAAGACGCCTCCAAGCCCTCTCAGACCGTCTCCTCTGCCGTTTACAGAATGATCTCTTCGCCAAGAGGTAGCTGAAGCCGTCTCGCAACGCCGATATTCTCCAGAAACACCTCGTCATGACTGACGACAAGCAGCGCGCCGTCGTAGGCCTGCAAGCCGGCCTCCACGGCAGCGATGGAATCGATGTCGAGATGGTTGGTCGGCTCGTCGAGGATCAGGAGCGGCGGCGGCTTTGCGCCGCCGAGCACGCAGGCAAGGCCGGCACGCAACAGCTGCCCGCCGGAGAGCGTCGAGACCTGCTGCAGAGCGGCATCTGCCCGGAACATGAAACGCGCCAGCGCCGCACGGCAGGCATTTTCGTTCGCTCGCGGATTGAGATTGCGGAAATTCTCGCGGATCGACAGCGCTCGATCGAGCAGGCTGACGCTCTGATCGAACAGCGAAAAGCCGGTCATGACGGATACCGTACCGGACCATGGCTGCAGTGTGCCTGAAATCAACGCGAGCAGCGTCGTCTTGCCCGAGCCATTTGGCCCGGCGATCGCCACGCGATCAGGACCGGTGATGCCGAAAGAGAGGTTTCGGACGATGGGCTCACCTGGCTGATAGCCGGCGGTGACGCCATTCAGCCTCAGGACGTCCCGGCCCGACGGCAGTCCCGTCGACGCAAGCTGGGCCGAGAAGAGCTGAAGGATCTCGATCCGCTCCCGCGCCGCTGACGCCTCCTGCATCGCTTCCTCGCGGCGCTTTTCGCCGCGGCGAACCTTGTTGCCGCTGGTATTTTCCGCCCGCCGCTGGAGGCCGCCGGCGACGATGCGGGGCATATCCCCCCTTGCCGCCTTCTTGCGCCCGGCGCGATCGCTGCGTGCCTGCCGCTGCGCCGTGACCTGGGCGCTGCCGACGACATCGGCGAGGCGCCTTTCGGCGTCTGCGAGATCGTGCTCGGCGGCAGCCAGTTCAATGGCCTTGCGCTCCCGGAACGCGCTCCAGTTTCCGCCGTATCGCCGTGCGCCGAGCGCGGTGATCTCGATGATCGCATCCATGGTCTCCAGCAGTTCGCGATCGTGGCTGACGACCACAGCACCGGCACGCCAGCTGGCCAGCAATGCGATGACAGCGTCGCGCCCGTCGCGATCGAGATTATTGGTCGGCTCGTCGAGGATGAGGAAATCGGGCTCGGAGAAGATAAGCGCAGCGAGACTGACGCGCGTCCGCTGCCCGCCGGATAGCGAGGCAAGCAGGGTTTCCGGCTGGGCGTCGAGCCCGATACGCTCCAGTGCCGTGGCTATGCGTGCCTCGATGGTCCAATCCGCCAAGGCGATCTCCTCGGTAGTCGCCTCGCCGACCTCGGCACGGCGCAGAATGGCCAGCGCATCGCTGGCCCCGAAGAAATCGGCAACCGTCGCACTCTCCTCCACCTGCACCGCCTGGCGCAGGAAGCCGAGCCGCCCGCCGAAGGCAATGCTGCCGGATTGCGTCGGCAACTCACCGGCGACGAGCTTCAGAAGCGTTGTCTTTCCGACGCCATTGCGGCCGACGAGGCCAGTTCGTTCGGCGCCGAAACTTAGGTCGAGATTGGAAAGAAGCGCGCGCCCGTCAGGCGTGGACCACGAAAGATTGGACAGGGTAATGGATGCAGGCATGGATAAAGGACTCCCGAATGGCAAGGCGAACTGGCGTTGCGATCGGGGTGAAATCCATTACTGCACACATCCTGTTGGTGTTGGAGACGACCGCAATCTAGGCAGGCAGGACACTGAAATCAAGGGCAGGCCTTGCCACGGCAACTGCCCTTGCCGATCCAATCCGTTCTATCGAACCGGAGAATCGTCGCTATATGTGTGGATCGACGCGGCGACCGCGCAGCAGAATGCGAGGACGTTTGCCGCCGCATTGCGTGCGCGTACTGCCATCAGGTGCGCAGCGCTTGCCCATTGTCAGGCTGAACGGTCCAATCCTGCGTGGCGGCGTTTGCTGGCTGCGTGAAAGGCCAAACGATCGTGAGGTTGAGCGCCAATAGCACCGCCGCCGCGATCGAAAGCACCATCGCCGTCCTGTCGTCTCGCACCGCTATGGCGTTCCCGAGATGGCGAGCCACGCCAACGGCAGGAAAGGGCCGACGATCCACCAATCGCGATAGATCTGCTGCGCCACAAAGTCATCCGCTTTCGGCAGTCCGATTTTGTTCCGGAGCACAAAGAGGTGCGCGGCAGGGGCGATCAGCGCAAGTCCGGTTGTGACGACGGTCAGGAATCGCATGTGAAGCAACCGACCCTGAATGGCTCGTTTCACGACACAGACCCGCCGGCGGCCGTTTGAGCATCGATGCGCTGACCAAGCGCCAGCAGGCCGCTGCCTAATATGCGGTCGGCTCAAGGCGGCAAATCTGCCGCTTCGACCACAATGCCGAGGAGCGGTTACGGCTTCTCTTGGCTATCCTTGAGCTTCACCGCCATCGTCACGGTGCCCCGCACGACGATGTCGTTTCGCGAACCGCGATTGAGATCCGCGCTGCTCGTGAGATTGGTGATCTGGCAGCTCTGCGCCAGCGTCTGCAAAATGAGATCGCACTGCCCGCCCGCCATCAGATAGAACCCTTTCTGGGCGGCCTTGATCTGCTCGCCAGTTTCCTGCCCGGCCTCGACCGGCACCGACAGGGAGACCGTCGTCTGCACGTTCACCGTGCCGGGGACACGCTGGCCGGCATAGAAGTTCGGCATGCGATTGGGGACTTCCTGCGACAACGCCGGAAAGGCGGCGAGCGCGAATGCGCAGGTGAGACCTCTAGCAGAAGATTTCATCGGACGCCTCGCCATCTGGTTGCGCTTATTTCTGCCAGCATTGTTAAACGACAATGAGCGCACTTCCTAATATTGTAAGAGGCGCGCTCAATAGCTGTATCATTCAGTCTGGCGGATTGCGGGTCAGACCTTGACCCAGCCACCGTTCTTCTTCGAGGACGCCACGCAGGCCTCAACGAAGGCAACGCCCTTCACGCCGTCATCGACGGTCGGGTAAATGACGGCCTTGTCCACGGCCTTGCCTTTCTTGTGGGCGTTGATGGCATGGGCGGCTTCCGTGTAGATCGTCGCAAAGGCTTCAAGGTAACCTTCCGGATGACCGGAGGGAATGCGTGAAACGCGGGCAGCGGCCGGGCCGGAACCGGCACCGTTGCGGGTGATCAAACGCTTTTGCTCACCGAACGGCGTGAACCAGAGATAGTTCGGATCCGCCTGTACCCACTCCAAGCCACCCTTGGTGCCGTAGACGCGGACCTTCAGGCCGTTTTCATGACCGGGCGCCACTTGGCTGCACCAGAGCATGCCCTTGGCCGCCTTTTCGTTGCCCTTCGCCTTGAAGCGCAGCATCACATGGGCGTTGTCGTCGAGGCGACGACCTTCGACGAAGCTGTCGAGATCGGCGGCGAGGCTGTCGAGTTCGAGGCCGGAAACGAAGGATGCGAGGTTATAGGCATGCGTGCCGATGTCACCGGTCGAGCCGCCCGCTCCCGACTGTGCCGGGTCGGTGCGCCAGACGGCCTGCTTGGCGCCAGTCTGCTCCACGGCTTCCGTCAGCCAGTCCTGCGGATATTCGGCCTGGACGATGCGGATATCGCCGAGCTCGCCGTTGGCGATCATCTCGCGGGCCTGACGGACCATCGGGTAGCCGGTATAGTTATGGGTCAGGATGAAGAGCGCACCGCTCTCGTCGGCGACCTTCTTCAGCTTCTTCGCGTCGGCAAGGTTCGATGTCAGCGGCTTGTCGCAGATGACGTGGATGCCACGACGCAGGAATTCCTTGGCGGCATCGTAGTGCACGTGGTTCGGCGTGACGATCGAGACGGCCTCAATGCCGTTCTTCAGCTTCGCTTCGCGGATCGCCATCTCGCGGTAGCTCGAATAGGTGCGCGACGGATCGAGGCCGAGGTCGCGGCCCGACGCCATCGCCTTTTCCGGCGTCGACGACAGCGCGCCGGCGATCAGATCGTACTGGTCGTCGATGCGGGCAGCGATGCGATGGACCGCTCCAATGAATGCGCCCGCGCCGCCGCCGACCATGCCGAGGCGGATACGCGGTTCGCGCGCCGGTTCTGTAGATGCTTCAATTGCCATTGGTTCCTCCTGAAATGCGTGGGGGGCGGGGCTGGGAAGGGATGACCCCTTCCTGCTGCGTTCCAATCAGCCCTTCCCGTTAACAAGGGCGGGTGTCTCAGAGACCGAGCATGCGGCGGTTGGCCGCCTGGTCCGTACCGCCCGATGCAAAATCGTCAAACGCCTTTTCCGTAACGCGGATGATGTGCGCCTTGACGAACTCGGCGCCTTCGCGCGCGCCGTCCTCAGGATGCTTCAGCGCGCATTCCCACTCGACCACGGCCCAGCCGTCGAAGTTGTTGGCCGTCATCTTCGAGAAGACCGCGCCGAAATCGACCTGACCGTCGCCGAGCGAACGGAAGCGACCGGCACGTTCGACCCAGCCCTGGTAACCGCCATAAACGCCCTGCCGGCCGGTCGGGTTGAACTCCGCGTCCTTGACGTGGAACATCTTGATGCGGTCTTTGTAGATGTCGATGTTGTCGAGATAGTCGAGGCACTGCAGGACGTAGTGCGACGGATCGTAGAGCATGTTGGCGCGCGGATGGTTGCCGACGCGCTCCAGGAACATCTCGTAGGTGATGCCGTCGTGCAGGTCTTCCCCGGGATGGATTTCGTAGCAGACGTCGACGCCGTTCTCGTCGGCATGGTCGAGGATCGGCTTCCAGCGGCGGGCAAGCTCGTCGAACGCGGTTTCGACGAGGCCGGCAGGGCGCTGCGGCCACGGATAGACGAACGGCCAGGCAAGCGCGCCGGAGAAGGTCGCGTGCGCCTTGATGCCGAGATGCTTCGAGGCCGTCAGCGCCATCTTCACCTGTTCGACAGCCCATTCCTGGCGCGCCTTCGGATTGCCGCGCACCTCAGGTGCGGCAAAGCCGTCGAAGGCTTCGTCATAGGCCGGATGAACGGCCACGAGCTGGCCCTGAAGGTGGGTGGAAAGCTCGGTAACTTCGACGCCGTTTTCGCGCGCCTTGCCAGCGAACTCGTCGCAATAATCCTTCGAGGAAGCCGCCTTCTTGAGGTCGATCAACTGGCCCGCCCAGGTCGGAACCTGCACGCCCTTGTAGCCGATGTCGGCCGCCCATTTGGTGATCGAATCCCACGAGTTGAACGGCGCGGCATCGCCCGCGAACTGTCCAAGGAAAAGGCCCGGACCCTTGATCGTTTTCATGTCAATTCCTCCCTAAAAGATGACCGTAAACGTTTCTGGCAGTGTTCTAGCACGCGATTTGCAGTCTGCAAGCCGATTTCGGCGAAACTGCAAATTTGCCCCAACGGGCGTAAATCAAAGGCGGTGACTTAATCACGGCCTGTCTCCGGCAGCAAGATGTACGTACCGCATTTCTCCTGTCCACCACGTCACGACTGTACCACCTGGCTGCGATCCGAGCACCTGCCGCGTCTTGCGGCGGTAGACATCGCGCCGTGCCGTGCTACTGTCTTTGGACCAGGAGGTTGGCGCATGACGCGGCGTCTGGCAGCAATCTTGGATGCGGATGTTGTCGGCTTTTCCCGGCTGATGGGCCTTGACGAAACCGGCACGTTCGCGAACCTGAAAGCGCACAACAGCGAAGTCATCGTGCCAAGCATCGGCAGGCATCACGGACGGGTCGTCAAGTTTGTCGGCGACGGCACACTGGCGGAATTTGCAAGTGTCGTCGATGCTATCGGCTGCGCCATGGAAATTCAAACAGCATTGCTTCAGCGCAACGAGGCCATCGAGCCGGATCGACGCATGGTGTGGCGGATCGGCATCCATGTCGACGACGTGCTCGTCGAGGACGACGACATCTTCGGCGACGGCGTGAACGTCGCCGCAAGCCTGCAGGCTCTGGCGCCTCCAGGTGGAATCTGCGTCTCCCAGCAGGTCAATGACCAGATCCGGCCGAAGGTTGACTTCAGGGCAATCGATTTCGGCAACCGCAGGCTCAAGAACATCGAGCGACCGATCCGTGTCTGGCGTTGGATGCCGGAGGATGATGAACAGCGGCCACCGCCGTCCGACTGGAAGGAAGAAGCCGCGTGGCCCGTGCGCAATCGCCCCTCGATTGCCGTGCTGCCCTTCAGCAACATGTCGAGCATCGAGGAACAGGAGCATTTCTCGGACGGCTTCACGGACGAGCTGATCGCCACGCTGGCGCGCTGTCGCTGGCTGCTGGTCGCAGCCCGCAATTCGTCCTTCAGCTACAAGGGTCGGAAGGCCAATGCACAACAGGTTGCCGAGGATCTTGGTGTCAAGTACGTGCTCGAAGGCAGCGTGCGCCGCGCCGCCAATCGCGTTCGCATCACCGCGCAATTGCTGAGCGGCACGGATGGCACGCTGCTCTGGGCGGAACGCTACGACCGGACGCTGGCGGATATCTTCGAGGTTCAGGACCAGCTCGCCTCCGAAATCACCGGAACGATCGAGCCGGAACTGGGCTCCATCGAGTTCGCCGCTCTTCGCGGCCGCGCCGTGCTCGACATGGATGCCTGGGAGATTTACCTGAAGGGTCTCTGGCATCTCTACCGATTCACGCTTGACGAACTGAAGACCGCGAAGGCGCTTTTCGAACAGGCGATCAGTATTGATCCGACGTTCGCGCAGGCAAAGGCCCGCCTGGCCTACGTTCACATTCAGCTCGGCTGGTACGGCCCGCTTGACGAGCGGGGTGAGCGCATCTGCGAGGCGATCGAGCTTGCCGAACGGGCGATCGGACTGGACCAGAAGGAACCCGCCGCGCACCTCGCCTTGGGCAGAGCGCTTGCGCTTGATGGGGCGACGGAGGCGGGAATTGCGCATCTGCATAACGCCTTGCAACTGGATCAGAGTTTCGCGCAAGCTCACTTCGCGCTCGGCCAAGTCCTTTGCTACGTCGAGCGGCCCGCCGAAGGCATTGCCGAGATCAAGGAAGCGTTCCGGCTCAGTCCTCGCGATCCGCATCTTTGGACCTTCCATAACGTTCTCGCCATCGCGAACTATCAATTGGGCGACATGGCGGAAGCGGCCAAGGCAGCGCGCGCATCGCTCCGCTCACCGAATGCCACCTTCTGGCCGGCGATCGTTCTGGTTGCGATCCTCGGAAGGCAAGGCGAAACGGACGAGGCTCGAGAAGCGATTTTCAGGCTTCATCGTTTCCGGCCGGGAATGAACTGCGCCGACGCCCGGCGGGAATTCTATTTCGGCGACAATCCGGTGATGACCGAAACCTTCATCGACCGCTTCATCGCCGATCTCGCCAGCGCCGGCCTACCCGGCTAGCAAGCGACACCATCAAAGAAAGGCGCCCGTCCTGTCGAACGGGCGCCGCACTAGGCTTTTCAGATCAGAACGGAGAATCCGGGAAGTAGAAGTCCTTGGCGTTGTCCTTCGTGACGAGCGTCGCGTCGAGGACGAAGGTGCCGCGAACCGGCACCTGGTCGTAGAGACCAGCGGCCGTCAGTTCCATTGCCGTGCCGACCATTGCCGGTGGGTAGAGAACGTCGACCGGGATCATCTTGTCACCGTCCATGACCTTCTTGACCATGTCCTTGGAGCCGGCGCCGGCGACGACATACTTGATGTCGGTACGCTTGGCCTGCTCGATCGCCTGCAGCACGCCGACAGCCATGTCGTCATCCTGGCACCAGACCACGTCGATCTTCGGATACTTCGTCAGGTAGTCCTGCATGACCTTGAAGGCATCGTCGCGGTTCCAGTTGCCGTACTGGCGGTCGAGAACCTTGACCTTGGAGCCGGCAATGCCCTTGTCGAAGCCGTCCTGGCGCTGCTGATCGATCGGGATCGGCAGACCGCGGATGATGACCACTTCGGCGTCCGGCGTCTGAGAAGCGATGTACTTGCCGGCGACTTCACCGAGCGCCGGATTGTTGCCAGCAACGTAAAGGTCGCGGACGGAGTCATCGTTGGTCGATGGCGCGCGGTCGACAAGCGCGACGTACTTGCCCTTGGCCTTGACTTCCTTGATGGCGTTGACGAGCGGATCGGGATCCGACGGCAGGATGACGAGTGCATCGATGCCCTGCGTGTCAAGATCTTGTACGGCGTTGGCCTGGCTGGCAGCGTCCGGCGAGGTCTTAACGATGACATTCAGACCCGGATGCTCTTCCATCAGCTTCTTGGCGATGCGTTCGGCATGGAACACGACGCCTGAGGTCCAGCCATGGTCGGCGGCCGGAATGGACACGCCGATGGTGAACTTCTTGTCCTGTGCGTATGCGGTACCCGCCAGCGTGACGGCCGCAACCGCAAGACCCAACATGAGTTTGCGCATTCTATTTCCTCCCAATAAACGTCAGGGACTTTTCCTACCCGTCAACCGGACGCCCTGTGATCCCGGCCAATTCCTGGAGCCGATCCGCTATGATTTGCGGACCAGCGAGCGCTGTACCAGCATGGCGATGATGATGATCGCACCCTGGATCGCACCGATGAGATATTCGCTGACGAAGTTCGACAGCAGCATGATGTTGCCGACGAGCTCGAGAATGAAGGCGCCGCAGATCGTACCCCAGACACGGCCGGCACCACCCTTGAGCGCCGTGCCGCCGACGACGACGGCGGTGATCGCCTGTAGCTCCCACAGAATACCTGTCGTTGCCGAGGTTGAGCCGAGGCGCGGCACGTAGAGCAGCACGGCGATGGCCACGCAGAGCCCCTGGATGACGAAGGCGATGGTGCGCACGCGATTGACTGCAATGCCGGAATAGCGCGCGACATCGCTGTTCGAGCCGACGGCGACGACGTGCCGACCGTAACGTGTGCGGTAGAGGATGAAGGCTGCAACGGCCGTCACGGCCAGGATCACGACAATCGGCACCGGCACGCCGAGAATGCTGCCGAAATAGGCCGGACGGTAGAGCGTCTGAATGTCGGGCGAGCGTAGCGTAATCGCCCCGCCCTGCGACAACCAAGTCGTCAGGCCGCGATAGATACCCATGGTGCCGAGCGTGGCGATAAACGGCTCGATCCTGCCGACGGTGGTAATCAGACCATTGGCAAGCCCGCAGAGCGCGCCGGCAACCAGCGTAAACAGGACGGCGGCGACCAGCATCAACGTCGGATCGGCAATCACGCCGGAATTCATCAACAGGATCATCAGGCTGGCGACGAAAGCCACCATCGAACCAACGGAAAGATCGAGATCCCCCGCCGAGATCACGAAGGTGGCGCCGACAGCGATGATGGCGATGAAGGCACAGCGCGTCGCGACATTTGCAAGGTTCGTGATGCCGATGAAGTTCGGGTTGACCATCGCCCCCACGATCAAGAGCAATATCAGGGCTGCAAAGGGCGCAACCGCGCGCAGATCGATATCCCGCCAGGGGCGACGCCTAATTTCCCTGGTCTCCTCGTTCACACTCATCTCCAAACCGACCTCCCGCCCCAAATTAGATGGGCATCATACCTGCGCGGCCTGCTGAGCGCAGCCGCCTCTCCGCCAGCATCAGGCGGCTTTCTTCTTCAATCCGGCTGCATAGCGCATGATCTCCTGCTCAGAGATCTCTTCGCCCTCGAGCACGCCGACAATGCGCCCCTCGCGCATCACGGCGACCCGGGTGCAGAGGCCGATCACCTCAGGCATCTCCGAAGAGACGACGATGATGGATCGACCGTCGCGCGCCAGCGCCGAGATGAAATGATAGATCTGCTGCTTGGTGCCGACATCGATGCCGCGTGTCGGCTCGTCGATGATGATGATCTCAGGCTCCGTCTCCATGACCTTGGCAAGCAGCAGCTTCTGCTGATTGCCACCCGACATGCGACCGGCGACGATATTGGTGTCGCGCACGCGGATATCGAAACGTCGCCGCGCCGTGGCAAGCGCCTTCGCCTCGCTGCTCGGGCTGAGATAGCCGTGCAGCGAATGCTGGCCGAGCGACTGAAGCGTCAGATTGGTCATCATGCCGGAACGCAGGAGCAGACCCTTCGACTTGCGATCCTTCGTCATGTAGGCAAGCCCGGCGCGGTTGGCGGCATGCACATCGCCCGAAAGCACGGTCTCGCCGCGAATGACGACCTCGCCGGATGCGCGGACGCGCAACCCTGCGATCGCCTCCATCAGCTCCGTGCGACCGGAGCCGATCATGCCGGAAAATCCGATAATCTCACCCTTGCGGACCTCGAAGCTCGCATCCTGCACGTATCCCGTCGAAACCCCTTCGACCCGGAGGACGATTTCCTCGTCGACGTTGGGCTCGACCTTGGTCGGATAGAGGCTTGAAAGCTCGCGCCCGACCATCAGCTGGGCGATGGATTCGCCGTCGAGCATCGCGGTCGGCGCCGTCTTGACCCACTGCCCATCGCGCAACACGGTCACCCGGTCGGTGATCTCCATCACCTCGTCGAGCTTATGCGATACGAAGATGAAGCTCGTCCCCTTGTCGCGCAGCTTGCGCACCTGCCGGAACAGGAAGTTCGTCTCTTCGCGCGACAGCACGGCCGTCGGCTCGTCCATGATGACGACGCGTGCATCGCGACTGATTGCCTTGGCGATTTCAACCATCTGCTTGTCAGCGATCGACAATGTGCCGATTATGGCATTCTCGTCGACATGCGAACCGAGAAGATCGAGCGCCTTGCGGGTCTCGGCGCGCATGTGTTTGCGGTCAAGGATGCCGAAACGCGTGACTTCGCGACCGAGGTAGAGACTCTCGGTGACGGTCAGATGTTCGGCGAGATTGAATTCCTGGTGGATGAGAACGATGCCGAGCGCTTCCGCCGCACCGTTGGCCGGCAGCACGACCGGCTCCCCGTCGAGCAATATCTCCCCCGAACTCGGCTGCTCGAAGCCGGACATGACCTTGACCAAAGTCGATTTGCCGGCGCCGTTTTCGCCCATGAGAGCATGGATTTCGCCGGCGCGCAGATCGAAGTTGACACTGAAGAGAACTTGCACGCCGCTGAACGACTTGCAGATGCGCCGCGCGGACAACACCACAGGCGCGGCGTCGACAGAATCCACACTCATTGACTGGCTTCCTCCCTGCGGCTCCCATCCGCTGGACGCCGTATGTAAACCTTTACACGGCGCATGTAAAGGTTTACATCATCGTTACACACAGATCTGCCGGCTCCGGCGTTTGACCTCTCGGCAAGTCTGTGTAGTGTCGCGGCGAAGGCATCCCAAGGCAGGACGCAGTGTCGAATTCCACGCCCGCAACCATAGAAGACGTCGCTCGGATCGCCGAGGTTTCGATCGCGACGGTGTCGCGTGCGATCCACATGCCGGAGAAGGTCGCCAACTCGACGCGGCTGAAGGTCAACCAGGCGATCGCCATCACCGGTTACACCACCAACGCCATGGCGCGGAGCCTGCGGCTTGGCCGGTCGAACATGATTCTCGTGGTGGCCCCAGACATCGGCGACCCGAATTTTTCCAACATTCTCGTCGGCCTCGAGAACGAAGCGCGCGCCCATGGCTACGGTGTTCTGATCGGCCATACGCAGAATGATGCGCAGCGCGGCCTTGAATATCTGAAGTTCCTGAATTCCAACCAGGCCGCCGGTCTGATTCTCTTTACCGGCATTCTGCCCTTCGGCCATCAGACAATGACGGCCCGCCTGCCGCCAAGCGTCGGCGTCTTCGAGCCGGTCTTCAACGGCGGCATCCCCTATGTCGGCGTCGATGATGTGGAGGGGGCCAGAAAGGCGGTCGACCTGCTGCTTGCCGAGGGTCATCGCAAGATCGCCTTCATCGGCGATTCGCGCACCCGTTTGGCCTACGCCAGACGTCGCGAGGGTTATGACGCGGGGCTCGATGCGGCAGGCGTTGCGCCCGACAAGCGCATCGTGCTCGAAGGCGACGGAACGCTTGAAAGCGGCCGCCACGCCGTCGAGCAACTGTTCATGCGCGACACGCTGCCGACGGCCTTCATGTGTGTGAACGACCAGACGGCGATCGGCGTGATGATCGGTCTCGGCGCCCGCGGCTACGATATTCCGAAGGACTTCTCCGTGACCGGCTTCGACGACGTGCCACAGGCCGTCTTCATGTCGCCGCCGCTCACCACCATCCGCCAGCCGCGAACCGCAATCGGCAAGCAGGCCATGGCGCTTCTCTTGGAGTTCCTGTCCGACGGCCAGCCGGCGGAGACCGAAATCCTGCTGCGCCCGGACCTTGTGGTGCGCAACTCAGTGGGCGCACCGTCGCGGCGATGGACGAAGCGCTGACACCGGTAGCAGATGTTTTAGCCACCCGACACCGACATGGACGTCCCGCCGCGCTTGGGGGCGGCGGGAGCGGTTGGCCTTCGTGCCGCACGGCTATTGGCTATTGCGACTTTTGAGGATCGTCCGCCGGGTTGACGTACTTAATGCTCCACGGGCCGTTGGTGTTGATTTGGACGACAGTCTCATCGTCGAAGTAAACAAAATGCGCCGTACCCGGCGGCAAGGCAAAGAAACTGCCCGCGGGCAGTGCCTTCGTGGCGCTCCGATCGGCGGTTTTGCCCATGCCAATTTTGGCAGCCCCGGATATGACCGTGACCACTTCATAGCCAGGATGCGTGTGCGGTGGGATCGCATACCCCGGCGGCAATTTGAGCCGAAGGGCAAACAAGCCTTTCTTGGTGGGATTGCCGAACAAGACCGCCGCTTGGGCTCCGGCAGGAAGCGTTTTGGGAGCCCCGACCCACTTGACATCACCGGGAGCGAATATTGCGTGCGCATCCTGTGCCAAGGCAAAGGCTGCGGTCCCGCAGAATCCAATCCAACCGACTGCGAATATCGATGCGATTTTCATGATATCCTCCCTCTCGCCGGGCCTTTCACCTCGGCTGCACGCTGGAGCAGGCTCGCGAATGCTAAGAATACGTCCGCGGACCATCTCTAGGCAAGCGCTCCTCGGTCATCCGATCGAATGTCGGCAAGTCATTTCACCCGCTTGAACATCCATTTCACGACGTATTCGCCGCTTCGCTTCATCTTCGTTTTCGTCTTGACCTGGACCGGCCCGCCAAGAGCCGCCTCGGCTACATCAAACGCCTGCCGCGCCTCGGCCATTGCTTTGTGATAGGCGCTGTTGTCGCGCTTGGGGCTGTCGGCGACTGCCTGCACGAGGGCAGTCCAATCTCGTTCGCTGTCGCCCATGTATCGGCCCTCCCGTTAGCAGGAAACCGGTCTACGCTCGTCAGCGCGTGCTGCGCAAGCCATGATGATCGGCCGATTTCTGTAACGACCGCTGCGGGTGCTCGCAAACGAGATTGGCGCCCCAGTCAGACTCACCCATCGCGGTCGGCATAAGTGGCCAACCATCATCGGCTGCCTTTAAACGCCTCCTATCGCTCTCCCGCTTCCGGCCGCTTCGGTAACCTGCGGGCGGTGGCGCGAGAGTCTTGACCACGCGTGCTCGTCTGCGCCTTTGCGCGCCATGTCGCGGGCGGCGTGCCGAAGCCACGCGAGAAGGCTCGATTGAAGGCCGCCTCCGTCGCATATCCACGATATCGTGAAGCTCCATGCGATCGAGTTCATCTCGCGATAGCCCGACAACCCGATCCACCTGCCCCCCGATCCACCTGCCCCCCGATCCACCTGCCATTGTCGTGCACATCAGGATGAACAACTGCCCCAGCCTCGACCAGTCTTGCTTGTTCAGGCAGGCAATGTGGTCCCGGTAGATGGCGCAAAGGTCGGCCTTCGTCATGACATTGCCTCCTCTTTCCACGGTCCCGCAGCCAGGTAGGGCAGGTCGAACCTCGCCCGACACCAGACCAAGTAAAAAAGCCGGGAAGCTTTCGCTCCCCGGCCCTCTCCTCCACAATCAACCGCCGATCACACGTAACGGTTGACGATGTTTTCGAGCAGTTCCTGCTTGCCGGACTTCGGCTGCGGGTTGACGTCCTTGCTTTCGACCCACTCGGCGATCTGCTCCAGCGAGTATTCGCCGCGCATGAGCTTCTGGCCTTCCGCCGTGCCCCAGCCGGCGTAGCGGTCTTCCAACGGCTGGGAGAGCGCCTTGTCCTCGATCATCTTGGCGGCGGCCTTCAGGCCGCGGGCGCAGCAATCCATGCCGCCGACGTGGCCGATCAGGAGATCTGCCGGGTCCAGCGACTGGCGACGCAGCTTGGCATCGAAGTTCGTACCACCGGTCTTGAAGCCGCCGCCGGCCAGAACGTGATAGTAGGCCAGTGCCATTTCCGGAACATTGTTCGGGAACTGGTCGGTATCCCAGCCGGACTGATAGTCGTTGCGGTTCATGTCGATCGAGCCGAAGATGCCGAGCGCGTTGGCAAGCGCCAGCTCGTGCTCGAAGGAATGGCCGGCGAGGATCGCGTGGCCCTGCTCGATATTGACCTTCACTTCGTTCTCGAGGCCGTTCCTCTTCAGGAAGCCGTAGACGGTCGCGACGTCGTAGTCGTACTGGTGCTTGGTCGGCTCCTGCGGCTTAGGCTCGATCAGGATCGTGCCCTTGTAGCCGATCTTGTGCTTGTATTCGACGACGAGGTTGAGGAAGCGGCCGAGTTGGTCGAGTTCGCGCTTCAGGTCGGTGTTGAGCAGCGTCTCGTAACCTTCGCGGCCGCCCCACAGCACGTAGTTTTCGCCGCCGAGCTTCTGCGTGGCGTCCATGCAGGTCTTCACCGTCGCTGCGGAGAAGGCGAAAACGTCCGGATCTGGATTGGTCGCGGCACCCGACATGAAGCGACGGTTGGAGAAGAGGTTCGCCGTGCCCCAGAGCAGCTTGGTGCCGGTCGCGGCCTGCTTCTCGGCGAAGTAGTCGACGATCTCGTTTAGGTTCTTGGTGTTCTCGGCGAAGTTCTTGCCTTCCGGACGCACGTCGGCATCGTGGAAGCAGTAGTACGGAGCGCCAAGCAGCGAGAAGAACTCAAACGCGACGTCGGCCTTCAGCTTCGCAGCCTGCATCGTGTCTTCGAACCATGGGCGCAGGAAGGTCTGGCCGCCGAAGGGGTCGCCGCCCGGCCAGGTGAAGGTGTGCCAGTAGGCAACGGCAAAGCGCAGATGGTCTTCCATGCGTTTGCCGAGGACGACTTCGTCCTTGTCGTAATGGCGGAAAGCCAGCGGATTGGTGCTGTCCGGGCCTTCATACTTGATCTTCTGGATGTCGCCGAAAAATCCGGTGCTCATCTCGTGTCTCCTCGGGTTTGAGATTGTTGTTCTGGGTTCAGTGCTGCAGCGACTTGATCGCCGGGTAGAGAGCGCGGTAACGCTTGTAGGCATCCTCGTAGGCGCCGCTGAGAGCCGCGACGGGCTCAATCGTGCCGGCCGTCTTCGGCGGTGTGCAGACGGCAACCGGATCGGCGCCGGTCGCGGCGATCAGGCCGAGACGCGCGGCGCCGAAAGCGGCGCCGAAGTCGCCGTCCGCCGGCAGGTCGACCGGCACGCCGAGCGTCGTGGCGATCGAGGCCAGCCAGTAGCGCGAGCGCGAGCCGCCGCCGATTGCGGTGACGCGGGAAATATCCGTGCCAGCCGAGCGCAGTGCTTCGAGATTGTCGCGGATGGCGAAGGATGCGCCTTCCAGCACGGCTTGGGTCAGCACCACGCGGCTGCTCTCGCGCTCGAGGCCGATGAAGGCCCCGCGAATGACGGCGTCGTTGTGCGGCGTGCGCTCGCCCGAGAGATAGGGAAGGAAGGTAGCACCCGATGGCGCCTTCAGCGTTTCGCCAAGTTCGGTGGTCAGGTCCGCCGCCGACTTGCCGGTGACACCGGAATGCCAGTTCAGCGCATCCGTCGCCGACAGGATGACGCCCATCTGGTGCCAGGTATCAGGGAGCGCGTGGCAGAAGGCATGCACGGCGCTTTCCGGCTTCGGCAGATAGGCGGCATTGGCGGCAAAAAGAACGCCCGAGGTCCCGAGCGACACGAAGGCAGCGCCATCGCTGACCGTACCCATGCCGCAGGCCGAAGCTGCGTTATCACCTGCGCCGCCGGCAACGACGACGCTTTCCGACATACCCCACTTGCCGGCCAGCTCGCTGCGAAGCGTGCCACCCTGCTCCGTGCCTTCGATCAGATGAGGCATCTGCTTTTCATCGAGGCCGGTGACTGCAAGAAGCTCCGATGACCATTTGCGCTTGCCGGTATCGAGCCAGGCGGTGCCTGCCGAATCCGACATTTCGGAGATGTGCTCGCCGGTCAGCCAGAGACGCAGGTAGTCCTTCGGCAGCAGGACCTTGCCGACCTTGGCGAAGATTTCGGGCTCATGCTTGGCGACCCAGGCAAGCTTCGGCGCGGTAAAGCCGGGGAAAACGATGTTGCCGGTCAGCTTGCGGAACCGCGGATCGGAATCGAGCGCGGCGGCTTCGACGTAGGAGCGGGTATCGTTCCAGAGAATGCAGGGGCGCAGCACCTTGTCGTTTGCATCGAGCAGCGTCGCGCCGTGCATCTGGCCGGAGAGGCCGATGCCCTTCACGGCGGCGAGTTCCTTCGGATGCTTTGCCTTCAGGCCGGCAACGGCCTCTTCGGTGGCACGGATCCAGTGCGACGGCTCCTGCTCCGACCAGCCGGAACGCGGACGCGAGACATCGAGCGCGCCGTTGGCCGAACCGATGATCTTCTGATCGCCGTCGATCAGCATGGCTTTGACGCCGGAGGTTCCGAGATCGAGACCCAGATACATGTGTTTCTCCCCTTGCCGTTACGGCAGATTGTCTTTCAGGAATATGTCGAGGCGGATGCGCTCCTGCGCGTCGATCACGGAAAGTCCGTCCGCCTTCGCCTTGAGGACGCGGATGGCGCTGCGAACCTCATGACCCGCATCCTGGTTCAGAATTGCGTCAATCGTTCCGTCAAGGAGCGCGGCGCGCGTGTGCGCCGTCAGCTCGTGGGCGATGACTGTCAGCGACCGATCGACCGCCTTTTCCTTCAGCGCCTTGATCAGGCCGCGATTGCCGGCACCGAGGCTGTAGATGCCGATGATGCCGCTGTTCTTCGACAGCGCATCTGCCACCAGCATATGGGCCATCTCCGGATCGTCGCGGCCCTCGATGACAGGCAGGATCGAGAGCGACGGAAACTCCGCCGCGATAACGGCGGCGAAACCCTCGAGGCGTTCGCGATGGTCACGCACCAACATCGAGCCGGCGAGCACCGCGATCTCGCCCCTGGCGCCGCCGAGGAAACGCCCAAGCAGCCGCGCGGCCGTGCGACCGGCGGCAATATTGTCGACACCGGCGTAATGATGGCGCTGCGAGCCGGTGAGATCCGAAACCAGCGTCACGACGGGAATGCCGTCCTTCACCAGCCGGTCGACGGCATCGCGCACTTCAGGCGCATCGGTGGCTACAAGCGCGATTCCCGAAGGCCGCTCCTGGCTAAGCTCATCCAGAACCTTAACGAGCGCGCCCGGATCGAAGGCTGGCACCTCGAGGGTGCGAATATTCGTTCGCTCCACGGACGAACGCGCGGCGGCCGCACGGACCTCGGCGTTCAGCCCGTGCATGAAGGAATTGTCGCTGGCCGGCAGGATGAAGACGAGCGGATAAGTGCGGCCCTTGGCGAGGTTGGCAGCAGCGACATCCCTGATGTAACCGATCTCGCGAATGGCATTCTCGACCCTCTCGCGCGTCACGTGGCGCACGCCCGGTCGCTGGTTCAAAACCCGGTCGACGGTTGCCAGACTGACGCCTGCCGCAGCAGCGATATCGTGAACTGTAGGTCTCATCTCTCCTCCTGACGAGACCTTTAACTCCAAATTTGATGTACGTAAATCAAAATCTGTAAACACATCTTTCTATCGAAGATCGGCCGGTAATTTTTCACGGCTTGAAGCGTGATGGGCGATGGCGTGGAAGGAAAAAAGCAACAACGCCGGCTTGGTTTCCAGGCCGGCGTCACAATGCATTCATCGGAGAAATCAGTGGCCGCCGCCACCGCCGCCGCCCTGCGGAGCGGGTTTGTCGATCAGCACAATACCGACGATCATGGCGAGGAACAGCACGGTCAGCAACATAAAGATATCGGCGAAGGACATCACCATCGCCTGCTTCGTTACCAGACCGACCATCTGCTTGATCGCGACCACCGCCCCATCCATGCCATAGGCATCGTAGTTCGACGTCATGTTCTTGATCTGATCGAGCGCCATCGGATTGCCCCAGTCGAGACCCTCGCGGATCCGCTGATAGTGCACGTCCTGCCGGTTCGTCAGCACGGTGTTGATCACGGCAAGACCCACGGCGCCGCCGAGGTTGCGCGTCAGGTTGAAGAGACCGGATGCGCCGCGCATACGCGCCGGCGGCATCGTGCCGAGAGCGATATTGTTGATCGGCACCATGCACATCATCAGCCCGAAACCGCGCAGGATTTGCGGAATGAACAGCTCGTAGAAATCCCAGTCCGTGGTCATGCCCGTCATGATGTAGGTGCCGGCAGCAAAGCTTATGAAGCCCAGCACCATCATCAGCCTGAGGTCCATCTTGGTCGACAGCTTGCCGGCGATCGGCGCGGTGAAAAACATCGCGAGACCCGACACGAACATCGTCTCGCCGATCATCAGCGAATCGTAGCCTCGGATGCGCCCGAGATAGAGCGGATAGATATAGGTCAGTCCGTAGAGGCCTATACCCATGACGAAGGAGAACAGCGAGCCGACGGCAAAGTTTCGGTTGCTGAAGGCCCTGAGATCGACGACCGGGAAGTCCACTTTGAACGCCCGGTAGAAGAACACGACGCAACCGATCGCCGAGGCGACGGCACCCATGGTGATGTGGCTGTCGTTGAACCAGTCGTTCGAATTGCCTTCTTCCAGTACATATTCCAGCGCGCCGAGGAACATGCCCATGGAGAGCAATCCCCACCAATCGAACTTCTTGATCAGCGAGAATTCCGGCTTGTCGAAATCGATGAAGTTCCAGGTGACGATCGTCACGATGATACCGGGCACGATATTGACCAAAAACAGCCAGTGCCAGGAGAAGGCATGGCTGAGATAGCCGCCGACGGTCGGGCCGATCGTCGGTGCAAGCGTGGCGATCAGGCCTATGATCGGCGACACGATGCTACGCTTGGAGGGCGGGAAGATCGTGAATGCGGCCGCAAAAACCGACGGGATCATGCCGCCGCCGATGAAGCCCTGAATGGCGCGGTAGACGATCATCTGGTCGATGTTGGTCGCCGTCGCACAAAGCGCACTCGCCATGGTGAACCCCGCAGCCGAGGCCGCAAACAGATATCGCGTCGAGACGATGCGTGCGAGCGTGCCCGACAGCGGAATCATGATGACTTCAGCGATCAGGTAAGATGTCTGCACCCAGCCGATCTCGTCCGAACCGGCGCTGAGGCCCGCCTGGATTTCGGCAAGCGACGCCGACACGATCTGAATGTCGAGGATCGACATGAACATGCCGAGCACCATCGCGAAGAACGCGATGAGCTTGCGGGGATCCATATGATCCGTGGCAGCCGGAGTGGCCGGAACGGTTCCAATTGTTGCGCTCACGGCCATGGGGCTACCTCGTCAGACGATATTACTTGGCGGCGTCCGGCGCTGTGCGCGTGTCGACATCAACGACAACGCTGAGGCCAGCACGCAGGCGGCCGCTATCGAGGGCGTCCTGTGGCAGCGAGATGCGAACCGGCACGCGCTGGATAATCTTCGTGAAGTTGCCCGTCGCATTTTCCGGGGGCAGCAGCGAGAAGACGGAGCCGGATGCCGGCGAGATCGATTCGACCGTCCCGACGATCGGGCGATCGTCATAGGCATCCACGTGGACGTTAACCTTCGAGCCCGGAACCAAATGCTGGATCTGCGTTTCCTTGAAATTCGCATCGATGAAGAGCTGGCGGACCGGGACGAGCGCCATCAGACGCTGGCCGGGCGACACAAGATCGCCTTCCTGGACGGAACGGTTGCCGACAACGCCGTCATAAGGCGCCTTCAAAACCGTGAAGGAGAGGTCACGGGCAGCCTTGTCGCGCGAAAGCTCGAGCTGGCGGATCGTGCCCTCAGCTTCGCGGCGCTGCGCCTGCAGGAGCGTGATGTTTGCCTCCGCGGACGCGATCGCGGCATCGCCACCGATGAGGTTCGCCTTTGCCTGATCGAGCGCGATGTTCGCAGCGTCGAGGTTGGCGGTGGTGCCGACAGACTTGGATTGCAGTTCTGCGGCACGGGTCTGCGTGATCTGTGCACCGCGAACAGTGGCTTCCAAGGCAGTCTTCTGGGCTTTGGCCTGATCAAGGCTTGCCTGTCCACCGGCGATCTGCGCGTCGATGCGCTGCAGCGAGAGCTTTTCGGTATCAAGGGAAGCCATCGCCTGATCGAGGGCGAGCTTGTAGTCGCCGTCGTCGAGCGATGCCAAGAGGTCACCTGCCTTGATTTTCTGGTTGGCAACGACATTCACCTTGGCGACGTAGCCTGTGACCTTCGGCGAGATCGTCGCGATGTCGCCTCCGATATAGGCGTCATCGGTCGAGACCAGGAAACGGCCCGTCGTCCACCAATCGTAGCCGTACCAGCCAGCGCCTGCGAGCAGCGCAAGGCCAATGATCGGCAGAGCGAGACTGCGCTTTTTCTTCTTCTCCGCGGGAGCGGCCTGCGTCTCAGCAGGAGCTTGCGGCGCGCGCGGTGCTTCCGCGGTGGGGACTGCTGCTTCCTGAGCCTTGCCCTCGGTATCAGCAGGCTCGCTGACGATGCGGGCAACATTGGCTTTTGGATTGGACGACATGGGCGGCTACCGGTAAATCGAGTGAATTTAATCGAACTGAACGGTTCGGTTCGGTTCGGTTGACATAGAACCTTTTTCCATTCATATCAAGATATATCGAACCGGTTGGTTCGGTTTTATTAACGAAAAATTCGCTGATGCGGATATGGTTAAGGAGCGATGACAGAGCTTTCCGATACGCGCGTGGACGACTCTCCGGCGACTGGCGGCCGATGGGCCGCAGGCGAGGACCCTGCCAAGCGCAAACAAATTCTCGACGGCGCCCGACGCGTTTTCATGAAACTTGGCTTCGATGCCGCGAGCATGAACGATGTAACGCGCGAGGCCGGAGTTTCAAAGGGAACGCTCTACGTCTACTTCGCCAACAAGGAAGAGCTCTTCACCGCGATGATGGAGAGCGAGCGAGCGGCTTTTGTCGCCAGCGTGCGCAATACTCTCAAGGAATCCAATGATCCCGACGTCGCGTTGCACGACTTCGGCATGACCTTTGTCAGCCACCTGACCGAGGATAAGGTCATCAATGCAATGCGCACGGTCATCGGTGTACGCGACCGCATGCCGCACCTCTGTCAGCGCTTTTTCACCGGCCCGGAGAACATCCGGACGGTGTTGAAGGATTTCCTGACGAGCCAGGTCGAGGCGGGCCGTTTCGAGATCGACGACATCGAGCTTGCCACCCGGCAGTTCCTGGAACTCTGCGGTGGAAGTTTCTTCAAGCTGCGCCTGTTCGGCGACATGGACGCCCCTCCTCCGCGCGAGGAGATGGATCGCGTGGTCAATGGCGCCATCCGCGTCTTCACGGCAGCCTACGGCGCCAAGAAGCAGTCCTGAACCCGCCCTTTGATTTCTTCCTCCGTCCGCGCCAGAATTCCGCAACCGGGATCAAACGCGACCTGCTGCCCTTCGCTATGAAAGGCGTGCAGCCAAGGGAGAAGGAATGAGCGCCATCGGACGAGCGATCTGGTTTATCGAAAGTCATTTCGGCAACGACATCACTCTGCAAGAGATTTCGGACGTTGCCGGGCTTTCGCGCTACCACCTTTCGCGCGTCTTCGGGCTCGTCACCGGGCATTCGATCAGCAGCTATATTCGCGCCCGCCGCCTGAGCGGTGCGGCACGGACGCTGCTCGATCAACCGGCCAACATTCTCGAGGTTGCTCTCGACGCGGGTTACGGCTCGCACGAGGCATTCACCCGTGCCTTTCGCGATCAGTTCGGTTTAACCCCTGAGGCCGTCCGCAAGCAGGGGCACACGCGCAACCTCGCAGTTCTGGAGCCGATCCGCATGGACCCCGCCCGCCTTCCCGAACTCGAACCGCCGCGCTTCGAAACCCTGCCGCCGATGCTCTTCGCCGGTTTGCAGGAGACATATCCCTACGGTGGCAACGCCGCGATCCCCTCACTATGGCAAAAATTCAATGTTCATTTCGGCAACATTCCCGGCCAGATCGGCAATGTCGCCTATGGCGTCTGCACGCATATCGAGGGCGAGGCAGAGACGTTCCGCTACATGGCGGCAGTGGCAATCGGTGACAGCAGCGACCTGCCGGACGGCTTTACCACGCTAAAGATACCCGGCCAGCGCTACGCGGTCTTTGCTCATCGCGGCCATGTCTCTGGCATTCCCGCAACGATGCATCAGATTTTCGGGAACTGGATGCCGAACTCCGGCATTCAATTCGGCAACATGCCCGACATGTTCGAGCGCTATGACGAGCGCTTCGACCCCTATACCGGCATGGGCCTGACGGAAATCTGGATTCCCATCAAGGAATAAAAGTCGTCTGGCTTTCGTATATCCCTTGCGCGCTTGCCAAGGCAGGCTGCGTCCGTACATTGCGAGCGTCAAACTATGTGGCGCAAGGGGATATCCGCCAATGCAAGACATCATGATGCTCGTTCAGGACCCGGCCGCCTGGGTGGCCCTCGTCACCCTCGTGGTGATGGAAGTGGTCCTCGGGATCGACAACCTCATCTTCATTTCTATTCTCACCAACAAGCTGCCGCCCGAGCATCGCGAGAAAGCACGCAAGGTGGGCATTGGCCTCGCCCTCGTGATGCGACTTGCCCTCCTTGGCACCATTGCCTGGATCGTGAAGCTGACGACACCGATCTTCGAACTGTTCGGCCACGGCTTCTCCTGGAAGGACATCATCCTCATCGCCGGCGGTCTCTTCCTGCTGTGGAAGGCGACGAAGGAAATTCACCACAACGTCGATCCGATCGATCACAACGAGGATTTCATTGGCACGGCGGCGACGGCCGGCTTTGCTGCCGCCATTGGTCAGATCCTGCTGCTGGACCTCGTCTTCTCGGTCGACAGCATCATCACCGCCGTCGGCATGACACCGCATTTGCCGATCATGGTCGTCGCCGTGATTGCGGCAGTGACCGTGATGCTGGTCGCCGCCACGCCGCTTGCGAATTTCATCGAGAAGAACCCAACCATCGTCATGCTGGCCCTTGCGTTCCTGATGATGATCGGCACGACGCTGATCGCCGAGGGCATGGGCTTCCACGTGCCGAAGGGCTACGTCTACGCCGCGATGGCCTTCTCGGCGTTGGTGGAGGTGCTCAACATGGTCGCCCGCAATGCTCGCCAGCGGAAAAAGCAAGGCGCCCACTGAACCACCAAAAGGCGCGGCTCCGGGCCGCGCCCTAAAGCATGTCCCCCAGGCTCCAATGATTGCCCCACCGCGCGTCGATCTCGTCATCGACGTTCTGATAGCGGATGTCCGTCGATAGCCTGATCCGGTTCGAGGCGCTTTGGTTCGTGGTCGAGGCGTGGATCATATAAGGACTGTGCAACACGACGTCGCCGGCCTCGTAGTCGGCGACCAGCCAGCGCGTATTGAAGCGCTCCGCCATCTCGGGGAGGTCCTTCGAAACCCAGCCGCCCTCGGTCATGTTGCGGTTGAATGCACTGATCCTTTCCTCTGCAGACAGGTCGAGGCTCTTCCTGTAAAGCTCCTCTTCCATACGCATGCCGAGGGCATGCGATCCCTCAAGATAGACGAGCCCGCCCATGTCGACCGGTGTATCGCCGATTGGAATCCAGGCGGTCACCAGCCGGTTGGTGCCGCCCCGCAGATAGACGAGATCGTAATGCGCGGGGGTTGCCGTCGCCGTGCCGGGCTGGGTGAAACGCATGATCTTGCGCTTGTGCAGGTAGGAGATCCCGGAAAGGAACTCGTCCATGAACCCCGCAAGCCGCGCCTGCGCGCAAAAACCCTCAAAGGCGACCGAGCGGACAAGCGACATCAGAATGCGATCGACCTGGCCTTTGTCTATGCCCGTGCCGGCGGATAGCCCGAGCATCGGATCGGAGCCGGGTGCGACGAGCCCGCCGCGTGCCAGATGCGAGAAAACCCAGCCGCGAAACGCATTGACCGCATCGGGATCGAGAAAGCGCTTCAACCAGACATAGCCGTTCTCGTGATAGAGCCTGCGGATCGCCTCCACGCCGATCGATGGATCCGTCGGCACGACCCCACCCAACCGGTTCGCCGCAGTCGAAAGGACCTTCCCGTTGGCGTCCAGGTCGGTCGCCGGCTGACCGGGCTTGCGATCCAGAGCAAGACTTGACATTTCGATCACTCCCAAAGCGAAATAGATGCTGGAAAACCTGGAGGTAAGAAAGCAGACTTGCCATGGATTATAGCGCGACGATCAGGATGAGACGCCGCATTGCCTCGCCAAAAATGCTCCTTGATTATTGGCCGTTGCCTCATCTGATTTGCTCCCAGCATTTGTGGGTGCGGAGCAAATCAGATGAGGCACATCAGCGTGACGACCAAGAAAGAATTGATTGCAGCTTTAGCAAAGCGCTACCTCCAAGGCAGCCGAGAGGAAAAATCGCGCATTCTCGATCAGTTCGTTGCGATCAGCGGCATGCACCGGAAACATGCGATGCGGTTACTCCGCGGCACACATAATCAAGTCGCGTCTCGACCACGTCCTCGGATCTATGACGAAGCCGCCCGCCAAGCGCTTATCGTGTTGTGGGAGTCGTCCGACCGTGTTTGTGGAAAGCGGCTAAAGGCGCTGCTCCCGACGCTGGTCATCTCCATGGAGCGGCACGGACACCTCAACCTGGATGACCGGGTTCGGGCTCTGTTATTGCAGATGAGCGCCGCGACGATTGATCGCGCTCTGAAAGACATTCGCGAAACAGCGGGCGGCCGGCGACGCCGGCATTCGGTGGCTTCGTCTGCGTTAAGGCGTAGCGTCCCCGTCCGGACATTCTCTGACTGGGATGATCCCGCGCCTGGGTTTGTTGAAGCAGATCTTGTCTCCCACTCCGGCCCCGTTGCGCGGGGCAGCTTCGTCCAAACGCTAGTCCTCACCGATATTGCCAGTGGCTGGACGGAATGTGCGCCTCTGCTTGTGCGTGAGCAGAAGCTTCTGACGGAAGTGTTGAGTGAGTTGCGGCGTCTGATGCCGTTTCCGCTGCTCGGCTTCGATACGGACAATGACAGCGTGTTCATCAACGAAACGATCAGGGATTACTGCCTTGATTCCAATATCGAGTTCACGCGTTGCCGTCCCTACCGCAAGAATGATCAGGCTTTCGTCGAGCAGAAGAATGGGTCGATCGTTCGCCGCATTGTTGGTTATCATCGCTATGAGGGGGTCGAGGCCGCTGCGACCCTGGCCGATCTATACCGATCGGTGCGCTTGTTCATAAACTTCTTTCAGCCATCCTTTAAGCTGCGGGAGAAGCGTCGCGATGGCGCGGTGGTCAAAAAGATCTATCATCCTCCTGCGACACCCTATCAGAGGCTCTTGGCAGATCCGAGAACACCGACCGAAGTCCGAAATCGGCTATCGCACATCGGCGATCAGTTGGATCCTGTGAAACTATTGCGCGATATTCGAACAGCGCAGCAGCGTCTTGTCGAGGTTGCCAGCAATGCCTCGCTGTCAACAGCCACGCCGGATATCGAAACGTTCTTGCAGAACCTGCGCCACGCCTGGACGGAAGGCGAAGTCCGTCCGACGGCCAAAGCGAAACCAAAACTGCGCCGAGAGCGACGTAGACCAGACCCGCTCATCCGCGTGACCGACGATCTCCGCTCTTGGTTTGAGGAGGAACCTTGGCGGACAGGCCGCGAGTTGCTCGAGCGGCTTCAAGAGCGTTATCCGAATGAGTACCCCGACGGACTCCTGCGAACAGTGCAACGGCGCGTCAAAGAGTGGCGTCGAAATAAAGCCCATGCCATGATCTTCGGCGCAAATTCCGAAACAGCTCAACTCTCCGCGACTTGAACGCTCGCAGCAGAAAGGAGCAATCTTGTGAGGCAATGATCAAGTGCATCAGGAACATTCACAGGCGAGGCAATACGGGTCTCACCTTGTTTGTCGCCGCGCACCATGGATGGAAAGAATGACTGGATTTTTCGCTCATGATGAAACACCGATCGCCCTCTATCGCTCACCCTCTGCCGGCGGCACGGCGCTCGCCGTCACGGGGTTCGGCCGGCAACGCATTGGAACACGCATCGCCAACCGCCGCCTGCCGATGCACGCCGTCGTCCTCGTCGAAGCCGGGCATGGCACGTTGCAGACGGTGAAGGCGGGTGTTCAGGAGATCCGCGGGCCATCGCTCTTCTGGCTGCCCGCCGGCACATTGCATTCCTATGGCCCGACGAACGGAGAGAGTTGGGAGGAACGATGGGCTCTCTTCGAGGGAACGCTGACGGCAGACCTGATCCGTCAGCGCCTGATATCCGCGGCAGCTCCGCTGGTGCGGCTGCACAATCTTCGCGAGATCCAGCATCTCTTCAGCGCGCTTCATTCGGACTTTGCAGCAGGCGATCCGCTCAGCCTTGCATCGGCAGCAGCGACGCTTCACCGCATCGCCGTCCAATGCGCCCGCCAGGCAACCACGCGCAGAAACGATGCTGGCGACGTAAAGGTCGAGTTGGTGATCGAGACCCTGCAGCGTCGCGCATTCGAGCCAACGGACATGCAGTCCCTCGCGCAGGAATTCGCCATGTCCCCGGCAACGTTGCGGCGGCGTTTCCAGGCAGCCATCGGCCTGTCACCGAAGGCCTTCCAGCAGCGCCTTCGCATCGATCGGGCCAAGCAGTTGCTGGCGACATCCGATCTCTCGATCGAGGCGATTTCGAATGCCGTCGGCATCGAGGACGCATTCTACTTTTCCCGAATGTTTCACGATCGCGAACACTGTTCGCCAAGCGAGTTTCGCCGCCAGCACTGCAGATTGTGAGCGCAGCCGGATCAACCGCTCTTCGCAATTTGACGAATGGCGGGCTCAGTGCGCACCACCACCACCTGCCTGCGACTTCCGGGTGAGCAACAGAGCGAACGCGGCGATGGCAAGCACCACCCCGATGACGGCGAAAGTGTCGCTGAAGCCAAGAATGAGCGCTTGGCGCTTGACGATTTGGCCCAGGACGACGATGGCTTTCTTGCTGGCGACCGCCGGGTCTGAGACCCCGTGCGCCAGGAAATAATTCGTCGTTTGGCTGAGGCGGTCGCGAACCTCGTCGCGGGCAAGCGTCACAGACTGACCGATGATATTCGAATGGAACTGCTCGCGCTTCGTCAGGATCGTACCAAGCGATGCCGTGCCAACGGCGCCGCCGAGGTTGCGCAGCATGTTCGTCAAGCCCGAGGCAGCCGCAGCATCCGACGCAGCGATGCCGGCAGTCGTGATGGCGGTGATCGGGGTCAGGACAAGGGCCTGGCCTATGGCGCGCACGATATTCGGAATCCAGAACTGATCACCGGCGTTGTCTGCCGACAGCGTGATGTTCATGAAACAGCTGATCGCGAAGATCGAAATGCCGAGGAAGCCGATATAGCGGGCGTCGAAGCGCTTCATCAGCAGTGGGACCAGCGGGATGAGGAGCAGTTGCGGCAATCCGGTCCAGGCCAGCACATTGCCGATCTGCTCGGCGTTGTACCTCTGCACCTGACCCAGATACTGCGGGAGGATGTAGACGGTGCCGAACAGGGCGACGCCGACGAGCACATTGACAGCAACGCCGATACCGAAATTGCGCTGTTTCAAAAGACGCAGCTTCACCAGGGGTTTTTCAACCGTCAGTTCGATCCAGATGAAAGTGACGAGGAAGACAACGGCCACGATGCTGAGCTTGACGATGAAAGGCGAGGAGAACCAATCCTCCTTGTTGCCCTCCTCAAGCACGGTTTGCAGGGCAGAAAGGCCGATCGCCATGGTAAAAATGCCAGCCCAGTCGCCCTCCTTCAGCAGGTGGAGCTGCATCGGCTGCTTCTCGAGCGTCAGGGCAAGCGCGATCGCCATGACGGCGCTCGGAACAGCGTTGATGAAGAAGATGGTCTGCCAGCCGTAATTTTCGGTGAGAAAGCCGCCGATCGTGGGGCCGATGGCCGGAGCGAAGGTAACGGACAGGGCAAAGAGCGCCAGGCCGCGCGGTTGCTGTACCTTCGGCAGCTTGGTCAAGACCATGGTGAAAGCCATCGGGATCAGCACACCGCCGGCAAATCCCTGCAGCCCGCGCAACAGGATCATCGTCCCGAGATCATGGGCGAACGCACAGGCAATCGAGAAGATCGGGAAGAGAACCGAATTGACGAGAATGTAGCGGCGGAAGGAAAAGACGCTGCTGAAATACGCCGTCAGCGGAATGACGACGATCTCGCCGATCAGATACGAGGTGGAAATCCAGGCACCATTGTCGACGCCTGTGCCGATGCCGCCCTCGATCTCGAGGAGGGAAGCATTGGTGATCTGGATGTTGAGGATTGCCATGAATGCGCCGATCATGCCGGCAAGTACGGCAATCCAATCCTTCATGCTGGCACGCGGCTGGGAGACAGCAATTGTGGTAGACATGACAAGATCCTCATCTTCTGCCCATCAGGCCCCATGAGTCGCGTTGGCGGCCTTGGTGTTGATGCTCGGTTGCACCGACATGCCAGGACGAAGGTCGCCGCTGGCGGCGCCATTGCCATCGAGCACGATCTTGACCGGGATACGCTGCACGACCTTGGTGAAATTGCCGGTCGCGTTATCAGGTGGCAGTAGCGCAAACTCCTGGCCGCTGGCCGGCGCTATGCTGTCGACATGACCGTGATATGTGCGGCCGGGGAACGTATCGACTTCGATGTCAACCGGCTGGCCGGCATGCACGTGGGTCAGCTGCGTTTCCTTATAGTTCGCAATCACATAGGCCGCATTCGTCGGGACGACTGACATCAACTGCGTACCCGCTTGGACGTACTGACCCACGCGCAGCGTGCGGTTGCCGACGGTGCCGTCAACCGGTGCCACGATCGTGGCGTAGGAGAGATTGAGCTCGGCCTGACGCTCGAGGGCCCGGCTGCGGGCCAGAGCAGCTTGTGCCTGAGCAAGCTGGACCGGGGCGTAGCCGTTGGTGGCAAGGCTCGAATAGCGTTTGTTGTTCTGCTCGGCGAACGTCTCGTTGGCCTCGTCAACCGCGACGGTGGCGCGGGCGGCAGCGATCGTCGATTGCTGGATAGCGAGGGCCGCCTGCTTGGCATTCAGCGTGGCCGCAGCGGCGGAAACGTCGGCTTTTGCCTGGTCGAGCGCGGTCTGGAAATCGCGATCATCGATGCGCGCAAGCGGCTGGCCCGCCTTCACCGGCTGGTTGTCATTGACAAGCACCTCGGCCAGATAGCCCGAGACCTTGGGGGCGATCGTGCCGTTATCCGCCTTTACATAGGCGTCATCGGTCGACACGTGGAAGCGACCGACCGTCCAGTAATCGTGCCCGTAATAGGCGCCCGCGGCCACGATCGCGAGGGCCGCCGCGCCAAGCAGCAGCGACCGGCCCGGTCGCCTGCGGGATTGCGGCGCCTTGGCGGCAGCGCGTGGCGCCTCCGCTTGCAGCGGCCTGCCGGCCTCAAGCGTTTCCTCGGCCGCCTCTACCACCTGTTCAGTGGTCGGGGCGCTGTTGTTGTTCAGAGCATGCAGCTTCTGGGCGGTCATGGTTTTCTCCGGATCATGGCCGCCGTCGGGAGGGCTGCGGCTCCTGATGCATAAAAAGGAAAATTGACATTTTCCAATGTGTGCTCTATAAAATCGATGTCAACATGAATTTGGAAAATCGTGATGGTCCCAAATCACAAGATCGAGAGAAGGCCCCGTGGCAGACCGCAGGCGCGGTGCGACGAGGACACCAGAAGCGTCATCATCGAGGCTGCGAACAAGCAGTTTCACGAGAATGGATATGCGACGGCGAGCATCGCGGCGATCGCGCAGGAAGCCGGCGTCTCGACGAAGACGCTCTACCGACTCTTTCCAACAAAAGCCGACCTTTTCTCGGATCTGATTTCCGATCGCATCGGCCGCTTTCTGTTGGCGCTCGACCCGACCACGCTGGCGGCAGCTGATCTGCGCCAGGGGCTGGAGCGGATGCTGATGGCCTACGGCATGCTGACGCTCTCAGAAGACACCATCACGATGATGCGCCTTGTGATCGGCGAGTCCGACCGCTTCCCCGAGATCGCGGCTTCGTTCTATGAAAACGCCATCGTCAGAACGAATGCGCTGATGGAGGGATGGCTGCGCAAGCAGGTCGATCGCGGCGTCATCGCCCTCGCCGACCCGCATGCCGCCTGCGGGATGCTGCGCGGCATGATGGCCATGGAGCCCCAGCGCGCCGCAATGTTGCGCCAGCAGCCGGCCCCCGGGATCGAGGAGATCGCCGCGCGGGCAAAAATGTGCGCCGATCTGTTTATGAACGGTGCGGCAGTCGTTCCGGCATAGAGGCCGTGCTTGAGCGCGAAGACCGGCGTCAGGCGGTCCTTGCAAGCTCCTTGTCGATCGCCGAGACCAGCCGCTGATCCTCGGCGGTGACATCCGGCGCAAACCGCGCAGCCACCTTGCCGTCGCGACCGACCAGAAACTTTTCGAAATTCCAGAGGATTTCACTGTTGTCGCCGCTCGCCAGGCCGTTGTTGCGCAGCCGCTCCCGCATCGGACCCTCGCCAATGGCAGTACCGGCAGCGGCTGTCAGCAGTTGGTAAAGCGGGTGCTTGTCCTCGCCCTTTACCGAGATCTTCGAGAAGATCGGGAATTTCACGTCGTAGGTCAGGGTGCAGAATTCGACGATCTCGGCATCCGTGGCAGGCTCCTGCCCCTTGAAATTGTTTGCCGGAAAGGCGGCAATCACGAAGCCGCGCTCGCGCTTGTCCTCATAGAGCTTCTCAAGCCCTTCGTACTGGACGGTCAGACCACATTTGGAGGCGACATTGACGACCAGCATCACCTTGCCACGGTGATCGTTCAAAGTCGTCTCGCGACCATCAGCCAGCTTCACGGGTACATTCAAAATATCAGTCATCGCAATCTCCAGCATGAATTTCGCTGCGGAAGCTATACCCACCCATACGTTTGTCCAGCGGGCAAACGCAGTCCACTGGCAAAATCAATGAAAACAGCTAGTTTGCCCCGAGAGCACGGGAGGTGCGACGTAAGATGGTGCTGGAATTGCTGGTGGCGGTCGTTGTCTTCGCCTTGCTCATGACAGCCTCGATCGGAACGATGCTGACTTATTCGAAGCTGCCGGTCCATCACCGCCAGGACGAAACGAACACCGTCGTCCGGCTGGTCGCCAACATCTTCGTCGTCATGACCTCGCTCGTCTTCGGCCTGATGATCAATTCCTCAAAGAACACCTTCGCCGAGATTGACAAGAACGTTCACGCCTTCGCAACGCAGATCATCCTTCTTGACCGGACATTGCGCACCTACGGCCTCGAGGCCAACGAAACCCGTAAGCGCCTGGAAAACTACGTCGAAAACGCCCTTAGCAATCCAGTTCGGGCGCCGGATCCGCTGGTAAAAAGCGACCGCACGAGCGAGCTTGCTCTCAACGCGGTCGGCGACAGTCTTGCGCTGATCACACCAACCAACCCGGGGCATGTTGTGCTGTGGAACGACGCCCGCCAGCAATATCAAAGGATCGTCGAGCAGCGCTGGATCATCGTCGAACAGTCGGAGGGCGTCATCCCCCGGCCGCTCATCACGATGTTGACGGCGTGGCTGACACTGATTTTTGCCAGCTTCGGCTATCGCGCGCCCAGGAACGTCATCGTTGTCCTGATGTTCTTCATATCTGCGCTGCTGATATCCTTATCGATCTTCGTCGTGCTCGACATGGATGTTCCGTTCGCGGGCTGGATCGAGATTTCCGACACGCCTCTCCGCCGGGCGCTGGCTGAGCTTCAACGGTAGCAGCGCCCGATTGCCGCGCCATCGAGAACCGACAGCACGGCGCGACGCCTCATCAGGCTCAGCGAACCGCCACCGCTGGCCAGTCGATGAGATCGGCGTTGGCGCCGGCGAGCGTATCGCGGCTTGGGGCCACGACATCATGGGGAAAGCCAAGCGGAATGCTTGTCGGAAAGCTGAGCAGGTGTGCGGGGGCCGATGATCGGCAGCGTGCCCTTGTGCAGCAGCCATGCAATGGCGATCTGGCCGGCGGAAATTCCGGTTTCCTCTGCGATGGCAATCAGAGTGTCGACGGCTGCGGTCTTGCGCGGCATCGCTCTCCCCGTGAATGACGACGCCGAGGCCCTGCTGCCGGCCGGTCTCTCCCTCGAGAAGTGCCGATTATGTTAACATATGATTATTTAACTCGAGATGACCTCTATCGATGGGACATTCGCGTCTTGACGGCCATCGTCCCGCGTCCTGGACGACGGACCACGGCGCCCACTTGCACGCAGAGAGTTTTGCTGGCGCAGCGGGATTGAATAGCCGCCGGCGCGGCACAGTTATCCTTCAGGAGTCTTCTGCCGCCCAGTCTCAGTTTCCGGAAGAGCATGACAACGCATCAGATCCTCGCCTTTGGCGTCATCGGCCTGATGATGGCAGTCTTCATCTGGGATCGGTTCCGCTATGACGTGGTCGCCTGTTGTTCTCTCGTCCTGGCGGTGGCGGTCGGCATCGTCCCTTTCGACAAGGCATTTTCGGGTTTCAGCGATGACATCGTCATCATCGTCGGCAGTGCGCTTATCGTCAGCGCCGGCGTCGCGCGCTCGGGAATCGTCGACACGACGATCAAGCGCTTCTTCCCCAACCTGAACAAGCTGCATGCGCAGCTTGCCCTGCTGCTCATTGTCGTCGCGGTTCTTTCCGCCTTCATCAAGAACATCGGCGCGCTTGCGATCATGATCCCGGTCGCTTTCCAGTTTGCCCGCAAAACCGGGAGATCGCCATCGCTCTACCTGATGCCCATGAGCTTTGCTGCCCTTCTCGGCGGGCTAATGACCCAGATCGGCACCTCGCCGAACATCGTGGTCTCGCGCCTTCGCGGCGAAATTACCGGGGCGCCGTTCACTATGTTCGACTTTACGCCCGTCGGCGCGACGCTCACTCTGGTCGGAATCGTCTTCCTGATTTTCTTCCACTGGCTCGTTCCCGAGCGGCAGAACGAGAATCCGTCGCTGGAGGAAGCGCTGGATCTCAAGAACTACTTCTCCGAAGCAACCGTGGTGGAGGGCTCGAGCTTTGAAGGCAAGGAGCTGAACGGGATCCTGCAGCTCGGCGATGGGGAAGTGGTCGCAACTGCGATCCTGCGCGGACATTCGCGCCTCTCGCCATTCCCTGACGTCCTTCTAAAGGCAGGAGATACAATCCTGCTGCAGGGGCGCCCGGAAGCGCTGGACCGCGTCGTTTCCAATGCCAAGCTCAAGCTTTCCGGCAAGCCGATTCCCGAAGCAAAAGCCGAAGGAGACGTGACCTCAATCGAAGCGGTCGTCTCATCGGAATCGATGTTGATCGGCTGGTCTGCACGCCAGCTCTCACTGTGGAACCGCCGTCGGATCAACCTGCTTGCCGTCAGCCGCCATGGCCACCGGCTGACGGAGCGGCTGAGCGAAGTGACACTGCGCGCCGGCGATGTTCTTGTGTTGCAGGGCAGCCGCCGAAACTTGCCGGCGTTCCTGCAGGAATTCTCCTGCCTTCCTTTGGCGCAGCGCGACATCATGCTTGGCAGGCCGCGCAGGGCCTATGTGCCGCTGCTGATCCTCGCGGCCGCGATGGCCGTGACGGCAGCCGGAATGGTCCCGGTTTCGGTCGCCTTCTTCTGCGCCGCACTGGCGATGGTCGTCTTCCGGGCGATTCCGCTTGCCGAGGTCTACAAGGCCGTGGACGGACCGATCCTGATCATGCTTGCAGCTTTGATCCCTGTCTCCGACACACTGCGAACGTCCGGTGGCAGCGATCTGATCGCCGGATGGCTCGGGCACTTTGCGGCCCAGATGCCGCCCTTTGGCGCATTGGCGCTGATCCTCATCACCGCCATGGCGGTGACACCGTTTCTCAACAATGCGGCGACGGTCCTGGTCATGGCGCCGATTGCGGCGAGCTTTGCCCAAGCGCTCGGCTATAGACCCGAGGCCTTCCTGATGGCGGTCGCCATCGGCGCCGGTTGCGATTTCCTGACGCCGATCGGCCATCAGTGCAACACGCTGGTTTTCGGCCCCGGCGGTTATCGCTTCAGCGATTACCCCCGCCTCGGCCTGCCGTTGTCCTTCATCATCGTCCTCGTCAGCGTGCCCGCACTGCTCCATGTCTGGCCAGTTCACTGACGCTATTGCCCATTTTCCTTGACGCGCGCGGTCGAATATGGCCTTAAGGCCAGCCAAATGGGCAATCGGCGACGACCAGGGGCAGTGCCCTTTTCCGGCCGGTTTCCTGATCCAGTTATCTGCATTCTTTCCGGCCGAACGTCGCTTTCTCAGGAAAGCCGTCCGGCATCATTTGACGGGCACATAAAATGACAGCTTCCGGCGTCCGCGTCCGCATTGCTCCCTCGCCGACCGGCGAGCCGCATGTCGGCACAGCTTACATCGCTCTCTTCAACTATCTTTTCGCTAAGAAGAACGGCGGCGAGTTCATCCTGCGCATCGAAGACACCGATGCGACGCGCTCGACCCCGGAATTCGAAAAGAAGGTGCTGGACGCGCTGAAATGGTGCGGGCTCGAGTGGAAGGAAGGCCCGGACATCGGCGGTCCCTATGGTCCCTACCGCCAATCGGACCGCAAGGAAATCTACACGCCCTACGGCCAGGAGCTGTTGGACAAGGGCCATGCCTTCCGCTGTTTCTGCACGCCCGAGCGTCTGGAAAAGATGCGCGAAGAGCAGCGCGCCGCCGGCAAGGCGCCGAAATATGATGGTCTCTGCCTGAAGCTCACCGCCGAGGAAGTCACCTCCAAGATGGCAGCTGGCGAAAGCTCGGTCATCCGCATGAAGATCCCGGCCGAAGGTTCCTGCGACTTCACCGACGGCGTCTACGGCGATGTCAGCATTCCGTGGGACTCGGTCGACATGCAGGTGCTGATCAAGGGCGACGGCATGCCCACCTATCACATGGCGAACGTCATCGACGACCACCTGATGAAGATCACTCACGTCGCTCGCGGCGAAGAGTGGCTGGCCTCGGTGCCGAAACACATCCTGCTTTATCGCTACTTCGACTGGGAAGCACCGGTCTTCATGCACCTGTCGCTGATGCGCAATGCCGACAAGTCGAAGCTGTCAAAGCGCAAGAACCCGACCTCGATCTCCTACTACTCCGCTCTCGGCTACATCCCGGAAGCGCTGATGAACTTCCTCGGTCTGTTCTTCGTACAGATCGCCGAAGGCGAAGAGCTGCTGACGATGGACGAGCTCTCCGAGAAGTTCGATCCGGACAACCTTTCCAAGGCCGGCGCGATCTTCGACATCCAGAAGCTCGATTGGCTGAACGGTCGCTGGATCCGTGAGAAGCTGTCGGAAGAAGAATTCCAGACCCGCGTGCTTGATTGGGCGATGGAAAACGATCGGCTGAAGGCCGGCCTGCGCCTGTCGCAGTCGCGTATCTCCAAGCTCGGCGAACTTCCGGATCTCGCGGGCTTCCTGCTGAAGTCCGATCTCGGCCTCGACCTGTCGGCCTTCGCCAAGATCAAGTCGCCGCCGGAAGAGATCCTCGAGATCCTCAACACCGTCCAGCCGGATCTCGAAAAGATCCTCGAATGGAATGTCGAGACCATCGAGGCCGAACTGCGCGCTATTGCCGATCGCATGGGCAAGAAGCTGAAGGTCGTCGTGGCGCCGCTCTTCGTCGCCGTCTCCGGGTCGTCGCGCTCGCTGCCGCTATTTGACTCGATGGCGATCCTCGGCCGCTCGGTCGTGCGCCAGCGGTTGAAACTGGCGTCGCAGGCCGTGGCGTCGCTCGTCGGCCCGAAGAACTGAAGGCTAGAAACATGACTGATAAAAACGAAAAGCGCACAGCAACGGCAAACATCATCGAACAAGATGATACGCTCAAATCCACTGGCTTGTCTTCAGACGCCACTCAAGTGCGCGCCCAGAAGCTCGAGCTGCTGCGCGAGCAGATCGGCGACGTCTATCCGGCGCATTTCCACCGCACCATCACCAATGCGGAGCTGGTCGAGAAGTACAAGGACCTCGAAGCCGACGTCGAGACGCAGGACATCGTGACCGTTGCCGGCCGCGTCTACTCCTCGCGCAACTCCGGGATGTTCATGGATATCCATGATGCCGGCGGCAAGATTCAGATCTTCAGCCACAAGGACACCACGCCGGAAGACGCCCGCGCCCTGCTGCCGATGATCGACATCGGCGACATCATCGGCGTCACCGGCGTCGTGCGTCGCACCAAGCGCGGCGAACTCACGATCAACGCCCAGAAGATCGAAATGCTGACCAAGTCGCTGCTGCCGATGCCTGAAAAGTGGCATGGCCTCACCAACATCGAGGCGCGCTATCGCAAGCGCCACCTCGACATCATGACCAACGATGAGTCGAAACTGCGCTTTCAGCAGCGTTCGAAGATTGTCTCCGGCATCCGTCGCTTCATGGAAAACGACGGCTTCATGGAAGTCGAAACACCCATGCTGCACTCCGTCTATGGCGGTGCCACGGCCGAGCCGTTCAAGACGCATCACAACACGCTGAAGCTCGACATGTACCTGCGCATCGCGCCGGAGCTGTTCCTGAAGCGCACGCTGGTTTCGGGCCTTACCGACAAGGTGTTCGAGATCAACCGCAACTTCCGCAATGAAGGCGTCTCGACCCGGCACAATCCTGAATTCACCATGATGGAGTGCTACTGGGCCTATGCCGACTACGAGGACATCATGGACCTCGTCGAGCGGCTGTTCGAAAGCCTGGCGCTGTCGATCCACGGGACGACGGAGTTCCCCTTCGGCGACAAGACGATCTCGTTCAAGGGCCCGTTCAAGCGCGTACCGATGCCCGACGCCGTCAAGCAAGTGACCGGCATCGACTTCCTCAGCCTCAAGACCGACGAGGAAGCTCGCGCTGCCGCCAAGGCTGCCGGCTTCGCGGTCGAGAAGGACTGGACCTGGGGCGAATGCCTTGCCTTCATCTTCGAGGAGAAGGTCGAGGCGACGCTCATTCAGCCATCGCATGTCACGCATTTCCCGAAGGACATCTCGCCCTTTGCCAAGGAAGTGCCGGGCGAGCCGCGCCTCGTCGAGCGCTTCGAGACCTACTGCAACGCCTGGGAACTCGGCAACGCCTTCTCGGAGCTCAACGATCCGGAAGAGCAGCGCCGCCGCATGGTCGAGCAGCTGGAGCAGGCACATGCCCGCGGTGAAAAGGAAAAGCAGCTGGACGACGAATTCCTCGATGCGATCGACCAGGGCATGCCGCCGGCCGGCGGCCTCGGTATCGGCGTCGACCGCCTGATCATGCTCTTGACCAACGCCCCATCGATCCGCGACGTCATCCTTTTTCCGGCTCGCCGTAGCAAGGCTGACTGAAACAGGCACACTTGAATAGAGAAAAGGCGGCGGCCCGATGGGCTCGCCGCCTTTTTCTTTTCGAACCGTCAGTGACCGGCAGCCGGTGCCGCTTCTTCCGCCGCAGGTTGCTCAGCAGGCGTAGCACTGTGCCCGCCGCCCTCGGCCGGCTTTTCTTCCTTCGCCTCTTCCGCCTTCTCGCCCTTGCTCTTGCCTTCGCCACCCTTCGTGGCAGCGACAGCGATCGGATCGATACAGTCGGAGTATTCGTTAAAGGATGCGTTCAGGGCCGTAATTTCGTCTTCGGGCAAATCGACGCGTTCGCCGAAGAACAGCCCGTTGGCGGCAGCCGACCCGTCGTAATAGCGGGCGGTATAGGCCTTGGCCTGCGCGCTTTCGAGAACGGCATCGGGATGCGGTATGTAGACGACGTCGGCGCCGATCGCCCGGCCGCGAATGTCGGATCGCAGCGTCGGCCCATTGGTATCGAGGACGACGACCTGCACCAGATCAGGCTTCTGCGCATCGTAGACCGCCTTGGCCACCCGAAGCGCGGTCTTGACCCGCGTCATGCCATCTGTCGGCTCGGTCTTGATATACTTGCGGATCCAGACCCGGTTCTGCTTCTTGATGGTGACGAGATTGACGTCGGTGCAGGAGAGACCGTTCATTGTTTCCGCGGAAAGGCCCAGGATCCTGTCTTTGCCGATAAAAAGCGCGGCACCGCCGGAGACGCCCCCGAGAAGGGCGACGCCAGCGATGATAAACACCAATTTCCGGGAAGGCCGGAAGATGCGCAGTAGGGCCTTCACGCCAACTGCTCCGCCATTGACAAGCTCCAACGCAATACGAGTGGTTTCAACGCTAGAGAAATGACGTTTCTGAATACTTAAACGAGCCCTCCAAGTTTGCGCCAGTATGGGATTAGCACCAAAAAAGGTCCAAGCTTTCCCGATGCTTGCCAATGTCCTTATGGCCATGCTCTAACGGCGCATGGCCTTCACCCTTCGCCAGATTCAGTATTTCGTTGCCGTCGCCGAACAGGGCTCCGTGACGCGCGCCGCGCAGAACCTTTCGATCTCGCAATCCTCGGTTACGGAAGCCCTGAAGGAGCTGGAAACCGACCTCGGCGTCGAGCTTTTCGAGCGCCATCCACGCGGCCTGACGATCACCCACAACGGCCACCAGTTCCTGCGCCACGCGACGAAGATCCTGGCGAGCGTCACTGATGCTCGCACCAGCTTTTCCGGCAAGCAGAACGAGATTTCCGGAACGCTCAACATCGGCGTCACCTCGCTCGTCGCCGGCTATGTCCTCTCCGATCTCCTGGCGCGCTATCGCCGCGCCTGTCCGGGCGTCGAAGTCAGTGCCATCGAGGACAATGGCGGCTATCTTGAACACCTGCTGGTCGGCGGCGAGTTGGATGTGGCGGTCATGGTCATCTCCAACCTGCGCGACCGCATGGCCCTGCAGGCGGAAATCCTGGAAACCTCGCCCTACCGGCTGTGGCTGCCCATGGGCCATCCGCTCGTCTCTGCCGACATCATTTCCGTCGCCGACATCGCCCGTGAACCGCTGATTATGCTGACCGTCGACGAAATCGAGGAAAACACCGGCAAGCTGCTGTCGGCGCTCGGCGCGCGTCCGCATGTTGCCTTCCGCACCCGCTCCGTGGAAGCGGTCCGCAGTCTGGTCGCCACCGGCGCCGGCGTGGCGCTGCTACCCGATCTCGTCTATCGCCCTTGGTCGCTGGAAGGCGATCGCATTGAGAGCCGCGACGTGTCCGGCTCGCTGCCGGTCGTCCAGGTCGGCATGGTCTGGCGCAAGGGCTCCAGTCTGCCGCAAGCCGCGCGCGACTTCGTCGGCATCGCCGAAGCGCTTCGATCCGGCCGGCCTCGCTGACGATTCTGGTACAATATCGGAAATTCCGATATCGGCTTTCTGATAAATGAATTTGCGAAACCGGAAAATTCGTCGCACCTTTTCAACCGGGAACATAACGCCACGAAAAGTGGCACAACCGGGAGACGGACGATGAAATATCTTCTGAAATCGTGCACCGCGGCCCTCGCGAGCCTGAGCTTCGTGACGCAGGTTGCCGCCGCGGAGCCGCTGAAGGCGCTGGGCAACGGTGAAGGTGCGGTCAGCATTGTAGCCTGGGCGGGCTACATCGAGCGTGGCGAAAGCGACAAGAGCTACGACTGGGTCACCGCCTTCGAAAAGGAAACCGGCTGCAAGGTTTCCGTCAAGACGGCGGCGACGTCTGACGAAATGGTCTCGCTGATGAACGAAGGCGGCTTCGATCTCGTCACCGCCTCCGGTGACGCATCGCTTCGCCTGATCGCCGGCAAGCGTGTGCAGCCGATCAATACCGACCTCATCCCGAGCTTCAAGAACGTCGATCCGCGCCTGCAGAAGGGCCCGTGGTACACGGTCAACGACGTCCACTACGGCGTTCCCTACCTTTGGGGACCGAACGTGCTGATGTATAATACCGATGCCTTCAAGGGGAAGGCACCGAGCAGCTGGAAGGTCGTTTTCGAGGAAGAGACCCTTCCGGACGGCAAGTCCAACAAGGGTCGCGTCCAAGCCTATGACGGTCCGATCTACGTTGCCGATGCCGCGCTCTACCTGATGGCGCACAAGCCGGAACTCGGCATCAAGGATCCCTATGAGCTGAACGAAGATCAGTACAAGGCGGCCCTCGACCTACTGCGCGGCCAGCGCAAGCTCGTTTCGCGCTACTGGCACGACGCGATGATCCAGATCGACGACTTCAAGAACGAGGGCGTCGTGGCCTCCGGCTCCTGGCCCTTCCAGGTCAACCTGATGCAGGCTGACAAGCAGAAGATCGCCTCAACCTTCCCGGAAGAAGGGGCGACCGGCTGGGCCGATACGACCATGCTGCATGTCGACAGCGAGCATCCGAACTGCGCCTACATGTGGATGGAACATTCGCTGCAGGCCAAGGTCCAGGGCGATGCCGCTGCCTGGTTCGGCGCCGTACCTTCGGTTCCCGCAGCCTGCAAGGGCAACGAACTGCTGACCGATGAAGGTTGCGCAACGAACGGCTATGATCATTTCGACAAGATCAAGTTCTGGAGAACGCCGACGGCCAAGTGCACGACGCAGGGCGAGTGCGTGCCGTATCACCGTTGGGTCTCCGACTATATCGGCGTGATCGGCGGACGATAATCTCGCCCGCAACCTCACCGTCTCCGTCAGCGGAGAAGACGCCCTTTGAGGGGCAGACGAGGGGACAACCGAAGACAAGAGCGGACGTCCGAGCGCTGCGCGGCGACGGAAAGCCGACTTGTCCCCTCGTCGAAGCCTTTGGGCCACCGCCTTCCTGCGGGGAGGACGAGACATCAGACACAATCCCGGAGTTTACAATGACCCCCGCCGTCCGTTTCCAAAAGGTCTCACGCCATTTCGGGCAGGTTCGCGCCGTCGATGGCGTCAATCTCGAAATCGCGCCGGGCGAATTCTTCGCCATGCTTGGCCCTTCCGGATCCGGCAAGACGACCTGCCTGCGCCTGATCGCAGGCTTCGAGCAGCCGACGGGCGGCCACATCGAAATCTTCGGCGAGACAGCCGAGGGCATTCCGCCTTATCGCCGCAACGTCAACACCGTCTTCCAGGACTACGCGCTCTTCCCGCATCTCAACATTCTCGACAACGTCGCCTACGGGCTGATGGTCAAGGGCATCGGTAAGGCGGAGCGCACCAAGGCTGCCGAGCAGGCGCTGGAGATGGTGAAGCTTCCCGGCTATGGCGCGCGCAGGCCCGGACAGCTTTCCGGCGGCCAGCGGCAGCGCGTGGCGCTCGCCCGCGCCCTCGTCAACAAGCCGAAGATCCTTCTCCTCGACGAACCGCTCGGCGCCCTCGATCTGAAGCTGCGCGAGCAGATGCAAGAAGAGTTGAAGAGCCTGCAGCGCGCGCTCGGCATCACCTTCGTCTTCGTCACCCATGACCAGGGCGAGGCCCTGTCGATGGCAGACCGCGTCGCCGTCTTCAACAATGGCGGCATCGTCCAGGAGGGCACGCCGCACGACATCTATAGCCGCCCGAAGACCCGCTTCGTCGCCGATTTCGTTGGCTCCTCGAATGTCATCGCGCCCGAGGTGATGACTTCGCTCGGCGGCGAGACGCGTTGGGCGAGCCTGCGCCCGGAAGCGATCCATCTCGCTGGCGACGGCGTCGAGGCGCGCGTCCAGGCCGCAAGCTTCCTTGGCGCGGCAACCCGCCTCTCGGTCGATATCCGCGGCACCCGCCTGCATGTCATGCTGCCGGCCGGCACCAACGTGCCGGATGTCGGCACGAGCGTCCGTCTCGTCTGGCAGCCCGTCGACGTGCACTACATGGATGACGCAGCATGACAGCGCTTGCCCTCACCAAGCCGGCCGAGCTGCGGGAAACGTCGATCCTGCCCGGTCGCGGCGGTTTTTTCGGACAGCTCTCCGATGCCTTCTGGCGGCATCCGAAGCTGCTGCTCTTCCTGATGCTGACGCCGCCACTTTTGTGGCTCGGCATCATCTACATCGGCTCGCTGATCGCACTTCTACTGCAGAGCTTCTTCTCGATCGACGATTTCTCGGGCCTGGTGAACTACGAGTTCACGCTCGCGACCTATGCGCAGCTCCTCAGCCCGACGAACTTCGACATCATCATCCGCACCATCGTCATGGCGGCTTTGGTGACGCTGGCCTCCGCCGTCGTCGCCTTCCCCATTGCCTACTATGCCGCCCGCTACGCGCAGGGCAAATGGAAGGCGCTCTTCTATCTCGGCATCATGCTGCCGCTTTGGTCGAGCTACCTCGTGAAAATCTATGCCTGGAAACTCATCCTCGCCAAGGAAGGCATTCTCACCTGGATCTTCGCCAAGCTGCACCTTTCCTGGCTGCTCGACGGTGTCCTCAACCTGCCCGTCATCGGCGGCAATTCGCTCTCGGTCAGCTATCTCGGCACCTTCCTCGTCTTCGTCTATGTCTGGCTGCCCTACATGATCCTGCCGACTCAGGCCGCACTGGAGCGTGTCCAGGCCAACCTCATCGAAGCCTCCGCCGATCTCGGTGCAACCCCGAGCCAGACCTTCCGCACGGTGCTCTTCCCGCTGGCGCTGCCCGGCATCGTTGCCGGCTCGATCTTCACCTTCTCGCTGACCTTGGGCGATTACATCATTCCGCAAATCATCGGCTCGTCGCGCCTTTTCATCGGCCAGGCGGTCTATGCCCAGCAGGGTACCGCCGGCAACGTCCCGCTCGCGGCAGCCTTCTCCGTCGTCCCGATCGTCATCATGGCCATCTATCTTTGGCTTGCCAAGAAACAGGGGGCCTTCGATGCGCTCTGACCGTTCACAGCGTTCACCGCTGCTTCTGAAGATCGCCGCCGCGGGTGGCCTGCTCTTCCTGCATCTGCCGATCCTCTTGATCTTCGTCTACGCCTTCACCACCGAGGAGAGGAGTTATCAGTGGCCACCGCCGGGTCTGACGACGCAATGGTTCGCCGTTGCGTGGAACCGTCCCGATGTCTGGTCCGCGCTCGGCCTCTCCGTGCAGGTGGCCTGTGTTGCCACCGCCATCGCTCTGATACTCGGAACGCTTTGCGCAGCCGCGATCAGCCAGACGAAGTTCTTCGGTCGTGAAGCGATCTCACTCCTCGTCATCCTGCCGATCGCGCTGCCCGGCATCATCACCGGCATTGCGCTGCGTTCGGCCTTTAGCCTGTTCGACATCCCTTTCTCGGTCTGGACGATCGTGCTCGGCCACGCGACCTTCTGCGTCGTTGTCGTCTACAACAACGCCGTCGCCCGCTTCCGCCGCACCTCCGGCTCGCTGATCGAGGCGTCGATGGACCTTGGCGCCGACGGCTTCCAGACCTTCCGCCATGTCATCCTGCCCAATATCGGCACGGCGCTGCTCGCCGGCGGCATGCTTGCCTTCGCGCTGTCGTTCGACGAGGTCATCGTGACCACCTTCACCGGCGGCCAGCAATCGACGCTGCCGATCTGGATGCTCGAAGAACTCATCCGTCCGCGCCAGCGCCCGGTCACGAACGTGGTCGCAATGGTCGTCGTGCTCGTCACTTTCCTGCCGATCCTGGCAGCCTACTACCTCACCCGCGACGGCGATCAGGTCGCCGGAGCCGGCAAATAACCCAGAGTGGGATGCGGAAAAGTGTGAAGCGGTTTTCCGCCCACATCCCACTCGACCAACGACAAGGGAGAACATCATGGACACCGCGATGCTGATTGGATCCCGCTTCGAAGCGGGCACGGAAACGGAAGAGCACATCCTGAACCCGAAGACGGGCGAGACAGTGCTTGACCTGCCGGAAGCCTCGCTTGGCCAGATCGACGCCGCCGTCGATGCCGCCGACAGCGCGTTCAGGAGCTGGTCGCAGACGACACCGGGGGAACGCTCCGGCTACCTCCTGAAGATCGCCGATGCGATCGAGAAGGCGGCGCAGGGCTTTGCAACGCTGGAAGCGCTGAACTGCGGCAAGCCGATCAACGCCGTGCTCAATGACGAAATCCCGGCGATCGTCGATTGTTATCGCTTCTTCGCCGGCGCCGTGCGCAACCTGCATGGACCGGTCGCTGGAGAGTATCTGCCGAACCACACCTCGATGATCCGCCGTGACCCGGTCGGCATTGTCGGCTCGATCGCGCCGTGGAACTACCCGCTGATGATGATGGCCTGGAAGCTCGCTCCGGCCATCGCCGGCGGCAACACCGTCGTCTTCAAACCCTCCGAGCAGACGCCGCTGACGGCGCTGAAGATGGCGAAGCTCCTCGCCGATATCCTGCCGGAGGGCGTCGTCAACGTCATCCTCGGCCGCGGCGAGAGCGTCGGCAATGCCCTGATCAACCATCCGAAGATCGGCATGGTCTCGATCACTGGCGATGTCGCCACCGGCAAGAAGGTGTTGCAGGCTGCTGCCAAGACCGTCAAGCGCACGCATCTGGAGCTGGGCGGCAAGGCGCCGGTCATCGTCTTCGACGACGCCGATATCGATGCCGTCGTCGCAGGCATCCGCACCTTCGGCTACTACAACGCCGGCCAGGACTGCACCGCCGCCTGCCGCATCTATGCCGACGCCAAGGTCTACGACAAGTTCGTCGCCGACCTCTCCTCGGCCGTCTCCTCGATCAGGTTCAATCAGGCCGACGACACCGAAAACGAGATCGGCCCGCTGATCTCCAAGCGCCAGCGCGACCGTGTCGAAAGTTTCGTCACCCGGGCTGCCGAGCACAAGCACATGGAGGTCACGACGGGCGGCAAGTCATCGGGCGAGAAGGGCTTTTTCTTCGCGCCGACCGTCATCGCCGGCGCCACGCAGGATGACGAAATCGTTCGCCGCGAGGTCTTCGGTCCGGTTGTCTCGGTCACCCGCTTCAGCGATGTCGAGGATGCTGTCACCTGGGCGAACGATAGCGATTACGGCCTCGCCTCGTCGGTCTGGACCAAAGACATCAGTCGCGGCATGAAGACGGCCGCCCGCCTGCAATATGGCTGCACCTGGATCAACACCCACTTCATGCTCACCAACGAGATGCCGCATGGCGGCTTGAAGCAGTCCGGCTACGGCAAGGACATGTCGGTCTACGCGCTGGAAGACTACACCGCCGTCCGGCACGTGATGATCAATCACGGCTGACCTGCGCCGGGCCGAATGGCCCGGCCGCCACACAAACAAACATGCAAAGGGGAGCCTACATGAAACGCCGTACCATTCTTGCCGCCCTCGGCGGCATCTGTCTCGCCTCGACCCTTGCCGGAATGCCGGCTTATGCTGCCGACCAGACGCCGCTGGCGGTCGTGGAACAGTATCTGGCTGCATGGAACGCCCATGACGCCGCCAAGGCCGCCTCCTATTTCGATGAGAAGGTGAGTTATTACGACGCATCCGTCGGCAAGCCGACAGTCGGCAAGGCCGAAGCCAAGGCTGCCGTGATTGACAACTTCATGACCGCCGTGCCCGACTTGAAATGGATGATGCGCGGCGATCCGATCGTCAGCGGAAACAAGGTCTCGTTCGAGTGGACCTTCACAGGAACGAACAGCGGTGCCTGGGCGGATGGGACGGCCGCCACCAACAAGTCCTTCTCGTTCGACGGCGCCTCGGTCTTCGTCATCGAGAAGGGAGCGATCAAGCAGCAGTCCGACTATTACGACGCCCTTGGCTTCTACAAGCAACTGGGCCTGATGTAGCAGACTGCCTCGCCGCGTGCCTGCCGACGTGGCAAACTTGCCTGCGCGAAGCACTGGCGCCTGACGGCCATACCAATTGTGGGCCATCGGACATGGAACCATTCTCTTTGTCCCGCGTCATCGTGACGTGGAACACGGAGGAAATCATCCATGCTCAAATGGGCTCTCATATTTTTCGTTGTGTCTCTGGTCGCCGGCTTCCTCGGTTTTTCCGGCGTCTCAGCGGCAACGGCAACGATCGCGCGGGTTCTGTTCGGCATTGCGCTGGTAATCTTCCTGATCTTCCTCGTCCTCGCGCTGTTGGCTGGCAGTGCGGTGTTTTAGCCCGCTGCCAGGCGTTGAGCGGCGAAAAGAGGCACCGGTTCCTTGAAGCCTTTCAGGGACACAGCTCCCAGCCCCTGGAAGGCAAGACCACGTGCTGCCGCTTCGGCGGCAGCACGTGTGTTGGGGCAGACGAGAGTCTGCGAAGGCCCTGCGACGGAAGAAACACGCGCCGCGAGATTAACCGTCCTTCCGAAGATATCGCCGTCACGCGGCACCACCTGTCCGGTAGCCACGCCGACTCGCACAGGCGGCAACTCATCCAAACGGCTTTTCTCCACCAGCGACAACGATGCTTGCACCGCAGAAGCCGCGTCCGGGAACAGCATCATCACCCCATCCCCCAGCGGCTTGACGATCCGTCCGTCGAACGCGCACGAAAGACGTTGCGCGATTGCTTCAAAGCGGGCGGCCTTCTCGGCGGCGGAAACGTCACCGATCTCATGCGTCAGCCCGGTGAAACCGGAGAGATCGGCGAAGGCCGCGGCCGGCAAGCTCTCCTCGTCACCAGGTTCCAGGCCGTGCTCGCGCAGCGCATCCTGCAGCCTCCCGACGATGTTGTCGAAAACCGCCTCCTCCAGCATCCGCCGCTGCAACAGGAAGAGCATTCGGAAACCGATCCGCTGCAGCGACAGCCGCTTTGCGGCGGAAATCTCCAGAAGATGGCGATAGCTCAGGCCCGCATTCAGCATCGGCTCCTCGACCTCGCCGCGGAAGAGGTCGCGCATCGTGTCGACGCAGCGGCGAACCGCATGACCGAAGACGCGCAACACCCGCTCCATGCAACCGAGGCACCAAGCTGTGTGCACTCCCTCAAAAGCCGGATGAATTCTACATCGTCCTCGCGAAGCGGCTGATCCACCGAAAGCGGCGGCAGACTGGCGCATGTCCTCACGCCATTGAGCATGTCGAGATCGATTTGGCCTGCCGTCATCTCAGCCAAAACCAATGTCTCGGTCATCATCACCGGCTCGAACATCAGCTGATTGGCGAACTCCAGAGAAAAGATCTGCCGCTTCAAACCTCCGCCAGCACATCAAGGCCGATGCCGGCATCCTGCAGGGCAAGGATCAATCGGAGCTGGCTGACATCGCTTGCGGCATAACCGGCATGTCCGGGGCCGATGATCTGTAAGCGCTCGAGATTGCTGAGGCGGACATCGTCGCAGCCAGCAAGTGCCAACAATCTCTCACGCCGCAACGCTTCCATCACGGCAACCTCTGGAGAAGGAGATTGCTTCATACATCCGTGCGCCCCTCCACGCAGCCAAAGGGGTTAGAGGAGGCTCGCACCGACATTGATGGCAAGCGCCAGGATCGTCGTATTAAACAGGAACGACAGGATGGAATGCAGGAGCGTCAGCTTGCGCATGGTCACCGATGTCGTCGCGACGTCGGCCGTCTGCGATGCCACGCCGATTGTGAACGAGTAATAGAGGAAGTCCCAATAGACCGGCTCGTCATTGCCTTCCGGAAACTTCAGCCCTTCCCCCTTGTCCTCTCCGCCATAGAAGCGATGTGCATAGTGTACCGTGAACAAGGTATGCAGGAATGCCCAGGAGATTAGAATCGTGGCGATTGCACCAAGCGCTCGTACGAGTGCTTCGCCTGCCACAGCCTCCTTGGCTGTATGAAGCTCCAGTGCGATGCCGGCGATGCTGGCGAGCGCCGCCAGGATCGACAGCGCCAGCAGGAAGACGTCTGAAAAGTCAAGATCCTCCGCCCGCTTGCGGATGCTCGCAACGCTCGCTCGCAACATCCGGCGCCAGGTGAGCGCCGTAAACACGATTGCGCCGACGTTCCAGCCGAAGATCAGGTTCTGCGGGTTGACCTGGCGGCTCGTCAAAAGCAGGAACGTCGCCAGCCCGGCGGCCACGGCGACGACGAACACCAGATGCCTTCGCACTTGCCCCATGACCCAGCTTTCCAGATCCTTCGCGGATTCCGCCATTGAACGCTCCGCCCGTGCGAGATCGTCCTTGATATCAGCTTGATGGCAGCGGGAGCAATACGATCTCAGCCGGTCCAGCCACCGTCGACGACATGGATCTGACCTGTCGTGAAGCCGGATTCGTCGCCGGCGAGATAGGTCACGAGAGCAGCAATCTCCTCTGGCGTTGCAATCCGCCCCATCGGCTGGCGGGCGATGAAATCCTTGAGCGCCTTCTCGTAGTCGCCCGTCGCACGCAAACGATCGTGCAACGACGGACTGTCCACGGTGCCGGGGCAGATCGCATTGGCGCGGATGCCTTTGGCAACAAAGTCAGAGGCGATCGACTTGGTGAGCCCGATCACGGCCGCCTTCGACGCGCCGTAGGCGAAGCGGTTGGGCACGCCTTTCACACTGGAGGCGACCGACGCCATGTTGACGATTGACCCCTTACCCTTCTCCAGCATGCCGGGAAGAAAGGTGCGGCAGGTCGTATACATCGCCCTTGCGTTCAGGTTGAAGGAGAAGTCCCAGTCCTTCTCCTCGCATTCCAATATCGAGCCAGCATGAACGAAGCCGGCGCAATTGAAGAGAACGTCGATCGGACCGATCTCCGTCGCGAAGGAGCGAACGGCGTCGCTATCGAGCACATTGAGGGTATGCCTTTCTGCGCCCTCAAGCGTGGAAAGCGTCTTCTCATTGATATCGGTCGCATAGACATGCGCGCCGAGCGAAAGGAAGCGCTCCGCACTCGCTCGACCGATACCCTGACCTGCCGCCGTAATGACGACTTTCTTGCCTTCCAGACCGTGACTCATGCATCCTCCCAAAATCCCAGCGCTTGCGGCGCACTCATTCATATGCAAACAATATATTCAAATTGGCGTCAACCTGTATAACGCGCGCTTCGCTCGCTGGAGAAACCCTAGTCAATTTAGGGCCGACGGGCACGGGAAATCTCTGATCCCGCGGCGCCAGCCGACGAGATGCCGCAGCTCGGCGGCAGACAGCATGGCATGAATGGGAGGAACCGCATGCTTTTCGATACTCACCTGCACATCGTCGATCGGCAGGCGCTCGACTATCCCTGGCTCTCCGGCGCGGGTGATCTCAATCAGGACAACCTCTACGACGATTATGCGCGGGATGCGCTGCGCTGCGGGATCTCCAATGTCCTGCACATGGAGGTGGACGTCGCGCCCGCGCGCATCGACGACGAGACCAATTATGTCAGGGAAATCAGCCGCCGCCCGGGCAGCCTCGTGCGCGGTGTCATTGCCGCCTGTCGACCGGAGGAGAACGGGTTTGCGGACTATCTCGAACGGTCGCTCGCCGATCCCTTCGTCAAGGGTTTCCGCCGCGTGCTGCATGTGGCTGCCGACGATACGGCAGCACGGCCGCTGTTTCGCGAGAACATCAGGCGGCTATCGGCCACCCGCATGAGTTTCGACCTCTGCGTCTTTCCCTACCAATTCGAAACGGTTCTCGCACTCGTCGATCATTGCCCGGATGTTTGCTTCATTCTTGACCATTGCGCCAATCCGCCGATCAAGGACGGAATGGACGACGTCTGGCGCAACGGCATCGTCGAGTTTTCCCGACGCCCGAATGTGACCGCCAAGATCTCTGGCGTCATCGCCTATGGCGATCTCGAAAACTGGTCGGTCGACAGTCTGCGTCCCTATGTCGAGCATACGATCGAGAGCTTCGGCTGGGATCGCGTCGTCTGGGGTAGCGACTGGCCGGTCTGCACGCTCGGCGGCGGTCTCACCCCTTGGGTCGCCGCCACGCACGCGTTGACATCGGGCTGCAGCGCGGAGGAGCGCGACAAGCTCTACCAGGCAAACGCGAAACGCATCTGGCCGATGTGAAAACCAAAGAGGGCGGTGCCACTTCAAATCGCTGACAAGTCAGCCTCCCTCATCCTCGACCTTGTGGCGGCGATCCAGCGCGTTCAAGTCCTTGAACAGAAAAGACCGTTTTCACGACGCAGACGCGCCGCGGCTGGATTCCTGTGACAAGCACAGGAATGAAGGTGACGGGAGGATCCGCGCCAAACTTGCAGCGACCTCTATCAACAAAGAAAAAGAGGGCAGCGCCATCGGCACTGCCCTTCTCAAAATCCAATGCACGAAAGCCTCAGGCGGCTGCGAGCTGCAGTTCCTTCTGGACCATGGCGCGCAGCGTGCCGAGATCCTTAGCGAAAGCGCGGATGCCCTCGGCGAGCTTTTCGGTCGCCATGGCGTCTTCGTTCATCATCCAGCGGAAGGTCTTCTCGTCGATCGCGATCTTCGGGGCCGGCTTCGTCACGTCTGGCGACAGCTTGCGCTCGAGCTTGCCCTGATCGTTGGAGAGTTCGTCAAGCAGGTTCGGGGCGATCGTCAGGCGATCGCAACCGGCCAGCGCCTCGATTTCACCAGCGCTGCGGAACGATGCACCCATGACGATCGTCTTGATGTCGTTGGCCTTGTAATAATTGTAGATGTCACGGACGGAGATGACGCCCGGATCTTCCTCAGGCGTAAATTCCCTGCCCATCGACTTCTTGTACCAGTCGAGAATGCGGCCGACGAAGGGCGAGATCAGGAACACCTTGGCGTCGGCGCAAGCAACGGCCTGGGCCTTCGAGAAGAGAAGCGTCAGGTTGCAGTCGATGCCTTCCTTCTGCAGGATTTCGGCAGCGCGGATGCCTTCCCAGGTGGAAGCCAGCTTGATGAGGATGCGGTCGCGTTCGATGCCGCGTTCCTTGTAGGCCGCGATGATGGAACGTGCCTTGGCAAGCGACGCTTCGGTATCGAAGGAGAGGTCCGCATCGACTTCGGTCGACACGCGGCCCGGAACGAGCTTCACAAGTGCAGCGCCGACGGAAATCGCCAGACGATCGGCAACGGCCACGGAAACGGCCTCTGGATTGCCGCCCTGCTTTTTGCCCCAGGCAACGGCTTCCTTGACCGTGTCTGCAAACATCGGCGTACCGAGTGCCTTCAGCACGATACTTGGGTTCGTCGTGCAATCGACGGGCTTCAGACGGGCAACGGCTTCGATGTCACCGGTATCGGCAACGACCGTGGTAATCTCGCGGAGTTGGTCGAGCTTGGATGTCATGGTCACTGGTCCTTTTGACTTGAGCTGCGAGCCGATGCGAATCTCGCCCGGCAAAAATGATCTACGAATTGGCAGCCTGCATGCTACGCATCAGATTGCGCCCGTCGTTTCCAAACGAGCCGCAAAGCTAGGCGGCAACTGCGTCGTCCCTGCGAAAAACCGCCCCGACCGCCAAAGGCCGATGGGGATTTCCCGCTTGCCTGCACATTACCTCCTCGGACGCACAGAAGCGACTTCTTCGCGGCGACTATCGCCATTCCTCCCTAGATATGTCAAGGACATTTGCGCATTTCAATTGACATAAGTGTCACACTCGTCATTATCGGGCAAAATACGAATCCGTCCTGGCTTGATCGTAAAACTAGGGCGCAATTCGCTCCGGAGGAGATGTGGTCAAGCTCAAACGCGGCACGCACACGGCTTATTCTGAGGCATCCTCGCTCAGGCTGCGTGCCGCCTGGCTCTATTACAATCAGGGCCTGACCCAGAAGCACGTCGCAGAACAGCTCGGCATCAGCCGCACGACTGTTATTCGCCTGCTCGACGAGGCGATGAAGCGCAGCGAAGTGCAGATCTGGATCAACGACTCGATTGGCGACTGCGTCGAACTATCGGTCAAACTCGAGCGCGCTTACGGCCTCGACGAGGCGATCGTCGTCCCCGCACCCGCACACCCCGACGCCAACTCGCTAGCCAAGAGCGTCGGGCTTGCGCTTGGACAGTTTCTCTCCGAGGCCATTCCCGACGATTACACCATCGGCGTCGGCTGGGGCCGCACCATGACCGCATCGCTGTCCAGTTTTCGGCCGCCTCGGCGCGACAATTGCAAGGTCGTCTCCCTGCTCGGCGGCGTCGTCGCCGTCCACCAGACGAACCCGATCGACTACACCTGGCGTCTGGCGAGCCAGCTCGGTGCGGAGTGCTACATGTTCCTCGCGCCGCTGCTTGTGGATTCGACCGAGACGAAGCGAAACCTTGTCGAAAAATGCGGGCTGGACACGATTTATCGCCTGGCGGAAACGCTGGATCTCGCGATCGTCAGCTGCGGCGACATCGGGCCGCATTCCACGTCCTTGTCGGAAGGCTGGATCTCGAAGGCCGAGTTGCAGCAGCTGATCGACGCCGGCTGCGTCTGCGACACCATGTTCAACTTCCTCGACAAGGACGGCAATACGATCGATCACTCGATCAACAGCCGCGTCATGTCGGTGGACCTCGACACGCTGAAAAAAGCAAAGCACATCGTGCTGTCATCGGGCGGCGCCCATCGCGCCGTGGCAATTCGGGCCACGATCAAGCGGATCGGCTGCAATACGCTGATTACCGACGAAAGTGCCGCCAAGGTGCTGCTGGACCTAGCGGCACAATAAAAGCCGAAGCCAGCCTCAGGCGTGGGCGGCTTCCCAGCCCAGTATGGCCCGCTTGCGGGTGAGGCCCCAGTGATAGCCGGTCAAGGCGCCGCCCTTGCCGACCGCCCGATGGCAGGGGACCACAAAGGAAATCGGGTTGGCACCGACCGCCGCACCAACCGCGCGCATCGCCTTTGGCCGGCCGATGTCATTGGCGATATCGCTATAGGTGACGGCCCTGCCGAAGGGAATCTTCAACAGACTTTCCCATACCTCCACCTGGAAATCGGTGCCGATCAGCACGACGCGCAGCGGCTGCTCCGACGTCCAGCGGCCGGGCTCGAATATGCGCTCGGCATAGGGCGCTGTTGCTTCGGCATCCTCGACGTAACTCGCATTCGGCCAGCGGCATGTCATGTCATCAAGACAAGCCGCCTCGTCCCCGAGATCGCTGAAAGCAAGCCCCGCCAGGCCACGGTCCGTCGCCATGACGAGCGCAACGCCGAACGGCGAAGGATGGAAGCCGTAGCGGATCGTCAGCCCGCCGCCCTTGGCCTTCCATTCGCCAGGTGACATGGCCTCATGCGTGACGAACAGATCGTGCAGACGGCTGGGGCCGGAAAGCCCGACCTCGATCGACGTCTCCAGCAATGGCATCGCTTCTTCGCGCAGAAGCCGCTTTGCATGGTCGAGCGTGACGGCCTGCAGGAAAGCCTTCGGAGACAGGCCGGCCCACCGCGTAAACGTCTTCTGCAACTGCGTCGGCGATTGGCTCAGCCGCGCTGCAATCGTTTCGAGAGACGGCTGATCGCGATAGTCCTCGGTGATGAGTTCGATCACCTGGCGTACGGTCTCATAATCAGAGCCATCGGGCGTGATGTCGTTGTTCAGCTTGGCTACCATATTCATGATCTTTCTCCTTGTACCAAGGAGATAGTCAAGTGGCCCTCGCAAACCACCCGATTCTTGCGTGCCGATCAAATCCGCTGCTTGACGGTGGCAAGCGCCCGCTTGAAGGCCCTGGCAAAGCTTTCGCGGTCATCGGGATTGAGGAAGGAACCGATATCCGTGCCCCGCCCCTCCCCGGAAATATACATGGAAAGGATGCCGATTTCCTGATGCCGGCGGACGAAGAAGCGCGTCCAGAAGGGATTGAAATGATGTTCGACCATCCGCCCGGAAGGCGCGAACTTGCGCACCAAAATATCACTACGCGACACGGTCACTTCCTCCCGCACCCGGCCGGAACGGTAGTTCAACCAGAAGGCGCCGTAGAGCAACAGAAAATCCAACCCGAAAAAGAAGCCGATCGGCCAGGCGCCCGTCGCCACAAAGAACATGCCATACATGCAACACACCGCACCGGTCACAAGCAGCAAGACCTTGAAACCCTTGCGGCCAAGCGACCGATAAGGAAAAAGCTCGGCGGCAAAAACAGGTTGTTCGTTGGCTCTATCAGCGTTGCTTTCCATCATGGCTGCCAAGTATAGGTTTTCCATGCCAACTCCGAAACTCAAATCCGCCGCCACATCGCCGCAGACCTCAAAAGTGATCCTTCACCGCAAGAAGCCGGCAACGATCCGTTCCGCCTATTCCGAAGCCGAGCGCGAGGAGATATTCCGCCGCTTCTCCGTCCAGCGCCCGGAGCCCAGTGGCGAACTTGAGCATACAAACCCGTTCACACTTGTCGTCGCCGTGGCCCTGTCCGCCCAGGCGACGGATGCCGGCGTCAACAAGGCAACGCGCGCGCTCTTCAAGATCGCCGACACGCCCGAAAAGATGCTGGCGCTCGGTGAGGAACGGGTGCGGGATTACATCAAGACGATCGGCCTTTATCGCAACAAGGCGAAGAACGTCATCGCTCTCTCGCAGATCCTGGTCGAGAAATTCGGCGGCGTCGTGCCGCAAACGCGCGACGAGCTGGTGACGCTTCCCGGTGTTGGCCGCAAAACCGCCAACGTCGTGCTCTCCATGGCCTTCGGTCAGGCGACAATGGCGGTGGATACCCACATTTTCCGCATCGCCAACCGCATCAGGCTGGCGCCGGGTAAGACGCCGGATGAGGTCGAGGAACGGCTGATGAAGGTCGTCCCGAAGCGCTACCTCTATCACGCGCACCACTGGCTCATCCTGCATGGCCGCTACACCTGCAAGGCCCGCAAGCCGGAATGTGAGCGTTGCGTCATCGCCGACATCTGCAAATCGCCCGAGAAGACCTGCGACGTGCCGGCGCCGCTGGTCGAGCTACCGCGCCAAGTGATTGGAGAGGCCGTCGAGTAAGCCTGGAGGCAGATTTCGGCACGCTCCACCTGACCCTTAGCCGCGAAGTCCCATGTCCTCGCGGGAAATCAGTTTGTGCAGGTGCACCATCAGCCCGGCGGCGAAGAGCGGCGTCAGCAGATTGACGATCGGGATGGCCAGGAAGGCAGCAATGACAAGCCCCGCGAGAAAGACCGTCGCCGCATGCTTGGCGCGGAACGACCGTGCCTCCTGCGGCGAACGGAACCGCATCGCGGCAAACTCGAAGAATTCCCGGCCAAGCAGGTAGCCGTTGACGAGGAAGAACGCGATCAGGTTGATGCCCGGCACGAAGAGCAGGAAGAGCGCGATGATATTGCCAAGGATGACGACGCCGAGAAACTTGATAGAGCTTGCGAGCGCCGGACCGAGCGGCATTGCTGTGCCAGGCAGATCCGAGGGATAGTCCCGCTTTTCCACCACCTCGGCCACATCGTCGAGAAACAGGCCGGCGATCAGCGCTGTTACCGGTGACAGCAACAGCGCCAACCCGAGCGCAAGCCCGATGGCGGCAGCGATCGCAAACACGAAGCCGAGCCACCCCGCCCAATCCGGCATCGCGGGAAAAAAGCTGGCAATCCACGGAAAAACGAACGACATAAAGGCACTGCGCAACGCCAGCCAAAGCCCGGCAAGCACCAGAAGAGTCAATCCCAGGACCTTCCAGAAGACTGAGCGTGTTTCCGCAGCAAAAAGATTGATGAGGGATAGGCGTGACGCCTGAAAGATCATCCTGAGGTCTCCGGTTGCAATAACCATGTAGGAATCTGCACTTTGAACGGCAAGGCTGAAATAAATTCCGTCGATCGACCCAAAACTTGTCGGAAAATCTATGTTAATATATAGTAATTTATCATCTATGAGTGTTTGATCCTGAGACGCAGCTTCCGGAATAGTTGCAAACGACAAGGGTGGGCCCTGCATATCCGAGAAATGCTTCCGGGAAGATCAGGACGGCTGACGTGGAAGATTTTGTCCAGAAGCTCCGCCAATATGCCAAGTCCGGCACCCCGGCCGAACGACGGATCGCGAAATATTTCTCCGAGCATCTGAACGACCTGCCGTTCGAAACAGCCGCCTCCGTTGCCGATCGGCTGGATCTGAGCCCAATGACGGTGGGCCGTTTTTTGCGTGCGCTCGGCTATCAGGGGCTCGACAGCGTCAAGGTCCACATTCGCGAGACAAGCGCCATCTCGCCGACGCAGATGCAGGCGTCGCTCACCGAGCTGCAGACCGACGCTTCCGCCGGTAAGCCGCTCGCGGTACTTGTCTCCGAACAGATCCAGGCGCTGCACCATATCTACCATCTGACGGGCCAGCCACAGTGGAACGAGGCAGTGTCGATGATATCGGCCGCTCATGAGGTTTTTGTCGCCTCGCATGCGCGCCTGTCCGGTTTCGCGTCCCACTTTGCACAGCGATTGACCTATGCCCGCGACGGCATTCATGCGCTTGATGGAACGGGCAGCCGTTTCGCCGAGCTTTTCGCACGGCTCGATGGCAATGACGCGTTGCTCGTCGTGATCGACAGTCGTCGTTTCGGCAAAGCCCGCTTGCTGGCCCGGACGGCACGGCGCTACGGATACAAGGTCATCCTGATCACCGCACAAGGCGCCAACTGGATTCCCGATCAGGCCAATCTTGTGCTCGCCCTTCCGTCTGCCCGCTCCGATGGCGACGACAACCTGCCACCGCTGATGGCCCTGCTCGACTGTCTGTCAGAAGCCGTGATCGCCGCCGCCGGCGAAGAAGCGAGTGCCCGCACCCGTCGTATGACCGAATTTGGTAGCATGCTCGGGGAGGGCGGAAACCGCTAGGCGTCTACTCCATCGCCTCCAGTTCGGCGCGATGACGATACATGCCAAGCAGCCTGCGATAATCGCGGTCATAAAGGGCCCGTTTGGCCGCATTCGGCAGTCGCTCTTCGCCGCCGGGATACATGGCCGATCCGGCTTCTGCGAGATCTCCATAGAGACCGCAGGCTACGGAAGCGGCCATCGCCGTGCCAAGGAGTACGGCCTCGTTCATCTTCGGCACCACAACCTTGCAGCCGGTTGCATCCGAATAGAGCTCCATCAGCACCGGGTTCTTCACGTGGCCGCCAGCGACATGCAACGTGTCCGGCACATAGCCATATTCCTTCATCCGCTCGAGGATGTGGCGGATCCCGAGCGCAATCGCCACTGCTGTGCGCCAATAGAGCGCGCAGAGCCCATCGAAGGACGTGTCGAGGGTCAGACCGCTGATACCGCCGACGGCATGCGGGTCGGCGAGCGGCGAGCGGTTGCCGTGAAAATCAGGCAGGACGAAGATCCGGGCGCCGAATTCGTCCCCCTCCTCGGAGCGAAGCTGCGCAATGCGGAAGACGATCTTCTGATGCAGCGCCGCAGTCGGTTCGCCGCCAGCCGCGTGCATCCGCACGATATGATCGAGCAACGCACCCGTCGCCGATTGCCCTGCCTCAACCAGCCAGGACTTTGGAAAGACAGCTTCGTAGTATGGACCCCACATGCCGTGACTCGGCTTGCGCTCGCGCGAGAAGGACACGATACAGCTCGACGTGCCGGCAATGAGCGCAAGTTGGCGTTCCAGCCGGCGGGCATCTTGTGCCTCACCGCCAAGCGCGCCCAGCGCCCCTGCATAGGCATCGATCATGCCTGCGGAGACATGGCACGCCGTCGTCAATCCGAGCGCCGAGGCGGCTTCCTGCGTCAGCGTCCCGACACTCTCGCCGACCGGCACTGTTTCCTCCGGCAGCCGTCCACGTTCGAGGAGGTCATCAAGCCCGATCTGCTCGAGAAAATCCTTCTGCCACCCCTTGTTGAGATGCGCGAGATAGTTCCACTTGGCCGTCAGCGTGCAGCGCGAGCGGGCAAGCGCGCCGGTCGCCTTCCAGGTCATGAAATCGGCGAGGTCGAACAGATAGCCGGTGTTCATCCAGGTGCCAGGCAGCTTTTTCTTCAGCCACATCAGCTTTGGCATTTCCATTTCCGGCGACATGAAATGCCCGGAATGCTCCAGCACGGGATGCTCCGTGGCCGTGCAGAAATCGGCTTCTCTCAGCGCCCGATGGTCGAGCCAGACGATCGTGTCGAAGCGCCGTTCTCCGCCGGTGGAAACGCTGATCTGGCCGCCATCGACATCGCGCACGACGAGCGAACAGGTGGCGTCGAAGCCGATCGCGCCCACCGATGCAGGCGCCGCACCCGATTGCTCCATCGCCTTGCGTACGGCAATGCAGACCGCCGACCAGATGTCTTCGGAATCGTGTTCTGCGTGGTTCTCACGCGGCCTGTTCATGATGATCGGGTGTTCGGCCTTGCCCAGCAGCGCGCCGCGAGCGTCGAAGACGCCGGCGCGCGCACTGCCCGTGCCGATATCGACCGCAACCACATGCTGAGGCATTAAAGGTGCATCCCATCCTGCTTATGTTTGCGGATAAGGTGTATCAAATCCGGCATCGCGTCAAACACGGCTTCAGGCGAAAGCCGGTCAAGTTCAGCGCGATAGCCGGAAAAATTGGCGTGCGAACCACCGGTGAAGGCAAATACCGTCATGCCTGCGGCCTTCGCCGCCTCGATCCCAGCCGGGCTGTCTTCGACGACGACGCAATTTGCCGGATCGACGTTCATTTCGCGCGCTGCATGCAGGAAGAGGTCGGGCGCCGGCTTGCCATGCTTGACCATCGTCGCGCTGAAAATATCAGGCAGCCGGTCGATCAGGCCGGTGACCGTCAACGACAGGCGAATGCGTTCGACCTGACTTGAGGAGGCGACGCAACAGGGAATGCCGAGGGTGTCGATCGTCTCGGCGATCCCGTCCATCGGCTTCAACTCCTTGCGAAACCGGGCGTAGAGGTCTGTACGGATCTGCTCGAGGAATTCCTGGCCCGGGTGGACGTTGTATTCGGACTTCATCGTCTCGATCACCGTTGCGAGACTTCGCCCGAGGAAACGCCCGTAGACCTCCTCCTCGGTAATCGGAACGTTGAGATCGTTCATCGCCTTGACCAAGACGCTCACCGATATCGGTTCGCTATCGACAAGAACGCCGTCGCAATCGAAAATGACCAGCCGTGTTTCAGCCTCAGCCATGGTAGACCCAATCGCAATTGGTGCAGGAAGAACCCCTCCGCCGGACGGGGCGGAGGCGGCGGCAGGAATGCCGCCACTGATCCTTACACAGCAAGCTTATTGTCGAGATAAAGCTGTAGGGTTTCACGCGTGCCCTTTTCCCACAAGGTTTTCAATGCGTGGGCGAAGCGCTTGCGGAACAGCTCGGATTTCGACACCTCGCCGAAGATGTCGTCGAAGGCGAGGAAGGCCATCGGATCATCCTTGGCCTTCAAAGCCGCCGCATGCAGCCGGTCGGCGCTGGCGTCGTTGAAGGCAATGTCCTTGCCACTATCCGTTTTTCCAGCGAAGTAGCGGCACCACAGTGCCGAAACCAACGCCAGGCCGACGACATCGCGGCCCTGGCTCAGATTGTCTTGCGTCGACGGCAGTATGAATTTCGGCTGCCGGTTCGATCCGTCCTGCGCCAGACGCGGGATCGTATCGGCAATTTTCGGATTGAGCAGTCGGTGCTCGATCAGCGCGAAGTAGTCCGTCAGCGAGGTATCGGGAACCGGCGGAACGATCGGGATGATCTCTTCTTTTTCCAGCTTCGCCAAGAAGGCCCGGATCAACGGATCTTCCATCGAGTCGTGTACGAAGTGGATGTCCATCAGCGCTGCGGGATAGGCGATCGCCGCGTGGCCGCCGTTGAGAATGCGGATCTTCATGTGCTCGTAGGGCGTCACATCCGGCACGAAGGTGACCCCGACCTTCTCCAGCGCCGGGCGTCCGGCGGTGAACTTGTCTTCCAGCACCCACTGCTTGAACTCTTCGCAATAGACCGGCCAGTTGTCTTCGATGCCGAAGGCATTCTTCAAGAGATCGATTTCGCGCTGTCCGGTGGCCGGCGTGATGCGGTCGACCATGGCATTCGGGAACGCGACGTTCGCCTTGACCCAGTCGGCAAAGGCAGGATCCGAAAGCCGTGCTGTGCCGATAACGGCATTCGCGGTGACGACGCCGTTATGGGGGATGTTGTCGCAGGACATGACGGTGAAAGGCACGATGCCCTTTTCCTTGCGCGCCTTGAGGCCGGCGACAACAAGGCCGAAGACCGTCTTCGGCTCGGCAGGGTTCTGGCCATCCGCAGCGATCGCCGGATGGTCGGGATTGAACTTACCAGATGCGTCGATGAAATAGCCGCCCTCGGTGATCGTCATCGAAACGATACGGATCGTGGGATCCGCGAGCTTGGCGATGATCGTCCTGACATCGCCCACCGGCAGGATGTCGACCATCGGCGCGGTGATCCGCGCGGCGGTTTTGTTGTTGTCCTGCTCGACGACGGTCGTCAGGAAGTCTTGGGCGGCGAGCTTTTCGCGCATCGCTGCATCGGACGGCAGGATACCAGCGCCGACAAGCGCCCAGTCATGATCCTGGCCCAGATTGAAAAGGTCGTCGAGATAGATGGCCTGATGGGCACGGTGGAAATTGCCCACGCCGAAGTGCACGATGCCCGCTTTCAGCGACGCCCGCTCATAGGTCGGTACGGCGGCCGTCTTTGCCGCCTCGGAAAGCGTTGCCAGCGATAGTTTGCACGTCATGTTTCAGTCCTCTTGAAGGTCTTCGGGCTCGGCTGCGACCCCGGTATCGGCACGCCGGGCACCTTGTCCGGCGTTGCGCTTTCGTCCCCAACCCGGCAACAATGCGCTCAGATGGCGAGGCCGCCTTCGTTGAATTTGTGGATCCGCGTCTTGTCGGGCGTCAGATAGACGAGGTCGCCGGCCTTGGCCGGGAAATCGCCGCCGCCCCGCGCGGTAACATGGCCGATACCCTCGACATCGACATGCAGGAAGGTGTCGGCGCCGAGGTGCTCGGCGACCATCACCTTGCCCTTCCAGTCGCCGCTTTCGGTCGAAAGCAACATGTGCTCGGGCCTAACCCCGATCGTGTGCGCACCAAACTGCGCAGCATATTGGCCTTTCACGAGATTCATCTTCGGTGAGCCGATGAAGCCGGCGACGAAGAGATTGCGCGGCTTGTGATAGAGCTCGAGCGGCGAACCCACCTGCTCGATATTTCCACGGTTCAGTACGACGATCTTGTCGGCCATGGTCATGGCTTCCACCTGGTCATGGGTGACGTAGATCATCGTCGTCTTCAGCTGCTGGTGCAGCTCGCTGATCTCCAGGCGCATGTTGACGCGCAGAGCAGCATCGAGGTTCGACAACGGCTCGTCGAAGAGGAAGGCCGAAGGCTGGCGCACGATCGCACGGCCGATCGCCACGCGCTGGCGCTGGCCGCCCGAAAGCTGTCGCGGCTTCCGCTCGAGGTAGTCAGTCAAGTTCAGAACCCGGGCGGCATCGGCAACCTTCCTGTCGATCTCCGCCTTGTCCATGTTTGCCATCTTCAGCGGAAAGGCGATGTTGTTGCGCACACTCATATGCGGGTAGAGCGCATAGGATTGGAACACCATCGCTAGACCACGTTCCGACGGAGCCTTTTCCGTTGCATCCCTGCCGTCGATGACGATGTTGCCGCCACTGACATCCTCAAGACCGGCAATCAGTCGGAGCAGGGTGGACTTGCCGCAGCCGGACGGGCCGACGAAGACGACGAACTCGCCGTCCTTGATCTCGAGGTCGATCGAAGGGATGACCTTGGCTTCACCGAAGACCTTCGAAACTTTCTGAAGGGTAATGCTTCCCATGTTTGTCTCCCTGATGTCTTATTTCACCGCGCCGAAGGTCAGGCCGCGGACGAGTTGTTTCTGCGAGAACCAGCCGAGGATCAGGATCGGCGCGATCGCCATGGTGGAGGCTGCCGAAAGCTTGGCGTAGAACAAGCCTTCGGGGCTGGAATAGGAAGCGATGAACGCCGTCAGCGGCGCCGCTTTCGACGCGGTGAGGTTGAGCGTCCAGAAGGCTTCGTTCCAAGCCAGGATGATGTTGAGAAGCAGCGTCGAGGCGATGCCCGGGACCGCCATCGGCGTCAGCACGTAGATGATTTCCTTGGCAAGCGAGGCGCCGTCCATGCGCGCGGCTTCCAGGATCTCGCCGGGAATTTCCTTGAAGTAGGTGTAAAGCATCCACACGATGATCGGCAGGTTGATCAGCGTCAGGATGATCACCAGGCCGAGGCGACTGTCGAGCAGGCCGGAGTTGCGGAACATCAGGTAGATCGGGATCAGCGCGCCGACCGGCGGCATCATCTTGGTCGACAGCATCCACATCAGCACGTCCTTCGTCCGCTTGGTCGGCGAAAACGCCATCGCCCAGGCGGCTGGAATGGCGATGATCAGGCCGATCAGCGTCGAGCCGAAGGAAATGATCACCGAGTTCATGAAGTGGCTGAGATAGTTTGAGCGGCTCTGCACTTCCGTATAGCTCTCCGTCGTCCAGTGGAAGAACAGAAACTGCGGCGGCGAGGCGATGGCATCCGCTTCCGTCTTGAAGCTCGTCAGGAAGGTCCAGAGGATCGGGAAGAAGATCAGGATGCCGAGCGTCCAGGCGATGGCGGTCATGACCACCTTGCGCTGAGTTGTGACTTTTCTAGCCATCTCAAGCCTCCAGATTCTTGCCGACAAGGCGCACGAGGAAGATCGCAACGATGTTGGCGAGGATGACCGCGACGATACCGCCTGCCGAAGCGCCGCCGATATCGAACTGCAGAAGCGCCTGCACATAGACGAGATAGGTGAGGTTCGTGCTCTGCGTGCCGGGGCCGCCGTTGGTGGTGACCAGGATTTCGGCAAAGACCGAGAGCAGGAAGATTGTCTGGATGAGGATCACCACCGTGATGGCGCGGGCCATATGCGGCAGGATGATGTAGATGAACTTCGAAACAACACCGGCGCCATCCGTCTCGGCGGCCTCCTGCTGCTCTTCGTCCAGCGACTGCAGGGCGGTCAGCAGGATCAGTGTCGCAAAGGGCAGCCACTGCCAGGCGACGATCAGAATGATCGAGAAGAGCGGCGCATTGGCAAGCCAGTCATAGGGCTGCAATCCAAGCGCCTTGGCGAGATGTGCAAAGAGCCCGTTGACCGGGTTCATGAACATGTTCTTCCACACCAAAGCCGCAACCGTCGGCATGACGAAGAAGGGGGCAATCACCAGGATGCGAACGATGCCCTGTCCGTAGATATCCTGGTTCAGGAGCAGCGCAAACGCGATGCCGCCCACGACAGTGATCAGGAGCACGCCGAGCACCAGCAGCAACGTATTGATCAACGCGGAGAAAAAGGCCGGATCGGTGAGGAAATATTTATAGTTCAGGAAGCCGACGAAGGTTTCCATGCCCGGGCTGAGCAAATTGTAGTTCAGCGTCGAAAAATAGATCGTCATCGCGAGCGGGACGATCATCCACAGGAAGAGCAGCACAACGGACGGTGCGATCATCATTCGCGCTGCGGAGCGGGTGTGTAACGTTGCCATGGCGATGACCGATCCTGTTCAAAGAGGCAGACGACTGCAGGACAGCTGAGACAAAGGGGGTCGCCGACGCAGTTTGGGCATTCGGCGACCCAGATGGGCGGGGAGGTCAAACGCCCCGCCTTCTCAGGAGGTTATCTATTTGATGTAACCAGCCTTGGTCATTTCACGGGTCGTCAGCTGCTGCGCGCTCTGCAGCGCCTGATCGACCGAGACCTGTCCTGCAAGAGCTGCTGAGAACTGCTGGCCGACGGCCGTGCCGATGCCCTGGAATTCAGGGATAGCGACGAACTGGACACCGACGTAGGGGACCGGCTTGACGGTCGGCTTGGTCGGGTCAGCCGCGTTGATGCTGTCGATCGTCATCTTGGCGAAAGGCGCGGCTTTCTGGTAGTCGGCGTTCGCATAGAGCGAAGAGCGCGTGCCGGGAGGTGCATTCAGCCAGCCGTCCTTCTCGGCGACGAGCTTGGTGTAATCCTTGCTCGTTGCCCAAGCGACGAATTTCTCGGCTGCTTCGACCTTCTGCGAGCTCGCCGGAATTGCAAGGCTCCAGGCCCAGAGCCAGTTGCCGCGCTTGCCGAGGCCCTTATCCGGAGCCAGAGCGAAGCCGACCTTGTCGGCGACGGTGGATTCCTTCGGGTTGCTGACGAAGGAGGCAGCAACGGTCGCGTCGATCCACATGCCGCATTTGCCGGTCTGGAAGAGCGCCAGGTTTTCATTGAAGCCGTTCGAGGATGCACCGGGAGGTCCAGCTTCCTTCATCAGGTTGACGTAGAAGTTCAACGTGTCCTTCCACTCCGGCTGATCGAACTGCGGCTTCCACTGCTCATCGAACCAGCGGGCTCCGAAAGAGTTCGACATAGCCGTCAGGAAGGCCATGTTTTCACCCCAGCCAGCCTTGCCGCGCAAGCAGATGCCGTAGATTTCCTTGTCCTTGTTGGTGATCTTCTTCGCGGCTTCCGCGATGAAGTCCCAGGTCGGCGCGTCAGGCATCTTCAGGCCGGCGGCTTCGAACAGGTCCTTGCGGTACATGACCATCGAGCTTTCGCCGTAGAACGGCGCTGCATAGAGCTTGCCGTCTGCGGTCAGGCCGCTGCGGATTGCCGGCAACAGGTCGTCGGCATCGTAATCTGCGCCGAGGTTGTCGAGCGGCAGAAGCCAGCCCTGCTTGGCCCAGATCGGAACTTCGTACGTACCGATCGTCATAACGTCGTATTGGCCACCCTTGGTCGCGATGTCGGTCGTAACCTTCTGGCGCAGGACGTTTTCTTCGAGTGTCACCCACTCGAGATCAATGTCGGGGTTCTTCTTCTTGAAGTCATCCGTCAGCTTCTGCATCCGGATCATATCGCCGTTATTGACGGTCGCGATTGTCAGCGTTTCGGCCGAAGCCATGCCGGCAAACGCCAGTGCTGAGCAGGCGCCCAGCAGGAGAGTTCTCAATGTCATATCTTCCTCCCAGAAGATGAGTGCGAGCATTCGCTTTGCTCATGAGCAATTACTCGCCTATGGGAGAAAAATGTCAATCACCATTCGTTGCTGCACCAGCGAAGATGTAGGTTATCCATTTGAATTTAATGGAATATATATTTGCTCACGGCCTGAGCAGATACTCAGCGGTGTCCTCATCGGTGATAAGCGCATTGATCTGATGGCCTGTTACAGCAGCCTTGATCGCCTTGAATTTGCGCTTGCCCTTGCCGATTCCAATGACGGTCGACGACTCGCGCGAGGGGATCGACGCAGAGGCCACCCGCTCGTTGATCGGGTTGTCGAGAAGCTTGCCCTCGCCGTCGAATACCCAGCCGCAGATCTCGCCGACAGCGCCGTTGCGCATCAGCTCCATCATCTCGTCCTTCTCCAGGAAGCCGTCGACGCAAAGCGGTCCGTCGATGCCGAGCTCGCCGATTCCGACGAACGTCACGTCCGCCTGCGCGCTGATCTCCAGCGTCGAGCGGACGAGCTGCTGGCCGTGTAATGTTTCCCGCTCCTCCGCCGACGTCACCAGGACTGGCAGTGGCATCGGGAAGTGCCGCGCCTTCACCGCGTCGGCCATGCTGAAGATGACGTTGTAATAGGCGGCCGAACCGTCGGGCGCGATGTTGCCAGTCAGCGACACAATACGATGGTTGGGACATTCGATGGCTGGCAGCTGATCGACCGCGGCCTTCAACGTTCGCCCTGTCCCGACCGCCAGCACGATCGGATCCGCCCGCTTCAGCCAGCGCTCGATTTCGGCCGCAGTTGCCTCCGCGATGCCGACGGTCGTCGAACTGGAGCCTGGGTCGCTTGGCACAACCTCGACATGCTTGAGGTTGAACTTCTTGCGCACAGCATTGGCGAGTTCGAGGCAGGCGGCGATCGGATGGTCGAGCCGCACCTTGATCAGCCGTTCGGCAACGGCGAGCGACACCAGACGCTGTGCCGATTGCCGCGAAATCCCCATGGAAGAGGCAATCTCATCCTGTGTTCGCCCCGCCACGTAGTAGAGCCATCCTGCACGCGCCGCGTCATCCAGCCGTCCCGAAGTCTCGGATTTTCTTACCATCAAGTCTCTACCATGCTGAAAGGACCGGCCGTAGCCGACGCGAAGATGCCTATTGCGGCAGATCAAACCAGAATTCGGGCAAATGTCGAGTGCATTGAGAAATTGCACATCCTATTTTGACTTGCGGCGCGGTCGCTGGATGCCATCTGCTTGTCATCTTTGTCGATCAAGGCTTGCTTGACCGAGGGTTGAACTGCGGGCTAACTGGCACCGAGGAAAAAACTGTGCGAATTCTGCTGGTTGAAGATGACAGAATGATTGGTGGAGCAGTGCGGGATCACGTCATCGCGGCCAATCATGCCGTCGACTGGGTGCAAAATCTCGCCGATGCTGACGCCGCGGCTCGACCTGTCGAGTACGGGGTGATCCTTCTCGATCTTCAGCTCCCGGACGGCAGCGGCGTAGAGTTTCTTCGCCGCTTTCGCGAAAGAGGCCTGAAGACGCCCGTTATCATCTTGACGGCGCGAGACCAGATCTCGGATCGCATCGACGGGCTGAACGCCGGCGCCGACGACTACCTCGTGAAACCGTTCAATCTGGACGAGTTGGAAGCGCGCATCATGGCGGTGGCGCGCCGCTATGACGCCAATCCGCATCCCGTGCTCCGCATTTCCGATATCGAGATCAACCGGCCCCTGCATCAGCTCTCCGTGGCCGGCGAAACGATCATCCTGACGAGCCGCGAATGGGCGGTGCTAGACCTCTTGACGGCGCGCCCAGGCGCGATCGTTCCGAAGGACCGGATCGAGGAAGCGCTCTATGCGTTCGGCTCGGAGATCGAAAGCAACACGGTCGAGGTCTATGTGAGCCGCTTGCGCAAGAAGATCGGCAAGGACAGGATCCGCACGGCACGCGGCATCGGCTACACAATCGGATGAAGATGAAACGCGAACGCAGCATCACCGGCCCGCTCATTCTTGCCCTGACGACCGTCATGGTCGTCTTCTGGCTTGCTGCGATCGGCCTCAGCTTTCGGGTGATGCAGCATGAATTCGATGAGATTTTCGACGGCGCCCAGCAGGAGACAACCGAGCGCCTGCTGGCTCTGATCCTCGACGATCTGAACCAGAGTACGAAGATCGATCCGCACAGCATGGCCATGTTCGACGCTGCGGCCAGACGCGAGTATTTGACCTATCAGGTGCGCGACGCCAGCGGCAAGGTAGCGTTGCGCTCGAATGATGCCCCGGCCGAGCCCTTCGACGCGCCGCTTCGCATGGGGTTTCACGACACGCCGACGGCTCGAATCTATACCGAGATGACGGCCGACGGTTCTCTGTTCCTGCAAGTGGCCGATCGGTTCAAGAACCGGCGCGAGGCGGTGCGCGAAAGCACCGTGACACTGCTCATCCCTTTGGTGGCGCTCGTTCCCGCCAGCATTTTCGCGATCTGGTTCATCGTCGGGCGCGCGCTGCGACCGATCGAGACGCTTCGGCGAGATATCGGGACGAAGGACAGTGGCAACTTGGCCGAGGTCGACGGCCAGAAGCTGCCGGTCGAACTACGGCCAATTGCGCGATCGGTCAACCTGCTCCTCGGGCGCCTGCGCGCTGCCCTCGAAGCGGAGCGCGAATTCACCGCCAACAGCGCGCACGAACTGAGAACGCCGATCGCCGGCGCGCTTGCACAGGCTCAGCGCCTCATCGAGGAACTGCCGCCCGGTGCAACGCAGGATCGCGTCCAACAGGTCGAGGCTTCGCTGGTCAATCTCGGCCGTTTGGCAGAGAAGCTTTTGCAGTTGTCACGCGCGGAAGCCGGCATCGGTGGGAGCTCAACCACGGTCGACCTGCGCCCGGTCCTGGACATGGTCGTCACCGACTTCCAGCGCGACAGCCGCACGAATCGTAGGCTTCGATATTCCGCGGCGCCGGACGCAAAGCTCGTCCGCAACGCGGACATGGACGCTTTCGGCATCGTCACGCGAAACCTGATCGAGAATGCCTTGCTGCACGGCGATCCGGATCTGCCGGTCAATGTCAGCCTTGAAAGCGGCGGCATCATCCGCGTCATCAACGGCGGACCGCTGGTTCGCGAGGCCGACATGGCGAGTCTGAAAAAGCGCTTCAGTCGCGGCAAGACGACAGCGTCCGGTTCCGGGCTCGGACTGGCTATCGCCGACCGTATCGTCTCCCAGATGGGCGGCACGCTGGAGTTGTTGTCGCCGGCGACCGGCGCAAAAACCGGGTTCGAAGCGAAGATGACGCTTCCAGCCTAGCCCGGATTTTGGCTTGCAAAACCGGCGGAAGGGTGCGAGCAGACGCAGAAGCCATCCAAACCAGCAGAACCCGAATGATCATCTCTTTCGACATCGGCGGCTCCGCCATCAAGGGCGGCGTGGCACACTCCGAAGCCGACATCAGGCCACTCGGCCGTCGTCCGACCCCCAAGGACGATTTTGCTGCTTTCGTCGACACGCTGCGCGCCATCATAGCAGAAACCGGCGAGCAGCCGAGGCGCCTGGCCTTCTCGATCGCCGGCGTGGTCGATCCTGACACGCAGCGGCTCACCTGCGCCAACATCCCCTGCATCCACGGCCGCAATCTCGCCGCCGACCTGGAAGCCGAACTCGGATTGCCGGTATTGATCGCAAATGACGCCGACTGCTTCGCCATGGCGGAAGCCGATCTCGGTGCCGGACGCGGCCATCGTATCGTTTTGGGTGCCATTCTTGGAACGGGCGTCGGTGGCGGTGTCGTTGCGGATGGCCGCCTGATCAATGCCGCTGGCGGTTTTGCCGGCGAATGGGGCCACGGCCCGGCGCTCGCATCACAGGCAGGCAATCCGCCAGTTGCGATTCCGGCCTATCCCTGCGGCTGCGGCCAGAAGGGTTGCGTCGATACGGTTGGCGGCGCGCGTGGTCTCGAACGCCTGCACAAGACGCTGCATGAAATTGACCTCTCCAGCCAGGAGATCATCGATGATTGGCTGAAGGGCGAGGCCAAGTCGGCGCGCACCATCGACGTCTTCGTCGATCTCGTCGCCTCACCGCTCGCGCTGACGATCAACATCACGGGCGCGACCATCGTCCCCGTCGGCGGCGGGCTTTCCAACGTCGAACCGCTGCTTGCAGAGCTGGACAAGGCCGTTCGGCAGCGCATCCTGCGCAAATTCGATCGCCCGCTGGTGGTGCGCAGCGAATACCGCGTCGAGCCCGGCCTGATCGGCGCCGCTCTGCTCGGCCTCAAAGCGGAAGCCGATTTCGTGGCTAGCTGAAAAGGTGCCGCGCCATGTAGTCGACGAAGACCTGTATCTTCGGGGCCGGGTAGCGATTGGCAGGCCATAGGATGCGAAAAGCGCCGACGTCTGCCAGCTCATCTTCCATCACGGATATGAGCCGACCCGAACGGAGTTGTTCGCGCACGGTAAAGAGCGGCAGGCAAGCAAGCCCGATCCCGCGCTCAGCCATATAGATCAACGGCTCCAAGGTGCTCGCGATCGAGGACACGGGCAGATCCAACGGGCCATCGGTCCGGAACGGCCATCGCTCCAGTTTGCCGCTCGAGGGGTACTTGTGATGCAGGCAAAAGTGACGTCGCAAGTCCTGCGATGTCGTCGGCACGCCCATACGGGCGAGGTATTCGCTCGAGCCCACGATGCGGTGAGAGAACTTGCCGAGCGTGCGCGTCATCAGGCGTGAATCGCTGATCTCGCCGGTTCTAACGACGGCATCGAACCCCTCTTCGATCACATCGACAAGGCGATCGGTAAAATCCAGGTCCAGCTCGATCTCGGGATAGGATTGCATGAAGGCGGTAATCGTCGGCATGAACAACATGCCTGCCAATGGCAGACTGACACGAAGCTTTCCACGCGGCGCCGCCTTCGTCCTCGCCAGCTCGAGCTCTGCGGCTTCGATCTCGCCGGCGATCCGCCGACAGCGCTCAAGGAACATCGCTCCTTCGGGCGTCAGCGTGATACTGCGCGTGCTGCGATGAAAGAGCCGCACTCCCAACCGATCCTCAAGCCGCGCAATTGTTTTCCCGACAGCCGAGGATGAAATACCGAATTGCTGCCCTGTCCTGGCGAACCTGCGGAATTCGGCCGCCTGTATGAATATTCCGAGCGCGCCAAAATTATCCAAGTACCCCTCCCATTGCGGACAAAATAGTCCGATCTTTTCGGAACATCGTCCCATTTTTCCGTACTAGGGACAAGGCTACCACTCTCCCGTTGGCCGAAAACTCGGCCTTGCAACCACGGAGACCCGCATGCCCAAAGAATACGCCGCCGGCTTCAACATCGCGCCCGCCCCCACGACCTTCATCGTCAACGTCATTCACGCCCATCCGGGAAAACAGGACGAGGCTTTCCGCATCATCCAGGACGTCGTTCACTATGTCGCGGAGCGCAAGGAAGGCTTCCTCTGGAGCAACCTTTCAAAAAGCACGGACGGCACGACCGTCGTCAACATCGAAGCGATCCAGGACGAAGGCAATGTCGGCGAGTTTTTCGCCGATCCGGCTTTTCTTGAGAAGTTCCGCATGCTCGACAGCGTCTCGACGAGCGAATTCCACACCTACACCGTGGATGATCTCGTGCTGCCAAAGCGCGCGAACGCGGAAGGCTGAGCTCTCAAAGCAGAAAGGCGCGGCTTTCACCGCGCCTTTTGACTTCACTCGGCAGCGACAGCCGGGGGATGGCGATCATCCACCGCGTCGTCATTGGCGTTCGACCGATCGCTTTCGGCGCCAGCCGCCTTCGGCTCCTTGCCGAAGAACAGCGCGTACGCAGCCGGCAGCACCAGGATCGTCAGCACCGTCGCGACCAGAATGCCGCCCATCATGGCGTAAGCCAGCGGGCCCCAGAAGACACCACGCGAGATCGGGATCAGCGCCAGGACAGCCGTCAGCGCCGTCAGCATGATCGGGCGGAAGCGCCGGACTGCTGCACCGACGATTGCTTCCTGCCGATGCATCCCCGCCTTGATGTCCTGGTCGATCTGGTCGACGAGGATGATCGAGTTGCGGATGATGATGCCGAGCAGTGCGATCACTCCGAGGATGGCGACGAAGCCGAAGGGTGCGCCTGATATCAGCAAGGCCGCAGCCGCACCAATGATCCCAAGCGGGCCGGTCGCCAGCACGAGCATCGCCTTGCCGAAGTGCTGCAACTGCGCCATCAGCAAGAGCACGATGACCACGAGCATGATCGGCGCCTTGGCCGCGATCGACGCCTGGCTTTCGGCGGAGTCTTCTGCACCGCCCTGGATCTCGATGTTGTAGCCGGCCGGCAGACTGTCGCGCAGGGACTGCATGTCGGCATACATCTTCATGACGACGTCATTGGACTGCACGCCATCGGGCAGCGTTGCGCGCACGGTGATCGTTGGCAGACGGTCACGCCGCCACTCGATCCCCTGCTCCAAGACAGGCACGACCTTGGCAACCTGCGACACTGGGACGAACCCGCCGAAATCCGTCGGTACATAAACCGAGTTGACGGCAGACAGCAGGGCGCGGTTCGCTTCCGGCTCCCGGGCGACGATCGACACCGTCTCCTCGCCATCGCGGAAGTCGTCGAGCGGTGCACCGGACACGGCCGTCTGGAGCATCTGGCGAACGCGCTGCGAGGAGACGCCGAGAGCGCGGGCACGATCCTGATCGATCACCAGCTTCATTGCCGCTACCGGCTCCAGCCAGTCGTCGTGGATCGCGCCAAGCAGCGGATTGGCCTGGAACTTTGCCTTCACCTCGTCCGCGATCTTGCGCACGTCCTGGCGATCAGGCCCCATGATGCGCATCTGCACCGGCCAACCCGTCGGCGGGCCGAGGAACAGACGATCCACCTTGCCGCGGATATCAGGGAAGTCTTGCGCCAGGATGGTCCGCAGTTTCACGATCAGCCGTTCGCGCGCCGGCTCGTCGTTTGCCATAACCAGAAGCTGCGCGAAGTTCGGATTGCGAAGCTGCTGATCGAGCGGCAGGAAGAAGCGCGGGGCGCCCTCGCCGATATACGTGGCGACGAATTTCTTGTCCTTGTCGTCCATGATCTTGGCTTCGAGCGCCTTTGCCTGCGTCTCGACTTCCTTGATGCTGGTGCCTTCGGGCAGCCAGAGGTCGACGAGGATTTCCGGGCGCGACGACTGCGGGAAGAAGTTTTGCGGGATGAACTGGAATGCCCACAGGCTGGTGACGAAGGTCACGAGTGTCATCGCGATGACGATGATGCGATGGCGCACGGCCCAGCTCACCGTCGCTCTGAGGCGGTGGTAGAAGCGCGTATCGAAGGCATCGTGATGCTCGCCCGCATGATGGCGCTGTTTCAGGATCATGTAGCCGAGCCAGGGCGTGAAATAGACCGCGACGAACCATGAGACGACAAGCGCGATGCCGACGACATAGAAGAGCGTGCGAACATATTCGCCGGCTGTCGATGCAGCAAAGCCGACGGGAATAAAGCCAGCGGTGGTGATCAGCGTGCCGGTCAGCATCGGGAAGGCGGTCGAGGAATAGGCGAAGCTCGCCGCCTCGATCTTCACAAGACCTTCCTCGAGTTTTCGCTCCATCAACTCGACGACGATCATGGCGTCATCCACGAGCAGGCCGAGCGCGATAATCAGGGCGCCGAGCGAGATGCGCTGCAGGTCGATCCCGAGCTCGTACATGATGGCGAAGGTCGCGGCCAGCACAAGCGGGATAGCGATCGCGATAACGAGACCTGAGCGCCAGCCAATGGACAGGAAGGACACGATGAGCACGATGATCAGCGCTTCGCCGAGCGCATGCATGAACTCGCTGATGGCATCGGTGACGACGTCGGGCTGGTTGGAAATCTGGTCGACTGCCACGCCGTAGGGCAGCGATTCCTCGAAGCGCTGATAGGTCGCTTCGACATCCTTGCCGACATCGGTCACCTTGAAGCCCTTGGCCATCACGACACCGACCTGGACGCTCTCGTGACCATTGAAGCGATACTTGCGCTGATAGGGATCTTCGAGGCCGGAATAGACGGTGGCGATATCGCCGAGGCGCGTGACCTGGTTGCCGGCCTTTAGCCGCAGCTCGCGGATGTCCTCCGCCTTCGTGACATCACCTTCGACGGAGATGCGCACCGAACGCGTGCCGGTATCGACCGATCCAGCCGGATCGACGCTGTTCTGCCCCTTGATTGCATTCTGCAGGTCGAGCACGGTCAGGCCGCGTTCAGCCAGCGCCTTCGAGGAAACGTCGATGTAGATCTTCTCGGGTTGGTCGCCGATGATCACCGCCTTCTCGACGCCGGGCGTCGTCAGCAGCATGTCGCGCGCCTGGATGGCGAACTTCTTCAACTCGGGATAGCTGTATCCATCGCCGCTGATCGAATGCAGCGTGATGTAAGTATCGCCGAACTCGTCGTTGAAATAGGGCCCGAGCAGCCCTTCCGGCAGCTCATTGGAGATGTCGCCGACCTTCTTGCGCACTTGGTAGAAGGCGTCGGCCACCTGCGCACTGTTGGTATCGCCTTTGACCTGCAGGGTGATGATGGCGCTGCCAGCCCGCGTATAGGATTTAACCCAGTCGAGATGCGGCGTTTCCTGCAGCTTGCGCTCGATCTTGTTGACGACCTGGTCTTCCATTTCCTGGATGGAGGCGCCCGGCCATATGGCCTGCACGACCATAACGCGGAAAGTGAAATCCGGATCTTCCTTCTGACCCATGCGCATCAAGCCGAGGACGCCGGTGATGAGGATCAGCCCAAACAGGAAGCGCGCAATGCTCGGGTGGCCGATGGCCCAGCGCGACAGGTTGAAGGGACGCTTCTGGGCGGTGGAGTTGTCCATGATCGTATCCTCTCCTGGCCGGGCTCTAGCGAATGATGTCGCCGGTTTCGGCTTGCGCCGACTGCTGTTCCGGCAGCTTGATCTTGAGGTTTTCGGTCATGAACTGCGTGCCGGCCGAGACGACGAGATCGCCAGTTTTCAGGCCGTCGGCGACATGGACGCCGCCGCCGGTGAAGTCCGCGACCTTGATTTCACGGGCATGGACGGTTGACGCATTGCGATCGACGACCCAGACAATCTTTTTGCCGTTCCTCTCGGCAAGTGCACTCAGCGGAATGGCGACGTTGGTCTCGGCATTGCCAATGGCGGCCTCGATCGTCGCCGTCATGCCGAGCAGCACGCGATCGTCGGTCGGAAGGCTGACGCGAACCGAGAACGTCCGCGACTGCGCATCGGCACTGCCGGAAACCTCACGCACCTTGCCGTCGAGCACCAGCTTGTTGTCTGACCAGAAGCTGGCCTTGACCGTCTTGCCGGGCTTGAACTGCGCAATGTCGTTTTCCGGCACGGCGATCTGCACTTCCTTTTCGCCGTCGAGCGCGACGGTGACGACAGGCGTGCCTGCCGCGACAACAGCGCCAGTGTCGGCGCTGATCGACGTTACGATACCATTCCGGTCAGCCTTGAGCTTTGTATAGGTGACCTGGTTCTTGGCCTGATCGAGTGACGACGCTGCGGCATCCCGTGTCGAAACCGCTTGATCGTAGCTGAGCGCGGCCTGCTCCATCTGTGACTTTGCCGTGACGCTCTTGTCATAGAGCTGTTGGGCGCGCTTGTTGGCAAGGTCGGCGGTCGCCACACCCTTTTCGGCAGCGGCAAGATTTGCCTCGGCGGTCTTAACCGCCAATTCGTAATCGGTCGGATCGATTTCAGCGAGCAGATCGCCTGGCTTGACGCGATCGCCGATGTTGACGCGACGGTCGATGATCTTGCCTGCGACGCGGAAGCCAAGGTTCATCTCGACGCGGGCCTTCACCGCACCGGAATAATCCAGCGCACGCGTATCGCCAGCCGCGGCAATTTCCACCACCTTGACCGGCCGGATGATCTCTTCACTCTCGGCCTTCTTCTCCTCGCTGCAGCCGGATACGGCGAGCGCAACGGCGCCAAGGAGCGCAAGACTGACAAAGGACGGCAACTGGACTGTCTTCAGCGAAATCATCTTTCGCACTCCTGAAATCGGTTATCGGTTGATCTGCGGCCCTTGCCGCGCGTTATTTTTTCAGTGCCCTGATCGTGAATTCGACCAGTTCATCGACGGTGGCGCGGTTGGTCTTGGCGAGACATTGCGCCACCATCTGCGGATGGCAGAGGCTGATGGTTGCAGCCCCGAAACAACGGGAGGCGACATCCGCGTCCTGCTCGGCAAACTCGCCAGCTGCGATCCCTTCACGGATCACATCAGCCAGCAATTCATGAATGCTGTCGACGTGCTTCTCGATGACGTGCCAGTCGCGCTCGATGGCGACGATGACCATCTCATGCACCTTCTCCTGGTCGAGCATGGTCTCGACCGTCATCTGGTATTGACCCTGCACGAAGCGGCGCAGCCGATCCGAGGCGCTGATCGGCAAGTGGCAGGTGTCGCAGGCCATCTGATAGCTCAAGGCGAGCATGCGGCCGCAGATCGCCTGGTGGATCTCCACCTTCGAGGCAAAGAAACGGTAGACGTTGGCCGGCGACATGCCGAGATCGCGAGCGATATCGGCAACCGTCGTCTTTGAATATCCGTAATGACGGAAAAGCCGCTCGGCAGCGTCGAGAATGCGCGTCACATTCTCCTGACGTGCTAGTTCGATCGTGTTCTCCGCAGCATCGTTGATCAATTTTCACGCACCTTGCTTACGACTGACGATTTTTGAATTTCGTCAGTCGTAAAATATCAATCGTAATATGTCAAGGTTTTCGTGCGTTGAGGATCCGAACGATCAAACGCCAATGCGATCCCACCACCGCCTAACTCCAGCGATGGCGTTTGGGTTGCCAGATTGTGCATTGGAATGCTCGACGCGGCAGGGCAGGCGATACCGCCCCGCCGCCCTAGGCCGCGGCGCAAGTGCTTTGAGATAAGGCGGGACTTGAGAAACCAGGCAGACGACAAAGTGCCGACGCCTGTGCGCAACACTCCGTCTTATCCGTCGGGCTCAGGCGAGCTTGACGTCCAGCGAGATCGGAACCGCCGAGAGCGCCTTCGAGACCGGGCACCCGGCCTTGGCCTTGTTGGCGAGTTCGACGAACGTCCTTTCGTCCGTATTGGGAACCGTGCCTGTCAGCGTAAGATGAATCGCGGTGATCGCGAAGCCGCCTTCCACGCTCTCGAGCGTCACCTTTGCCGTCGTCTCCATATCGGTCGCCTTGAGGCCTGCTTCCTCCAGAATGAGCGACAGGGCCATCGTGAAGCAGCCGGCATGGGCCGCTCCGATCAGTTCCTCCGGATTGGTGCCGGGAATACCTTCGAAGCGGCTCGAAAAACCGTAGGGATAGTGCTTGAGCGCGCCGCTTTGGGTGGAAATCTGTCCCTTGCCGTCCTTCAGTCCGCCGGACCACTGCGCTGAACCTGTACGATTGATCTGCATGCCGTTCTCCTATTTGGATTAGAGGAAGCTGAAAGAAGCAATCCGCCTCTTTAGCGCGATATAATCCTCTATCGGCAGAAGGCGACAACGCCGTGAAATTTCTTCCGGGCAGCGACAGGCAAGAGGCGATCAGATCTCGATGCGCGCCGTGTCGAGCGTGTAGAGCTCTTGCGCGCGCTTGACACCGCGGAGTGCATAACGACCGATGCAGGCCAGCGCGCCGCGCTCGCCTTCCGGGATCGTCGCCGCAAACTCCGACGACATCAGTACGTTGAGATCGACCGATCGGCACATCGAGGCGATCCGGCTAACCTCGTTCACAGCAGGCCCGATGACGGTAAAGTCCAGCCGCTCGCGGCTGCCGATATTGCCGTAGAAGACATCGCCGATGTGCAGGCCGATATAGACCTCCGTCGTTGGGCGCCCCTCGAGAGCGCGTTCGTCGTTCAACGCCTTCAGCTTCTGCCGCAGCAATCGCTCGGCCCGCAACGACGCGCAGCAGGCATCTGCCGGTTCGTCCCCCTTGAAGATTGCCAGGACCCCGTCGCCGATCAACTTCAACACGTCGCCGCCGGCCTCGTGGATCGCCGAAATGACGACATCGCTGTAGGCATTCAGCATCGGCAGGATTTCTTCCGGCGGCGCGCTGTCGGATATCTTGGTGTAATTCAGGAGATCCGAGAACCAGAGAGCCGCCGAGATCCGCTCCGACTTCCCACGCGTGATTTTGCCTTCCAGTACCTGCCGCGCGGCATCATCGCCAAGATAAACCTCTGCAATCGTCCTCGCGATACGCGCCAGCGCAATGCACTTGATCGCAAGTGCCAGTACCGGCACCAGCTTTCGCAGGATAATGAGATCCTGATCCGAGAACCCTTCGGGATGGCGCGTCGCGAAGTGAGAGAAGAAGCAATCCATCTCGCCGATCGTGCCTGCCTTGGCGAACCGGTGGACCATCGCGACAAAATCGGTATGGCCCTGCTCGAGCATTGTGTCGAGCATGACGAAATCGGTCGGATCGCCAAAGCCGATGCGCCGTCTGACCTCGTTCTCTTCTCCGGCCCAAAGATAGTAGAAGGCGGAGCGCTGCCAGCTGTCGAGCGCAGCTCCATCGCTCGAGGGTCCATACTCGAATTCGGTCTCGATCTCCTCCCGGCTATCCCAGCGAAACGCCCGACCCTCGTGGACGGGATGCAGCGTATCCATCAGCGCCATGCCGCGATCGAGCGGAAGACCGCGCTCGCGGCACGCGTTGCAGAAGCCGGTCAGCAGCTCTGCCTCGGAGGCGCCTTTCAGCCCCTGCTCCGTCAGCCAGGCCGCAATTATCCCTATATCGCTGTATTCCATGCCGTTTCCCTCGCTGGTGCGAAAGCTGTATCGCGATTTTGCCGGCAAGGGAAAGACAAAGCTCAGCCCGTCGCAGGCATGTTGTAAGGTGTGACAATTTCCACCGACGACAATGCCGAAGGCGCACTTCCGCCTCTGACCGAGCGACCCATCACGGCGCGGAAGGCCGAACGGGCGTCCGTGCGCAGATCGTGATGCAGCACGAAGCCGATCTTGCGGGCGGCAAGCAGCGCGCGATTGTCTGCATCAAGGTCATGCGCCACGAAGACTCGGACCGGCCGTTGCGCGGCTTCGAAGGCAGCAAGCACCGCCCGGTTTCCGCCTCCGATCGAGTAGACCGCGTCGATTGCCGGATCGGCCGCAATCGCCTGTACGGCCAGCGTTCCCGTCGCCGCGTCCGTACCGTGCCCTTCACTGATCTCGGTCACGCCGATCAGCGGATAGCGTTCACGCAGCACGCGGCGAAAGCCGATCTCCCGCTCTTCTTCGCCGCGAAAGCGAGCGCTGGAAAGTGTCACGAGGACGCGCCCCGGCGCTCCGCCGAAATGCGCACCGATGAGATAGGCCGCCGTCTCGCCGGCCGCCCGGTTGTCCGCACCTGCGTAAGCGCTGCGTGACGAATTGGGCAAGTCCGTCACGAGCGTAACCACGGGAAGCCCCGCTTCGGTTGCGCGTGCCACGGCCGCGACCACCTCTGGAACATCAGGTGCCTTCAACACGATGCCGTTCGTGCCGCGCAGGCGGATCCGGTCAATCAGTTGCACCAGCTCGGCCTGCTTCATGACCTCGGCGAAATGGAAACGGCACCGAAACACTGTCGGCAGGAACGTCGCAACCTCCGCTTCGAAGGCGTCGCGAACCGCGGTGCTGAACCGTTCCGGCGTTTCCATGACGACATCGATTGCGAGTTTTCGTCCGCTCACCTCTCCGCCGATCTGCTGCTTCTCCAGCTCGGCAATCGCTGCCTGAACCCTTGAAATCGTCTGGTGCCGAACCCCGCTCCTATCGTTGAGGACGCGATCCACCGTCGCCGTGCTCAAGCCGGCCTGAAAGGCGATATCCTTGACGAGAAACCGATGCGCCACGCTATCCGTCTTTGATGGTTTTTTGATGGATTCCTGATCTATAACACACCGGTCGGCGGCGTATAGTACCCTCATCGGAAAGGGAGGAGTACCTGATGAAATCCGACAACCTACAAAAACTGCGCGCCGATCGCGTCTGGCTGACCGAAGACGCCTGCGATCTCGGCGATTTCCGCAAGCTTGCCGAGAAGACAACGGCGCTCGCCGACTATCCGACGGCAGAGGCCGTGGAAAAGAACATTCTGATTTACGACAGTGACAAGGTCTTAGCAGCGATCGCCAGCCCCGAAGGCCGCAGAGCGGTCCTCGCCGAGATATGCGAAGCCTTCGGTGAGGGCCCCGGCGTCGTCGTCTTCAAGCACGCCTACAGGGATACCAGCGTCATCGACCGGGCCAGCGCAATATTCGACGAGATCATCGAGGAGCAGCATCGCACCGCCACTGGAGGCGGCGATCACTTTGCCAAGGCGGGCGCCAATGACCGCATCTGGAACTCGCTGGAAAAGCACTGCCTCGCCGATCCCGAAAACTTCGCCGAATACTATGCAAACGCCATCGTCGCGATCGCGAGCGAAGCCTGGCTCGGCCCGAGCTATCAGATGACCGCACAGGTCAACCGGGTTAATCCGGGCGGCGCGGCACAGTCCGCTCATCGCGACTACCATCTGGGCTTCCAGTCTTCCAAGGTGATCGAGCAGTTCCCGGCGCATGTGCACAGGCTCTCGCCAGTGCTGACACTGCAGGGCGCGGTCGCCCACTGCGACATGCCGCTTGAAAGTGGCCCCACGCTCTTCCTGCCGCATAGCCAGACCTACGAGCCGGGTTACCTCGCCCTCAAGCGCCAGGAATTCAAGGACTATTTCGAAACGCATCATGTCCAGTTGCCGCTCGAAAAGGGCGACGTGGTATTCTTCAATCCGGCCCTCTTCCACGCAGCCGGTACCAACCGCTCGACCAACATCAAGCGCGTCGCCAATCTGCTGCAGGTCTCCTCCGCATTTGGCCGCGCCATGGAGACGGTCAACCGCGAGCGCATGAGCGCCAGGCTATTCCCGGCATTGAAGACGATGAAGGGCAATCTGTCTGAAGGCGAGATCGGTAACGCCGTCGCCGCCTGCGCAGAGGGCTATTCCTTCCCGACCAACCTCGACCGCGACCCACCTGTCGGTGGCCTTGCCCCGAAGACGCAGGCGCAGTTGATGCATGAGGCGCTGCAGGAAGATTGGGACGATGCGCGGTTCACATCGGTACTCGCGCAACAAAGCGAGCGGCGGCGAAGCTGACGCATAAGCATCGACGAATTTTGCTCCCGGGGCCTCTCGCGTCGGGAGCTTTTGGCATATGGCCCATCATTCATTGGAGGAAAGCATGACAACAGACCATAGCCGCCTCGACGGCAAGATCGCAATCGTGACCGGCGGTACCCAGGGGCTCGGGGCAACAATCGCCCGCCTCTTTGCCGAGCGCGGCGTCAAGGGCCTCGTCATTTGTGGCCGCAACGAGCAGAAGGGCAAGGCGAAGGCCGACGAGATCGCCGCCGCCACCGGCATCAAGGTCGTCTATGTCCAAGCGGATCTCGGGCAGGTCGATGATGCCAGAAACGTCGTTCATGTCTGCGACCAGACCTTCGGCCGCGTCGATGCGCTCGTGAATGCGGCCGCCATCACCGACCGCGGAACCATCCTGGATACCAGTCCAGACCTCTTTGACGCCATGTTCGCCGTCAACGTCCGCGCCCCTTTCTTCCTGATGCAGGAAACGGTGAAGGTGATGCGTCGTGAGAAGATCGAAGGCACGATCGTCAATATTGGCTCCATGTCGGCCAAGGCAGGGCAACCCTTCATTGCCGCCTATTGCGCCTCGAAGGGTGCCTTGGAAACTTTGACGAAGAACACGGCATACGCACTGCTGCGCAATCGCATCCGTGTCAACGGCCTCAACATCGGCTGGATGGCGTCCGAGGGGGAGGATCGCATTCAGCGCGAATTTCATGGCGCACCTGCCGACTGGCTGGAAAAGGCGGCTGCCGGCCAGCCTTTCGGCCGCCTCGTGGATCCCGAGGAAGTAGCCCGCGCATGCGCCTATCTCTCCTCGGCGGAATCCGGCCTCATGACCGGATCCATGATCTGCTTCGACCAGTCGATCTGGGGGGCCTATGACGGCTCGCCGCACCCGGACACAGCCCTTTGAAAAAATGCAGAGTCCGACGCTTTTGCAGGCGCCGGGCTCTGGAACACATTGCCGTTTACGTTTACGAAGAGCGTCACATCGCTTTGGGAGGAGCTGACCCGTGTCAGAAGATGCGCTCTATGACATCCGTGACGACCGTTTCCGCGGCTTGATCGCCGGCAGCGCCCGGCTGGAGGAACTCTATACCGGCTGCCGTTGGTCCGAAGGTCCCGTCTGGTTCTCAGACCTGAATTGCCTGATCTGGAGCGATATCCCCAATGAGCGGATGATGCGTTGGATGCCCGATGGCAACGTCTCGGTTTTCCGCTCGCCATCCAACTACGTCAACGGCAACACCCGCGACCGCCAGGGCCGATTGATTTCCTGCGAGCACGGCGGCCGGCGCGTCACCCGCACCGAGTTCGACGGCCGCATCACTGTGCTGGCCGAAAGCTATAACGGCAAGCGTCTGAACTCGCCAAACGATGTCGTCGTCAAATCGGACGGCTCGATCTGGTTCACCGATCCGAGCTACGGCATCATGTCCGACTACGAAGGTCACAAGGCTGAACCGGAGCAGGAAACGCGTAATGTCTACCGCATTGATGCCCCCACCGGGGAGATCGAAGCGGTCGTCACCGATTTCATCCAGCCCAATGGCCTTGCTTTCTCGCCCGATGAAAAGCAGCTCTACATCGCCGATTCCGGCTCTTCCAATCATGAAGTCCCGCGTCACATCCGCGTTTTCGACGTCGTCGACGGCAAAAAGCTGACGAACAGCCGGTATTTTTGCTCGATCGACAGCGGCGTGCCGGATGGTTTCCGTTTCGATGTCAGCGGCAATCTCTGGACTAGTGCTGCCGACGGCGTTCACTGCTTCGCGCCCGACGGCACGCTGCTCGGCAAGATCAAGGTGCCGCAAACGGTATCGAACATAGCCTTTGGCGGCGTGAAAAAGAACCGGCTGTTCATCACGGCCACCCAATCGCTGTATTCGATCTACACCACGACCAACGGCGCACAATATCCATAGGATCAGTATCGCGCGCCATCGAACCAGGACGTCAGCGCGCCTGCGGAGCGAGGCATTCCATCCAGAACGAACCATCGATGTCCGAGTTTTCACGCGCCCGCAACCGGCGCCAATCCATCCGCAACGCCTTTTTCATGGGAGCCTGAGATGCGTTCCGTCGTCTCTTTCAACGAAAGCTGGAGTTTTCACGAGGGTTTCGGCCAGCGTCTGCTTGAGGACTTCGATGGCACGGCGACCGTCAGGCTGCCTCATACGGCGGTTGAGCTGCCGTTTAACTACTTCGATGAGAAAAGCTACCAGCGGGCATTTACCTATCAGAAGATCCTGCGCTGGATGCCGGAGTTTGAGGGCCGCGAGGTGTCGCTCGTCTTCGACGCCGCCATGGCCGATGCCGTCGTCTACCTGAACGGCGAAGAGATCATCGCTCACAAGGATGGCTACACGCCGTTCGAAGCACGCTTCACCGGCAGATTGGTGATGGGCGACAATCTGATCACCGTGAAAATCGACGGCAGCGAAAATCCTGAGATTCCTCCCTTCGGCGGCCGCATCGACTACCTGACATATGCCGGGATCTACCGTGACGTCTGGCTGAAGGTCACCGACCCGATCTCGTTCGGCAACCTCAAGATTGAAACCCACAACGTGCTGGCAGAGAAAAAGTCGGCAAGCGTGCGCGTCGATCTTGCCAATCCACAGCAGCTTGCGTTCCTGGGCTCGGTATCGGCGTCGCTGAAGGACACTGACGGACGGCTGCTTGCCACGGCTTCCGCAGAAACCACCGGTCAAGACCTGACGCTCTCCTTCGATGGCCTGACCGGCATATCGCTCTGGGACATCGCCGATCCTGCGCTCTACGAAGTCACCGTCGAATTGAAGACAAGCCATGGTTCCGACCGCGTCTCGTCGCATTTCGGCTTCCGTACCGCGGAATTCACGCCCGAAGGCTTCCTGCTCAACGGCCGGCCGCTGAAGCTGCGCGGCCTCAATCGCCATCAGGCTTTTCCCTATGTCGGCTATGCCGCGGGCAGATCGGCCCAGGAGCGCGATGCGGACATCATGAAGTCAGTGCTGAAGTGCAATATCGTCCGCACGTCGCACTATCCGCAATCGAAGTGGTTCCTCGACCGGTGCGATCGCATCGGCCTCCTGGTTTTCGAAGAGATTCCAGGCTGGCAGCATATTGGCGACGAGGAGTGGCAGCAGGAATCGATCCGCAACGTCCGGCGCATGATCGAACGCGACTGGAACCACCCTTCGATCATCATCTGGGGCGTGCGCATCAATGAGTCGCAGGACAGCCACGACTTCTACGTCGAGACGAACCGGCTTGCCCGTGAACTCGACCCGACACGACAGACCGGCGGCGTCCGCTACATAACAGACAGTGAACTGCTCGAAGACGTCTACACGATGAACGACTTCATCCTCGGCAACGAGGAACTGCCCGGCAACAACCGCCCGCGCACGGCGCTTCGCCCGCAGCAGGAAGCCACCGGCCTGTCCCGCAAGGTGCCTTACATGATCACCGAGTTCGGTGGTCACATGCATCCCACCAAGATCTACGACCAGGAAGCCCGGCAGGCCGAGCATGTCCGCCGCCACCTCGAAGTGCTGAACGCCGCCTATGGCGATCCGGATATCGCAGGCGCGATCGGTTGGTGCATGTTCGACTACAACACCCACAAGGACTTCGGCTCCGGTGACCGCATTTGCTATCATGGCGTCATGGACATGTTCCGCGAACCGAAGTTTGCGGCCTATGTCTATGCCAGCCAGTGCGATCCTTCCGAAGAGATCGTCATGCAGCCGGTCACCTTCTGGGCGCGCGGCGAACGCAACATCGGCGGCGTGCTGCCACTGATCATCCTGACCAACTGCGACGAGGTCGAACTGCGCTACGGCTCAGTGACGAAGCGAATCGGGCCCGACCACGAGAATTATCCGCACCTGCCGCACCCGCCTGTGGTTCTCGACCACCGTCATTTCACGCCTGATGAGCTTGGCACATGGGGCCTCGAGTGGATCGACGGCGAATTCACCGGCTACATTGACGGCGAACCGGTCGCCAGATTGACGCTTGCTTCCGACCCGCTGCCGACGACGCTGCAGATCGTTGCCGACAGCACGACGCTGAAGGCCCGCGAGCGCGACACGACCCGTGTCATCATCCGCGCGCTTGATCAGCAGGGTCAACGCCTGCCCTTCATGAATGAGAATGTCACCCTGCAGGTCGACGGGCCCGCAAAGATTGTCGGTCCGGCATCGGTTCCGCTACAGGGCGGCACGGCCGGCTTCTGGCTGGAGGCGACCGGGCTGACGGGTGCGATAAGCGTTCATGCAAGCTGCGGTCGCTTCCCAGAGGTCAAGCTGGAGCTGACGGCCGTCTAAGGTCACGGCGGGTTCGCCAAACCGTCGGGCGGCGGTGCGTGCCGCGAGCCGACTATGCCGGCTGCACCGACCGGACCGTGCCGTTGTTATCGACGATGCACGAGAATTTCTTGCCGCCGGCATCGAGGTCGACGCCAAAGGTGCCATCGGGCAACTGGCGAGAGGCCGTGGGCAACACCTTGGCGTTCGCACCGGCAACTCCAGCCGCCGAATTGGCGCACAGCAGCTGCAGATCCGCCGGCGCGGTCTGCAACGTTGTGCGCGCCATGCTTTCAGGCGCCGGTGGCGTCGGCGTGCAGGCACCAAGCAGGGCCGCACTTGTCATTGCCGCCATCATTCGGCCGATCGAAATCGTCTTCGCGGTGTGTTTCCACAAAATCCTGTCCCCCGACTAGCGTGATCGTTCGCTCTCCGGCGCTGAGCCGGCCCATTTTCAAACGCCCTTGTAGAGTGCAGCCCCCTGCATCAGCACAATGACCTTGGCGCCGATCCTGATCCGTGACGCAAGGTCTACGATGTCGTTGTTGTTCATGCGGATGCAGCCGGAAGACACATCGAGCCCGATCGTCCAAGGCTCCGCTGTCCCATGGATACGATAGATGGTGTCCTGGTCGCCTTCGTAGAGGTAGAGCGCCCTGGCACCCAGCGGGTTTTCCGGTCCACCCGGCATCCCGGCCGCCCACTTCGCCGCATTCGGGTCGCGCGCCACCATCTCGGCCGGCGGCGTCCAGGTCGGCCATTCCGCAGTCCGGCCGACACGCACGATCCCGGCCCATCCGAAGCCTTCGCGGCCAACGCCGATGCCATAGCGGATGGCTTGACCGCCAGGCTGGGTGAGGTAGAGGAAATGCTGGTTGCCATCGATGATGATCGTTCCCGGCGGCTCGGCGGTCCTGAAGGGAACCGTCTGCATTCGGAATGCTTCCGGCGGCTGATTGTTGCGCGCGTAGTACTGGCGGGCCTTCCTCTTGTCGTAATCAACCCAGGTGTGCGTCTTGGAATCATAGATCTGCGTCTGTGCCCACGCGGCAAGAGGGCAAAGGCACGCTGCGGCCGCAAGCAGGGCCAAGGTCAGCTTGCGCACCCGTGCGGCCTCTTTCGCCTTCACTCGAAATCTGGGCTTTGCTGTCATTTTTTCGCCCACCCATCTACGCGCTTTGCGTTGTCGGCGACCCATTTTGTGGCGTAGTCGAGTGGCGGTATACGCTCGACTTCGAGCGCATAGCCCATCGCCGTCGCTTCCTCTGGCGACAGATCGACCTTTTCCAGGAACGCGGCGATATCGGGGTGCTTCTTCTCGAAAGCCGCTGCGTATCCGATGCGGAAATTGGCCGTGTCCCAGGCCGTCGATGCCGAGGACTTGGTGATCCAGAGTGGATCGTTAGGACCGACGAGCTTCCACTTGCTGGCATCATGCGGAGGCTCGGCAAGGCGGACGATCTTATGAAGGTCAAAGATGAAATGCGGCGCGTAACACGCAAAGACCAGCGGCTGGTTCGTCGCGATCGCGATATCCAGCCCCGCCATGGCAACTTCCTCTTCAGACTCGACCAGCGTCAGGTTTTTCGCATAGCCGTAGGTATTTGCCCGGATCCGCTCGATCCCGGTCGAAGACCATGTCGGTGCGCCGAGCCACATCTCGCCTTTACCGTCGCCGTCCGTGTCGAGAATCTTCGTCTTTTCCGGGTCGCTGAGATCAGCGATCGTCTTCAGGCCCTTTTCCGCGGCAGCCGGTGTTGCGCAGATGCCCTGCCAGGCCGGCACACCACGCTTGGCGAGAACCACGACGCCCTTTTCCGTCACGAACCGCTTGATGACGTCTTCGAGATTAGGTTGCCAGACCTCTGGGTGGATATCCACCGTGCCCTTCTCGAGTCCGTTGAACGCAAGTAGCGTGCCCATCTCCTGCACATCGGCATTGAGCCCGAACTCCTTGCCGATGCTGACCTTGAGGATATTGGCTGTCGCCTGTCCCGAAGGCCAATTTGGCATCGCGATCACGAGGTCGGCGGAAAAGGCGGCGCTGCTCATCGCAAGCGTTGCGGCGAGAACGGATGTAAAGAGCCCTGAACATGCTACGCGCTTCGCCATGCCTGTCCCCCAAACATGCGAGAAAGGATCGTAGATATGCACGTCACACTTTGCACGCGAAGATGCATAAAGCTTTCACATCCGTCAAGTCGAGTTGACGTTCCCGCCTGCCGCTAGCGGAGGCAGCTGTCGTGCGCCCAAGCCTTCACGCGCGCAGCCGTCGTGGCGAGGTGATCGCCGACTGAGAAGCCGGAAATCTTCTTGCGCGGCGCAAGATCGTGGTCGCCGTCCTCGAGCCAAAAGACTGATATTGCAGCGGAAAGCGGATAAGTCGCCACCTCTTCGCGCGTGCCGAACTCGTCGCGCGTCCCCTGGCAGACAAGCGTCGGCGTGCGCAGGTTCTTCAGATGCGCCGTGCGCAACTGTTGCGGCTTGCCGGGTGGATGGAAAGGGTAGCCAAGGCACAACAATCCACGGATCGTCCCTTGCTCGTAGAGGTCGTCGGCCACCATGCTCGCCACTCGTCCACCCATGGATTTGCCGCCGATAATCAGCGGCCCGTTGCTCGCGAGCGCCTTTACCGCCTCCAGATATTCGGGGATCAGAGTCTCGGCCTTCGGCGGTGGCTTTCGCGCATCGGACGTCCGGCGGGCAGCCATGTAAGCGAACTCAAAGCGTGCAACGCAGAACCCGACCGCAGCAAGCGCGTCTGCGGCCGCTGTCATGGACTTTGAGTCCATCGGCGCGCCGGTACCGTGGGCAAGCATGATGGTGGCTGGTGGATTGTCCGGGCCGGTGATCAGGAACTTCTCGCTCATTGCGATGTCATAGCGCAATGAGCGAATTTCCACCATATCGGACAGAAAGGGTAGATGCGATCAGTGGAATCTCGGCATGTCTGGAAGAGCCGAGAATTCTTCGCTGATCATTTCGCTCAGGGCGACCAATATTTCTTTGCGGGAGAAGCCCGAACGCTCGAGCTCGTCGATCATTTGCCCGAGATCCAACTCGAGTTGACCACGACAGCACGCCACCCGATCAGCAGAAACGAGGAGAATTTCTTCAAGAATCAGCATCGCTTCGCTCCTATTTACAGAAGCAACCTGCGACCACGCTAAATGTTCCAACGACGCTCCGCCATTTCCCGCTTCGCCAATCGCGGGATTTATGACCGGTACATAGATATTGGCCGCAACGCGTGCAGCAGAGCCTCACCACGGCCGGCCCTTATCCTTGGGAAGCCAGATCTGTACATCGCAAACGGATGATCCTCTCCGTCCGGGGTGACAAACCGGCAGCTAGTGCTGCTCTTCCTCGACCACCTGTGGTTTCGCCTCGCGTTTGACGCCTTTCGCCTTTTCCCGCAGCCACTGGAAAATCACATAGAGAACGGGGATCAGAAAGATGCCGACGAGTGCCGAGGCCAGCATGCCGCCGAAGACGGCGGTGCCGACACCGCGGCGGCTGAGCATGCCAGCCCCCTCGGCAATGACCAAGGGAATGAGGCCGGCAATGAAGGCAAAGCTCGTCATCATCACGGCGCGGAAACGTTCCCGCGCCCCTTCGATCGCCGCTTCCGAAATACCAAGCCCGTGCCTACGCCGCTCCATGGCGAACTCGACGATCAGGATGCCGTTCTTTGCCGCCAACGCGATCAGGACGACGAGGCCAATCTGGGCATAGAGGTTGTTGTCGAGGCCGGCGATCTTGAGGGCAAGCATCGACCCGGCAACGCCTGCGGATACAGAAAGCAACACCGCGATCGGAATGGTCCAGCTCTCATAAAGTCCGACCAGGAATAGATAGGCGAAGAGCACGGCAAGCCCCAGGATGATCGCCGTCTTGCCGCTCGCCTCGATTTCCTGCAGCGCGGTTCCCGTCCATTCGTAACTGTAGCCGGGCGGAAGCGTCTTGGCCGAGACCTCGTCCATGGCCGCAATTGCCTCGCCGGAACTGCGACCTGGTGCCGGTCCGCCGTTGATCGTGGCGCTGGAATAGTTGTTGTAGCGGACGATGAGCTGTGGCCCAAGGATCACCCGCGCCTGCGCAAAGGCCTTGATCGGCACCATCTGGCCTTTGCTGTTGCGCACGTTGATACGGTAGATGTCATCGATCTTCGATCGGTCGGAAGCCTCACCCTGCACCGTCACCTGCCAGGTTCGACCAAACAGGTTGAAGTCGTTCACGTAGGAACTGCCGAGGACCGATTGAAGCACGTTGAAGACGTCGGAGACCTGGATCCCCAGCGTCTGAACCTTCTCGCGATCGATGTCGAGATAGAGCTGCGGTGTATTGGCCGTGTAGGTGGTGTAGACCCTGCTCAGGGCCGGATTCTCGTTCGCCGCAAAAACGAGACCGCGCGCAGCCTGCGCGATTTCCGTCGACGAGCCGCCGCTGAGGCTGAGGAGCTGGTATTCAAAGCCGCTCCCTGTTCCAAGACCGATGATCGGCGGCAGATTGTAGACGATAACGTTGGCTTCCGGGATCGCCTGAAGCTCGGCGCTGAGCTTCGCGATCAGGCCGTTTACCGAAAGCTCAGGCGTGGTGCGCTCCGCAAAGGGCTTCAATGTCATCACCAGCAGGGCGGCGTTCGACTTCACCTGGCCGTCAAGCAAGCTGTAGCCGACGACCGACATAACGCCCTGAATGCCTTCGGTCTTGCGGATCATCTCCTCGACCCGTTTCGCGACGGCATCCGATCGGTTGACCGAAGCGCCATCAGGCAAAACGATTTCGCCGAAGATCGCACCTTGGTCCTCGGAGGGGAGGAAGCCCGTGGGCGTCGTTTTGAACAGCCAGCCGGTGCCGAGGATAAGCACCGCAAGCAGGACCAGCCCAAAAGCCGCCAGACGAACAAAGCGCCGCACGATCGCGGCGTAACCGTCGCGAGCGAGATCGATCCCCTTCAGGACGTAGCGGATCGGACCACGCTTCGGACCGTGGTGGGGCTTCAGGAGAACTGCGCAGAGCGCCGGAGAGAGGCTGAGTGCGTTGATGGCCGAGATGACCATCGACACGGAGACGGCAACAGCGAATTGCCGGAACAGCTCGCCGGAAATGCCGGGGATGAAGGCCACCGGCACGAAGACCGAAAGAAGCACCAGTGTAATGGCGACGATCGGCGCCGTGATGTCGCGCATGGCACGACGGGCCGCCTCTGCGGGCGTAATGCTCGGATCCTTTTCCAGATTCGCTTCAACGGCTTCGACCACGACGATGGCGTCATCGACGACGATGCCGATGGCAAGAACCAGCGCGAGCAACGACACGGTATTGGCGGAAAAGCCCAGCCCCATCATCACTGCAAATGTGCCGATCAACGACACGGGCACGGCAATCAGGGGAATAAGGGTTGCCCGCACGCTCCCCAGGAACAGGTAGACCACGATAACGACGAGGACGAAGGCCTCGATCAGCGTCTTGACGACCTCGTGGATGCTCTCCTCGACAAACTTCGTCGTATCGTAAGTGACCTTGTATTGGACGCCTTCGGGGAAAGACGGCTTGAGCTTCTCGAGGAGCTGATTGATCGCTTCGGCCGTCGCGATGGCGTTGCCACCTGGCGACTGATAGATGCCAAGCACTGCGGCCGGCGTGCCGTCCTGACGACCGAGCTGCTCCGCCGATTTCGAGGTCAGCTCGACGCGGGCCACATCGCGGATGCGGACGAAGGAGCCGTCCAGCTCGGCCCTCAGCACGACGTTTCCGAATTCCTCGGTGGTGGTCAGGCGACCCTTGGTCTGAATGGTGAGTTGGAATTGCTGGTCGGGCAATGCCGGCTGTGCGCCGATGCGGCCGACTGCGGCCTGAATATTCTGGCGCTTCAATGCGTCGACGATATCGTTCGGCGTCATCGAAAAATTCGTCAGGCGATCGGGAGAAACCCAGATGCGCATGCTGTAGTCCGATGGCGTCAGCAGCGAGACATCACCGACGCCCGGAATCCGTTTCAGACCGTCGATGATATTGATCGTCGCATAATTGGAAAGGAAGAGCTGGTCATGGTCACCGCTCGTCGAGGTGAGCGCGATCAACTGCATCAGCGCCGAGGATTTCTTCTTGACGCTGATGCCTTGTGCACGTGCCTCTTGCGGCAGTTGCGCCTCGGCCAGGTTGACGCGGTTCTGCACGTTGACGGTGTTGATGTCGGGATCAGTACCCACCGCGAAACTGACCGTCAGCGTATAGCTTCCGTCATTGCCGCTGGTCGACTTCATGTAGATCATGTTGTCGACGCCAACGACGCGCGATTCGATGGGTTGGGCCACCGATTGCTGCACGGTCTCGGCACTTGCACCCGGATAAGTCACCGTTACCGACACCTGCGGCGGCACGATATCCGGAAACTGTGCGATGGGGATAACCGTCAGCGCCACGAAGCCGGCGATGGTGATGACGAGTGAAATGACGACCGCAAGCCGCGGCCGATCGATAAAAATCGCGGACAACATGGCTTACGACCCCGACTTTGTTTCGACTGGTGCCACAAGCTGGCCCGCACGAACCTTCTGAATTCCTTCAGTAATGACGAGGTCTTCCGCCGTCAGGCCCTTCAAGACCGGGAGCTCGCTCCCTTCGGGTGGGCCTGCTTCGATCCGGCGCGTCTCAACCTTCTTGTCGCTGTTGACGACGAGTACATAGGGGCCCGACTGGTCGAGCTGCACCGCCGCTTGCGGGATGACCAGCATGTTCTGTGGGCTGCCCCCCTCAACTGTCACATTCACCAACTGCCCGTCTATCAGAATGCGGTCGGGATTGGGAAAGGTTGCCCGCACCGGCACCGTGTCGGTTCCCTGATTCACCGTCACATCGACAAAATTGACCTTGCCGGGTTGGTCATACTGCTTGCCGTTGGCAAGCTGCACATGCACGTTGGCAGCGCTCACCTGCTCGCCCAACTTGCCCGAGGTGCCCAATTTTTCGCGCACCTCCAGGATCTCGCGCTGCGAAACTGAAAAGGTGACGTAGATCGGATCCTGGCTGACGATTGTCGCAAGGACGCCGCTGGATGGGCCGACAAAATTTCCGACGGAATACTGCGAGCGACCGATCCGTCCGGTGATTGGCGCGCGAATATCGGTATAGCTGAGGTCCAGATTTGCCTTGTCGAGCGAAGCGTTCAGCTGGACAAGGCTCCCCGTCGCTTCCCGCTGCTTTGCCGTCGCCAGATCCAACTGCGACTTGGGTGCCGCACTCTTCGCAACAAGCGCTGTCTGTCGATCAACCTCGATGTTGGTCAGCGCCAACGCTGATTCCGCCGACTCGATTGCTCCTTTTGCCTGGCCAACGGCGGCCTCATACTGGCCTTTCTCCATGACGAAGAGCAGGTCCCCGGCCTTGACGTCTTGACCCTCCGTAAAGAGACGCTTCTCGAGGAAGCCGTCGACTCGGGCTCGTAGCTCGACCTTGTCGATGGCTTCCACGCGGGCGCTGAACGAAATAGACGGTCGAATGTCCTTGGTGAGCGCCCGCGCAACGGTCACCGCCGGCAAAGGCGCGGCCGGCTTGGCACCTTCCTGGCCGAGTGCGTCCACGCTCGTCGCGAGAGTGAAAACAGCAGTCGCAAGCACGGCGGAGAATTGACTGCCGCAACGTTTCATTGAGCCCCCTCAAACTGCGTCTAACGACCAGCTTAACTTGTCGCACGACCGACAACTGTCAATCAGCGGAGGCGCAGAAATTCTACACCTGGTAGAATTTCTGCGGCATTCTCAATAACATGCGCATGATACCCCGGTGTGCGTCGGTTTGCTATGCCTGCTATCCGTCAGTTCAGCCGCATTCCCTCGGACGAGAAAAGATGCGTCTTGGATAAGTCAGGAACGACTTTTATCGCCTCACCCGGAGCAGGGTGACCCGATCATGCAGCACCATCGCTGCGGTCTGTGATCCGATCGACATGAGGGCATGCGTCTCGGCGCCCGTCGGCTCCACTACCAGAACCGTCGCAGGAATGCCGCCTCTGAAATCGTCAGTGCTCCGGACGGATGCCGTAGGTATGGACATCGACCGGCGTCTCGCATCGCGGCAGTGGCAATGACGCCCTGGTCCAGATGAAACCGCCCATCCCGGAGCCCTTCAAAGAGGTTCATGCCGGCGAGCCGACGAATCTCACGACGAATCTCACGACGAAGGTATTGATTGGCCGATCGTAGAGTTCAAGCGGTCGGCCGATCTGCTCGATCTGCCCAGCATGCATGACGACAATCTTGTCAGCCATCGTCATCGCTTCGAGCTGATCCTGGGTCACATAGACGGTTGTCGTTTTCAGTCGCTGGTGCAGGTCTTTGATCTCTGCACGCATCGTCACCCGCAACTTGGCGTCCAGGTTCGAAAGCGGCTCGTCGAGCAGGAAGACCTTTTGGTGGCGCACGATTGCGCGCCCCATCGCCACGCGTTGCCGTTGCCCCCGGAGAGCAGTTTCGGCAGGCGATCAAGCAGGGGCTGCAGCGCCAGAATGTCCGCAGCCTCTTGGACGCGCCTGCCGCTCGCCACCTTGTCCTGCCCCTGCAGCTTCAAAGCAAAGCCCCTGTATTCGGCAACCGTCAGGGTAGAGCGCGTAGCTCTGGAAACCCATCGCGATATCGCACTCCTTGGAGGTGACGACACGTCCCCTTTCTCCGCCACTGATATCCTCCAGTCCGGCGAGCATGCGCAGCAAGGCCGACTTACCACAGCCGGACGGCCCGACCAATGTGACGAACTCGCCGTCCTCTATATCCACGGAGACGCCGTGGAAACCGGCACGGCGCCCTATTGCTTGCGAAGCCTGTTCAATCGCGACGGATGCCATGTCTTCTCTTCGATCAGAGCTTGAGTTGCCAGACGCGAGCAGCCGCGACGCTGCCTTCGGATGCGTTAAGTGTTGCCGATCGGATAGCGGCAAAGCCTGGGATGCGCTTCGTGCCGCACCAGCGGCCGTTGTCCGCGAACACTTCAATCGAGCCCGCGTCGAGAAAGATGCGAACCTGCTCAGGCTTGGCGCCGGCAGCCAGGTAGCGCGGCGACGGCTTTCCCGTTCCGGTGTCGAAAAGGACCGCCAGCCCATCTTCGTCCTGCCGGACACCAAGACTGATCTCGGGATGGTCGAAACTGAGTTCGAAGGATGCTCCGGCTTGCTTGAGGTCAAGCTGAATCTCGACCGCCCCATCGACCAACTCGACGCTCTTGCCGGTCCGCAACCCGTCGTCATCGAGAAGCTTGTGGCGCAGGCCCTCGACTGCCTCGAGGGGCGGCGTCAGAACCGCGCTTCCATCGAGAAGAATGCGCCGCGGCAGTGTCATGGCCGTTGGAAAATCGACGCTCTTTGAAACGTCCGTCCAATTCGCCAGCCAAGCCAGACCGACAGGTCCGTCATGATCGACAAAGGCCTGAAAGGCATAGGCGTCAGATCCGAAGTCGAGTTCCTGCTCGAACTCCGGTTGGAAATGGCGACCATCGAACCGACCAACGGTGACGGACGACATGTTGCGGCGTCCGGTCGCTGGATCGCGGCTGGTCAGGAGGCCGAAAATGAGAGCCCAGCGCGTCTCGTCGCTTGCGACATCGCCCAGAGGGATCATGCAGGGGCATTCTGCGGCCGTCATGCCAAAGCGATCCTCGCGATGCAGGACGCCGACAAGGTTCCAGCTGCCCGCTGCATCGCGATCACACGTCTCATAAAGGAGGATCACGCCGCCGGATTTGTCGCGGCTGCCGAGCAACATCTTCCAGAGGCCATCCGGCCCCTTGAATACATTGGGATCGCGGAAATCCGGAGTGAGCCCCAGTCCTTCCGGTCGCACCGGCAGAACAACGGAGGGGTTGCCAACAAAAATCCCGTCTGCGCAGATCGCAGAAAGCTGTATCTGCTCCTCCGGCTTCCGATCCCGCACCTGCTCGGTGAAGAAGATGCGGATCTGCTCGCCGTCCTCTGTCGCAACCGGGATGGCCGACCCGGAAAAAGCCCCTCCGCGGCCGTCGTCACGCATCGAGAGTTCGGCTCCAGGAAACAGGAAGACCGGAAGATGCGTCCAGTGAAGGTAGTCATGCGAGACCGCATGCCCCCAATGCATCGTGTTCCAGCGCAGGCTATGCGGGTAATGCTGGTAGAAAAGGTGCGCTTTCCCCTCGAATCGGCCGAAACCATTGGGGTCGTTCATCCAGCCGAAGGGCGGGCGGAAATGATACCCCGAATGGAGTTGCGGCGGCGCATTTGCTGCCGCGTAGTGAAGCACGCGAATGCCCTCCTCAAGCACGCTTACCGGATCGAAGCTGTAGATCACCGAGACGGCCGTGGCCGATGGCTCATAGCTCAGCACGCATTCTCCACCTGCCGACAGAACAACGTGGTGGAATTCGAACTCTTCGGTCTTGGTGGAAACCGCCGCGGCGATCTCGACACCCGCGACGGTCACGGCGACAGTAGCCGTAACGCCCGTGATCCGCGCCTTCAGCCAAACGTGGATCACGTCCCCGGCTTGAAGATCGGCACTCACGTTCTCCCGAGACCCCGAGAAACGTCCTCTTTGAATTGTCATCAATCAACCTTTCACGGCAGAGCCGACGAACGAGCTCACAAACCAGCGCTGGAAAGCGAGGTAGAGAGCGAGAATGGGGATCATCATCAGGACGGAGGCGGCCATGGCGCGGTCCCAATAGATGCTGTCCTGGCCAAAGAAGGTGGCGATGGCGACGGAGATCGGACGCGCATAGTCTGTCTGCGTCACGAGGGTCGGCCAGAGATACTGGTTCCAGCTTTCGATCCCCATGAGGATCGAGACGGTGGCAAGCGCAGGCAGGCTGAGCGGCATATAGATCGAGCGATAGATACGGAAGACTGAAGCCCCATCGATCTCCGCCGCCTCGTAGAGCTCCTTGGGAAGCTGTGCGAAGAACTGGTAGAACAGAAAGATGTAGAGGGGGCTCGCGACCCAGGGAAGAATCTGCACGGCGAAGGTGTCGGTCATGCCGGCGCGCGACACCATCACCACCAGCGGCATGATGATGCTTTCCTGCGGAATTACGTAGAGAGCGACGACCAGCGCAAGCAAGACGGCTTTGCCGCGCAGCGAGCCCCAGGCCAGCACGAAGCCGGCCATGGAATTGACGACGAGGCCGCCGCCGACTGTGACCGCCAGGATCAGCAGCGAGTTGAGAAGGTAGCGGCCGAATGCCAGTTCGCCTGAGAAGTGCGCGACTTCCTTGAAGTTGGCGAGCGTCGGATCAGACACCCAGAAGGCGCGGAAGCTGCCCATATCCGCCAGAATCTGGAAACGATCGTCTTTCAGGCTCGCGATGAGGAGCATGAACAGCGGTGAGATCACCACCAGGGCAATGATAAAGATGCAGACGGCCTGGACGAGGTGGAATGACGCCTTGCTGGAAGCCCAGGGCTTCACGACGGGCGTCGCTTGGCTCATGACGAGATCAGACATCAAAGCGCCTCAAGAGTTTGCGCTGGATCAGCGCGATTACGAGTACGATGACGAACAGGATGACGGAGACGGCGGAAGCATAGCCGAGCTTCTGCTCCTCGAATCCGGCCCGCACCATGTAGTGCACGACGGTTTCGGTGCTTCCTTTTGGTCCACCCTGGGTGAGGATGGCGACCTGCGTATAGAGCTTGAACGCCTGGATGGTCGTAATGACAAGCACGAAGACGTGAGTAGGCCGCAGACCGGGCATCGTGACATGCCAGAAGCGGCGCAGTGCGTTGGCGCCATCGATCTTGGCAGCGTCATAGAGTTCGTCCGGGATCCCCTGGAGACCGGCGAGGTAGACGATCATCTGGAAGCCATAGGCCTGCCACGCGGAAAGCAGCACGATCGAGAACATCGCCCAGTTGGGATCGCCCAGCCAGTCGATCGGCTGGATCCGGCCGCCGGACAGGAAGCCGACGATCTGGTTGAACGGCCCGCTGGGATATTGGAACAAAGTGCCCCAGATGACGCAGACGACAACCATGGAGGTGATCGCAGGCAGGAAGAACATGCCGCGCAGGAGATTGCGACCGGGTATCTTCTGGTGCAGCAGCAGCGCCGTCGCAAATGCGAGGCCGCACTGAACCGGCAGAACCCAGAATGTAAAGCGCGACACGTTCCACAAGGCCGTCCAGAACAGCGGATCGTTGAAGATGCGCTGGAAGTTCAACAACCCGACGAAGCGCACCGGCGTCGGCCGCGGCACCAGCGGCTGGTTCGTCATGGACGTCCAGAATGACAGAAGGAACGGCGCGATCAGGAAGAAGGCGAGAAGTAGGACGGCGGGGGCGATCATCAGGGCCTCCTGCGCCAGCCGACGCCGATCGCGTCGGCTGGCCGAGCGCAGTCGCCCGGCAGCGGGCGATTGTTGCAAAGTCATGATCTCCTCCTCCTGAAGATTGGGGGCATCCAACGGGGTTGCCGCCAGGCTGCCTTACTGGCACGGCCTGGCGGCAAAAGTCTCACTGCTGCGCATCAAACGGCGGGTAGCCGGCGTTATCCTCGATGTCCTCATCGATCTTCTTTGCGGCTTCCGACAACGCTTCCTTGGCGTCACCACCATTAAAGATCTTGTCGACGGCCTGCATGAAGGCCGAGGTAATCGTCGGATAGGCCGGATGCGGCGGGCGAGCGACGGCCGTCTTCGACGCCTGTTCGAAGGCAACGGCCATCGGGCCACCCGCAGCATAGACCGGCGAATCGGCGGCAAAGCTCTTCAGTCCGGGGAAGCCGGAATTCTCCTTGGCGAACTCGCGGTACGCCTTGTCCTTCAGAAGGAAGCTCAGGAATTTGCCGGCAACGTCGGGATGCTCGGACGACTTCGTGATACCCCAGATCCAGGTCCCGTTAGGGCTGACACCTTTGGTGCCGAGCTTCGGCAGCGGCATAACGACGATATCGTCCTTCATCGCCGCGGCTGCCTCCGCATAGAACCAATGGCCGCCGAGTGCCAATGCAGCCGGCTTGCCGTCGGCATAGAACTGGTTTGTGCCCGAAGAGCCCGGAACGACCCAACCGTTCTTCACCCACGTTTGCATCAACGTCAGCGCATTGACACAGGCCTCGCCGTCCAGCGTTCCCGTTGCCTTCCACGATGTCCGGTCGATCAGGTCACAGCCGGCAGACGCGAGAAGTGGTCCGTAAGCGTAGGTGATCCACTCCGTCTTGATGCCATAGCCGCGGAACGTATCGATGGGCCATTTGACACCGTCGAGCTTGGAGAGCTTTTCCAGGTAGCCTTCGAATTCCTCGCGCGTCCAGGCGTCGTCGACGGATTTCGGAATGCGTGCGCCGATCGCCTCCAGGTATTTTTTGTTGCCGTAGAGCACGACCGAGGAGTCGGTGAGACCGACAGCATAGAGGTCATTGTCGATCGGATAGGTACCCTGTGCAACATTCGAAGGCGTCATGTCGTCGATGACATCCTTCTCGATCAATGGCTTGATCGGCTGCAGGTATCCCGACCAAACGTAGTTGGCGAGAAACGGTGCATCGAGTTCCATGATGTCGGGCAACTGCTTGGCCATCACGGCCGCGCTGAACTTTTCGTTGTAGGCATCATGCGGCGCATAGATGAGTTCGACGTCAACATCGGGATTGGCTTCTTCGAAGCGCTTGGCAACGTCGCCGTAGGTCTTGACCCAACCCAGATCACCCTGATGCATCATGTGAATGACCGTCTTAGCCTGCGCCAGGCCGGCGGTTACGGCAAGGGACGTCGAGACCAGAAGCGCCGAAAGTAAACGTTTACCCATTTTATTTCTCCTCCTTTGGATCGTCATGCTGCTGTTGATTTTCAGATGGAAGACCGAGAGATGAGCTGGAATGGAAGCCTTCGCGTTTGCGGAGGAACCGTCTCCTCGCCCAGCAGTATCTCTGCGGCAAGCCGGCCCATGGCGCGATGCGGCAGAGCCATCGTTGTCAGCGGTGGATCGAGCCTTGTGGCGATCTCGACCTGATTGTCGAAACTGCCGACCGCGACGTCGTCGGGAATGCGCGCTCCCACGCGCCTTAGCGCCGAATACACCTCCATGGCGACACGATCGTTGCCACAGAGAATGGCATCGGGACGCTCGCTCGCGTTCATGAGGCCGTCGATATGCGTTCCGACCAGACTGGGCGCTCGGTCACTGTAGATCGGACGGCGGACAGCAGGCACAACGCCGGTCGGCGCAAAGCCTGCTTCATGGAGCGCCTTTCGAAAGCCGCGCTCACGCAATTCCCCGGCGAGAAGGCCCGGAAGATTGATGAAGGCAATGCGGCGACGCCCGGCGGCGAGCAGGTGACGAGTGATCTCGAAGGCAGCACTCTCTTCGTCAGGCACCAGCGAGGTTACCCGACCGTTGGCTTCGCTGCAGTTGATCATGATGCCGACATTTCCGACCAACGCTTCAGGCAAGGCGACGGTCTTGTGGTACATCGCCGCATAGGCGATGGCGCGAGGACGAAAGCGGCGCACCTCCTCCAGAACCGACGCGACGTCGCGGGTGCCGTTGAGGTTCATCGCAAAGGCGGCCATCTCCGCCGTCCGTGCGGCACCATCGAGGCCGCGGATGATCTCCGTCGCAAAGGGTGAGGTGATAAGCTCGTCGGCTACGACGCCGATCAGCGGCAACCAACCCTGCCGCACGCCTCTGGCAGCGAGGTTGGTGACGTAGCCGAGTTCCTCGGCAATCTGCTTGATCCTCGAGCGCGTCTCTTCCGACATACGGGCGGATCCGCCATGCAGCGCGCCGGAGACGGTCTTGATCGAGACCCCCGCCCGCTCCGCTATATCTGAAAGCGACGCCGCCAAGTCTTCCTCCCTTGGGTTATCGTTTACCCAATAAGATAACGCGATGTGCTTTGCAAGCGCGAAGGAGATTTCGACTTGTGCAATCTGGTCAAGCTCGTCTGTTTCCATATGAGAGGCCTTGCGCCGCAAATGCAGAATCGCCCCTTACGGGAGATCAAACAACTATTCTGCAACCCCCTGAATTAGCAGATCTAGTATATACTGAAACCGCGGATAAAACTGAGCGACAGGAACAGTCTGAGGACGCCTGCAATGCAAAGTTCCCGAGCGAGCAGGGATGGGGCTGCCAATCCCACAGTCAATGAAATACGTGATCAAATCGAGCGCATCCTCTCCAGTGGCGAGTTTCACGCACCCGACCGGGGCCGGCGATTTCTCGAATTCATTGTGGAGGGGACCCTTTCGGGCCGTGCAGACTACCTGAAGGCCTACACGATTGCGCAAGAGGTATTCGCGAGAGACACGTCCTTCGACGCCCAAAACGATCCGGTTGTGCGGATCGAGGCAGGCCGGATCCGCTGGGCGCTCGAACGCTACTACTTGGTTGCCGGCCACGCCGACAGCATCGTTGTTACGATACCAAAAGGCGGGTATGTGCCATCCTTCGGCTATGCCGAAGGTGCCTGCGACCCCACCGCTCAAGTGGTATCGGCCCCGAGCACGCCTCCTGAACGGGATCCGCCAGAACCGGCGCCGGCACCTATGCGATCCCCTCCTACACGCTACCGACGCTGGATCTGGTATGCCATAGCCGTGTCTGCGGCAATTGTTGGGATCATAGACTTCCTTGAGGCGCCGCGGCTTTCCATTGCCGCTCCACCGCCCCTGTCCTCATCTGCTTTTTCAAGCGACGGCGCTCAGCCCAGGATCATCGTCGAGCCGTTCCAGAACGTTCCTGGCAACGCTGCCTCGGCAGACATCGCACAAGGGCTGACTGACGTTGTCGGGCAACTCACGAAGTTCAGGGAGATCGTCGTGATTGCCCCCCGAACACGGCAGGGATCCCAGGCGGAAGGGCCATGGTTTGCACTGCAGGGAAGCGTTCGGCTCGAAGCGGATAAAATGCGGCTGATCGCGCGGTTGATCCGCCACGCGGACGGTGCCGTCATCTGGGCAGACGATTATGATGCGGACCTGCGCGAGCGTAACCTGCTTGAGGTGGAGACCGACGTTGCGCAACGCATTGCCACGACCATTGCCCAACCATACGGTATCACCTTTCAGCCTTATGCCAGCAAGGTCGTCAAGCCGGACAGCGGCGATTGGGAAGCTTATTCATGTGCGCTGTCGTACTATGCATATCGAGCCGAGCTCGATCCGCGGATGCATGCGGCGGTAAGAGATTGTCTGAAGGAGGCAATCAGACGGCTTCCAACTAATTCTACGTATTGGGCTTTGCTATCGCTGATCTATCTCGACGAGGTGAGGTTCCAATACCAGCCCAGAGCCCAGTCGTCGCCACGGCCACTGGAGCTCGCGGCGGACGCAGCCAAACGCGCGGTGGATCTTGACCCCCGGAACGCACGCGCATTGCAGGCGCTGATGCTCGCCAGCTTCTTCAACAACGACTTGGACGCTGCACTGCGAGCGGGAGCTGCCGCCTACGCAATCAATCCCAATGATACGGAGGTTGCGGGCGAATATGGCTTCCGTCTCGCGATGTCCGGAAAGTGGGACACCGGCTGCGAATTGATCTCCGGCGCGATCAGCAGAAATCCCGGCCCTAGAGGATACTACGAGGGCGGTATGGCGTTATGTGCCTATATGAGGGGAGACAATCAGGCAGCTGAGCTTTGGGCCCGCATGGCCGATTTGAAAAACAATCCCATGCACCATCTCGTTCTGCTGGCCATCCTCGGCGCGTCAGGCAAGCTTGATGAAGCGCGCAGCGAGCAGGACTGGCTCCGGATGAATGCCCCGGTGCTTATGGAAAACATCCGCAAGGAAGTGGCGCTACGTCTCCATCGTCCGCAAGACCAGAAGCACTTCCTTGACGGCTTGCGGGCCTCCGGCGTCGCGATCCCTCCTGACGATGGCATGATCGGCAGCCGGTAGTTCGCGACGTAGCATACCGTATGCTACCCCATCCGACGCGTATTTACTGCCTTAACGCCCGTACGCACCTCATCCTTTGGAAAACTTTGGAGGACATGGCGATGACTGCAAGCGAGACGACCCCTCAGTCGATGACCAGTGCCGAAGATCTGCGCAAGCGTGCAATTGAACTTCAGCTCGCGGAGATGGGACGCGACGAAAAGATAAAGGCCCGCGAGGCGACGAAACATGCAGAGTTCGTCGAGGATTTTTCCAGAAGCATATCGGTGAGACAGAACGCACAGTCATCAAACGCGTTGTGACGAAGGCGGCTGCGGACGGGAAATACGAAGCGATGGTCTACAGCTTCCCGTCCAACCTCTGCTCGGACAGCGGTCGCGGCATCAACAACAACCTGCCCGGCTAGCAAAATAGCCTACAGGGCAAGGCAAAGGAACACTACGATCTATTTGAAACGGTCGCGAAGCCCCAGGGTTACGGCCTGAGAGCGGCGATTATCAATTTCCCGGGCGGCATCCCCGGCGACGTCGGCTTCTTCTTGACCTGGGAGCCGCCCGTCGAATAGATCGGACGCGAAGGCGCCTGATCGGATAGACACCCAGTACGCCCGGCAGGATTGCGCGACGCGTCCGCACGGGCAAACAAGCTCCTGCGGCCTGTCGGCAGGAAAAGTCGCTGACGAACAACGATGCTCGAGTCTCTAAAGGCCAAGCGTTCCCGCGACGCATCCGCGTGTTCTGCGAATGGCTTGGGCTAGTCGCGCACGATCGTCCAGTTATCGTCCGGCTTAAATTCCTTCTTCTGCTGATTGGCCTCCTGTTCGTGACGGGCTGTGCCTGGGCGCGCTTTTCCGACGCGAAACCGCTCAATGCAGGTATAACAATGACTTGCCTCGGCCTTGTGCTGGTCGGCATTGCAATCGCTCTTGGGGGTTAGGTATGGAACATCGCCCGCCATCGTCCGCGACGGAAACCACGACGCCATCGGACTGGGGATTTCCCCTGCGACTGCATCTTAGCGTCATCATTGTCGGGCTATTGGCCTGCACGGCGCTGCCGCTCGTGTGGATGGCATATACCCAAGGCAAGGTGACTGCCCTTTCTGCCGGCGAAGCCCAGATGCGGCAGCTCGGCCTGCGCAGCATCGAGGACTACCGCAATGTCTTCAGCCGCGCCTACGCCGCGATCGAGACGACCTCTGCGGTCCCGCAAATGCTTACGCCGCCTCCCCAGGACCTGCTGGCGAAGCACAATCTCCTGCTGCGGCTACTGAAGTCGTCTTTCCGCATCGACGGAATCTATGCCGGTTATGCCGATGGGACCTATGTACAAGCCATCAGCATTGGCACAAATCCCGCCTGGCGCGACACCTTGAACGCCCCTTCCGGAGCCGCATTCGCCGTTCGCACGATCACCAAGGTCATCGGCATTCCAGTGACGACGTGGACCTTCTTCGATAAGGACGCTCGCCCTCTCGCTCGGCGTGCCGACCGCGACGATGTCTTCGATCCACGCTTTCGGCCTTGGTACAAGGCTGCGCTCTCCGAGGGACGGACGACCTCGGTCGGCCCCTACATCTCAGCCGCGACCAACTACCTCACCCTGACGTTCGCTACGCCCACCGTCGGGCAGGATCGAGTCGTGATCGGCGTCGATGTGATGCTTGTGAGCCTGGGGGAGGTTGTCGATATCGGCACGGTCTCGAAACAGGCGCATGGCTATGTGTTCGACAACACAGGCCGCCTGATCGTACACTCCGACCCGGCAGTCATGACGAAACTGCGCGATCGCATCCGCCGTGGGATGGTGCTGTCGGCCGCAGACGCGGTAGACGCAGATTCCGCCATTCCAGCGGTCACGAACTTGGCACAAGACAGTCGCGTGCCGGATGGCGAGGTCGTCCACTTTGCGGTGAATGGCCGCGAGTACCTCGCTCAAACCTTCCATGCGGAAATAGCCGGTTTGCTGAAAGACTATACGGTCATCATCGCCGCACCACTCGACGAGCTCATCGGGCCTGTCGAGCGCACGCTGAGGCGCAACCTTGCCGCCGCCGCTGCCTTCCTGGCAGCAGGCGCGATTGCCGCGATCATCATCTCCCGATTGATCAGCCGGTCGCTCTATGCATTGGCCGACGAGGCAAGGCAATTGGGCAATCTGGAATTCAAGCAGAGCCGCGTCTCACGCTCCTGGATATCCGAGGTCAACGCGCTCGCGAAGGCGCTGGGCTCGGCCCGCGATGCCATCCGGACGTTCTCGCTCTACGTGCCGCGCGAACTCGTGCGCCGGATCGTCATCGCCGGCCAGTCCGCCATAGGCTCTGCCTCCAGGCAGGAGATCACCGTTCTCTTCACCGACATCCGCGAGTTCACGACCATTTCCGAGCGGCATTCCCCCGAAGAGGTCGTCGCCCTGCTCTCCACCTATTTCGAAACCCTCAACATGATCGTCGAGCGCCACGGCGGCACCATCGTCCAATACATCGGAGACTCCATTTTTGCGATGTGGAACGCACCCGTTCACGACGAGCGACATGTCGAAAACGCCTGCCGCTGTGCCTTGTCGGTGAAGGCGGCCGTCGATGCGATGAACGCGGCTAATAATGCCGCCGGTCGCCCCGAACTCATCACCCGCTTCGGCCTTCACACCGGCCCGGCCGTTGTGGGGAGCGTCGGCGCCGAGAGCCGCCGCCAATATACCGCCATCGGAGACACGGTAAACATCGCCTCGCGGCTAGAGGGCCTGAACCGTGACTATGGAACTTCGATCCTGGTGAGCAGCGCGATCCGCGACGCGGTTGAAGAGAGCTTCAATTTCATCTCCATCGGAACGGTCAGCGTCAGAGGTCGAACAGGGCAGACGGAGCTTTACGAGCTTCGGGGGTGACATGCCTCTATTGCCCGTCGAAGCCCTGTGTCGGAGGCACCGGAAAATCCTGGAATCCGCTTCGACTTCTTCGGGAACACGACGACATGCGCGGCTTTATGGAAAAGCCTCGATGGCGAGGACGTCGCCGCGATGGTGCCCGATCGGTCGCTGAGTGCTGTTGTGCCTAAGAAGCCCGGCTTGTGCGGGCTGTTTGTTCGTTTCGGGGGCCGAATTTGAACGGTTCGTCGGGTCATTGGTTCACTGGATCAATGCCCTTTTCCTCCTCACCCCTCAGCTATGGTCCGCACGACGGATGCGCTAGGATCGCCAGCACATCTGGGTCTGGTTATTTTGGTTACTTGGGAAGATTTGGTTGCGGGGGCTTGATTGCACAGAGGCTTGCAAAATCTGGAACCGCTTGTCGAGCCGTGGCCCTCGGCGTCCGCGCCGAACTCCCCGCGCGCCTTGGCATTGGCGAACCGCCACGCGATGCCCCCAGCGCCTGCAATAGTCGTTGAGCGCTTGCCTTGCATCCTGTCTGTTCGTGGCGAGACTAGGCACTTGCGATAGACGCTTGGCAGCGAGACGAAGCAGCTCTTTCGCGGCGCCGGCGGTGCCGTTAAGATGCCCCTGCCATAGTGCCGGGGCGATGCTCTGGTTCACGCATTCAGGGATTCAGAATGCCGCAGCACCCGCATCGTCTATTCGGACGACATCTCTGCCGGTAAGGTGTAATATCGGGCTTGGTCCAGTTCGGCTTCCGGTATGCCACTGCAGGCCGTGGAGTCGATGAATAGCGTCTTTCCGGGGGGAAGAGCCGTGGATTCAACCCAGCCTGCAGCTGTCGTCGCCGGCCGCAATCCGTTGCGCCGAACGGCGCTTATCATAGTGCTCTTGGCGCTCGTCCTGTTTGTGCTGTCCGTCTTCATGGAGCGGCGTACACCCTCCACGTCGCAGGCGCAGGTTCAGGCCTATGTCGTGGGGATAGCGCCTGAGGTGACGGGCCGTGTCATAGAGGTCAATGTCGACGACAACTCGCTGGCCGAAGCCGATCAGGTGCTTTTCCGCATCGATCCCAGCACCTATCAAATTGCTGTCGCCCAAGCGGAGGCCAATCTGGCGCTTGTGGGTCAGACCCTCGGCGCTTCCACTGCGACGGTGGACGCCGCCCAGGCCAAGCTGGTGGAAATGGAGGCGGATCGGGACAACCTGCGTGACCAGTACGCGCGGGCTACTGAACTGGTCAAGCGGGGCGTGTTCTCCAAGGCAAGATATGACACGGCAAAATCCGCTTACGAGCAGGCGGAGGCCGCGGTGACCGGTGCGGAGGCCGATCTCGCCAAGGCCAAGGAAGAGCTCGGCCCGACAGGCAACGACAACCCACAGCTCCGGGAAGCGCTTGCGGCGCTGGAGGCTGCCCAGCTGGACTTGGTTCGAACGACCATTCACGCGCCATCGGCCGGCGTCGTCACCAACCTGCAGCTTTCCATCGGCAAGGTCGTGAGCGTCGGCCAGCCGGCCATGACATTTATCGATGTCGGGACGATCTGGATTGCCGCCGCCTTCAAGGAGAACAGCCTGGAGAATGTCGCCGTCGGCAATCGGGCCGAGCTGCTCTTCGATGCGCTCCCTGGAAGGCTCTTTCCTGCCAAGGTCGAAAGCATCGGCCTCGGCGTGTCTCAGCAGGGCGGCGGCGGAACTGACCCGAACACCGGCCTGCCGACGATCCGGACCGACACCGGCTGGGTCCAGGAGGCACAGCGCTTTCCGGTTCGCCTGGTCATGGACGCAGAACGGCCAAAGGGCGTGCGATATGGCTCGCAGGCGACCGTCGTCATCTACACCGGCGATCATCCGGTCACCAATGCCTGGGGCTGGCTGCGGATCCGCATCATATCGGTGCTGACCTATGTGGGATGACCGCGACGATCCGTCTGCCGAGCAGCGTCGAAAGGGACTGCGGGTGGCGTTTGCGGTCTCCTTGGGATTTACTTCCGCTGTGTCGCTCGGTGCCATCGTGCCGTTCCTCGTGCCTATTTTTGCCGCGCAGTTCCTGTTGGGTAGCTCCGGTCCGCTGCCGCTAGGCAAGACATTGGGCGCCGCGTTGCTGATCCTGTTCACGGGGATCGGCATGATGGTCTTGACGAATCTGTTCGGCGATCGCCCTTCGACGTTCCTGATCCTGCTGGCGCTGATCTACTTCTTCTGTTTCGCGGCCCAGGCGGCGGGCACCGGGGGGCCCGCGATCTTTCTTGTGCAGGTCGTCGCAATTATGGTTCCATTGATCGGAATCCTGAACAAGGACCTTGCGAATTCAATCCTGTCGATCCTTGTGACCGGCATCCTCGGCGGCACGCTTCTGATGTGGCTTGCCCATGCGGTGATCCCGGAGCCCCATACGACGCGCATCGCGGCGGCTTCTTCGGCAACAGTCAGACCTCCTTCCTATCTGCGAGCTCTGGCGAACACGGCAATACTGCTGGGGGCGGTCGCGGTCTGCCTGATCAACGATCAACTGTCTGCAGCGCTCGTCATCCCCATCACCGTCGCCTCGCTGCTCGGCCAGTTCGATGCCGCTGCGAGCAGCCGAATGGCACTCGGGCTTGTGATCATCAACCTGTCAGGAGGGATACTGGCATCCATCGCCTACACCATCCTCACTCTGCGCCCAAGCCTGTTGTCGATCTTTCTCATCGTCCTCGTGGTGACGCTGATCCTGGGCGGGCGCGCTGCGGGCCGGTTGAAAGATGCCAAGATGTACGCCGGCGCTCTCACGACGTTCCTGATCCTGTTCGGGCTCGGCGTGTCGCCGGTGCCCGGCGGCGCCGCTGAATCCTTCGCGACCCGCATTGTCTACGTCGGCGCGGCGCTGATCTACACGGTGCTGATGGCGGTAATCTTCTGGCCGCAATCGGAAACACGAGAAAGTCATGCCAAATGACGCGCCTGGCCTCTTCAAAGGTTCCATTTGAGGGTGAGCCGTCCGTACCCGCCAGACCGACTCCGGACGGCCCAGAGGTTCTGCAGGCAACAGCGACCCAAACAGCAGCATCAAGCTGAAGCACACACTCAGGTGACCGCTGCCTGCTCCTCCTTGGTGCCGAGCCAAGTCTGCAACACGGTCCAGAGCACGGCCAGCGTCGTCGCGCCGATGAACATGCCGGTAAAGCCCCAGGCTGCCAGACCCCCGATCACTCCCATGAAAAGCACGAGCATCGGTAACTGCCCGCTGCGCGCAATCAGCATGGGCTTCACGATATTGTCTGCTCCCATGAGTAGAATGATCCCCCATGCAGCGGTGAAGATGGCCCAGCCGGTCTGCCCCTCGGAACCCAGCCAGATCGCTACCGGCAGCCAGACCAGAAGCGGTCCAATCTGGATAACGGCCAGAAAAAACGTCGCTGCGGCCAAGGCGATGGCTCCTGGAACGCCGGCGATTGCGAAGCCGATCCAGGCCAGCACTCCCTCGAGCAGAGCCGTTCCAATGACGCCGATCGCAACGCCGCTTATGGCCCTTCCCGCGGCATTCAGCAGTTCTGGCCCCTTCGGTCCAACTATGCGCAACATGATGGCGGAGACAAACCGCAGCACCCAGGTGCGCGACGCATGAAGTACCGCGGCTATGATGACGCCCACGAAGATTTCAAGGACGGCCACCAGAAGACCCGCACCCAGATTGATGAGCCAGCGCCCTGCGGCAGCAAGCTGGGTTTGGTAGCGCTGCATCAACACCAGGCCCTCGCGCTGCAGTTCCTGCCATGCCGCCGATACCTTGTTTCCGACCAGCGGAAGTCCCGCAATCCACTCGGGAAGGTTGGGGATTCCGCGAGTGCCCGCCGTGCTTAGCCACGCCTCGGCGACACTCAGATAGTCAGCAACAGCGGAACAGAGATAGATCAACGGCACGATGATGATCGTCACGGCGGCCACGCCGAACAACACGGCGGCCAGGCGACGCCTTCCGTTCAGCAGCTCGACTATTCGATCAAACAGCCCGGCAGTGGCGGTGGCAAGGATCACCGCATAGGTGAGGACACCGACAAAGGCTAACAATACCCAGAAGCTCGCGACGGTCAGCATGGACACAAGCAGCAAGGCGAGAGCTGCCTCTATGAGCTGCTGGTGTCGCCCGCCTTCAACACGCAATTCCTGCATAACAGCACCTCCTGGTTTGATCAGAAGTCGGCGAAGCCCCGTTCTGCAAGGGACAGCGCTGATGGTTGCGTACGTCGGTCCCGTGCACCGGGGGCCCGTCTCGCACCGCAAGTCCTTGTTTCACGGTTGTGCGATGTTTTGATCCGCATCCCGCCGGGAGGACCACAGTTCCGAGACCTTGAAAAGAAATGCCGTAGTCCAGCCGAACAGCAGAATTCCGTTTACACCTTCGATGGCACTGGCGAGCTGCCATTCGTTGGATAGCGTGATGTCGCCATAGCCGATCGTGGCGAAGGTAATCGCCGAGAAATACATGGCGTCCTCCTAGCCGATACACCGTGGCCCACAACATGATCTCGATCATGTGAGCGATTACAAAGCCGGTGACAAAAAAGTAACTGATGCCCAATCGGGCGTAGCCGGACAGTTTCCGCGTGCCGGTAAGGGGACCTCGTCCTATCCGGAACAGCAGCATAACCGCCATGCCGTGAATAAAGATCGTGGCAAGCAGCACGCCAGTGCCCGTGACAATCTGAAGTAACATCCTCGCGCGTCCCCCAGCACCAACACAGCCCCCGGCGTTTCCACTCTGGCCGTACCCCGCACCAACGCTGCATCGTATGAAGCCCGCCTCGCCAACTCCAGTCGCACTGGAAAATCACCCTAGTCCCGAGGGGAGGCCACAACTCCGATGGATCATTTTGCCTCAGAACGCAACCGCCGACAAGATGATTGCCGCTGGCCACCGCTGGGAGCCACCGCGGCATGCGGGAACCTGCAGCTGGCGGCCTTGCAACAGTGGTTCCAGCACGGCCCGAACGTCCTCGGGATAAAGCATCGACCGAAGGCGGTTTTAATCGAGAGATGGGTCCTGGCCAAACTTCAAAACGACCGTTTCTTCCGGATGAGCGCTTTGATCGAGGACCTCAACAACCGAACGATGCGCCGGTATGGGAAATCACAGCGTGCATGGTTCGATGAGGTTGAACGCAACCAGCTCAAGCTGCCTGCAACACCTTTGAATATGCTGAATGGAAGATCGCCAAGGTCCATCCCGATTATCATGTCGAGGTCGACAAGCGTACTCCGTGCCACACGGTCGCAACAATTATTGCGCATAGACTTGATATTTGCGCGTACATCGGCATTCTTGCGCATATCCCACTAGGCGCAGGAAAAACAACGAATCGTGGCGAACCAAATCCCGGACGATGCATTGGCTGCGATCGAGGAGATCGTAAGGCAACATACAGGCGCCATCCCAGCATCAGAGATTCTCCGCGCCCTACAAGCGCCTATCCCTCAACGCACGCTACAATATCGCCTGAAGCGACTGGTATCCGACAATCGCCTGATTATGGAGGGCGACGGCCGTTGGGCAAAATACCGTCTGCCTGACGTCGCTTCGCCCCCTTCATCATCTGGCGAGGATCGGGTTCTCGACAGTGCGCTTTCCGATGCCGCAAAATCGATGCGCGACTATGTCCGACAATCGCCCCAAGCCCGCAGACCAGTCGGTTACAATCGCGACTTTCTCAACAGCTACCGCCCGAACATCACCTTCTATTTGACCGCGTCCGAGCGCCTTCATCTGACGTCGGTTGGGCGGCCGCAGATCGCAGAGCAGCCGGCGGGAACCTACGTCAAGCACATCCTGAGCAGGCTCCTCATCGATCTCGCCTGGAATTCCAGCCGGCTTGAGGGCAATACCTATTCGCTACTCGACACCAAGCGCCTCATTGAGTTCGGTGAAGAAGCCGTGGGCCGAGCGCATCTCGAAGCGCAGATGATCCTCAACCACAAGGACGCAATTGAGTTCCTGGTCAGTGCAGCCGATGACATCGGCTTCAACCGCTACACGATCCTCAATCTACACGGTCTGCTGGCCAATAACCTGCTTGTCGATCCGTCAGCCGCTGGAAGGTTGCGCTACATCGCGGTCGGGATCGAGCGGTCCGCTTTCCATCCTCTGGAAGTGCCGCAGCTCATCGAGGAATACTTCGATCAGATCTTGGCCACGGCCGACGCCATCGTCGACCCGTTCGAGCAAGCCTTCTTCATCATGGTGCAATTGCCCTATCTTCAGCCCTTCGATGATGTAAATAAGCGCGTGTCCCGCCTTGCCGCGAACATCCCACTCATCGAGAATAACCTTTCGCCGCTCTCCTTCGCCGATGTGCCGCGACGGGTGTATACAGAGGCAGTGCTCGGGGTTTACGAGTTGAATCAGATTGATCTCCTCAAAGACCTTTTTCTATGGGCCTATGAGCGCTCGGCGGCGCGTTACGTCGCTATTCGCCAGTCGCTGGGCGAGCCCGATCCGTTCAGACTTCGCTATCGCGCCGAACTGCGCGAACTCGTCGCTGACCTCATCCGTGGGCGCACCAGACGCAAGCAGGCCGCCGCGCGCATCGCAGCTTGGGCGGCCGAAAGGCTCGATCCCGTTGACCGTGAGCGCTTCGTCGAGATTACCGAAGCCGAGTTGACGGGACTGCATGAAGGCAATTTCGCGCGCTATCAGATCCGGCCTTCGGAGTTCGCAGCCTGGCGCAAAGTGTGGGAGGCGAGGTGATCGACAGCCGCGGGATACCTGGGTCTGGTTATTTTGGTTGGTTGGGAAGATTTGGTTGCGGGGGCAGGATTTGAACCTGCGGCCTTCAGGTTATGAGCCTGACGAGCTACCGGGCTGCTCCACCCCGCGCCAAGGGGACGTTGTCCCCGGAAGTATACGCTCTGCGTTATGGTGTTCAAAGCGGAAAGGACCGCTTTGGGCGGCCCTTTGTTTTCGGCTTGGGCCGTTTGTTGTGATGAGAAGATTGTATGTTGCGTTTAGCAGACCTGGCAGCGACCGACTCTCCCGCGTCTTAAGACGAAGTACCATAGGCGCTGGGGCGTTTCACGGCCGTGTTCGGAATGGGAACGGGTGCAGCCGCCCCGCCATGACCACCAGGTCAGCGAAGCGCAACAATTGAGAAGCTGGCAGAGGTCTTGCGACCTCTTTTTTCCGGGCGAACATTTGATGTTCGCCGGGTGAACACGTCTTAACATCACCTTGAGCGGACAAGCGCCTTGCGCTTGCCGGGGTCGGGACGAATGCTTTGCATTCGCCCTGTGATGAGCATGGTCAATGAGAACGATCAAGCCAATCGAGCTATTAGTACCGGTAAGCTTCACACATTGCTGCGCTTCCACACCCGGCCTATCAACGTGGTCGTCTTCCACGGCTCTGATAGGGAATACTCGTTTTCAGGTTGGTTTCCCGCTTAGATGCCTTCAGCGGTTATCCATTCCATATGTAGCTACCCTGCTATGCCCTTGGCAGGACAACAGGTCCACCAGAGATATGTCCATCCCGGTCCTCTCGTACTAGGGACAGATCCTGTCAATATTCCTACACCCACGGCAGATAGGGACCGAACTGTCTCACGACGTTCTGAACCCAGCTCACGTACCGCTTTAATTGGCGAACAGCCAAACCCTTGGGACCTGCTCCAGCCCCAGGATGCGATGAGCCGACATCGAGGTGCCAAACAACCCCGTCGATATGGACTCTTGGGGGTCATCAGCCTGTTATCCCCGGCGTACCTTTTATCCGTTGAGCGATGGCCCTTCCACGCGGGACCACCGGATCACTATGACCGACTTTCGTCTCTGCTCGACTTGTCAGTCTCGCAGTCAGGCGGGCTTATGCCATTGCACTCGACGACCGATTTCCGACCGGTCTGAGCCCACCATCGCGCGCCTCCGTTACTCTTTCGGAGGCGACCGCCCCAGTCAAACTACCCACCATACACTGTCCCGGATCCGGATAACGGACCGCGGTTAGACATCCATGACGATAAGGGTGGTATTTCAAGGATGGCTCCACGGAAACTGGCGTCCCCGCTTCAAAGCCTACCACCTATCCTACACATGCCGACACGAATGCCAGTGTAAAGCTATAGTAAAGGTGCACGGGGTCTTTCCGTCTGACCGCAGGAACCCCGCATCTTCACGGGGAATTCAATTTCACTGAGTCTATGTTGGAGACAGCGGGGAAGTCGTTACGCCATTCGTGCAGGTCGGAACTTACCCGACAAGGAATTTCGCTACCTTAGGACCGTTATAGTTACGGCCGCCGTTTACTGGGGCTTCGATTCAAAGCTTGCACCTCTCCTCTTAACCTTCCAGCACCGGGCAGGCGTCAGACCCTATACGTCGTCTTGCGACTTCGCAGAGCCCTGTGTTTTTGATAAACAGTCGCTACCCCCTGGTCTGTGCCACCCCACCATACTTGCGTATCATGGGGTCACGCTTCTTCCGAAGTTACGCGTGCAATTTGCCGAGTTCCTTCAACATAGTTCTCTCAAGCGCCTTGGTATACTCTACCTGACCACCTGTGTCGGTTTCGGGTACGGTCTATACGGTGGAGCTATTTCCTGGAACCGCGTCCCTGCCCAGACAATCCAATAAGTCTGAACAAGTTGAGCAATCCGTCACTACCACCAGGCCCACGAATATTAACGTGGTTCCCATCGACTACGCATTTCTGCCTCGCCTTAGGGGCCGGCTAACCCTGCTCAGATTAACTTTAAGCAGGAACCCTTGGTCTTTCGGCGAGAGGGTCTCTCACCCTCTTTATCGTTACTCATGTCAACATTCGCACTTCCGATACCTCCAGGACCCCTCACAGGTATCCCTTCACAGGCTTACGGAACGCTCCGCTACCACGTGTATTGCTACACATCCTCAGCTTCGGTGCATGGCTTCAGCCCCGTTACATTTTCGGCGCAAAGACCCTTATTTAGACCAGTGAGCTGTTACGCTTTCTTTAAATGATGGCTGCTTCTAAGCCAACATCCTGGTTGTTTTGGGATCCTCACATCCTTTCCCACTTAGCCATGACTTGGGGACCTTAGCTGGAGGTTAGGGTTGTTGCCCTTTTCACGACGGACGTTAGCACCCGCCGTGTGTCTGCCGACTAGTACTCCCCGGTATTCGGAGTTTGGTTAGGATCAGTAAGACGGTGAGTCCCCATAGCCCATCCAGTGCTCTACCCCCGGGGGTATTCGGTCGACGCTCTACCTAAATAGATTTCGCGGAGAACCAGCTATTTCCGAGTTTGATTGGCCTTTCACCCCTAGCCACAAGTCATCCCAATCTATTGCAACAGATGCGGGTTCGGTCCTCCAGTTGGTGTTACCCAACCTTCAACCTGCTCATGGCTAGATCACTCGGTTTCGGGTCTAATGCAACAAACTAAATCGCCCTATTCAGACTCGCTTTCGCTTCGCCTACACCTACCGGCTTAAGCTTGCTTGTTACACTAAGTCGTTGACCCATTATACAAAAGGTACGCCGTCACCCTTGCGGGCTCCGACTGTTTGTAGGCATCCGGTTTCAGGTTCTATTTCACTCCCCTTGTCGGGGTGCTTTTCACCTTTCCCTCACGGTACTTGTTCGCTATCGGTCATGCACGAGTACTTAGGCTTGGAGAGTGGTCTCCCCATGTTCAGACAGGATTTCTCGTGTCCCGCCCTACTCTAGGACAATCAAAGCATCTACGCGTACGGGGCTGTCACCCGCTACGGCCAAACTTTCCAGATCATTCCGCTTTAACTTTGATTGCCACTGGCCTGGTCCGCGTTCGCTCGCCACTACTTGCGGAGTCTCGGTTGATGTCCTTTCCTGCAGGTACTTAGATGTTTCAGTTCCCTGCGTTCGCTTCTTACACCCTATTTTATTCAGGTGCAGATACCTTATCACAATGCTTAGAAACCACTCGGGTTCTAACGCCGGACAACCGCGACGCGCTACCGCGCTGTACAGGAACTTCCCATACAGGACGTTAGTCCGTCGGCGACCGTTCGCCGTAACGTTGGATCATAAATCCAACAACCAGAATGATTTTCTAAGCATTTAAGGTGGGTTGCCCC
>NZ_CP148091.1:3967500-4230318 GCF_042140505.1 Rhizobium sp. T1470
CTCCCGGCGCCAAGGTGCGCCAGGGCCAGGTGATCGGCTGGGTCGGCACGACGGGCGAATCCACCGGCCCGCATCTGCACTACGAGATGATCGTCAACGGCACCAAGGTCGATCCACTCCGAGTGCGCTTGCCAGGCGGCAAGTCGTTGAAGGGCGGGGCACTGGCAAAGTTCGAGGACGAGCGGCAGCGCATCGATGCCCTCCTCGGCAACCAGCCGCCGCCGCAGGTCGCGAGCAAATAGCATCCGACAAAAATGGCGACCGAGGCCGCCATTTCTTTCTGACTATCGAACCACTTTAAGCTGCTTCGTCGACCGCGGTATTCCGCGTGCGGAACAACAGCCGGTCAGTACCGCTGGTGATCTTCACCGTCGATCCGTCCGGCACCTGGCCGGAGAGGATCTGTTCGGCCAGCGGATCCTGCACATACTTCTGGATCACGCGCTTCAGCGGCCGCGCACCATAGACCGGATCATAGCCCCTGTTGGCGAGCCAATTCCGGGCATCGTCGTCTAGCTCAAGCGTGATCTTGCGTTCGGCAAGCAACGCCACCAGACGCTTCAACTGGATATCGACGATCGCCCCCATTTCCTCCCGCTTCAGGCGATGGAACAGAATGATCTCATCGATACGGTTCAGGAACTCCGGCCGGAAGTGACCGCGCACGACCTCCATCACCTGCTCGCGAACCGCCTCGCTGTCGTCCCCTTCCTTGAGTTGGGTCAGGTACTCGGCGCCGAGGTTCGACGTCATGATGATCATCGTGTTGCGGAAGTCGACCGTCCGACCCTGGCCATCCGTCAGGCGGCCATCGTCCAGAACCTGTAGCAGGATGTTGAAGACATCAGGGTGCGCCTTCTCGATCTCGTCGAACAGAACGACCTGGTACGGCCGGCGGCGCACCGCCTCTGTCAGCGCTCCACCTTCGTCATAGCCGACATAGCCGGGAGGGGCACCGATCAGCCGGGCCACGGAGTGCTTCTCCATGTACTCAGACATGTCCATGCGCACCATTGCCGTCTCGTCGTCGAACAGGAAGCGGGCAAGCGCCTTGGTGAGCTCCGTCTTGCCGACACCGGTCGGGCCGAGGAAGATGAACGAGCCGATCGGCCGGCTCGGATCCTGCAGGCCGGCACGCGCACGGCGGACGGCGCGCGACACCGCCTGAACCGCATCACCCTGGCCGATCACCGATTTCGCCAGCTCGTCTTCCATCCGAAGCAGCTTGTCGCGTTCGCCTTCCAGCATCTTATCGACCGGAATGCCGGTCCAGCGAGAGACGACATGCGCGATGTTGTCGGGAGTAACGACCTCCTGCACCATGGCGCTGCGATCGCTATCCTGCTGTTCGGCCTCCGTCAGCTTCTTTTCGAGTTCCGGAATGACGCCGTAGGTCAGCTCGCCGGCGCGCTGGAACTCGCCCTTGCGCTGCGCGATTGCGAGTTCGTTGCGTGCTTCGTCCAACTGCTTCTTCAGGTCCGCGGCAAGGCCAAGCTTCTGCTTTTCCGCCTGCCAGCGGGCCGTCAGGGCATCGGCCTCTTCCTCAAGACCCGTCAGCTCGGTTTCGAGCCGCACCAGTCGGTCGGCGGACGCCGTGTCGGTTTCCTTTTTCAGCGCCTCGCGCTCGATCTTCAGCTGCATGATGCGGCGATCGAGTTCGTCCAGCTCCTCCGGCTTGGAATCGACCTGCATGCGCAGCCGCGCAGCGGCTTCGTCCATCAGGTCGATCGCCTTGTCGGGCAGGAATCGGTCTGTGATGTAGCGGTTGGAAAGCGTCGCAGCCGCAACCAGAGCCGAATCCGAGATACGGACCTTGTGATGCTGCTCGTATTTTTCCTTGAGGCCACGCAGGATCGAGATCGTGTCCTCGACCGTCGGCTCCTCGACCATGACGGGCTGGAAGCGGCGGGCAAGGGCCGGATCCTTTTCGACATGCTTGCGGTACTCGTCGAGCGTCGTCGCGCCGACGCAGTGCAGCTCACCGCGCGCAAGCGCGGGCTTCAGGAGATTGGAGGCGTCCATCGCCCCATCCGCCTTGCCGGCGCCGACCAGCGTGTGCATTTCATCGATGAACAGGATGATCTCGCCGTTCTCGGCCTGCACCTCGTTGAGCACCGCCTTCAGCCGCTCTTCGAACTCGCCGCGATATTTCGCACCTGCAATCAGCGCGCCCATGTCGAGCGCCATCAGCTTCTTGTCCTTGAGCGATTCCGGCACGTCGCCGTTGACGATGCGCAGCGCCAGGCCTTCGACGATGGCGGTCTTGCCAACGCCCGGCTCGCCGATCAGCACCGGGTTGTTCTTGGTGCGGCGCGACAGGACCTGGATCGTGCGGCGGATTTCGTCGTCGCGGCCAATGACCGGATCGAGCTTGCCTTCTCGGGCTTCGCTGGTCAGATCGCGGGCGTACTTCTTCAGCGAGTCGAAGCCTTGTTCGGCATTCGAGCTGTCGGCTGTGCGGCCCTTGCGGATTTCGTTGATGACCTGATTGAGCGCAAGCGCGGTCACCCCGGCATTCTTCAGCGTCGTGGACGTCGAAGCCGAAGACTCGATCGCCAACGCCTGCAGCAGCCGCTCGACGGTGACGAAGCTGTCGCCAGCCTTCTTGGCTGCCTCTTCAGCCGTCGAAAGAACCTTGGCAAGCGGCTGAGCAAGATAGATCTGCCCGTTGCCGCCTGATACTTTCGGCAGCTTGGCAAGCGCGGCATCGTTGGCAAGACGTGCGGCCTTGGCGTCGCCGCCGGCGCGTTCGATCAGCGAAGCGGCCATGCCCTGGTCGTCGTCGAGCAGCACCTTCAGAACATGTTCGGGCGTGAACTGCTGGTGACCCTGCGCGAGCGCATAAGTCTGGGCGGATTGAATGAAACCGCGCACCCGCTCGGAGTATTTTTCAATATTCATACTATACCTCCATGAATCGCCCTGCCCTCACGAGGCACAGGCCGATGACTGAGATCGAGCTCCCTCAATGGCAAGCTCATTGTCCGCCGCGGTTTGGGATTTGCGGCTGAACTTGGGCTGGATATGGTGGACAATTTCAAAAGTTTAAAGGGGCGATCAGGCGAAAAAGACGCCGGTCCGGCACGGGGAGACCCACCGAGAAAGGCGTCACATCGCAACGCTTGTACCGTCAGGCATTTGCGGCGAAATTTCGCGATAGTTGATCAAAGGAAAATGACCCGCGCCGTTTCTAACCGGCGCGGGTCTGTGGCACGCGGTCACCGGGGGCAAGCGTTCCATTTCATTCAATCGGTTCAGGGCCGCCTGTTGCCGTAGCATGCTGTCGTTGATGCCACTGGCATTCAGCGAACTGCCTTCCCGATGAGGGAACTGATCAGAGTCTTTGAAGAAGTCCTTGATCCTTCCCTGCATCGGAACGAGGAGCCATATGTTTTTGGCGAGAAAATCGCGATCCGGTCGATATTGGGCGTGCGATAACGCATCAGCCCCATCGTGTAGACACTGATCTGCGGGATGCCGATGTCGTCCCCGAAGATGACGAGGATGTTCGGCTTGTTGCCGGATGGCGCTGCCGTCTGCGCCTGGGCTGCCGCCGACCTCACCATGCTGGCGGCCGCAACGGCCCCGGCAGCGAGCGCTGTCGATCCTGAAGCAGATTGAGGCGCGTGAGGTTGCTGGCGTCACAGGAGGGTACGCGAATGTTGTCGTCGCAGGTCTCCCGTCAAACGTCGACTATTTGCAATGTTGTCTGGTGATGAGATGTATTGGCGCGATCCACTCAGACATAGCCATGGCTTTGACGTAGGTGCGCGTTACGGCAAATTGCGCCGCCCTTTAACGCTCGGGCGGAGCCCGGTCAGGCGGCGAAAGGGGATGCAGGAACAGAAAAGGCCGCTCCGAAGAGCGACCTTTTTATCCGTTGGCTCGGATCGCTGAGACGATCCGGCTATTCCGAAGCGGCATCCGCCAGAACAGGGGCGTCGCCGGAATCTGCGCCTTCGCCCTCGGCCGGAGCCTCGCCTTCCGCAGCGCGGCGCGGACGACGTGGACGGCTGCCAGCAGTGCGCCGACGCGGCTGACGCTCGCGCGGCTGGCCTGCGGCGCTTTCCTCGTCCATCGAAACCTCTGCCGGGATACCTTCGATCTCAGGCTGCGGACCGCTGCCGTCGATGGCTTCGGGCTGCGGCGCTGCCGATGCAGCTGCAGCCGGCTGCTGTTCCTGACGCCGCGGCTGGCGGGGCTGGTCTTCGTTGCGGCGCGACTGCTCGTCGTTTCGGCGCTGCGGCTGCTCCTCCGAGCGGCGCTGCTGATGCTCATACTGCTGGCGCGGCGGCTGGACGATGACGACATCGTCGTTGTCCCCGCCTTCGACGTCGTCGCTTTCGCGCTCGGCGCCTTCACTGAACTCGTTGCGGTCGTCACGCTGGAAGCGCTCCTGCATCTGCGCCTGTGCGGCGGCAATGATGCGGTTGTAATGTTCGGCGTGCTGCAGATAGTTTTCGGCGATGACACGATCGCCGGAGCTCTGTGCGTCGCGACCGAGCTGCGCATACTTTTCAGCGATATGCTGCGCGGTACCGCGGATCTTAACGTCGGGGCCGGAGCTGTCGTAGGTGCGCGTCAGCGGATTGCCGCCTTTGCGGTTGAAGTTGTTGTTGTTTCCACCACCGCCGCCGCTGCCGCCGTTGTTATTGCCACGCCCGCGACCGCGCTTGTTCTGCTGTCCTGGCCTCATAGATCGTTCACCTGAATTCATTGTTTGTTGTGGTTTGTTTTGTGGTTTGTTGTGGAGTGGTGGCACCAACCGCCGTGGCCGGTTCACCGGCTCAGAGCCCTCGTGCCGCAAGCATACTGCGCCTTCGCGCCAACCTGCCGCTTGTTCTCAAGTCAGTTTGACTGATTCACGCATTGGGTCGTGTTCAACCTTTGAAACTCTCGTTTAAAAGAGCCGACCCCCGAGGCCGAGCTAGTATCGAACGACTCACCGTTCCGTCCTATCTCTCCAACGCGTGCGGTCAACCTATATTGCTTCCCGTGGAAATCCAAGCCTTTTCTTCGCAATGACACCAATGTCCTGTTTAGTGCTTTACGTTGCCGCGCATCACTTGAGCGCGAACACAAGCGCCCGGTCATTCTGGCCGTAATCTTTCACGGATTCCAGAAGCTTGAAGCCCTCAGCCTCGAAAACGTCTGTCACGTCGTTTCGCTGATCATAGCCAATCTCAAGTCCCACAACGCCGTCGGGCTGTATGAACCTAGCCGCATCTTTGGCGATGGTTCTGTAGGCGTCAAGCCCATCCGCGCCGCCATCCAGTGCGGCAGGTGGATCAAATTTCGTCACTTCGGGAGCGAGAGTGTGAACGACCTTAGAAGCGATATAGGGCGGATTTGAGACAATCACGTGAAACGCGCCGTGGATGTTTTCAAACCAACTAGACTGAATGGTTTCGAAGCGATCCTGCAATCCGTTTCTTTCCGCGTTTGATTGTGCCGTCCTCAACGCATCGGCTGATATGTCACTGCCGACGCCTGACGCCTCCGGACATTCGCTCAACAGCGCAAGGCATATCGCCCCGGTTCCGGTCCCTAGATCCAGGATATGGATACGGCCCTCGGCATTTGCAAGATCGCGCAGATAAGGAAGCATCGTATCCACGAGAATTTCCGTGTCAGGCCTGGGCTCGAGGGTTTCCGCAGACAACGACAGCGGCAGGCCGTAGAATTCGCGTTCGCCAAGAATGCGGTGAACCGGCTCGTGCGCCAGCCGACGTTCGATTGCTTGCTCGATCGCTGCCACCTGCTCCGTGCCGATGGTCTCGGCGCCCCGCGTGACGATGGCAGTCGTCGAAAGACCAAGTAGCCCTGCCACCAGCACGCGGGCATCCGCGGCAGCGCTCTCTATGCCGGCTTCGGTGAACCGACGGCGGGCCCCGGCCAGCATTTGGGAAACCGTAGGCTCAGCCTGTTTCCCGCTCTTGCTCATTGCTGCTCGCCGAGTTGCGCCAGCTGGCTCGCCTGATAATCGGCCATCAGCGCGTCTACCACTTCGTCGATCTCGCCGACCATCATCCGGTCGAGCTTGTAGAGCGTCAGGTTGATGCGATGGTCTGTCACGCGCCCTTGCGGGAAGTTGTAGGTGCGGATGCGTTCGGAGCGGTCGCCGGAGCCGACCTGGTTCTTGCGGTCGGCGGAACGCTCGCTGTCGGCGCGTTGACGCTCGGCGTCATAGAGCCGCGAGCGCAGAACCTGCATCGCTTTGGCGCGGTTCTGGTGCTGCGACTTCTCGGAACTGGTGACGACAATGCCTGTCGGCAGGTGCGTGATGCGCACCGCGGAGTCGGTCGTATTGACGTGCTGGCCACCGGCGCCGGAGGAGCGCATCGTATCGATGCGGATGTCTTCCGGCCAGACCTCGATGTCGATCTCTTCCGCCTCCGGCAAAACCGCGACCGTCGCGGCCGAGGTGTGGATACGCCCGCCCGCTTCCGTTTCCGGCACGCGCTGGACGCGGTGGACGCCGGATTCGAATTTCAGCTTGGCGAACACCCCCTTGCCGGTAATCGTCGCGATGATTTCCTTGAAGCCGCCCGCTTCGCCTTCACTCGACGACAGCACTTCCACCTTCCAGCCGTGGGCGGCGGCATAGCGCTCATACATCCGGAACAGGTCGCCTGCAAAGAGTGCAGCTTCCGACCCACCGGTGCCGGCACGGATTTCCAAAATGGCGCTCTTCTCGTCGGCTGCGTCCTTAGGCAACAACAGGATCTGGATTTCCTGCTCCAGCGCCTCCAGCTGCTCCTTCACGTCAGGCAGCTCCAGCTCGGCCAGATCGCGCATTTCGCGGTCCACCGACTTGTCGTTCAGCATGGTTTCGAGGTCTGCAAGCTCGGCAATCGCCTTCTCGTAGGCGCGGATCTTCGTGACGACGGGCTGCAGCTCGGAATATTCGGAGGCAAGCTTGACATAGACATCGGCCGCCGGGCCGGCCGACATGCGCGCTTCGATCTCACCAAAACGGCGTTCCAGCTCGCGCATCTTTTCAACGGGAAGCTTCGCCACCCTTCACTCCGATTCTGCTTGTCTTGAACTAAAGAGGAATATTGTGAGCATCGGCGAAGTGGGCAAGTACGTCGCGCATCGACGTCGGCGACTTGGTATCGTCAAGCGCCTCATTCATCACCTTTGCCAGCGCCTCGGCATCAAGTCCGAGCAACATCGCCTTGACCGGACCGATCGACGCCGGCGACATCGATACCGAACGGAAGCCGATGCCGAGCAGCGCCATCGCCGAGATCGGCTTGCCGGCGAGCTCGCCGCATAGCGTCACCGGCGTGTTGTTGCGTTCGCCCGCCCGTACGATGTCGCGCAGGATCCTGAGGAACGGCTTGCCAAGCGGATCGAAGCGGTCGGAAACCCGCGCATTGCCGCGATCGACCGCCATCGAAAACTGGAAGAGGTCGTTCGACCCGACCGAGACGAAATCGACGGCCGACATCAGCTCGTCGAGCTGCCAGAGCAGGGCCGGCACTTCCAGCATCGCGCCGAACTGCAGCTTGCGAGGCAGGCCGTGGCCGAAGCGGGAGAGGTGTTGCACTTCCTTCTGCAGGAGGTCGCGCACGGCGGCGATCTCGGAAACCTCGGTCACCATCGGCACCATCAGCTTCAGCTCAATGCCTGCCGCGGCCTTCAGCATGGCACGCAACTGCGTGCGCAACAGACCCGGACGATCGAGCGACAGGCGGATCGCCCGCCAGCCGAGAGCTGGATTTTCTTCCTCATGGCCGCGGAAATAGGGAACGACCTTGTCGCCGCCGATATCAAGCGTGCGGAAGGTCACGACCCGCCCGGCCGCCTGCTTCAGCACGTTGCGATAGAACAGTTCCTGCTCTTCCGCCTTCGGCATAGTGGAGGCGATCATGAACTGCAGCTCGGTGCGGAACAGGCCGATGCCTTCGGCGCCCGAGTCCGAAAGCTGCGGCAAATCGACAAGCAGCCCGGCATTCATCATCAACGACACACGCTGCCCGTCCTTGGTACGCGGCTCGACGGAGCGCAGCGCCCGGAACTGCTCCTGCCGACGGGCGCGGAACCGTACCTTTTCTTCGTAGGAACGCTGATGTTCAGGCATGGGGCGAAGATGCACATGCCCGCCATCACCATCGATGATCACGGCATCACCGTTTTCGGCAAGCGCCACGACGCCCGCGGCCTGGCCGATCACGGGAATGCCCATGGCACGCGCGACGATCACCACATGGCTCGTCACCGCACCTTCTTCCAGCACGAGGCCGCGCACATTGGCACGCGGATAGTCGAGCAATTCGGCCGCCCCCATCGCACGCGCCAGGATGATGGCGTCGCTCGGGAAGCCATCCCCCGCAGTGCGGCCGGTATAGCCGGTCAGCTGCCGGAGCAGCCGGTTCGCCAGATCTTCGAAATCGTGCATCCGCTCCCGCAGATAGGGATCGGTCATGCGAATCATGCGCGCCTTGGTGTCGCTTTGCACCTTCTCTACCGCGGCTTCCGCCGTCAGTCCGTTACGGATCGCTTCCTCAAGCTTGCGCACCCAGCCCTGGTCATAGGCGAACATGCGGTAGGTTTCCAAAACCTCGCGGTGCTCGCCCTCCATCGAAACGTCGCGCTGCGACAGAAGGTCGTCAATCGAGATACGGAGCGACCCGAGCGCCTCGCTGAGACGACGGATTTCCTTCTCGGAATCCTCGTTCAGCAGGTTGGTGACGACGATACGCGGCTCGTGCAGCACGACGTAACCCAAGCCGATACCTTCATTATAGGTGTCGCCGTCGATGGTCACCGAACGCGTCAGGTCGAGTTCGAGGCCAGGCTTGGTGATCTTCTTGAGCTCGCCGGTAGCAATCATCTCGGCAAGCACCATCGCGGTCGTCTCGAGCGCTTCGAGCTCTTCTTCGCGATAGGTGCGGCTTGCCTTGTTCTGCACGACCAAAACGCCGAGCGAACGGCCGGTGCGCAGGATCGGCACGCCGAGGAAGGAATGATAGATCTCTTCGCCGGTTTCCGGCAGGTAGCGGAAGGCCGGATGCGATTGCGCGTCGGAGAGATTGAGCGGCTGCGCCGAGGCGGCGATCGTGCCGACCAGACCCTGCCCCATCTTGAGCTGGGAGAGGTGGACCGCTTCCTTGTTCAGACCTTCGGTTGCATAGAGCTCGAGGACGCCGTCGGCACGCAACACGTAGACGGAGCAGACCTCCGCCACCATGTTGCCTGCAATCTGGCGAACGATCCGATCGAGACGTTCCTGCGGCTCCAGCGGCTCCGCCATCAACTCGCGTAGCCGCTTGAGCAGCACGCGCGGACCGCCGGAAAGGTCTCTCATTGCGTCTCAAGCTCCAAAACAAACATCAAAGTCTCACAGCCAACAGCCGCGTGACTTCTCAACTTGAACGCGCGGCAAGCCTGTTCAGAATCAGTTCTTATCCAGACCGTAGCAGGAATGCAAAGTCCTGACAGCGAGTTCCGCATACGGACCGTCGATAAGGATCGAAATTTTGATCTCCGATGTCGTGATCGCCTTGATATTGATGCCCTTGTCGGCCAGCGCCTTGAACGCGGTGGCGGCAACGCCCGCATGGCTGCGCATACCGATGCCGATAACGGACACTTTCACCAGACCCGATTCGTTCTGAACGACATCGTAGCCGATCTTTTCCTTGTTCTCGCCGAGAACCTTGATTGCCTTGTCGACATCGCCGGAAGGAACCGTGAAGGTCATGTCGGTCTTCGAGCCGTCTTCGGAGATGTTCTGGACGATCATGTCGACGTTGATGTGGCTTTCGGCCAGTGGCCCGAAGATCGCCGCGGAAACGCCCGGCCGGTCGGCAAGACGGCGAAGCGAGATCTGAGCCTCATCCTTGGCATAGGCGATGCCGGTGACTACTTCCTGTTCCACGATTTCATCCTCGTCACAAATCAGCGTTCCGGGCGGATTCAAGAAATCACCCATGCCCGGAGCATCGGGATCTTCGAAAGAGGAGCGCACGAAGGTACGGACCTTGTGCACCATAGCGAGTTCGACAGAGCGAACCTGCAGAACCTTGGCGCCGAGCGAGGCCATTTCGAGCATTTCCTCGAAGGCGATCTTCTTCAGGCGGCGCGCCTGCGGCACGATGCGCGGATCGGTCGTGTAGACGCCGTCGACATCGGTGTAGATGTCGCAGCGATCGGCTTTGACCGCAGCGGCGATCGCGACCGCGGACGTATCCGAGCCACCGCGGCCGAGCGTCGCGATGCGATTGTCGGGTCCGAGCCCCTGAAAGCCGGAAATGACGGCAACCTGACCTTCGCCCATGCGCTTGATGATGTCGGAGCCATCGATCTCGAGAATACGGGCGGCGCCATGGGCGTTGTCGGTGCGGATCGGAATCTGCCAGCCCTGCCAGGAGCGGGCGTTGATATCCATCGCCTGCAGAGTGATCGCAAGCAACCCGGATGTCACCTGCTCGCCGGATGCGACGACCGCATCATATTCGCGCGCATCGTAAAACGGCGAATTGGCGCCAACGACCTTCGGCGCGCCCTGCACCCAGCCGACCAGCTCGTTCGTCTTGCCGGACATGGCCGATACGACGACCGCCACTTCATGGCCGGCATCGACTTCACGTTTTACATGGCGGGCAACGTTCTTGATGCGGTCCAGATCAGCGACGGACGTTCCGCCGAATTTCAATACGATGCGTGCCATATGCCTCTACCACGACCTAGCGCCGAGAGAGACCAAAGCCAGACCCGGCATCACGAGCCCTGTATGGAACCGCATGGCTGAAGAGCCAGGAATTGGGAGTTCTGGAGCCCTTCTAAAGCCTTGCGCCCCAAGGGCCCAAGTTGCCGCGTCTCTTAGCGAGTTTGTGGGGGGGTGGCAAGGTGCGGAAAGGAGAATGAGAGCGTGACGGAGCGGAAGCAGATAGACGTCCTTGAAGTGAATGGGCTCGACGCTAATTGCAGCCCATCGGCCTGGACTCAAGTAAGGGGGAGCCTATGGAGCGATATGTCTTGCACGAAATGAACAACGCTGACCGCCGACGCTGTTTGGTGCACCTCCGTTCTGGGACCGTTCATGAGCATGTAGGGGCAGCAGTAGAAGCCGTTGCCCGCCTACTGCGTCCGTAATTTAGAGGGGATCAAGCTTGTCGCAGCCCGTTCTGTTCACGCCGTTTCGCGTCCGCAATCTTGAGCTTGCAAATCGGATCGTGATTGCACCGATGTGCCAGTACTCTGCCGAAAATGGTTGCATGACCGATTGGCACATGATCCATCTCGGCCAACTGGCTTTGTCGGGCGCAGCCCTTCTGACCATGGAGGCCACGGCTGTCGTTCCCGAGGGGCGGATCACGTTTGCGGATGTCGGCCTGTACGACGATGCCACCGAAGCGGCAATGGCCCGCACTCTCGAAGCCATCCGCCGCTGGTCCGATATCCCGATTGCCGTGCAGCTTGCTCATGCAGGCCGCAAGGCATCCACGGAGGTTCCGTGGCGCGGCGGCACCCAGTTTCCCCCCGATCACTTGCATGGCTGGCAGACCGAAGCACCCTCCGAGATTGCTTTCAGCTCAAACTATGTGCCGCCAACGGCGCTGGATCGGGAGGGGTTAAAACGCGTGCGGGACGGATTCGCTACCGCTGCGGTTCGCGCTGCGAGGATCGGTATAGATGCCGTTCAACTTCATGGCGCGCACGGCTACCTGCTGCATCAGTTCCTATCGCCGCTTTCCAATCAGCGTTCGGACGAATATGGTGGCTCGATCGAAAACCGAATGCGGTTTCCACTTGAGGTCTTCGATGCTGTCCGAGCGGCCTTGCCGTCCGACAGAACCGTCACGATGCGGGTCTCCGCAACAGACTGGATCGAGGGCGGTCTGGACGTCGACCAGGTCATCACCTTTGTCCAGATGCTTGAAGCGAGGGGATGTGACGCAATCCACGTATCGAGCGGCGGGCTGCATCCGGCCCAACAGATCCCGGTCGGCCCCAGCTACCAGGTGCCGCTTGCCCGCGCGATCAAGTCCGCAGTGAACATGCCCGTTGTTGCCGTTGGCCTGATCACGGAGCCGACACAAGCCGAGGCAATTGTCGCTACCGGAGATGCCGACCTGATCGCCATCGCTCGCGCGGCGCTCTACGATCCCCGTTGGCCCTGGCATGCTGCAGCCGCGCTCGGCGGCCAGGTAAAGGCCGCCAGTCAGTATCTCCGCTGCCAGCCGTCGCAGTTCAAATCGCTATTCGTAACCTAACGGCGCGTTGCAGCATTTGGCAACCTGAACAAGATGCCCCCAAAATATTGAGGCACGGCTCTATGCGGGCGAGCTCCATGCCGGAGCTCCAACGGCCCGAAAGGTGCAGTTGCATCGCGCCACAGAAACAGGCAGCCTAACTGCGCCGAGAAGACGCCGGGCATGATCCACCGACCTGCGTCCATCGTTTCCGACGCAAGGGCTCCGATTGCATATGACGCGTGCGCAGCAAATCGGCGTTATCATTGGCCTCGCCATTGTCGCGGCCTTCACGGTGCTGCGGGCAAGCGATCCGCCGCTCCTGCGGCAGATCCGCGACATCACCTTCGACGAATACCAGCGCATTGCCCCGCGCGCCTTCGAGCCGACGCCGGTCCGCATCGTCGACATCGACGAGGCCTCACTCAAGGAATTCGGCCAGTGGCCGTGGCCGCGCGACCGGCTTGCGCTTCTCGTACAGCGGTTATCGGATCTGGGAGCAGCAGCGATCGCTTTCGATGTGCTGTTTGCGGAACCCGACCGTCTCTCGCCGCGCACCGTCATGCGTGATGTCGCCGGCGTCGACGCGACGTTGCTGAGCCGGTTGCCTGACAATGACGAGCTTTTCGCCGAAGCGATCGCCGGACGACCCGTGGTGCTCGGCTTCGGCCTGACGACCGAAGGCAACTACCGACCGCCGGTCAAGGCGGGCTTTGCCTTTACCGGTGAAAACCCAGTCAACGCCCCTCCCCGCATCGACGCGGCGACACCGGTACGCCCGCAATTGCAGATCAATGCCACAGGTCTCGGCCATATCAGCCTCAATCCCGGCAATCCCTCCGCTGTCGTTCGCAAGGTCCCGCTCTTTCTGACGGATGGCGAGCAGCTCTATCCGAATCTGGCGATCGAGGCTCTGCGCGTTGCCCAAGGTGCCTCAACCTATGTGCTGGCAGCCGCCCCCGAAGCACCCGACACGCTGACATCGGTCAAGATCGGCGAGTTCGTCGTCCCGGTGACGGCAAGCGGCGAGCTGTGGCTGTATACTAGTCCTGATGTTGCAGAGCGCTATATCTCCGCCGGCAAGATCCTAGCCCCGCAAGGCGTCGATCCGCAGGTCGCTGCTGCCATCGAAGGCAGCATCGTCTTTGTCGGGACATCCTCGGCCGGTCTGCAGGATATTCGGACGACGGCTCTCGGCCAGAACGTCCCTGGTGTTTCCATGCATGCCCAGACCGTCGAACAGATCCTGACCGGTCATTATCTCTCCCGGCCCGACTGGGCCGATGGAATGGAAATCCTTGCGATTGCCGTGCTGGGCACGATCCTGGTTGTGCTGACCACCTTCGTCAGCCCGGCCGTAGCGCTCGCCTGTGGCCTCTGCATTACGGCGCTTGCTCTTGCGGCCTCATGGTTGGCCTTTTCGGCCTGGGGCCTGCTTTTGGATCCGCTGGCACCGATCATTGCCGGCTCGATCATCCATTTCGCCGCCACGTCGTTTCGCATCCTCGTCATCGACCGCGAGCGGCGCGAAGTGCGCCGGGCCTTCGGGCAGTATCTTTCACCCTCGCTGCTCTACCGGATCGAGCACACGCGCAATGCGCTGCGCCTCGGGGGCGACGATCGAGAGTTGACGGTGATGTTCGTCGACGTGCGCGGTTTCACCGAACTCAGCGAACGGCTGCAGCCAGCCGAGGTCGTCCGCTTCTTAAACACGCTGCTCGATGCGCTGAGCCGCCACGTGACTGCCAATGAAGGCACGCTCGACAAGTTTATCGGCGACTCGATCATGGCGTTCTGGAACGCCCCGGTGGATGTGATAAATCACCCTGCCAAGGCGGCCCGCGCCGCCCTTGCCATGCGTGAGACGCTCGCTTCACTCAACACATCAGATGCCTTCGGCTTTGGTCAGGACTATCAGGTCGGCATCGGCGTCGGCATTCACACAGGCCTTGCCTGTGTCGGCAATATGGGGGCGGAGACGCGCTTCAACTATTCTGCCGTTGGCGATGCCGTCAACGTCGCGGCGAGGATCGAATCCGCCTGCAAGGAGGTTGGCTTCGATATTCTCGTCTCGGAGAGCACGGCCGCCGAACTGCCGCATTTCGCGCTCCTCGACGCCGGCCTGCTCGGACTGAAGGGCAAGAGTAGTAGGGCGCGGCTCTACGCAGTCGTCGGCGGTGAACAGGTTCGCGGTTCCAGCGCCTTTGCCGAAATGCAGCGGATCCACACGGAGCTTGTCGCCGCGCTCCGCACTCATTCGGCCGAAAGCCGCAAGATGCTCAACATCGCCAAGCTCAAGGCTGCGGAACTAACGGCGATCCTGCCCCAATTCTACAGCCGCCTCGGGCGCCGAGCCGATCATTTCCGCGACAATCCCGGCAATGACGATGACGCTATGCGAACGGGTTTGCCGCGCGAAACCAAGCTTCACCTTGAGCCTTAGTTATCGCTCCGGTGACCATGACGCCCGTTGCGATCGCGGTCGTCATCGTCTCCGTCATGCCCGCGGTGATCGCGGTCATGGTGGTCTCTACCATGGTGATCCCAGTCGTGATGGTGATGATCAGGCTTGTCCGGTTTATCGGGCCTGTCGGGCGGATCCGGCGTGTCCGGCGCTTGTTGCGGCGCCTGCTGGGAAGCCTGGGGCGCTTGCTGGGGCGCCTGAGGCGCTTGCTGGGGCGCCTGAGGTGCCGGCCGCTCCTGCCGTTGTTGTGGCTGCGGTCGTTCCTGGCGGTCCTGGCGCAGTGATGCCAGCCCGCAACTGGTGCGAATGCCGCCGAGCGCGCCTGAGAGCTGCTGATCCCCGGAAAGGAACGGCAATGCTCGTGGATTGCTAAGTGTCTGCAACGTACGGCGGTCGACCTGGCTGGGATCGGTCATTCTGCCGCCACGGGTTGCGATCACGCAGTCGCACTGCTGCCGCAACTGCCTGCAGCCACCGGGCCCGCAGAAGCTCGCCGCACCGTTGAGCAACACGATGGCCGTCGTGCCATTGGGGCCGACGTAGAAATCGAAGGCCGTGCCGCGTACGCCGATTGTCCCGGCCGGGGTTACGATCGAATAGGCCGACGACGCCGAATTGCCGCTGATCCACCGGAACGTGCCTTTCGCCGCCTTGATCGAGAGCCGCTTTACGGAAGCGGAATCGTAATAGACGAACTTGTCAATCACAACCGTCGATCCGGCGCCGACAGCAAGCTTCGTTCCGTCTTTGAATATGAACTGTCCGAGACCCGACGATGACGTGCGGATACGCTCGTCTTTGTGGACGGGCGATCGCACCACCAGCGGGCCGGTCCGACCGGATACCTCCGTTCGGATCAAAGTCGCTTGTCCGACCGGCTCTGCAGAAAAGGCCTGCATCGGACTAAACAAAGCAAAGATGACGCCTGCAGCGACGGCACCACAGAAGCGAGACATGATCGACCCTCAACAATCCATCGAGTATATTAGCATATTGTTAACTTTAGCGTCTGCTATCCTCTTGGTGTAGGCAGGACCACTTTTCACGTCGTCTGGGAGTTGCTTGCGCGGTCACGTCGGCGGCCAGCTCTTGACTTCCTCACAGCTTCGTCCGACTTCACTCAGAACGGACGCGAGGAACGGAAATATGAGCGAAGCGGCAAAAAGCACGATCGACCAGCAAGAGGTGGACCGCTTCTCGGCGATGGCGGCGGAATGGTGGAGCCCCACCGGCAAGTTCAAACCGCTGCACAAATTCAATCCCGTGCGGCTCGCCTATATCCGCGACAAGGCAGCCGAAAACTTCGGCCTGGACGTGCGCAGCGCAAGGCCGCTGGAAGGTCTTCGCGTGCTTGATATCGGCTGTGGCGGCGGTCTGCTGTCAGAGCCGGTTGCACGCATGGGTGCCAGTGTCGTTGGTGCGGATCCATCGGAGAAGAATATCGGAATCGCCTCGACGCATGCGAAAGCCTCCGGCGTTCCCGTCGATTACCGTGCGATGACGGCCGAGCAGCTCGCCGAGGCCGGCGAGAGCTTCGACATCGTTCTAAACATGGAGGTCGTCGAGCACGTCGCCGACGTCGATTTTTTCCTGGGCACCTGCGCCAGGATGGTGCGTCCTGGCGGGTTGATGTTCGTCGCAACGATCAATCGGACCATGAAAGCCGCCGCACTCGCCATCTTTGCCGCGGAGAATATCCTGCGGTGGCTGCCGCGCGGCACTCATCAGTATGAGAAGCTCGTCCGCCCCGAAGAGATCGAAAAGCCCGTTACGGAAAACGGCCTCTCGATTGTCGATCGCACAGGCGTGGTCTTCAATCCGCTGTCAAACCAGTGGAATCTGTCGAAGGACATGGACGTGAACTACATGATGCTGGCAAAACGCACTGGCTAATCGCATTCGCGGGGGATCAGGCGACCCCTCGACGCGTCTGCCGCGAGCCGCAGCACTCCTTGAAAGGCTTGCCCGAGCCGCAAGGACACAGGTCGCGACTGCGCCGTTGCAAGCGACCGATCAAAGGCACCTTCACCGCCGATGGCAGCGCCGATGCCACGAAGGCCACCAGCTTCGCCGAAAAGCCCGGCACGACCAGGCGACGGCCGGATTTGAAACCGCGCCAAGAACGCTCGGCCACATAGTCCGAGCTGAGCTTTGGCAGGATCTTGAACAGTGCAGCCCGGCCCGCACCTGACCGCTCGAGAAATTCTGTCGACACCGGCCCGGGCGCAACGCAGGTAACCGTCACGCCGGTCGATCTGACTTCCTGATGAAGGGCCTCCGAGAAGGAGCGGACGAACGCCTTGCTGGCATAGTACAGCGCCATGTTCGGACCGGGCGTGAAACCGGCGATGGAGCCGAGATTGAGAACCCCGCCCCGTCCGCGTGCCACCATTCCCGGCAGGAAATGCAACGTCATATCCGTCAGGGCGCGGATGTTGAGGTCGACCATGCCGAGCTGGTCGGCGATCGGAAGCGTTGTCGCCGGACCGCGCAAACCATAGCCGGCGCTGTTGACCAGAACGTCGCAGGCCAAGCCGTTGGCCGTAAGGAAGTCCTGCAGTCGCGTCGAGGCGTCGCTTGCAAGAAGGTCGAGCGACAGGGTGAATGCTTGACCACCGGCCGTTTTCACATCGTTTGCAGCAGCAGCCAATCCGTCCAATGATCGCGCAACGAGGACGACGGTCGCACCTTCTCGGGCCGCCACCTTGGCAATTGCCCGGCCAATGCCGCGCGACGCCCCGACCACGACGACGGCGGGGCGCCATATTTCACGCTGTTCGTCGGTCATGACGCCGTCCCCGACACCGCCTCGCCCGGGATCGCATCACTTGACGCCATGCCTTTGACTTCATCGGCGATCGCCCCGTTCAGGATGCTCTCGAAGCGAACCAGGGCGCGGGCGACATTGGCGCCATCCATCACCCGATGGTCATAGTGGATGCGGACGGTGACAGTTCCGTCTTCGGAAATCGAGCCATAATTGAAAATAGTGGTCAGCGGCGTCAGGGGGTTCAACGATTCTGCTCCCAGGCCCGAATACACCGACAGCTGGAATGTGCCGAAGCGCCGCCCGCGCTGCCGTCCGAGGTTCAGCCCGAGCCACATCAGGAGCCAGCGGATCGGACTGGGCGCGCGCGCAAATTTCAGTGCCCTGCGGAACTGCTTGATCTCGTGAATCGGCTTTGATCTGGCTGCAAGAAACAACTCCTCGATCTCCGCAATCGGCCGATGCTCCGGATCCTTGATCGTGCTCAGCAGGACGATCCGCTCGCCCTCATGCTCGCGCTCATGGGCAACGGAGGCGATACTGACCGGATACTCGTAGAGCTGCGGCCGGGGTAATTTGATATAGGCGCGCCGCAGTTCCGGCACGTCCTGGCTGAGGAGCGCATAACCCTTCAGGAACAACACGGTCCAGGACGTCTTGCTCTCTTGCGCCATCCTCGCTTGTTGCAGCGGCGCAAGATTCATCTGCCGCTGCACCGTGACGCGCGGCACGCCGATCGAGAACCTCATGAGGTCTCCGACAAGACGTCGTGATGGCGAAAGCTTGATGGCGCGTCCCCGCATCATGCGTCCTCTAGTAGATGTAGGGGATAATTCGCTTCGTCCGGTCCATGTAGGCGCGGTACTCAGAGCCGAAAATCTCCAGCATCATGCGCTCCTCCTTGTCCACCCGCAAAAAGAAGAGAATTGCGAAGCCGATCACGCCAGCCAGCCCCACCACCCAGTTTGCCAGCAGAAACGCCTGACCGAGTGCCATGAGCAGAAAGGACGTATACATGGGGTGGCGGACGAGTGCGTAGGGGCCGTGGGAAATCAGCTCGTGCTTCTCGCGAATCTGCAGGGTGATCGACCAGTTGCGGCCGAGCGCCTTGTGCGTCCTGCGGAAGACCCACATGGCCGCGCAAAACAATATTGCGCCGAGGATCACCGCCCACGAATGCGCCGTATAGTCGGCAGCCGCCGGCATCCCCGTCGCGATATAGAAGCCGGGAATAAAGGCAAGTCCCAAGAGGGCGACGGAAAGACCTGCCGCTTCTACTCCCGAGCGACGGTCGCTGACCACCCTTGTTCGCCTCGCGCGACGTTCCGAAGGATAGCGAATTGCGTACCAGGCAATGATGCCAAGCACCCACACAATTTTGCCAATGAGAGCAACGCTCAATTCAGATCACCGGAACCCTTCGTCGATCATGCAGAAGCGATGGACCCGACGGGCTCGCTCCGCACTCACGTATTCATCTCTCGAAGCTTTGTAATGAACTCTTGCGGACGAAGCCAGATGCTGGGCGTCTTGTATCCCATGGAACGTGCGATCTCGCCGACGAAATTGTTGCAATTGTCGACCGTGGCCTGCCACAACTTCGATTTTGCCTGTAGCTGGCGAATGAAGGCGACAGTTTTATTGTACTCGGCCTGGGTGAGCAGGATGCGCCAGCTTGCCGAACGATAGGCTTCCTCAAGGTCTCCGTCTGTCGCCCCGGTTGTCGCAGGAACGGGAATGAAGTGCCCGAGAACGTAGGGCGCGGCGTCAGGAGAAGCGGGCGCAAGCCCGGCGACCTGCGGATTGATCATCCCGCCGGCATTGTTCAGGCGCCCGAAAACCGCATAGGTATGGCCATAGGTCAGCGCATAGCGTGAACGGAATTCGATGAAATACTGGCCTTCGCGCTGGCCAGCTTTACTGACTTGTGCGCCATTGGCGTCCGAGATGAACCTCGGTTGCGGTGGCTTGTCGTCCGATTGGCAGGAAGTGAGCGCGAGAGCGAAGAAAACGAGAAGAGATAGATGGCCTTTTGCAAGCGTCATAACTACGCGTCATCTCCAAGATCGAATGAGCACAGACACTCACGCAAAGATGCCAGCCTAGAGTTGCGCATCTGCGCGTAGGTGGCCTGGCTCCGACAACGATTTGGGGGAGGGGCCACACAAGTCCCTCCCCCTTATTCAAAGTCAGATGTTACTTGGTAATTGGGGCGGCCTCTACTGGCGGCGGGGCTTTGCCCTTGCCTTTACCGACTGCTCCGCAAGCGCTAAGGCTCGAAACGGAAAACAACGCAACAAGGCACATGATTAGGATTCTGCTCATCAAGTAGTCCTCTCCGTTAGCATGGAATAGGTTATCGAAGGCAACGATTCTACTAATAGCGGTAAAATAGCCACAAGCCAAGTGCAGAAAGGCCACACTGCGCCGCCGCGTCACGCAAGCGCCGCGCAATGCTAACAGACGGTGGCAATATCGATACAAAATGTAAGTATCATATGACCAAAACGCTGGTCCCAATGGGGGCGCGGCCATAGAGATGAATGATGTCTTCATTGGTCATGCGGATGCAACCATTCGACACCGCCTGCCCGATCAGCCACGGTTCGTTTGTTCCATGGATACGGAAATAGGTATCTTGCCCGCCGCGGTAGAGATAAAGCGCAGCCGCACCGAGAGGATTGTTTTCGCCTCCGGGAACACCGCCCGCGTACTGCGCCAGACGCGGCTTGCGCTCGATCATGCTCGCTGTTGGCGTCCACGACGGCCACTCGGCTTTCCGGCCAATAACAGCGCCTCCCTTCAGCGTGAGACCTTCCTCGCCGACAGCAACACCATAGCGTGTCGCCTGGCCATCAGCCTCGATGAAATAGAGATAGCGCTCGTAAGTGTTGACGACGAGGCTGCCTGGCGGCTCACTGCCCGAGTATGCAACCTCCCGCCGCCGGTAGCGGGAACTGACACGCGTCGACGAAAAAGGATTCCCTATCGGCCAACTCGCTGTGGTGCATCCAGAGGCCGTCAAGGCGACGAAGCCCAAGACAAGGCCACGGCGCGAAATATGGTCGTTATCCATTGTTACCTGCTAAGATTGCTGAGCCCTATTTCCTTCCTTTAGCATTCCGTTGTTTTCAGGCCAAGCCTCAACGCCACAGAGAATCCAAACCCTCCACAAACAGCATATGCGGGGCGTTGATCGGCAGGCCAACCCGTCCTTTCCGTACAGAAACCATCCTATCGTTGTATAAGTCCTTCATAACGGCATCGCTTTGGACGGCGCCTCTTGCGGGAACAAGCCCCGCAAAGCTAGGTTGGAACGGTTTCGCGCGCTGGCGCCAGCGCGCATCACAGGAATTTCGAGGAGGCTGCAGCTGCTCACGTTTGCAGTTGCCTGGTCGCAGGGAGCGATAGCAAGAAACGATGAATCTTGGTTTCGAAGGAAAAGTAGCGATTGTCACCGGCGCCGGTTCCGGCATCGGCGCGGCCATCTCCCGCCGATTGGCTGAGGAGGGTGCGCAGGTTGTCGTCGCAGATATCAATGCCGACGCAGCCGAGCGGGTTGCCGATGAAATTCGCGCGCAGGGAGGCCTATCGCACCATTTTGCCGTCGACGTTACCGATGCGGCGGCGGTGGAGAAGCTGATTGGAACGGTCGTTGAGACGTGCGGTGGTCTGCATCTCGCCGTCAACAATGCCGGCGTCGACGGCGTGCGCAAGGCAACCGGAGACTACCCGCTCGACAACTGGCACAAGCTGCTGGACGTCAACCTCAATAGCGTTTTCTACTGCATGAAATACGAGATCGGGGCGATGCTGGCTGGCGGCGGCGGTGCGATCGTCAACATGTCCTCCGTTCTCGGCGTCGTCGCCTTGCCGATTGCATGCGCCTATACGGCGGCCAAGCACGGCGTCGTGGGACTGACAAAAGCGGCCGCAATCGAATATGCGCGCTTCGGCATCCGCATCAATGCGGTTGGGCCTGGCTGGATCGAAACGCCGCTTTCGTCAGAGCATCGCGATATTGCAAGCAGCCGACGCATGGAGGCGCTGCAGCCGATGGGTAGGCGCGGCACGCCGGAGGAAGTGGCAGCACTCGCCTGCTTCCTATTGTCCGAGCAGGCGAGCTTCATCACCGGCAGCTACCATCTCGTCGATGGAGCCTATAGCGCGCATTAGCTTAATTCACATCGTCGGGCAGAACAGGTAGGGCGGCAATCTCGATGCCTTCGTCCAGAAGCGCCTGTGCCTCATCGGCCGTGGTCTGCCCGATGATCCCGCGGGCGTCGCTCTCGCCGTAGTGGATCTTGCGCGCTTCCTCGGGAAACCGCGTTCCGACATCCTGGGAATTGGCCTTGATCGCCGCGACGGCCCCTTTCAGCTTCTGGAACGCCTCCCGACGCATCGTATCCATCGCGAGCGTCTGCATCTCATCCTTCCTGCGCGCGGTTGAAACGGAAGGCGCCATCAGAAGCTTGGAGACGGACGCGGAATTGCAGACGGGACAAACTAAAAAGCCTGATGCGACCTGGCGATCGAAGTCGGCACTTTCAGAAAACCAGCCTTCGAATTCGTGGGCATTTTCACAATGCAGCGAATAACGGATCAAGCGGCCACGCCTCCTGCGACTGCCCCTGCAACCCTCTCGATTGAGAAATCACGACCGTTTTTCAGGTTCGGAATCTTGTCATGGGCGGCCTTGACGGCTGCGGGATCAATCTCGGCGAGGATGACGGCTTCGTCAGTCGGGCCGGCCGAAGCCAGCACACGGCCCCACGGATCGATGATCATCGAATGTCCGAACGTCTCACGCCCGTCCTCGTGACGGCCGGCCTGGGCAGCGGCGATCACAAAAACGCCGTTCTCGATTGCGCGCGCCCGCAGCAGGATTTCCCAATGTGCTTCGCCGGTCTGCTTCGTGAAGGCAGCCGGCACTGTCATCACTTCGGCCCCTGCCACAGCCTGGGCGCGGAAAAGTGCAGGGAAGCGAACATCATAACAGATGGCAAAGCCCACTTCAGCAAAGGGAAGCGACAATACGCGCGCCTCTGATCCTGGACGGTAAGCCGCGCTTTCACGCCAGCTCTCGCCATTGTCGAGATCGACATCGAACATGTGGATCTTGTCGTAGCGATTGAGGATCTTGCCGTCGGGACCGAAGAGATAGCCACGATTGGCGAGCTTACCGTCATTCAGCGCGATTGCGGTCGACCCCACGTGCATGAAGATGCCCAGATCCCGCGCCAGCTCCGAACCAGTACGAACGATGACATCGTTGGCCTCATCGCGCAGCAGCGCCTTGGCAGCCGCCCGATCGCGCTGCAGCATGCCGGTCATTTCGGGAGTCTGGACATAGGTCGCGCCCTTTCCCGCAGCCTCGCGAACCAGGCGTGCCATTGCGGCCGCGTTCCTCTCGGGATCGACGCCGGAACACATCTGGATGACGGCAGCTCTAAACGTCATCGCTCTTCCTTACACGGCAAGCAGAGGATCGAGCTCGCCGGCCCGATCGAGCGCATAGAGATCATCGCATCCGCCGACATGCTGCTCGCCGATGAAGATCTGGGGGAACGTCGTTCGGCCGTTCGACTTGCCGATCATCTCCTGGCGAAGCTCAGGAACAAAGGTCGCATCGTGCTCGACGAATTCGACGCCCTTTTCGGACAGCAGCGACTTGGCGCGCACGCAATAACCGCAGGCTTGGCGCGTGTAGATGGTGACGGGTGCCATGAGAACTCCAGACAAATTCAAGTTATCTTTTCGTCATATAGTTTCTGAAAGAGCCCTTGCAAAGGTCAAAACCGTGATGTCCTGCGCCCCGCTTTGCGAAGCACCCTGGCTGCCGCAGCAACCGTGGCACCGGTTGTGTAGACATCGTCGACGAGGACAAGCCGCTTGCCAAAGACGTCGTTATCCCGCTCCTTGCCGATGGCGAAAACACCGCGAACATTCTCCTCGCGCGCCTTTGCGCCGAGCTCCACCTGCGGGCGGGTGCGCTTGATGCAGCAGCGTTGCAGGCAGAAGCGCCTTTCCGGATTGCTGCGCCCCCTCGGCCTCGTCGGGAAAGATTAGCGCGTTTCGCCTCTGAGGAAAATCGCCTTGCGGCGGCGCTCCGGCGGGACTATGCAACGCACCATGGATATCATCTTCGACCAGGCTCGGATCGCGACAAACCGACATCGCGCGCTTCTCAACCACGACCCGAAGGCGACCTTCCTCCTCGATATCGCCGCAGAAGAACTCGGCGAGCGCCTCGGCGTGGTCGAACGGACCTTCGAGCACGCAGTCGAACTGCACGGTACTACGGGCGCGGCGGCCCACGCGGCGATCACGACCGGCAAGATCGGACGACTGACGCGGGTCGAGAGCGAACGAGCTTATACGAAGGCGGAGGAGGCCTTTATCGAGGCCGCGCTGGAAGAGGTTCCCCTGGAGCCGCAGTCCGCCAACCTCGTGTTGGCGCCGCTCAACCTCCACCTGACCAACGATACGCCCGGCGTTTTCATCCAGATCCGCCGCGCCCTCAAGCCAGATGGGCTCTTTCTTGCCGCGATTCCTGGGGCAGGCACGTTGCAGGAGTTGCGGGAAGTGCTGCTAGCGACAGAAATCGAGATGACCGGGGGCGCGAGTCCACGAGTCATCCCTTTCGCCGACGTGCGCGATGTCGGTGGCCTAATGCAGCGCGCTGGCTTCGCCCTGCCCGTAATCGACGCCGAAACCTATACGGTGCGCTACGACTCCATCTTTCCGCTAATGAAGGACTTGCGGGCAATGGGCATGACCAACCCGCTCGTCGCACGCAGCCGCAAGCCTCTGACACGCGCCTTCTTCCTACGGGCGGCTGAAATCTACGCCGAACGCTATGCCGATCCGGACGGCCGGATCAGAGCAACCTTCTCGATCATCTATGTCTCGGGATGGGCACCGCACGAAAGCCAGCAAAAACCTCTTCGCCCGGGATCGGCGAAGGTCAGGCTCGCGGATGCGCTGAAGGTCGAGGAACACAAGCTGAAGCAGTAGGTGTCCGCTTCTTTTAGTTTGGTACGGCCATATTGTTGCTGATGCCGAGAAGCACGTTGGCGAGGTTGCCACTCAGCGCTCCGAATCCAGCGATCATACCGACCGCGACCAGTGCCGCAATCAGGCCGTATTCAATTGCGGTTGCGCCACGGCCGTCCACCAGAAATGCCCTTACTACTCGCATGCCCACCTCGGCGCTAGAGCGACAGTCGTCAAGCGTTGCGGCTGCCGCTGCAGCAACGCCAGTGTCAGCAGCCGACCCCGCCTCCGTAGCCCTGAACCACGCAAACGGAACCTGGCGTCTCCTGAAGGACGCTGCGGCGGATCGTATAGCGCTTGCCGCTCTCGGTCTTCGGAATCGAGCCCGTCGTAATCGTATCGAATTCGGACGGTGCGCTCGCGAAGACGCTCGACTTGGACTTGTCGGCAAGCATCGGCGTCAAGATCAAAGTCAAGGCAACAACAGCCGTGCCAAACAGCAGCGCGATGTTTAGCACTCCCGTTCTGCTCGAGGCGGTCGAGGCCCGTTCTTTCTCTCTCACAGCTTTCCAGAAATCGTCGTCCATGCGTCAAGCCTTCCACACACACGCCAGTTGCTTGATTGAGGCCGATATTTGGCAGAAGGTGTTAAACGATCGATTAATATCCACACCCAAATTGGACGCTTGCCGGATAATAATCAGACATTTCTAAAGTAGATCCTGCAATATCGGAATGAGCGGCTCGTCGGCAGGCGGCATCGGGTAGTCGCGCAGAGCCTGCGGCTTCACCCATTTCAACGCCTGCCCTTCTTTCCCGTGCGCAATTCCCTCATAGCGCCGGCAGACATAGAGCGGCATCAGAAGATGGAACTTCTCGTAGGTGTGGCTCGCGAAGCTCAGCGGCGCCAGACAGGCGACCTTCGTCGTGATCCCGAGCTCCTCATGAAGCTCTCGCACCAGCGATTCCTCCGGTGTCTCGCCCGGCTCAACCTTACCGCCGGGAAACTCCCAAAGTCCGGCAAGCGACTTTCCCTCGGGACGCTGCGCCAGCAAAATGCGCCCGTCGGAATCGATCAGGGCGCAAGCGGCAACAAGCAGAATGCTTCGGGCTGTCTCGCTCATCGCGACGGCTCCAGTCGCCAATAGGAATAGCGGTAGGCCTCATGGAAGCCGAACCGTTCGTAGAGCGCCAAAGCCGGAGCATTCGTCGCCTTCACCTGCAACCAGGCGGAACGGGCGCTGCGCATCCTGGCCCAGCGCAGGGCGGAGGTCAGGATTTCGATGCCAAGTCCTTCGCGACGACGTTCCTTGGCGACGGAAAGCGACATGATGCCGGCGAGGTCATTGTCCTGAACGCAAAGGACGGTCGCCAGCGGCCCGGTCTGCGCGTCCTCAATCATGAAGAGACCCGATGGCGGCTTGATCGCATTGATGATCTCGGCGAGTGCCGGCTTCAGTTTGGACGACACGCCGTCGGTTGCCAGGTTGGCATCCACGAAACGGCCGATATCGTGCGTCGGCAGGTGGTCAAGCGTATCCGGCAGCTCCGCATGGGCAAGATCGCAGGTCATGACGATCGTCTCGTCGAATGATGCCCACTGCTGCTTCCGGATGAGATCGATCAACACCGGCGAGGCGAGCGGCGTCTGACGCAGGACCGCCGGGCGGCCATAGGCTTCGAACTTGCGGCTTGCCTTGGCAAGGCGAATCTCGACATCGCGGTGGTCCGAGGGATCGAGCGGCACGATCGAGTTCAGCCGGTTGGACGGGTGACCCGCGGTCAGTCGTACCTGCCAACTGCCGTCATACTGCACGGACGAGGCCGGCCAGGCTCGGAAGCCGACGGCCTCCAGCCTGCGCACGAGCGGCAGATTCGCATTGTTGGGAAATGTTTCAGTCAATGAAAGGTCAGCTCCGGTAGTCACCGTTGATGGCGACATACTCCTTTGTAAGGTCGCACGTCCAGACCGTAGCGGTGCCGTTTCCGAGACCAATGTCCACCTTCACAGGAATATCCTGCTTTCTCATCACGTTGGTCGCAGCGTCCTCGGAATAGCCGGCGTCGCGTTCGCCGTTGACAGCAACACGCACATCGCCGAACCAGATCGCCAGCCGGTCGCGATCGGCCATTTCACCCGATTTTCCGACGGCCATGACGATGCGGCCCCAGTTGGCATCCTCGCCGGCGGCGGCAGTCTTAACGAGCGGCGAATTGGCGATCGAGAGCGCGATCTTCTTGGCCGCGGCGTCGCTTTCGGCACCTGTCACGGTGATCTCGAGCATCTTGGTTGCGCCTTCGCCGTCGCGCACAACCTGCAGCGCAAGATCCTTGAGAAGATCGTTAAGGGCAGCACGGAAGGAGGCAAGGCGCGCGTCGTCGGCGCTCTCAATACGGGTCTGGCCGTCTTCGGCGGCCGCGCCCGTAGCAAACAGCATCAGCGTGTCGGAAGTCGAGGTGTCGCTGTCGACCGTCATCGAATTGAAGGTCGGATCGACGCCCGCGGACAGGAGCGACTGCAGCGCAGCCGGCGCGATATCCGCGTCGGTGACGACGAACGAGAGCATCGTCGCCATATCAGGCGCAATCATGCCGGCGCCCTTGGCGATGCCGTTGACCGCCACCTTCACGCCGCCGATCTCCGCGCTGCGGGTCGCAACCTTCGGATAGGTGTCGGTCGTCATGATCGCCTTGGCTGCCTCGAACCAGAAGTCGCCGGTCGCATCCTTGTGCATCTGCTCAAGAACGCCAGAGAATTTCGTTGCGTCCAGCGGTTCGCCGATGACGCCGGTGGAAGCGAGGTAAACTTCGTTCTCGCCGCAGCCCACAGCGCTAGCAGCGGACTTTGCCGTCAGGGCCGTCGCCTGGCGGCCCTTCAGGCCGGTGAATGCATTGGCATTGCCGGAATTGACGACAACGGCGCGTGCGGCGCCATGCGGCAGGTTTGCGCGGCAGAAGTCGACGGGTGCCGACGGGCACTTCGAGCGGGTAAAGACGCCGGCGACTGCGGCCGGCTTGTCGAACACCATCATCAGCACGTCGGTGCGGTTCTTGTACTTGATGCCCGCTGAAGCGGTGGCCATGCGCACACCGCGCAGCGCCGGCATGGAGGCATAGGATTGCGGAGCGAGCGGAGAGATGGAACCGGACATGGCGATCGACCTGGTGGCTGGAAGGATTTCCGGGCGAAGTATAAGCCGGCTTGCCCTGCGGAAATACGACAACGATTATAGTGAAGGGCCCGGAAGAACCGGGCCCTGCATTCTAGATTACTGCTGCGGCTGCGCGGGGGGCTCATCGCCCGGCTGCGGCTGCTTGTTGGCATCCTCGTAGCCCTTGCGCAGCGCCTCGTCGGTGATCTCGACCTTGGACTTTTCCTTGGCGGCAGCAAGAAGCGCGAGATACTTGTCACGCATGACGAGCTGGCGAACCTGGTCCTTGACCTGGTCGAAGGCCGGCGGAGGAGCGTCGCGCTTATCCTCGACCAGGATCACGTGGTAACCGAAATCCGTCTTTATAGGGGTCTTGGTGTAGGTGCCCTTCTCAAGTGCGAAGGCAGCCTCTTCGAATTCCTTGACCATGCGGCCCTTGGTGAAATAGCCGAGATCGCCGCCATCGGCCTTGTTCGGATCGGTGGACTTTTCCTTCGCCAAGTCCGCGAAGTTCTTGCCGGCGTCGAGCTGCTTGATGACGTCCTTGGCCTCGTCCTCGGTCTTCACCAGGATATGGCGGGCGTGCACTTCTTCCTGCTTCGGCAGGGCTGCGACTTCCTTGTCGTAGCGCGCCTTGACTTCCTCATCGGTGACCGTATCGACGACATGCTTCTTGAAATAAGCATTGTGCAGTTCGCGATCAGCGAGATACTGCACGCGCTTCTTGAATTCGGCGGTCTGGTCGAGCTTTTCGGCAATCGCGTCCTGCGCTAGCAGCTTGACGTCAATGGCGGCGGACAGGGCGGCGACCTTCTTCTGCCCCTCCGGCAGCTGCGCGAGCTGCGGGTCGAGATTGGCGACGGCCAGATCGAGATCAGACTGATGAATCTCGACATCGCCGACCTTGGCAACGACGGCATCCGGCTTGTCTTCCGCATAGACCGGCGCCTGAAACGCAACGAAGGTTGCGAACGCCATCACAGCGATTTTGTTGTAGTTCAACATCAAATAACCCTTCACAGTTAAACCCACCGGCTTCAACGTCGTGAATCCAGCCTGAAACAGCCATCAACACCGGAATGTGGCCTTTCTATATCAGCCAAATCCGTTGACATCATTCGACCCCCCTCTTATCTGTCACGCAACCTCGCGTCCAGAAAAGTTTCCTGGCGTTTCGAGACGTGTGCCTGAAATTCGGCCGGGCCACGGATAAGAAAAGCCGGGGAAGAAATATTGAGAAAGGACCAGTCATATGGTCAGCTTTGGCGGTATAGCCCGCAAAATATTTGGCTCTGCCAATGATCGCCGCGTGCGGTCCTTCCAGCCGAACGTCGCCGCCATCAATGCCATCGAAGAAAAGACGAAGGCCCTGAGCGACGAGCAGCTGGCTGCGCAGACGGTCGAATTCCGCAAGATGCTTGCAGACGGCAAGACGCTGGACGACATCCTCGTTCCGGCCTTTGCGGTCGTGCGCGAGGCTTCGCGCCGCGTCCTCGGCATGCGACCTTTTGACGTACAGCTGATCGGCGGCATGATCCTCAATGACGGCGCCATCGCCGAGATGAAGACCGGTGAAGGTAAGACGCTCGTCGCCACGCTGCCTGTCTATCTCAACGCACTCGCTGGCAAAGGCGTGCATGTCGTCACCGTGAACGACTACCTCGCCCGCCGCGACGCGGCGACGATGGGCAAGATCTATGGCTTCCTCGGCCTGACCACGGGCGTCATCGTCCACGGTCTCTCGGACGAAGAGCGCGCGGCCGCCTATAATTGCGACATCACCTACGCGACCAACAACGAGCTCGGCTTCGATTATCTGCGCGATAACATGAAGTACGAGAAGAACCAGATGGTCCAGCGCGGCCACAATTTCGCGATCGTCGACGAAGTGGACTCGATCCTCGTCGACGAAGCGCGCACGCCGCTGATCATCTCGGGGCCGCTCGACGACCGCTCCGATCTCTACAACACGATCGACGCCTATATTCCGCTTCTGTCGGAAGGCGACTACGAGATCGACGAGAAGCAGCGCTCGGCCAACTTCTCCGAGGAAGGCACGGAAAAGCTGGAGAACCTGCTGCGTCAGGCCGGCCTGTTGAAGGGCCAGTCGCTCTACGATATCGAAAACGTTGCGATCGTCCATCACGTCAACAACGCGCTCAAGGCCCACAAGCTGTTCCAGCGCGACAAGGACTACATCGTCCGCAACGACGAGATCGTCATCATCGACGAATTTACCGGTCGCATGATGCCGGGCCGCCGTTATTCTGAAGGCCAGCACCAGGCGCTGGAAGCCAAGGAAAACGTGCAGATCCAGCCGGAAAACCAGACGTTGGCGCAGATCACCTTCCAGAACTATTTCCGCATGTACGCCAAGCTCGCCGGCATGACCGGCACGGCGCAGACGGAAGCTGAAGAATTCGGCAACATCTACGGCCTCGACGTCATCGAGGTGCCGACCAACCTTCCGATCCAGCGTGCCGACGAGGACGACGAGGTCTATCGGACGTTCGAGGAGAAGTACAAGGCGATCATCGCCGAGATCGCAGACGCGCAGAAGCGCGGCCAGCCCGTTCTCGTCGGTACCACCTCGATCGAAAAGTCCGAACTTCTCGCCGACATGATGCGCAAGCAGGGCTTCAAGGACTTCCAGGTCCTGAACGCCCGCTACCACGAGCAGGAAGCCTACATCGTCGCCCAGGCCGGCGTGCCGGGCGCCGTGACGATCGCCACCAACATGGCAGGCCGCGGTACCGACATCCAGCTCGGCGGCAACCTCGACATGCGTGTCGAGCGTGAACTGGCAGAGGTCGAGCCCGGTCCCGATCGCGACGCGAAGACCGAGGCAATCCGCGAAGAGATCAAGCAGCTCAAGGACAAGGCGATCGCGGCCGGCGGTCTCTACGTCATCGCCACTGAACGCCACGAAAGCCGCCGCATCGACAACCAGCTGCGCGGCCGTTCCGGCCGTCAGGGCGACCCCGGCCGCTCGAAGTTCTACCTGTCGCTTCAGGATGACCTGATGCGCATCTTCGGCTCCGACCGCATGGACGGCATGCTGCAGAAGCTCGGTCTCAAGGAAGGCGAAGCCATCGTCCATCCCTGGATCAACAAGGCTCTGGAGCGCGCACAGAAGAAGGTCGAAGCCCGCAACTTCGACATCCGCAAAAACTTGCTCAAGTACGACGACGTTCTGAACGACCAGCGCAAGGTGATCTTCGAACAGCGCCTCGAGCTGATGGAATCGCCCAATATTTCCGAGACGGTCTCCGACATGCGCCGCGAGGTGATCGAAGACTTGGTCGAGAAGCATATCCCCGAGCGCGCCTATGCTGAACAGTGGGATGCGGCTGGCCTGAAGGAACGGACGGCTGCTCTGCTCAATCTCGATCTGCCGGTCGAGGACTGGGTCAAGGAAGAAGGCATTGGCGAGGACAACATTCGCGAGCGCCTGACGGAGGCTTCAAATGCGGCCTTCACCGAGAAGGCGGAGCGCTTCGGTCCCGATATCATGAACTACGTCGAGCGCTCGATCGTGATGCAGACGCTCGACCACCTGTGGCGCGAGCATATCGTCAACCTCGACCACCTGCGCTCCGTTATTGGTTTCCGTGGCTACGCGCAGCGCGATCCGCTGCAGGAATACAAGTCGGAAGCATTCGAGCTCTTCACCTCGCTGCTTAACAACCTGCGCGAGGCTGTGACCGCACAGATGATGCGCGTCGAGCTCGTGCAGCAGGCACCGGCCGAGCCGGAGCCGCCGTTCATGCAGGCGCACCATCTCGATCCGGATACCGGCGAAGACGATTTCGCGCCCGCCTACTTGGCCTCGGAAGTGGTTGTCGCCCCGGAAAACCGCAACCCGGCGGATCCGTCGAGCTGGGGCCATGTCGGCCGCAATGAGGCCTGCCCCTGTGGCTCCGGCAAGAAGTTCAAACACTGCCACGGTGCCTTCGCACAGGCTTGAGCCCGCAGTCAATGTATTGAAAATGCCGCCTTCGGGCGGCATTTTCTTTTGTGGATGCCGCACGCCGCGTTAATTCCCGGCCGCTTGCTACAACCGTTTCTTAACGCCGTTCTGGCAAGACTTCCGCTGCGATTTGCCGGAAGAGTTTTGCGTGTTTGTGATGGCGGTCATTGAGACGGCGGAAAAGATGCTGCCTGCGGGTCTACGCCCGGCGGGGGGCCGTATGCTGCGCACGCTGGCTGCCTCCCTGACCGCACGCGGCGAGAAGGCAGCCGCCCAGCGCATGGCGCTGACCGCCTTCTTTATCCGCATTGTCAGCGCCGCCCTCGCCCTTCTGTCGCAGATTGTTCTGGCGCGCCTGATGGGCGAATACGAGTACGGGATCTTCGTATTCGTCTGGGTGCTGATCGTCCTCTTCGGCGATCTTTCCTGCCTCGGCTTCCACACCGCCATCGTCCGCTTCCTGCCGCAATACAGGGCAGCAGGCGCTCTTGAGAAGATCCGCGGGCTGACGGGCACCGCCCGCATCTTTGGATTGCTCTCCGGCACTGCCGCTCTCGCCATCGGCATGATCGCCCTGCATGTTTTCAGCGACAGGATCGAGAACTATTACGTCATTCCGATCTTCCTCGGTCTCATTGCCATGCCGATGATCGCCCTCGGCGATATTCTGGAAGGCACGTCGCGCGCCAACCACTGGCCGGTCATGGCGCTGAGCCCCGCCTATATCGTCCGGCCGGTTCTCATCATCCTCTTCATGCTGACTGCGATCGGCCTCGGCGCGCCGCACACGGCGGTGACCGCCATGCAGGCCGCGCTTGCCGCCACCTATGTCACCGCCGTTGGGCAGTATGTCGCAACGCTCCTGCGGTTGCGCCGCCATTACCAGGAAGGTCCGCGCGAGGTCGATTTTCTCGGTTGGCTCGGTGTTGCCTTCCCGATCTTCCTTATCGAGGGCGTCAGCTTCCTCCTGACCAATTCCGACGTCGTCGTGGTCGGCATCTTCCTCGAACCGCACGACGTCGCCATCTACTTTGCCGCCGCCAAGACGATGGCGCTCGTTCACTTCATCAATTTTTCGGTGAAGGCGGCATCCGGTCCGCGCTTCTCAAGCCTCATCGCCGAGGGGACACGCCAGCAGCTCGCTGTTGCTGCGATCGACGCCGCCAGGTGGACCTTCTGGCCTGCGCTCGCCATCGGGCTTGCCGTTCTCGCCGCCGGTCACTTGCTGCTTTCCCTGTTTGGCGGCGCTTTCACGGCCGGCTATCTCGTCATGGTGATCCTGCTGGCGGGCATTCTCGCCAAGGCGCTGGTCGGACCGGCGGAAACACTGCTGATGATGGCCGGCAAGCAGAACATCTGCGTTTTGCTCTATGCCGGAGCGCTTTTCGCGAATATCAGCCTCAACGTGCTCCTCATTCCCGGACTGGGCATCAAGGGCGCCGCCATCGCCACGGCCTCGGCCATGGGCGTTGAAGCCATCCTCCTGCATGTTGCCGTCCGACGCGCACTTGGCATCGCGCTCTTCGCATTTGCCACGCCTCCCGCGGCCAAGACAGATATGGAAGTCCGATAGAATGGTGCGTAATCCAACAGCTACCGAAACGACCGATCTCACGACGAACCGCATGGTTCACGAACTTGCCGCTCTCGATTTCGAGACGCCGCAGGCAGAGGCGCGCGTCGCGGTTGGCCGTCCCGGGCGCGAGCTCTGCGTCTATTCCGGGAAGCTGGGCTACGAGCTGCAGGAAGAGCTCGACTTCCTGTCCAATCGCGCCATGGAGCCCAATGTCTTCTTCACGGCACGATTCCTGGCGCCCGCCATGCCGCGGCTAGACGACAGGCAAGTTAACTTTGTCCTGTTGCGTGACCAGAGCGGAACCCGCAGCCGGATGCGCTTCCTGTTACCGTTTTCCGTGGAAAAGCCGGGCTTCGCGGTTGGCCCCTCGATCGTGCGTGTCTGGTCGAACAGCTTCGCACCACTTGGCACGCCACTGATCGATGCCGAGGATGCAGGCGAGACGCTGGACAATCTCTTTGACGGCCTGACCCATCGCGATCTGCGCTTGCCACCGATCCTGGTGCTGCCGGATGTCAGGCTGAACGGCATCTTTGCGCGCATGGCAAGGGCAGTCGCCATCAGCCGCAACCTGCCTATCACCATAGCGAATCCCTATCAGCGGGCCATGCTGCAGAGCGACGAGGACGCTGCCACTTATCTGCGCAAAGCGATTTCTTCATCGCATATGCGCGAGATGCGCAGGCAATGGCGTCTGCTCGAGGAGCAGGGCACAGTGGTCTACAGCGTCGCCCGCCAGCCCCGTGACATCCACATGCGCTTCGAGGAATTCCTCGCGCTTGAAGCAGGCGGCTGGAAGGGCAAAAAGCGCAGCGCCCTGGTGACCGACCGCTATCACACCGCCTTTGCCCGCGAGGCCGTTTCCAATCTCGCCGCAGTCGATGCCGTGCGTATCCACACGATCGATCTCAACGGCAAGGCGATCGCGTCGATGGTGGTCTTGATGATGGGCAGCGAGGCCTATACTTGGAAGACGGCCTACGACGAAGCCTATGCGCGCTATTCGCCAGGCAAGCTGCTGATGGGCGAGTTAACGGAATGGCACCTTGACGACGCCAACATCGTGCGCTCCGATTCCTGCGCTATTCCGGATCACCCGATGATCAACCGTTTCTGGCAGGAACGGGAGGACATGGGTACCATGGTGATCGGGCTTCACCAGAACGGCGACCGCGACGTTCGCCAGGTGGCCGCCCAGCTTCACATGTACAGCAGCACCCGCAACGTTGCGAAGATGCTGCGGCAGAAGATCATGTCGCTTGCCCGGCGCGGGAAGTCCCCTCAGTAGTCACGCCAAACGGTCTCAGCCGGCGCTGGCGCGCTCGCGAAGTATGCGGCGGATCACCTTGCCTGTCGTCGTCAACGGCAGTTCCGAGACGAATTCCACCTCGCGCGGATATTCGTGCATGGAGAGCCGCATCTTTACCCATTCGCTGATATCGGAGGCCAATCGATCGCTTGGCTCGTACCCCGGCGCCAGTACGACATAGGCCTTGACGATCTCGGTACGCACAGGATCGAGCTTGCCGACGGCGGCGGCAAGCTGCACGGCGGGATGGCCGATCAGACAATCCTCGATTTCCGCCGGCCCGATGCGATAGCCTGAGGAGGTGATGACGTCGTCATCCCGCCCGAAGAAGGTGACGTAGCCCTCCGTATCCTGGCGCCCGATATCGCCCGTCAGCAGCCAGTCGCCGGCAAACTTCCGCTCTGTCGCCGCCGCGTCGTTCCAATAGCCGAGAAACATCACCGGATCCGGCCGACGGATGGCGATCTGCCCGGTTTCGCCAACCGGCAACTCTTCACCCGTTTCGCTGACAATCGCGACGCGATGTCCGGGCACCGGCCGACCGATCGCGCCGGGACGGCTGACACCGATTGCGGCGTTCGACGAGAGCACGAAATTGCACTCCGTCTGGCCATAGAACTCGTTGACGGTAATGCCGAGCGTCCGCTTGACCCATTCCTGTGTTTCCGCGCCGAGCGACTCACCGGCCGAGCCTATCGTGCGCAGCACGAGGTCGTACTTCGAGCGTGGATCAGGCACCGACTTCAGGAGCCGTAATGCCGTCGGCGGGATGAAGCCGTTGCGCACCCTCATCTCAGCCATAATGCGATAGGCCGTGTCGGCATCGAACTTCTGCGCCGGCGACGAAACGACGGGGACGCCGAGCAGCAGGCTGGGCAGGAGCGCATTCAGCAAGCCGCCGGCCCGCGCCCAGTCGGATGGCGTCCAGACCTTGTCTCCCGGCTGCGGGAAGCTCTCATGGGCGAATTGCATCCCCGGTATGTGCCCGGCCAGCACCTGGTGGCCGTGCAGGGCTCCCTTCGGCGGACCTGTCGTTCCCGACGTGAAGATCATCAATGCCGGATCATGTGGCGCGGTCTTCGCGACCTCGAAGATTGGCGGATGGCCTCCCACCAGCGCCGCGAAGGATCGTGCGCCGGGCCCATCGCCGTCAACGCTGATGACCTCTGCCAAATCAGGCAGCCGTTCCCGGATCTGGCTGATGCGCTCGAGCCCGAATGCATTGGTGACAACGGTGGAAGCACCCGCCGTCCGCAGCCGGTACTCCAAGGCTTCGACGCCGAAGAGCAACGCCAGCGGCAGCGCGATCGCGCCCATCTTGTAGATCGCCACATGCGCGACGACCGTCTCGAAGGACTGCGGCAGGAGCAGCGCGACCCGATCGCCCTTCTTCAACCCCAGCGACACCAGCGCATTGGCGAGCGATGACGATCGATCCGCCAGCTCCCGGTAGGTCATGGAAAGGTGATTGCCATCAGGGCTGAAATGCTCGAGGCAGACACGCTCCGGCGCCCGCTCGGCCCAGTCGTCGCTGACCACACGGCCGATATTGAAATCCTGCGGTTCGTCCCACGCAAAATCGCGGTAAAGGTCTTCGTAGCGATCGCGCTGTGGCAGTCTCATCGGCGGAAATCCAGTCAAATGCTGCAGCAGCTAACACCGGGAACCCGGCCTACGCAAGCGCAAGACCTGCCGGACTCCTTTGGATCGGTCACAAAACTTTTGTGTGAGTGCCCGACACTTTCGCGCTTGGCGCGCTAGATCAAAGGACGCGCTGGGTAGCGGTTCGATGTTTGGAGCAATTTCATGGACTACATCAAATTTGGCGGTACCGGGCTGGAAGTGTCGAAAATCTGCCTGGGCTGCATGACCTTCGGTGAGCCTGGCCGCGGCAACCACAGCTGGACGCTCGGCGAGGAAGACAGCCGCGCGCTGATCAGGCAGGCGCTCGACCTCGGCATCAACTTTTTCGACACCGCCAACACCTACTCCGATGGTTCCTCGGAGGAAATTGTCGGGCGGGCGATAAGGGACTTTTCCAAGCGGGACGACATCGTGCTCGCGACCAAAGTCTTCAACCGCATGCGTCCCGGTCCGAACGGCGCCGGCCTCTCGCGCAAGGCGATCTTCGACGAGATCGACAACAGCTTGCGTCGCCTCGGCACCGACTATGTTGACCTCTATCAGATCCACCGTTTCGACTATACGACGCCGATCGAGGAAACGCTGGAAGCGCTGCATGACGTCGTGAAGGCAGGCAAGGCGCGCTATATCGGCGCTTCCTCCATGTATGCCTGGCAGTTCGCCAAGATGCTCTACACCTCGCGCGCCAATGGCTGGACGCCCTTCGTCAGCATGCAGGATCATCTGAACCTGCTCTATCGCGAAGAGGAGCGCGAAATGCTGCCCTTCTGCCAGGATCAGAAGATCGCGGTGATCCCCTGGAGCCCTCTCGCCCGTGGCCGGCTGACGCGCGCCTGGGATGAGAAGACCGTGCGCAGCGAAACGGATGAATTCGGCAAGACGCTCTACAAGCAGGCGGAAGACGCCGACCGCGCCATCATCGGCATCGTGGGCACGCTGGCTGAGAAGCATGGCGTCTCCCGCGCCCAGATCGCCACGGCCTGGATCCTGCAGAAAGGCGCGGTGACGGCGCCGATCATCGGCGCGTCGAAGGCCAATCAGCTGGCAGACGCGGTTGCCGCCTTGTCTGTCAAGCTGACGCCGGAGGATGTTGTGGCCATGGAGGAACCCTACGTTCCCCACCGGGTCGAAGGTTTCAAATAACGAGGTCATTTTTGAGAACACCGGTCGCCTGCGTCGAGCCGGCGACCGGCATTCCGTTCAAGGATATCGCCATGACGACCATTCCATTCGAGGCGCGTCGCTTTCAATCCACGGCCGCCTACTACGCCCGCTATCGCGTTCCCTATCCCGATCGGCTCATCGAGCGGATCGCGGAACAGACGGGCCTTTCCGCCGGCGAGCGCGTGCTCGACCTCGGTTGCGGCCCGGGACAGCTCGGCATTGCCATTGCCCGACTGACCAAGGCCGCGGTGATCGGCCTCGATCCCGAGCCGGAAATGCTGGAGGCCGCTGAGGCCGATGCCGCCGCTGCCGGTGTCGACATCGCCTTCGTCAGAGGCTCGTCCTACGATCTCGATTCGCGCTTCTCGCCGCTCAAGATGTCGGTCATGGGGCGTTCGTTTCACTGGATGGACCGCTCGGCGACGCTGAAAGCTCTCGACGAGATCACCGTCGCCGACGGCTGCGTCGCGTTTTCGGCGATCGCCATATCTCCTCGACACCGGACTGGCGGCAGGCGGTCAACACGCTGGCCGAAACCTTTGCGCCGGAGCGCAATGCCGATCGCGAACGTCGGAAGCGGCCGGATTGGATAGAGCACGAAAGCATCCTGCTTCGCTCCCCCTTCAATGATCTGGAACGAATCTCCGTTGTCCGGGAACGCAGGCTCGGCCTCGACGATATCGTCGGCCGGGCCTTCTCGACCTCGGTGACATCGCCACAGGCGCTCGGCGAAAGGGTTCCGGCCTTTGAGGCCGAACTTCGCGGCACCCTCCTCAAGCTTTCGCCTGAGGGTGTGTTCTCGGAGGTGGTGGAGATCGGCGGCCTGATCGCACGTCGCAGCTAACCGTCAGCCCTCTTCGCGGAAGAAAGCGCATCGCGCGTCGTATAGAGGAAGTTGTCGGAGAGTTCGCGGCTTTCGACGGCGCGCGCCAGGACGACGGCGCCCATCATCGCCGAAAGTGTCGCAAAACCCCGCACGCGCCGCTCTTCAGAAGTCTCGCCGGGAACGATCTCGGACAGAATGTCGACGAGCATTGAAAGCCCATCGTTGAAGGCTTCGCGCACTGCCCCGCGGCTTCGGCTGACTTCCTGGGCAAGCGAAGCAAAGACGCAACTGCCGCCCGGATCATCGACGCTACAACGCGATAAATAGTGATTGAGCAGCGCATCAAGCGGCCGCTCCGGCGCTGAGGCGATGATCGCATTCCAGCGGATTTTCACCTTCTCGATCAAGGCGCAGCTCACTTCCAGCGCCAGCTCTTCCTTAGATTCGAAATGACCGTAGAATCCGCCATGCGTCATCCCGGCCGCCTTCATGATGTCGGCGACGCCGATGCCGTCGAAACCTTTTTCGCGAAACAGCACGCCAGCAACCGTCAGGATCTTCTCGCGATTCTCGGCAAATTTCTCTCGGCTGACCCGCATTCGGTTCTCCGCAATTAGCAGCTTGACAATTTATATGACGTCCATCATCAATACGCAACAATTATGATGAGCATCATCTAAAAGCTTCCGATAGTCTCCGACAACTCAAGACGGAACGGCCCCCATGGTATCGACTGCACTTGCCTCATCGCTGGCGCGACGCAACATCCACTATGGATGGGTGGTCGTCGCAGCAACCTTCCTCACCATGCTGGTGACCGCCGGCGCGATGGGCGCGCCCGGCGTCCTCATCAAGCCGCTTCAGGACGAGTTCGGCTGGGAGACCTCGCAGATATCCTCTGCACTCGCCGTCCGGCTCATTCTGTTCGGCCTGATGGGACCGTTTTCCGCCGCCTTCATGAACTATTTCGGCGTCCGCAAGGTCATCGTCTTCGCCATGGCCCTGATCGGCAGCGGGTTCGTCGGCTCGCTCTTCATGACCCAGCTCTGGCAGCTGCTCCTGCTCTGGGGCGTCGTCGTCGGCTTCGGCACCGGGCTGACCGCAATGGTGCTCGCCGCGACCGTATCCGCCCGCTGGTTCACCAAGCATCGCGGCCTCGTGGTCGGCATGCTGTCGGCGAGCTCGGCGACCGGGCAGTTGGTCTTCTTGCCGCTGATGGCCGAATTGACGGAACGCTACGGCTGGCGCGCCACGGTCTTTCTGGTCTGCGGCATGATCATGTTCGCCGCCCTCATCGTGCTGGCCTTCATGCGCGACCGCCCTTCCGACCTCGACCTGCCGGCCTTCGGCGAAGAACACATTACCCCGCCGCCGCCGGCGCAGTCCGGCCTGCTGGCAATGCTCGCGACCCCGATCACGGTTCTCAAGGAAATCTCCCGCACCTCGACCTTCTGGATCCTGTTCGCCACCTTCTTCATCTGCGGCCTCAGCACCAACGGTCTGATCCAGACGCATTTCGTCACGCTTTGCGGTGATTTCGGCATCATGCCGGTGGCTGCCGCGAGCGTGCTTGCCGTCATGGGCATCTTCGATTTCTTCGGCACGATCGGCTCCGGCTGGCTCTCCGACCGCTTCGACAATCGCTGGCTGCTCTTCTGGTACTATGGTCTGCGTGGCCTCTCGCTGCTGTTCCTGCCCTTCAGCGACTTCAGCTTCTACGGCCTGTCGATCTTCGCCGTATTCTATGGCCTCGACTGGATCGCCACCGTGCCGCCAACCGTCAAGATCGCCGCCGACCGCTTCGGACGCGAAAAGGCCGGCATCGTCTTCGGCTGGGTCTTCGCCGGCCATCAGCTGGGAGCGGCAACCGCCGCCTATGGCGCCGGCTGGTCGCGCACGGAACTGCAGAGCTATCTGCCTGCCTTCTTCATCGCCGGCGCCTTCTGCCTGCTCGCCTCGATCCTCGCGATCACGCTGAAGAAGTCGGGCCTCCATCAGCCCGCCGCCGCTGGCGCGCACTGACGCCGTTTCCGGCCGCAGCTCGCAGGCCGGAAACTCCAACAAATCAAGCCGAGAACTTCGCCCGCCGTCTTGCGCGCGCGGGCGAACGCATGCTAGACAGCCGCCTCGTCGGTATCCGTTGCCCCATTGGCGGAATTGGTAGACGCGCTCGACTCAAAATCGAGTTTCGAAAGAAGTGCTGGTTCGACCCCGGCATGGGGCACCACCGACAACAATCCCTGATCTGATCGCGTTTCACTCCTTCGGCCGGAGCACCGCGTCACATGGCGCCCTCAGTGGAAACTCGCAGCGAAAACGACGCCCAGGAAAACGAAGATCAGCGCCCCGACGAGCACGGTAAGCTTCCCGATTGCGCCGGCGACGTGAACACCTGCCGCATCGACCTTGAACGCCAGATAGAGCGGGAAAGCCACGAAGAAGATCGAGATCCACTTCGGACGCATCAACGTGGCATCGACGGCGAGCATGATGACGAAGACCAGAATCATGCTGATGACAAGCATTCGGCCGATCACGCGTGTCCATTCGCTGGTCGCGGCGAAGATCGTGCGGATATGACCACGATAGACGACGGCAAAGACAGCGAGCGTTAATGCGGAGCATTTGACAATCGATGCCAGCAACTGCCAGGCAGCCCTCAGTTGGCTGGGAGCCTCGTTGCTCGTTGCAGCCCGCATCTTCGTCAGCGTGTCGCCAGTTGCCGTATCGAGATGGGAAACGACCCAATAGACATGCGGACCAGCAACGACGAGACCAACCGCAATGGTCACCGCCAGCCGCCAGGTGAGAACCAATCGCCGCAGTCCAGGTTCGAGCAGGAGCGCAATAACCGTCGCGACGGGAATGATCGCAAAATTGTACTTTGCAAGGAATCCCATGCCGGCAGCCGCACCGAGAAGCGCGTAGTTGCCGACCGATGGCCGTTCCGCCATCCGCGCCAGCACGTACAGGAAGAATGCAACGGCGGCGAAGGCGCCAACGCTATGGGTCAAATCCCGCTGGGAGAGCAGAAAGATCGCGGGCAGGCTGAGCAGGCCGAGGACGGAGATCCAAGCAGTGTCGCGCCCCCTCGCCACTTTGCGGGCCGCCAAACCGAGAAAGATGCAACTCACCAGCAGCGTGGCATTTTTCAGGAAGGCGAGTGTGTCGACCGACACGCCGAAGACCTTGCCAAAACAGTAGAACAGCCAGTTGTAGAGCGGCGGCTGATCGCCGTATCCCAGCTGCAACGCATGCGAGAACGCAACTTGTTGTGCCTCGTCGGACGCCAGATCACCACCACGCAAGAGCCTAAGAATGAAGCTGGCGGTGAAGTATGTTGCCACCAGAAGTATCGGCAGGAGTGTGCTTAGCCGCGTAGCACGCCGGGCAGAAACATATGAACCATCAGCAGTATCAGTCAATTCGGCCCCATATGCATTCGGCTTGGACGGATATTCAGTGACGGAAATATGCAATTCCTCTGATCGACTGTATAGCGGTTCACCTGCAATTTCGGGGACTTACCAGCGCTGTTCCGAAGAAGAGTGTTGCTCCAACGCAACGCTTGTGCATCCGATCCCTGGCAGCATTGCCGCCGCAATCTCGCCCTACCCATCAATTGGCCGGGCGCTGCAAATCAACTGTTTAATTTCTCGGGCGTTTCGGCCAAACTGCGCCCGCCAAGAGGGAAAGTGCACGCGTGCATCAGGAAGTATCGCTTATTGCCACAGTTGCCGTGAGTTTCGTCTGCGCGGCGATACTCGGCTATATCGCCGATCGAGTGCGTCTGCCGCCGCTTGTCGGATACTTGTTGGCCGGTATTGCCATGGGGCCGATGACGCCCGGCTTCGTCGCCGACGCCGGGCTTGCCAGTCAATTGGCAGAGATGGGCGTCATCCTGCTGATGTTCGGCGTTGGCTTGCATTTTTCCACCGCCGATCTGCTTGCCGTGCGCGGGATCGCCGTGCCGGGCGCGATCGCCCGGATCGTTGTCGTCACGTTGCTCGGTGTCGGGCTCGTCAGATGGTGGGGCTGGGGCCTGGGTGCGGGGATCGTCTTCGGCCTCAGCCTGTCGGTAGCAAGCACGGTTGTGCTGTTGAAGGCCTTGGAGGAGCGGAACCTGCTCAACTCGGCCAGCGGCCGTGTGGCGGTTGGCTGGCTGATCGTCGAAGACCTTGCCACGGTTCTAGCATTGGTACTTTTGCCGGCCGTTGCCGAATTGCTCGGCGGCCATGCCGCCAGCGGTATTGCACAAGGCGCCGGGCTTCCGCTTCCCGTGACGATAGCGCTGACACTTCTGAAATTTGGCGCTTTTGCGGTCATGGCGATCTTTCTCGGACCAAAGATCGTCCCTTGGCTCCTGACGCTGGTCGCTAGAACCGGTTCACGCGAACTCTTCACGTTGACGGTCCTCGCCATAGCGCTTGGCATCGCATTCGGCTCCGCGCAAATCTTCGGCGTCTCGTTCGCGCTCGGCGCCTTTTTCGCCGGCGTGGTAATGAGCGAATCCAACCTCAGCCATCGGGCCGCTGCCGATTCGCTGCCGCTTCAAAATGCCTTTTCAGTGCTATTCTTCGTCTCTGTCGGCATGCTGTTTGATCCTTCGATTCTGGTGCGCCAGCCGATGGCCGTGATCAGCGCACTGGCGTTGATTATCGTCGGCAAGACCATCATCTCCTTCCTCATCGTAGTCATGCTTCGCTATCCGATCGGAATGGCGCTGACCGTATCAGGCGGACTGGCGCAGATCGGCGAATTCTCGTTCATTCTTGCCAGTCTCGGCGTTTCCCTCGGATTGCTGCCGAATGATGGGCAGGATATCATCCTCGCGTCCGCGATCATTTCGATCACGCTCAATCCGCTCGTCTGCATGGGCGCCGAAGCGCTACACACCCAGGTGCACGGCAGATGGCCGGCCCTCAGCAATCACTTCGGCCGCCGCCGGCATGAGGCACTCGGCCGCGAACTTGAAAAGATCCGGGCGATCAACGAAGCCCGCGAGCGCAAGCATCAGCTCGAGATGCAAGAGCTTATCGAAACCTTTCCACTGTTTGCCAACGTGGACGAAGATTCGCAGGAGGAATTGCTGCTCCTCTTCCAGCCGAAATCTGCCTTGCCGGGCGAGCGTGTGATGCGCAAGGGCGACCGAGGCGATGGCATGTACTTCCTGTCGTCAGGCGCGGTGGAAGTGCAGCTGCCGGGTGAGCCGATCCGACTGGACCCTGGCGCATTCTTCGGCGAGATGGCGCTGCTCAGTGGCGGACGCCGCACAGCAGACGTCGTCGCCGTGGATTTCTGCCAATTCTTTGTGCTGGAAAGGCGCGATTTCAACATGTTCACGGCAAAGCATCCGGTTTTGCGTCAGGCCGTCAGCGAAATGGCACGCGAACGAACCGAAATGAACGTCATGCGGCAGAAGCGCGATCAGCCCTCCAGCGTCGACTCCTGAGCTCAGCGCCTCAGTTTGATCACGAAGTTTTTTTGGCACGTCACCCTACGAAGGACACAGCAAGCATTTACAGCCGCACCGACGCCCCATAAAGCTCATGCGCTCGAAGCGAAAGGATTGGAATGCTCCGCAGACTCTACGACTGGACCATGTCTCTCGCAGCCCGGAAATCGGCCGAAGTCTGGCTCGCCGTTATCGCCTTCGTCGAAAGCTCTGTCTTTCTGGTTCCTGCCGACGTTCTCTATCTGCCGATGGCGCTCGCAAAACCGGAACGCGCCTATCGCTATGCGCTGATCGCGACCGTCGCCTCCGTTCTTGGCGGCATCGCCGGTTGGGCGCTCGGCTACTATGCCTATGACGCGATCGCCCGTCCGGTTCTGGAATTCTACGGAAAGCTCGATGCCTTCGAGCAGCTCCGGATTTATATCCACGACGAGTGGGAAATCCTGCTGTTGCTGCTGGTGACCTCGGGCTTGGCGCATCTGCCGCCGATCAAGGTCGTGACGATCCTCGCCGGCGTCATTCACATGAATCTCGGCTTCTTCGTCCTTTCGGCGATCGTGGCACGGGGCGCACGCTTCTTCTTCCTCGCGTGGCTGCTGCGCCGTTACGGCGAGCCGATCCGCCACTTCATCGAAAAGCGTCTTGGGCAGGTTGCGGGTGTTATTGCCGCCGTCGCCATCGCTCTCGGGATTGCTTATAAACTACTTGCCCACTGAGCCATTTGCGCGGAGTCCGTCCATGCCTGCTTCGTTTTCCCTTGTTCGCCCGGTCGTCGGCTACTCGATGGTGCTCGCACTTGGCATGGCGGTGGTGGTCGGCGCCGCGCTCGGCTTTCAATATCTTGGTGGGTACATCCCCTGTGCGCTCTGCCTGCTGCAGCGCCAGCCCTATTACTACGGGATTCCGATCGCGATCCTTGGCGCGATCGCTTCGGCAGTCGGTCTTCCCAGCTGGATCGGCCGCGCATTCTTGCTCGCCGCCGGCATCCTGATGATCGTCGGCGCTGGTATGGGTGTCTACCACGCCGGTGTCGAGTGGCAGTTCTGGCAAGGGCCGGCAACCTGCTCCACGACGGCAGGCAGCATGACGCAGAACGCCGGCGACCTATTGGGCGAGCTGAATAGCATCAAGGGTCCGTCCTGCACCGACGCCGCGCTGCGCATCCTCGGCCTGTCCTTCGCGGGCTGGAACGTGATCGCAAGCCTCATCCTAGCGGCCTTCGCCTTCATCGGCGTCCGCAAAACGGCCTGAGGCCGACGGATGGGAGACTGATCAGGGCTGCAGTTCGCTATCCCAGTAAAGATAGTCGAGCCAGCTGTCGTGCAGATAGTTCGGCGGGAAAAGCCGGCCGTTATTGTGCAGGTCCTGCACCGTGGGCTGGTACGGCTTCTGATGCGGGAACATGCCAGCCTGTTTCGGCAGCTTGCTGCCTTTTCTCAGATTGCAGGGAGAGCAGGCCGCAACGACGTTCTGCCATGTAGTCTCGCCGCCATGAGCGCGCGGAATGACATGGTCGAAGGTCAGGTCGTCGTGCTCTCCGCAATACTGGCATTCGAACTTGTCGCGCAGAAACACGTTGAAACGGGTAAAGGCCGGATTGCGGGAAGGTTGAACATAGGTCTTGAGGCAGACGACGCTCGGAAGCCGCATCGAAAAGCTCGGCGAAGACACCGAATGTTCGTATTCTGCAATGATATTCACACGGTCGAGAAACACCGCCTTGATCGCGTCCTGCCAGGACCAAAGCGACAAGGGGTAATAACTCAGGGGCCTGTAGTCAGCGTTCAGGACGAGCGCCGGCAGGGCCTGTGGGGAAACTGCAATCGTCAAGGGACTCTCCTGATCGATTCGGCATCTGCCCTCTTATATTAGGCCGGTTGTGACGGCATTGTGAAGTCTAATAAATTCCGGCATCAATGCCGCGATGCAAAGCGCCGTCGCTCAGTCGATCGGCAACATGCCGCGACCGAGCTTGATGGCATAGTAGGCCCAGAAAAGCCTTGCCGCGACCGACCGCCATGGCGACCACGCACGGGCCAACGACGCAAGCTCGCGGGCAGCCGGGCGGGAGTCGAGACCGAATGCCGCAGCCACCGCGTTCTGCAGGGCGACGTCGCCGGAAGGAAAGACGTCCGCGTGGCCGCCGCAAAACATCAAGTGACCTCGGCGGTCCAGGGACCTATTCCCTTGAGAGCCGTAAGCTTAGCCAGCCCTTCGTTGGGCGGCAAAGCAGAGAGCGCAAGGAGATCGAGGCGCCCAGAAGCAACCGCGTCGGCAATGCGCGACAGCGTTTGCGCCTTGGCGCGCGAGAGGCCGAACTCCCGCCACGCGTCGGGATGGAGGAGCACGTAGTTGTCCGCCGTCAGCACGCCTTCGACCGGTCGCATCCGTCTCCAGATCGCTTCGGCGCTGGCTCGCGACACCATTTGCGAGACGATGACGTGCGCGAGACCCTCGAAACCCGGTTCGCGCAACCGCAAAGGGAGGGGGCCGGCCTCGGCCGCAATGGCTGCAAGCCGCGGATCAAGGCGAAGCAGGTTCCCCAGCCCCTCCCTCACATCATCATCGCTGCGAATGATCAACACGCTTCCTCGCGATCCTATCGAATCCGTGGCAGAAGAAAGCATGACCGCGAATCCTCGTCAAAAGCCTGTCTTTCGTTTTGCGCCGAGCCCCAATGGCCCGCTTCATCTTGGCCACGCATTGTCGGCCCTTCTGAACCGAGACATGGCGATATCGGAAGAAGGACGCTTCCTGCTGCGTATAGAAGACATCGACCTGACACGCTGTACACCCGAATTCGAGGCAGGGATTTATGCCGACCTCGAATGGCTCGCCATAGACTGGGAACGACCGGTGCGGCGGCAATCGGAGCATTTCGAGGAATACCAGGCGGCACTTGACAGCTTGATTGCCGAAGGGCTCGCCTACCCATCGTTCATGACCCGGGGCGAGATCAAAACGCGGGTCGGCATCGTCGAAGCAGATGGCGGGCCTTGGCCGAGGGACCCTGACGGCTCGCCGCTCTATCCACCGGATGATCGCAAGCGCTCCGATTTCGACCGGCAGCAACTGCTCACATCAGGCCTGAAACACGCCTGGCGGCTCGACATGACGAAGGCCATGCAGGCCGTGGGCGAGCACCTTTCCTGGGAGGAAACGGGAGATGGCAACCGTGGCCGGATACCTACAGATCCTGGCGCCTGGGGAGACGTCGTTCTGTCGCGATCGGATGCGCCGTCGAGCTACCATCTCTCGGTCGTCCTGGATGATGCTCTGCAAGGCGTCACCCACGTGGTTCGCGGGCTCGATCTCTTTCCTTCGACCTCGGTGCATCGATTGCTGCAGGCACTGCTTGGCCTGCCCGCGCCGGTCTATCACCACCATCGTCTGATCACCGATGAAGACGGGCGCAAGCTTTCGAAAAGCCGAAGCGACACCGGGCTTGCCGAGCTTCGCGAACGCGGCCTGTCACCGGCTGAGATCCGCCGCCTTGTCGGGCTTTGACGTCTTGTCCTGACCGCCGCCCAAAAAGTTGTTCTTGAAGATTGCACGCACGCGAAACTTCAGGAGGGCAGCATTGAGCTCCGCGCCAATGATGAAGATCACGCTGACCATATAGAGAAAGATCAGAACGATCATCACCGACGCCAGACCCGCATAAGTCGCGGTGTAGTTGGCGAAGGTCGCGAGATAGTAGGCGAAGATCAAGGCCCCCGCCAACCAGAGCAGCAACGTCACCAGCACGCCCGGCACGACGTCGAACACGCGGCGTCGCCCCGCCGGCAGCCATAGATGCACGACGAAGAGGCCGACGGTCAGCATGAACAGTGTGCCGTAGACGCGCCAGCTGAAGACGACCTCAAGGGTATCGGCAAAGAGCGGAAACCACTGACGCGCATAATCGAGGGCAAGCGGCACGGCGACAAGCAGGATGCTGACAGCCGCAAAGATAATCACGGCGATCAGGACATAGCCAAGGCTTGCAAGGCGGGTGAGATACCACGGCCGCGTTTCCTGGACACGGTAGGCACGGTTGAGCGAAATTCGCAGTGCTTCGACCCCGTTCGAGGCGAAGTAGGCCGCCGCCAGCACGGACACGGTCAGCAAGCCGCCACGCGGCACCGTCAGAACTTGGATGACCTGATCCACGAGCGGCTTGGCGATTGCCTCCGGCCAGGTATCGAAGATCAGATGGATCGCCCTGTCCGAGAACTGGTCGGCGCCCAGGAAGGTCGCGAGCGTCGTCCCGAAGATGAGAAACGGAAAGACTGCAAGAAGGGTGGACAATGCGACATGGCTCGCCATCGCGAAGCCGTCGTCTTCAATAAGGTGGCAGATAGCGTCGTAGACCACATCATAGAAGATGCGCATTATCTTCGGCATTCCGTTTCCCGGCTTTCGTCGTTGTGTCGCCCGTTCGAATATGGGAAACCACTCCCATTTTGTACAGGAATCATTCCATGTCGGATCAGCGCACTATCATCGTGACCGGATGCTCTTCCGGGATCGGCGCACACTGCGCCCGCGCGCTGAAGGCCGACGGCTGGCGGGTCTTTGCCACAGTGCGTAAATTCGATGATCTGGCACCGCTGGAAGCCGACGGCATCGAGGCCTTCCGCATGGACTATACGCGCGGCGACACGATTTCGGATCTCGTGCGCGACGTGACGGCGCTGACCGGCGGGCGTATCGACGCGTTGTTTAACAACGGCGCCTACGGGCAGCCCGGCGCCGTCGAGGACCTTCCGACCGACGCCCTGCGCGCTCAGTTCGAAACGAATGTCTTCGGCTGGCACGAATTGACGCGCCAGGTCGTGCCACTGATGCGCAAGCGTGGCCAGGGCCGGATCGTCCAGTGCTCATCGATCCTCGGCGTCGTGCCGTACCGGTTCCGCGGCGCCTATACCGCTTCCAAATTCGCTCTCGAGGGCCTCAGTATCAGCCTTCGCATGGAGCTGCAGGGCAGCGGAATTCATGTGAGCTTGATCGAACCCGGGCCGATTGCCTCCCGCTTCACGGCAAACGCGCTCGCAAAAATCAACGAACATATCGACGTGAAGAACTCGGTGCATGCGGCAGATTACCGCCGTCAGCTTGCACGCCTTGACGGCTCGGGCCGTCCCAATCGACATAAGCTCGGTCCGGATGCCGTCTATGCCGTGTTGAAGCACGCATTGAACTCGAACAATCCGAAACCACATTACCCCGTAACCACGCCGGCAAAGCAGGGTATGGTGCTGAAAAGGCTGCTGCCCGCCGACCTTTTCTACCGCCTGATGCGCTTGGTGGACTAATCAAGAAAGCCAGAGCCAGCATGTCCACGGTCACCTACATCCTCGCGATCATCGTCATGGGCATCGTCGCCCTGGTGCTGATTCGTGGCCTCTTCAACATGATGAAGGGCGGCAATCCGAACCTTTCCAACAAGCTGATGCAGCTGCGCGTACTGCTGCAGGCGATCGCCGTGCTCCTGATCATGCTGACGCTCTGGCTGACCGGTGGCGGCCGCCCTAGCTAAGGCGGAAGGAGAGAGGGGGATAGACATGGTAAGGCTCAACAAAATCTATACGAAGACAGGTGACGACGGCACGACCGCGCTTGTTTCAGGGCCGCGTCGACTGAAATACGATCTGCGCGTCGAGGCCTACGGCACCATCGACGAGGCCAACTCCGCCATCGGCGTCGCGCGGCTTCATATGCAGGGCATGCCCGTCCTGGAGAGAATGCTGACGTCGATCCAGAATGACCTCTTCGACCTTGGTGCGGACCTTGCAACGCCGGATTATGGCAAGCCACCGGCACAAGAACCGCTGCGCATAGTCGATAGCCAAGTCGCCCGCATCGAGAGCGACATCGACGAGTTGAACGCGGACCTGCAGCCTTTGAAGTCCTTTGTGCTGCCGGGCGGGCACTCGGCTGCTGCTCATCTTCATCTCGCCCGCACGATCGCACGCCGCGCGGAGCGGCTGATGGTCGAGCTTGCCCGGACAGATGGCGAGGTCGTCAGCGACGCCGCATTGAAATACGTCAACCGCGTTTCGGACTTCCTTTTCGTCGCCGCCCGCCACGCCAATGACCGTGGCCACGCGGATGTGCTTTGGGTTCCAGGAAAAAACAGGTAGGCTGCCCCGACTATGTGACGCGAACGCCGGGGGCAGGCTTCATGTTCATACCGCTGCACGATGCCAATACGCTGAAGCATATCAAGGTCCAGTGGGTGACGATGGCGCTGATCGCGCTGAATGTCGCGGTTTGGCTGTTCACCGGTGTCGTCGCCAGCCCTTCTGCGTCGCAGGCGACGATCGTTGGCTTGGGCTATATTCCGGCGGTCGCCTTTCACCATGCGACGCTGGAGCCGGCGCTGGCCTTCACGCCGGAACCGCTGACCTACATCACCTATTCGTTCGTGCATTCCGGCTTATGGCACCTCGCGTCGAACATGCTCTTCCTTTGGGTGTTCGGCGACAATGTCGAGGACGCGATGGGGCATGTTCGCTTCCTTGCCTTCTATCTGCTCTGCGCAACCGCCGGTGCGCTCTTCCACGGCCTGGTGGGGACGACATCGGAAGCGCCGCTTGTGGGCGCCTCCGGCGCGATATCAGGCGTGGTCACGGCTTACGTCGTGCTGCATCCGCGTGTGAAGGTCTGGGTCCTGGTGCTGATGCGCGTGCCCCTGCCATTGCCGGCCTTCGTTCCGCTCCTTCTCTGGATCGGCCAACAATTCGTGATGCTGCTAATCGAACCCGATGGCAGTATTTCCTGGGGAGCGCATGTCGGCGGCATCGTCGCCGGCGGCCTGCTGGTCCTTGTGATGCGCCGCCGCGGCGTCCCTCTCTTTGATCGAGAAGTCGTCACACCGAAGGCCGTCAGGGACCGGCCCATCCCCAACCCGACCATGGTCGTGGCGCCCGGCCAGCAGTTGCGCCCGCGCCTTCCCTGGGGCAAGCAATAGTTCCAATATTGACGTGAACGTAAACGTAATATATTCACGGGATCAATTTGCCTGTCTGCGTCATGGAAGCGTTGTGTTTGGAGGAAAAACGCGTATCCATGTCGCCATTCGACAATCGGAGCAGCGCCGAAACGCGCATCTTCTTGGCGAAAGAGTTGAAGGAAGGACCCCATGAAAATTCTCGTCCCCGTGAAGCGGGTGGTTGACTACAACGTGAAGATCCGCGTGAAGCCGGATGGCACAGGCGTCGAGCTTTCGAACGTGAAGATGTCGATGAACCCGTTCGACGAGATCTCGGTCGAGGAGGCGCTGCGGCTGAGGGAAGCCGGCAAGGCCGACGAAGTGATCGTCGTGTCGATCGGTCCTGCCAAGGCCGAGGAAACGCTGCGCACCGCGCTTGCCATGGGTGCTGACCGCGCCATCCTCGTCGAGACCGACGAGACGCTAGAGCCGCTTGCGGTTGCCAAGATCCTCAAGGGCGTCGTCGATGCCGAGCAGCCGGGCCTCATCATCACAGGCAAGCAGGCAATCGATGACGACTCGAACCAGACCGGCCAGATGCTGGCGGCCCTGCTCGGCACGGCGCAGGCGACGTTTGCCTCGAAGATCGAGATCGAAGTCCCTGGTCCTGGGGGCAAGGCTCAGGTGACCCGCGAAGTCGATGGCGGCCTGCAGACGATCGAGATCAAGCTGCCGGCCGTCGTCACCACGGATCTGCGTCTGAACGAGCCGCGCTACGCCTCGCTGCCGAACATCATGAAGGCGAAGAAGAAGCCGCTCGACAAGAAGGCTCCTGCAGATTTCGGCGTCTCCACCGAACCGCGCCTCAAGGTGTTGAAGACCGAGGAGCCGTCCGGCCGCAAGGCCGGCGTCAAGGTCAAGTCGGTCGCCGAGCTGGTCGAAAAGCTTAAAGTCGAAGCAGGCGTCCTCTAGGGTTCGAGAAAGGAAGATATATCCATGGCCATTCTTCTTCTGGCTGATCACGACGGCAACCACCTTTCCGACCAGACCGCCAAGACGCTGACGGCGGCATCGAAGATTGCCAAGGAACAGGCAAGCGACGTGCACGTGCTGGTCGCCGGCGCCGGCGCCAAGGCAGCAGCCGAGCAGGCAGCCAAGCTCTCCGGCGTTGCCAAGGTGCTGGTTGCCGAGGATGCAAGCCTTGCCAACAATCTGGCCGAGCCGCTGGCGGCGCTGATCGTCCAGCTTTCCGGCAGCTACGACACGATCATCGCCGCCGCCACCTCGACCGGCAAGAACGTCATGCCGCGCGTGGCCGCCCTCCTCGACGTCGCCCAGGTCTCCGAGATCATCGAGGTGGTCTCGGCCGATACCTTCAAGCGGCCGATCTATGCCGGTAATGCCATCCAGACGGTACAGGCGACCGACGCCAGGCGCGTCATCACCGTGCGCACCGCCTCGTTTGCTGCAGCGGCCGAAGGCGGTTCCGCCCCGGTCGAAACCATTGCGGCCGCCGCCAACCCGGGTCTGTCGACCTTTGTCAAGGACGCGCTGTCGGCCTCCGACCGTCCGGAACTGACCTCGGCGAAGATCATCATCTCCGGTGGCCGGGCGCTCGGCTCTGCCGAAAAGTTCAGGGAGGTCATCCTGCCGGTCGCCGACAAGCTCGGTGCCGCCGTCGGCGCCTCGCGCGCTGCCGTCGATGCCGGTTATGCCCCGAACGACTGGCAGGTCGGCCAGACCGGCAAGGTCGTGGCACCTGATCTCTACATCGCCTGCGGCATCTCGGGCGCCATCCAGCACCTCGCCGGCATGAAGGATTCGAAGGTCATCGTCGCCATCAACAAGGACGAAGAGGCCCCGATCTTCCAGGTTGCCGACTACGGTCTCGTCGCCGATCTGTTCGAGGCCCTGCCGGAATTGCAGAAGGCGCTTTGAACCGAGCGGATGCCTTCATTCCGCACTTGCGAATGACTGGAAAATTATCTTTTTAAGGGCTACTACTTCTGCCGGGCGATCATTTGCCCGGCAGTTTTGTTAGAAAAATGCGGCAGCGCAGGGGCGTATGCCGAGCGGGGGTTTGGAGATGAATGCGGTGTTGAAGACGATTGGTATCATCGGCGCGGGCCAGATGGGTTGCGGCATCGCACAGGTTTCGGCAGATGCGGGCTATAAGGTCCAGCTCTACGATGTCTCCGACGAACGCGTCCAGCATGGTCTCGCCACCATCAACGGCAACCTCGCCCGCCATGTGACGAGCGGCAAGATGACGGATGACGAGCGCTCCGCCACCCTCGCCCTGATTTCCGGCTCCTCCGACATCAACGATCTCGCCGCTTCGGATCTCGTGATCGAAGCTGCGACCGAAGACGAAAGCGTCAAGCGAAAGATTTACGCCCAGGTCTGTCCAGTCCTGAAGCCGGAAGCGATCCTCGCCACCAACACGTCCTCGCTGTCGATCACCCGGCTCGCTTCCGCCACCGACCGCCCCGAGCACTTCATGGGCATCCATTTCATGAACCCGGTGCCGGTAATGAAGCTGGTCGAGCTGGTGCGCGGCATCGCCACGGAAGAGGGCACCTTCGCCACCGCCAAGGAATTCGTGGCCTCGCTGGAAAAAACCGTGACGGTCGCCGAGGATTTCCCGGCCTTCATCGTCAACCGCATCCTGCTACCGATGATCAACGAAGCGATCTACACCCTCTACGAGGGCGTCGGCACCGTCGATGCGATCGACACCGCCATGAAGCTCGGCGCCAACCATCCGATGGGGCCGCTGCAGCTGGCCGATTTCATCGGTCTCGACACCTGCCTGTCGATCATGCAGGTGTTGCACGACGGCTTGGCCGACTCCAAGTACCGCCCCTGCCCGCTGCTGGTGAAATATGTCGAGGCCGGCTGGCTCGGCCGCAAGTCCGGCCGCGGCTTCTACGACTATCGCGGCGAAACGCCGGTCCCGACCCGCTAAAGCGCGAGGCGATCCCTCCGAATCGCTTTCAGATTCGCTTGTCGCGCTTTCGTTTTTGCCTTTAGACCTGCCAGGAGGGTTTGTAGCCTTCTCCTTTTCCGAGCCGGAACCGGGGATCTGGTCGTCCGGCCGCAGCCAGCGCACCAGTCCGCGCTTTTCCTCCTCGCCCGCTGCCCGAGCGGAAAATCGAGACAGGAATTTTTCCAGTGATAGCCCCGCCTAAAAGTCCCAGTCCTCATCTTCGGTCGAGACAGCCTTGCCGATGACATAGGAGGATCCTGATCCGGAGAAGAAGTCGTGGTTCTCGTCGGCGTTTGGCGACAGCGCCGACAGGATCGCCGGATTGACCTTGCAGGCTTCCGGCGGGAAGAGCGCCTCGTAGCCGAGGTTCATCAGCGCCTTGTTGGCGTTGTAGTGCAGAAACTTCTTGACGTCCTCGGTGAGCCCGACGCCATCGTAGAGCGCCTCGGTATATTTCGCCTCGTTGTCGTAGAGTTCGAGCAGCAGTTCGAACGCAAAGTCCTTGATCTGCTGCTGACGCGCCTCGGACAGCCGCTCCAGACCGCGCTGGAACTTGTAGCCGATATAGTGGCCGTGGACCGCCTCGTCGCGGATGATGAGGCGGATCATATCAGCCGTGTTGGTGAGCTTGGCGCGGCTCGACCAGTACATCGGCAGATAGAAGCCGGAATAGAACAGGAAACTTTCGAGAAAGACGCTGGCAACCTTCCTCTTCAGTGGGTCGTTGGAGGCGTATTCCTTCATGATCAGCTCTGACTTCTTCTGCAGGAACGCGTTCTCTTCCGACCAGCGATAGGCGTCGTCGACATCAGGCGTCAGGCAAAGCGTCGAGAAGATCGACGAGTACGAGCGTGCGTGGACTGCCTCCATGAAGGAGATGTTGGAGAGTACCGCTTCCTCATGCGGCGTCGCGGCATCGGCCATCAACTTCACCGAGCCGACGCCGTTCTGGATCGTGTCGAGAAGCGTCAGGCCGGTGAAAACCCGGATGGTGAGCTGCTGCTCGTCGGGCTTCAACGTTGCCCAGGACGGAATGTCGTTCGACAACGGCACCTTTTCCGGCAGCCAGAAGTTTCCGGTGAGGCGGTTCCAGACTTCGAGGTCCTTGTCGTCCTCGACACGGTTCCAGTTGATGGCGCGCACGCGACTTGCGGGCTTGATTTGGATGTTCATTGGACGTCCTCGTAAAGTCAAAGTGTGCAGGAAACGCAGCCCTGCACCTCGGTGCCAGACAACGCCATCTGGCGCAGGCGGATGTAGTAGATGGTCTTGATGCCCTTCTTCCAGGCGTAGATTTGCGCCCGGTTGATGTCGCGGGTGGTTGCCGTGTCACGGAAGAACAGCGTCAGGGACAGGCCTTGATCGACATGCTGGGTCGCCGCCGCATAGGTGTCGATGATCTTCTCCGGCCCGATCTCGTAGGCATCCTGGTAATATTCGAGATTGTCATTGGCTGGTCATGAAGGCCGCCGGATAGTAGACGCGGCCGATCTTGCCCTCCTTGCGGATTTCGATCTTCGAAACGATCGGATGGATCGAGGAGGTCGAGTGATTGATGTAGGAGATCGAACCGGTCGGCGGCACGGCCTGCAGGTTCTGGTTATAGAGGCCAAAGGTCATTACCGCCTGCTTCAGCACAAGCCAGTCTTCCTGTGTCGGAATATCGATGCCGGCTGTCTCGAAGAGCTCCTTGATCCGCTCGGTTGCCGGGACCCAGGCCTGCTCCGTGTATTTGTCGAAGTATTCGCCGGTTGCATACGTCGAGTTCTCGAATCCCTTGAAGCTCGTGCCACGCTCCCCCGCCAGCCGGTTCGAGGCGCGGATGGCATGGTAGGTCACCGTGTAGAAATACATATTGGTGAAATCGACGCCTTCGTCCGAACCGTAGTAGATGCGCTCGCGGGCGAGATAGCCGTGCAGGTTCATCTGGCCGAGGCCGATCGCATGGCTGTCGTCATTGCCCTTCTCGACTGACGGCACCGAGGCGATATGGCTCAGGTCGGAAACGGCGGTCAGCGCGCGGATCGAAGTCTCGATTGTCTTGCCGAAGTCGGTGGAATCCATCGCCGCGGCGATATTGAGCGAGCCGAGGTTGCAGGAGATGTCCTTGCCCATATGCTTGTAGGAGAGATCATTGTTGAACTCGCTCGCCTCGCTCACCTGCAGGATCTCCGAGCAAAGGTTGCTCATCGTGATGCGGCCGGCGACCGGATTGGCGCGGTTCACCGTGTCTTCGAACATGATGTAGGGATAGCCGCTTTCGAACTGGATTTCGGCGATCACCTGGGAGAAGTCGCGCGCCTTGATCTTTTTCTTACGGATACGGCTGTCGGCCACCATCTCGCGGTACCTTTCCGTCACCGAAATCTCGGTGAAAGCCACGCCATAGACCCGCTCCACATCGTAGGGCGAGAAGAGGTACATGTCCTCGTTGTTCTTTGCGAGCTCGAAGGTAATGTCGGGAATGACGACACCGAGCGACAGCGTCTTGATCCGGACCTTCTCATCGGCATTTTCGCGTTTGGTGTCGAGGAAGCGCATAATGTCGGGATGGTGCGCATGGAGGTAGACTGCCCCTGCCCCTTGGCGCGCGCCGAGTTGGTTGGCGTAAGAGAATGAATCTTCCAAAAGCTTCATGACAGGAATGACGCCGGAAGACTGATTCTCGATCTGCTTGATCGGAGCACCTGCTTCCCGCAGGTTCGTCAGAGCAAGTGCAACACCCCCGCCGCGCTTCGACAACTGAAGCGCCGAATTGATGCCTCGCGCGATCGACTCCACGTTGTCCTCGACGCGCAAGAGAAAGCAGGAGACGAGTTCGCCGCGTTGCTTCTTCCCGGCATTGAGGAAGGTCGGCGTCGCGGGCTGAAACCGCCCGGCGATGATCTCATCGACCATATCACGGGCGAGGTTTTCGTTGCCGCAGGCCAGCGTCAGGGCAACCATGCAAATGCGGTCCTCGTAGCGCTCCAAATAGCGCTTTCCGTCGAAGGTCTTCAGCGTATAGCTGGTGTAATACTTGAAAGCCCCGAGGAAGGTTGGGAAGCGGAACTTTTTCGCATAGGCATGGTCGAAGAGTTCGCGCACGAAGTTGAACGAATATTGGTCGAGAACGTCCTGCTCGTAATAACCCTCGGTCACCAGGTAATCGAGCTTTTCCCTGAGGTTATGAAAGAAGACGGTGTTCTGGTTCACATGCTGCAGGAAATACTGCTTGGCCGCCAGCCGATCCTTGTCGAGCTGGATTTTGCCGTCCTCGTCATAGAGGTTCAGCATGGCATTGAGGGCGTGGTAGTCGAGCGCGGCCTCTGATGCCTTCAGAGGTCGATCGAGCGTTAGCGTGTCCAAAATCGTTCCAATCCGCGTCTGACGTTGTCGACATCCGCCGCCGTGCCCAGCAGCTCGAACCTGTAGAGGTACGGCACCTGGCACTTGGCAGAGATGATGTCGCCGGCGATCCCGAAGGTCGCTCCGAAGTTGCTGTTGCCCGCGGCGATGACCCCGCGGATGTTTGAACGGTTTTCCGCGTCGTTGAGGAAGCGGATCACCTCTTTGGGCACGGCCCCCTTGCCGCATTCGCCGCAATAGGTGGGGACGATCAGGACGAAAGGACTGCTAACCGCAAGGTTAGCGTCGCCGCCGATCGGGATGCGTTGGGCCGGCAAACCCAGCTTTGTTACGAAGCGATGAGTGTTTTCCGACCGACTGGAAAAATAGACGATCTCGCCCATCGTCCTTTCCGTCACACCAGCGCGCTGATCTTATCGGGGCGGAACCCGGCCCAATGCTGCTCACCGGCGACGACCACGGGCACCTGGCGATAGCCGAGGCCTTGCACCAGTTCGTAGGCCGCAGAATCGGTGGAAACGTCGATCACGGTGTAATCGATGCCCTGGCGGTCGAGTGCGCGGGTGGTCGCGGTGCACTGGACGCAGGCGGGCTTGCTGTAAACAGTAATGCTCATCAATATATCCTCGTGTATCAGGAAGGCATAAAGGATCGTTCGGACATCCGCCGATGTCCGTGCGACAGGAACTCGAAAATGAAGACAGCTATTGCCGATTGCCGGGCGCGCTAAATGCCCGTCACTCGCGTAGATGCAAATCGAAACTCAAGGACATAAGACTTCACCCCGAAGTGACTCATGCGGGGCATTAGCGGAAGCGAAGATCGCGGCATCGTGCACAATCCAACGCTCTCCATCCGGACACCCCGCCCGTGGACGTTGCTGATCGAGGCAGGTCTCCTGGCTTGCAGGTCATAGCGCTCATTCTCGCCTTCCCGAAATCAAAGACTTCAGTGGCTTTGTCGAACGAACACTCGCCGCTTACAGTTGCGGGGGCAGCTCCGGCATTGCTCGGCCCGTCATGGACGTCGCGCACCTTATTCCCGTCTTAGCTTCCGATCCTTGCGAATCTGAAGAACCTCGAACACTACATATAGTATATGAGGTTAATTTCCCGTCAATGGCTATGTTCACACCAGCCGGTGAAAGTCTGGGAAATCGCAATGCCACTCCGGAGGGGGTGTCGGACGGATCGACCTCGAAAGAAAATTGGAGCGAAGCAGAGTATTCGATCTGCACCGCGTCGCGACGCCTCTTGCGACCCGACCGCGCCCTGATCAGCTGCGTCCTCGCTGTCCCAGGCCGCGGGGCCGTTCATGGCGGAGATCGCCCTTGTCATCGATCAGCAGCGTGACGGACAGGCCAAGGACCGCCCCTGCCGGCTGCTGGTGAAATATGTCGAGGCCGGCTGGCTCGGCCGCAAGTCCGGCCGTGGCTTCTACGACTATCGCGGCGAACCGCCGGTCCCGAGACGCCAATTGATATCGCGGATCCACGAGATGTCGGGTTCCATTCCTGCTATTTGAGGTTGGCCGCTCACACCAGATCGATAAGCTGATGAAGTGACCTGGCAAAAACCATCAACGCCTATACGCCACGGGCGTCGCGCTTTGCCTGTGAAACAGCGCCAGCCTTCCGCAATCTACCTCGCTCCATAGGACGGATGAGATTTTTGCGCTTTGAACGTTCGATCGAGTGCATGCCTGCATGAGCCTGGCGTGCGTTAAATGACGCGTCTTTCTCGCTTTTCGCTTCTTTCTTTCGCGCCAACACGGCTCGCATGTTCTCGACCATCTGAACTTTAGCGAGCATTCTACGCCGACGAGCCTGTTCGGCATTTACACTACGCACGCCCATTGCCAGAACTTCGAGTTTGGCTCTCGTGCCCGTATCCTTGCGCGCTGGCGCCGCCCCTTTGGGTTGCGCCTTGCCTCTCATTTCCCTGCGCTGTCTATTCGCCTCGCTTTGCGCACGATCGCGCCTTTCACGTATTCGCTTGGCGAGGTCCGAGAGATCAGCATCCGGCAGGCCCTGCATCGCCGGATGGTGGGTTTTTTGAACGAGTTGCCATTCGTCCGCCGTTAGCAAACGCTCTGCCTGCTTGCGCGAAATTGCCATCTACGCCTCCTACTCTGTCGCACCAGTAAACTGACTTGCGTTCGATAGGGCTCGCCTGCCCCCTGAGCGAAGCGAGCTAAAGCTTGAAAAGCTTGGGAGACGCCGTCTCCTTCAGTCGGGGTTCGACTTATGCGCCAAGCACGCGACTTCGTCTCGTTCACAATCTAGCGACGCACGGCAAGGTCCGCAATGGGCCTTCAATATCGGTGGTCGTGTGGCGTCTTTCGAGGGAGTATTCTAAGTTGTCGACGCTCACGACCCCACGGCACCCTTGATCAGCGCCTTGGCATCTTCGCTATCCCAGGCCGCCGGCCCGTTCATGGCAGAGATCAAGCAGCCCTTGTCGTCGATCAGCAGCGTGACGGGCAGGCCGAACGCCAGGCCCTGCTTCTTCAGGCTGTTGAACACCTCGATCGTGTTGTCGCGATAGAGCTTGAGCGCATCAACGCCGATCTCGCTCAGGAAAGCCTTCGGTTTTTCATCGTCGCCGGTATCGATGTTGACGGGAACGACCTGGAACCTGTCGCTGCCCAACTCCTTCTCCAGCGCGTTCAGGGCCGGCATTTCCTCGCGGCAGGGCACGCACCACGTCGCCCAGAGATTGAAGAGCACGGTCTTGCCGGCGAAGTTGTCGAGTGTCATCGGTTTGCCGTCGGCGCCCTTGAAGGCGACGGCGGTGAGCTTGCGGTGCTCGTCGGCGGCAACCATTGCTGCGACCTGGCCCTTCAGGAGCGGCGAAATCCTGGCGGCGACGTCCTTTGCCGCCGCGCATTCGCCCGATGCCGTTTGCGCCCCGCCATTGCCAGACCCGGCTTCCCTGATGTAAACCGCTGCCGCACCGGCAATAATGCCTGCGACGGCCGCGATCCCTATCAGCTTGAGGGATGGCAGGCGCAGGGGCGTTCTTGTCGTCATTTCGTTCTCCGAGACACGCGTTCTTCAAGGCAGGCATCTTCATGGCCGACAGCACGGACACCAAATCCTCCAACCAGATGTGGGGCGGACGTTTCGCTTCCGGCCCAGATGCGATCATGGAGGAGATAAATGCCTCGATCGGTTTCGACAAGAAGCTGTTTGCACAAGACATCCGCGGCTCGATCGCCCACGCCACCATGCTCGCCCACCAGGGCATCATTCAGCCCGATGATAAGGACAAGATCGTCGAGGGGCTAAACACGATCCTGTCAGAGATCGAAAGCGGCAATTTCGAATTCTCCCGCCAGCTCGAAGACATTCACATGAATGTCGAGGCACGGCTCGCGACGCTGATCGGCCCGGCCGCCGGCCGCCTGCACACCGCCCGTTCGCGCAACGACCAGGTCGCGCTCGATTTCCGCCTCTGGGTGAAGGAAGAGCTTGAGAAGACCGAGCAGCTGCTGACCAACCTGATCGCCGCCTTCCTCGACCGCGCCGAAGAGCATGCCGAAACCGTCATGCCGGGCTTCACGCATTTGCAGACGGCACAGCCCGTCACCTTCGGCCATCACTGCATGGCCTATGTCGAAATGTTCGGCCGCGACCGCTCGCGCGTACGCCATGCCATCGAGCATCTCGATGAAAGCCCGATCGGCGCGGCGGCGCTGGCCGGCACCGGCTATCCGATCGATCGCCACATGACCGCCAAGGCGCTCGGCTTCCGCGAACCGACCCGCAACTCGATCGACACCGTCTCCGACCGCGATTTCGCCATCGAGTTCCTGGCGCTGGCCGCCATCTGCAGCATGCACCTGTCGCGTCTGGCCGAAGAGATCGTCATCTGGTCGACCCCGCAATTCGGCTTCGTGCGCCTGTCGGATGCCTTCTCCACCGGCTCGTCGATCATGCCGCAGAAGAAGAACCCCGACGCCGCCGAACTGGTGCGCGCCAAGACCGGCCGCATCAACGGCTCGCTGATCGCGCTTCTGACCATCATGAAGGGCCTGCCGCTCGCCTATTCCAAGGACATGCAGGAAGACAAGGAGCAGGTCTTCGACGCCGCCGAGAGCCTGGAACTGGCCATCGCTGCCATGACGGGCATGGTCCGCGACCTGACGATCAATACCGCGCGCATGAAAGCCGCAGCCGGTTCCGGCTACTCGACTGCAACCGACCTTGCCGACTGGCTGGTGCGCGAGGCCGGCCTGCCGTTCCGCGACGCCCATCACGTGACCGGCCGCGCCGTGGCGCTTGCCGAGAGCAAGGGTTGTGATCTCGCCGACCTGTCGCTTGCCGATCTGCAGGCGATCAATCAGGCCATTACCGACAAGGTCTACGACGTGCTGACGGTCGAGGCATCGGTTGCAAGCCGCAAGAGCTTTGGCGGCACGGCACCTGAGGAAGTGCGCAAGCAGATCGCCTACTGGCGCGCCCGCAACTGACCTCAACAATCAGGGTGCACAAGGTGGACAAACTTCGCTATGAAGGTGTCCACCAGTGCCGCTCCAAGAGGAATTCCATGCAGAATAGCTTGCCGCAGATCGTCCGCTTGACGGTTGTTTTCGCCGTGATCGGCCTTGCCGTCGCCGGGTGCGGGCGTAAAGGCGATCTCGATCCGCCGAGCGCGAACGCAACGAAGACCGGCGACTCGTCGAAGCCGACGCCGCAGCCAGGCACCGCGGATAGACCCTTCATCCTCGATCCGCTTCTCTAAGAGGCAACTGACGTGAACCATTTCCAGTATCGCGACGGCGTCCTCTACGCCGAAAACGTTCCCGTTCCCGAGATTGCCAAGGCCGTCGGCACACCTTTCTACTGCTATTCCACGGCGACGCTCGAGCGCCACTATCGGGTGTTCGCCGAAGCGTTCAACGATGTCGACGCCATGGTCTGTTACGCCATGAAGGCGAATTCCAATCAGGCCGTGCTGAAGACGCTCGGCAATCTTGGCGCCGGCATCGACGTCGTCTCCGAAGGAGAGCTGCGCCGCGCGCTCGCCGCCGGCATCCCGGCATCGCGCATCATGTTCTCCGGCGTTGGCAAGACACCGCGCGAAATGGACTTTGCGCTCGAGGCCGGCATCTACTGCTTCAATGTCGAGTCCGAGCCGGAACTCGAGATCCTTAACCAGCGCGCCATCAATTCGGGCAAGAGGGCACCTGTCTCCTTCCGCATCAATCCCGATGTCGACGCCAGGACGCATGCGAAGATCTCGACCGGCAAGAAGGAAAACAAGTTCGGCATTTCCTGGGAGCGCGCCCGCGCCGTCTATGCCCGCGCTGCGACCCTGCCCGGCATCGAAGTGACCGGTATCGACATGCATATCGGCAGTCAGATCACCGAACTGCAGCCGTTCGAGGACGCCTTCAAACTGCTGCGCGAGTTGGTGAGCACGTTGCGCGCCGACGGCCACGACATCCATCACGTCGATGTCGGCGGTGGCCTTGGTATCCCCTACCGGGATGACAACAACCCGCCGCCGCATCCGGAAGCCTATGCCGAAATCGTCAAGAGCCAGCTGCGCGAACTGAACTGCAAGATCGTCACCGAGCCCGGCCGCCTGATCGTCGGCAATGCTGGCATCCTGGTGACCGAAGTGATCTACGTGAAGGACGGCGGCGAAAAGACCTTCGTGATCGTCGACGGCGCAATGAACGACCTCATACGCCCGACCCTCTATGAAGCCCATCACGAGATCCGCCCCGTCGTGATCTCCGCAGCAAACGCGCCGCGCATCAAGGCGGATGTTGTCGGCCCCGTCTGCGAAACCGGCGATTTTCTGGCGCTCGACCGCGAAATGGCGATGCCGAAACCCGGAGATCTTTTCGCTATCAGCTCCGCCGGCGCCTACGGCGCGGTGCAGGCCGGCACCTACAACAGCCGCATTCTGGTTCCCGAAGTGCTGGTCAAGGGTAGCGATTTCCACGTGATTCGCCCGCGCGGGACCTACGAGGAGCTCATTGGTCTCGATTCCGTCCCGACCTGGCTGGGCTGATCACGCTCTCGGTGATGGCATCACTTTTTGGCGAAGAGCCGTGAAAAACCGGCATTGGCCGGCGCTTGCCCTCGCCTTCGCCACAAAGAATGTTATCTTTGACAGGGAGCGAATTCCCCCGGCGATCGCCGGAAGTGCACTCTGCCCTCGAACGCCAGCTCGCGGAGACCGGATTGAATAAGAGCTCCAGCAGCGAGAAACGCGGTGCATTTGCCCTGAGGCCGTCCTTGGCTCGGCTGGTTGCGGCGAAGCGCTTTCTGGCGCGCCTGGTCCTGCTGTCCGAGCAGATGCTGCCCCTGTTCCTGCCGATCCTGTCGGTTGTGGCTCTCTATCTGGCAGCGTCGTGGTTCGGTGTCTTTCGCTACGCGCCCGACTGGGTCCGCGTGGCGCTGCTGATCCTTTGCGCGGTTGCCTCTCTCGCAACGCTTCTTCCCCTGCGCCGGCTGCACTGGCCCGACACGGCCGCTGCCGACCGGTTGCTCGAACAGCGCAACGGCCTGCAGCACCAGCCGGTGGCCGTTCAGGAAGACGAGCCCGCCACCGACACGCCCTTCGCGCGCGCCCTCTGGCGCGAACACCAGACGCGTATGGCGGAGAAGATTGCGGCACTTGATACCGGCTTTCCGCGTCCCGACATCGCCTCCCACGACAGAATGGCGCTGCGTGCCATCCCGGCCCTGCTTGTGGTGATGGGTTTCGCCTATTCACTATCGATGAACGGCGGCTCGATCACCGACGCGCTGCTGCCGCGGCCGGCACCGCAAACCACCGATCCTGCAGTGCGCATCGATGCCTGGGTCACGCCACCCTCCTATACCGGTCGCGCACCGATCTACCTGACGGTAAACGGCACCGAGCAGGCGGCGATCCGTGTTCCCGAACTCTCGAACCTTACGGTCCGTGTCAGCGGCGGCAAGACCGCCGAGAAGGTCGTCTTCCGGCATGAGAACGGCGAGGCACAGAACATCGCGCCTCAGGAGGCGGCCAAGCAGCCCGCGCCTCCAGCGGCGACGCAGACTGAAGGCACGGCTGCACTCCCTGCTCTGTCGGCCGCTACGCATCTGATGAAGCTCGAGGAAAACGGCGAGCTCGAGGTCAACGGCCGCACGTGGAGTTTTGAGGTTATTCCTGACAAGGCGCCCGAGATCGCCTTCAATGGCATGCCGAAGCCGACGGTCAACGGTGCGCTCGAAGTCGGCTTCACTGTCAAGGACGACTACGGCGTACAGGAAGCGCGTGCGGAGATTGTTCCTGTCGACGCCGAGCCGACCGCAACGCCGCTCTACCCGTTGCCCGACTTTCGCCTGGATATCCCCCGCCGCAATTCGCGCGACGCAAAAAGCGTGACCAGCAAGAACCTTACCGAGCACCCACTCTCGGGTAAGCGGGTCCGCATCACCCTTGTTGCCAAGGACGCCGCCGGCCAGACCGGTCGCAGCCCGCCGCACGAGATGACGCTGCCCGCCCGCCCGTTCAACGAGCCTCTCGCCGCGGCCGTGGCCGAGGAACGGCAGGTCTTCTCGCTCGATACCCGGAAGATGCCGGAAGCGATCGCGCTGAACGAAGCACTGACGCTCCGCCCGGAAGAGACGATCCCGAGCCTGACCAATTACCTGCTGCTGCAATCCGCGTTGACACGCATGAAGCTCACCAAGGGCGACGAAGCGATGAAGGACACCGCCGATTACCTTTGGGATATCGCGGTCGGCATGGAGGACGGCGATCTTTCGCAGGCCGAGCGCAACCTGCGCAATGCCCAGCAGAACCTGGCCGATGCCCTGCAGCGCAATGCACCTGATCCCGAGATCAAGAAGCTCATGGACGAGCTGCGCAAGGCGATGCAGGAATATATGAAGGAGCTTGCCCAGCGCATGCAGAATGCGCCGATGCAGCCAAACCAGAACGCCCAGAACATCATTCGCCAGCAGGACCTGGAGCGGATGATGGACCAGATCGAGAATCTCGCACGCTCGGGCAATCGGGACGCTGCCCAGCAGATGCTCTCCGAGCTGCAGCGAATGATGAACAACCTGCAGGCCGGCAGGCCGCAGCAGGGGCAGCAAGGCCAGGACAACAGCCAGATGCGCCAGCAAATGGACAAGCTCGGCCAGATCCTGCGTGACCAGCAGAAACTGATGGAAGAAACGTTCAAACTGGACCAGCAGCTGAAGGACCGCATGCAGCGCGGCGATCCCAACATGGGCATGAACGATCCGTTGCTCGACGACACGCCGATGGACAATGACGGCATGCAGCAAGATCAGCAGGGCCAGAGTCAGGACCCGAACCAGCAAGGCCAAAACCAGCAGGGCCAAAGCCAGCAGGGGCAGTCGCCTTCCGACCAGATGACGGCCGAGCAGCTGCGCGAGGCCCTAAAGCAGTTGCGTTCGCGCCAGGACGAACTCGGCAAGCAGCTCGGCGAGTTGCAGAAGGGTCTTGGCGACATGGGCATCAAGCCCGGTCCGGGCTTCGGTCAGGCCCAGCGCGAAATGGAAGGCGCCGGCCGCGAGCTCGGTCAGGGCCACGGTGAACCTGCGATCCAAGGCCAGGGACGTGCACTGGAAGCGCTGCGCCAGGGTGCGCGCGACATGATGAACCAGATGATGCAGGCAATGCAGGGCCAACAGGGACAGGGTCCCCAGGGTCAGGTCGGGCAAGGCAACCAGAACGGCCGCGACCCGCTTGGCCGTCCACGCCGCGCCGAAGGACCTGATTTCGGCGATCAGGTGAAGGTGCCTGACGAAATCGATGTGCAGCGCGCCCGCGAGATCCTGGATGCCATTCGCGAAAAGCTCGGCAACAACCCACCGCAGGAAATCGAACGGCGCTACCTGGAACGGCTGTTGGACATCCAGTAACCCAACTGTGCCGATTCAGGTCACAATAGCGTGAGATTCGCTGCCTCCACGCCCCCGACGCCTATGTCTACTGTGACGCGAGATCGCGCGTCGTTTGGGCACGAGCCGAGGGTATTTCCATGAAAACGGATTTGAAGCTGATCGCAGCTATCGCGCTTGGATTCGGCATGGCTGCAAGCACAGTAAGCGCAATGGATATCGGTGGTTTCGCCACGACCAACAGCGGCGGCAGGACCATGGCTGCCGACGGCTACGAATCGAGCCGAAGCTGGCGCGGATCGAATGCCTACCGACCGGCTCCCTATAGCATGGAGACGACGGGGAGCATTTCGTCCAACGGCTCCAGAGCACGGCGACCAGTCAATTGCCCGCCGCGGCCGGTTCCTGGCACGCTGCAGACGCAGGGCGGGAACAGTGGAACGACCATAAATCCGGCTTGCCCCGACTATTGAGAAGCCGCGACGGCTGGAACCTTGCCGATCATGCCATCGCCTCCCATCCAGCGAGACGATGGCATAACCAGACGCATGACATCGTAGACGCCAAGCTCCAAATTTATCGCCGAGGCTAGCCCTGCCTGGCGAAAGCTTCGTAGTGTCACGCTGCAAGTGAATAACGATAGCGATTCGATGGCAATTCTCTTCAAGACGGTAATCGGTGAAAACGCAGCATTTGAGTTGATCGAGAATGCCCTCTCCCGAACCGGCGAATACGATGGCTACCTCAACGTCGTAGCTGACGAAGGCGAGCGAACTCTCTCCTGGTCCCCGGGCATGCACGCCGAACAGTTCCAGGCGGAGATCACGGAGATCCTTCGTTCGACATGGGACATTTGTCGCTTCTGGGTGATCTACGAGCGGCGTGATGATCGGCAGGATGCCGAAGCCAATGCCATCCGCAATGCGGCGTTCAGGCTGACGCGCGGCTATGCCGGCGTCATTGTCGTGACCCTCAGCCTGCTCCACAAGCGCGACAGCCTGGCCGATATCGAACTGATCTTCGTGTGCTTTCAGCAGGATTTCCAGCGACGCAATTTCCGCGTGCGCTACGAAGGCAAGTTCATTCGGGACGAGAACTGAACAGCCGAGGCAGTGCCTGACGCAACTCCCGGGTTTCGATCCGAGAGCAATAGGCAGTGGTTTGCCGGTGGCTTGACCCGAGGACGCAAACACCCCTCGCCGCAGCTCAAGATGCAAGTCCCGCCAGCCCGGATTCAACTTCTCGATCAGCTCGATCCTCCCACCGAGGGTCAAGCGCAGGATGACGAGAGGATATGGGAGCAAGGGCGCACGAAATGACCGCCCTCGCAACCGAAAATGGGACCCGTTTTCGGGATAAGGACATGGCTGGCCAAGACAACCGCGCGAAAGCGCCGCAAGCGAACCTGAAAGATCGTGACGCGCTCAGGCGGCCAATGCACGCGCAACTGCCTTGCGGATATCGGGCAAGGCAAAGGGCTTCGAGACGACATCGACGATCTTTTCCGCCAGGTCGTCAGCGCGTTCGCGCTGTTCCGCATAGCCGGTCATCAGCAGGATTTTCAGCGCCGGGAAGGCCGATTTTGCCTGGTGCGCCAGTTCGATGCCGTCCATAACGGGCATGCGGATATCCGAGAGCAGCAGGTCGTAGACGCCGTCTCTGAGTTTTTCCAGTCCTTCCGCACCGTCGGCGGCTTCTTCGGTCTCATGACCGTCAAGACGCAAAGCGCGGGCTACGAAAGAACGCAGGGAGTCCTCGTCTTCCGTAATCAGAATTTTTGCCATGGTGTGCATCACTCCGTTTCATGCCCCGCAACGGAAATCACACGACTTTCCTTTGCGATCGGTAAACGGCGCCAAGGGATGGACGGGATGGTTAACAACCCGTCTTATCACGGCACATTCAGGCGTCGCCAGTGACGACGCCGACAAATGGAAGCTCGCGGAAGGCATAGGCGACATCCATTCTGCTTCCAGCTTTTCCTTGCGCTTCACGCTCTTGTCGAGGAGCACGGCAATGGTGACGTGGCGTGCGCCGCGCTCATAGAGCAGTTCCTTGGCAAACAGCAGCGTGCGGCCGGATTCCAGAATATCGTCGATCAGAAGAACGTCGCGATCCTTCACGTCGCTGTCGATATCCTTGACGATTCGAACGCCTTGCGAAACTGTGCCGGTGCCGTAGCTCGACAGCGTGATGAACTCGACTTCGGGCGCCAAACCGCTGTCATGCAGCGCGCGGATGAGGTCGGCGGCGAAGATGAACGAGCCCTTCAAGACGGCAATGACCAGCAGATCCTTCGTGGGTCCCGCTGCAATCTGCTTCGCCATGGCATGGTTGCGTTCCGCAATCTGCTCAGCGGTGAAGAGTGGCTCGATATTTTTTCCGCGCACGACGGGCATAAGAAGGCTTTCTCCATGAATAGAGCACAAGCCGTTACCACAAACAGCGGGACGAAACACCCCTTACGGCATGAACGAAAGCCGGACTTCCGGCATTTTTCCACCCGCGTACTGGACTCTCGTTGAAAACCCGCGGCTCTGGCCACCGTAGATGACATCCGCAGGCGGGTTGATAACGATGCTTGCCGTCAGCTGCTCGCCGGCAAAAAAGTCGGCGCGGATGGGGCGCACGACCTGCGTCGTGCCGCTCTGATTGTCGATTATGCCATTCATGAGCAATACCCGCATTCCGTTCGCATCACGGGGCGTCATGGTGACGTGCGAGAAATGCAGCGGCGAATCCGTTGATCCAGCCTCGCTTTGCGAGAGACCGGAGAACCCTCCGAAGAGGCCGAATACCAGCACCGAAAGCGCAAGTACGAGCGCGGCAAAGGTCTTGACGGATGCCTGCTGCAACCAGGCTTCGCCCATCCGAATGAGTGCCGATGTGCTCGACGACTGCGAAGCACGCTGGCGATTGTCATTGAAGCTGGGGGCAACAAAGCCCCGGGTACGACCGTTCGCAAGCACAACGAATTCGGCATCGGCAACATCGGCCGGGCGAGTTCGGCGGGCCTCACGCTTGGTCGGTTCGGGCGGCAGAAAATCATAGGCGTGACCGGGCGCCTGGCGTCTGAACGAGGAGGAGGTCATGATGACGGCCTTTTCCGGTGTCCACATGGTTTCAGGCCGGACGGAAATCCGGCATTGAAACGAATCCTGCTCAGTCGTAAATTTTAATGGTTAATGCTTCGCAAAGATCGCCATCAAAGCGGCGTCTTTCCGGTAAAATTTACTGGTTGTTAATGGTGTTGGTTAACAAGTCGTGCGGTGAACAAACAAAAGACTGATCTGCCGTTGATCCACTTCGAAAATGTCGGTTTGCGCTATGGGATGGGGCCGGAAATTCTCCGGGACCTGACGTTCGACATTCCGAAAAAATCGTTTCAGTTCCTGACGGGGCCTTCGGGCGCCGGCAAGACCACGCTGCTGCGGCTGCTGTTCCTTTCGCTGCAACCGACCCGTGGACTGATCCGCATGTTTGGGCGCGACATTTCCGATATTCCGCGCCCCGAGCTGCCACTGCTGCGGCGCCGTGTCGGCATCATCTTCCAGGAATTCCGTCTGCTTGACCATTTGACCACCTACGAGAACGTGGCGCTGCCGCTGCGTGTTCGCGGCAAGGACGAAAGCTCCTACAAGACCGATGTGCTTGAGCTTCTGAAGTGGGTTGGTCTTGGCGAGCGCATCAACGTCTTGCCGCCGGTTCTGTCAGGTGGCGAAAAGCAGCGCGCCGCGATCGCGCGCGCCCTGATCGACCGTCCCGAGATCCTTCTGGCCGACGAGCCGACCGCGAACGTCGATCCGCCGATGGCCCGCCGTCTGCTCAATCTCTTCCTCGAACTCAACCGTCTCGGCACGGCGGTTGTCATCGCGACCCACGATCTGGCGCTGATGGACCAAGTGGAAGCCCGCCGCATGATTCTCTCGGAAGGGCATCTCGAAATCCATGACTGAAGCTGCCCCCAAACCGCCGGCAGAGGCCGCTCCCCGAAGCCAGAAGCGGCCGGAGATGAAGGTGCGCCCGACGGCGCCGATTCTGCCTTCCGCCAATATCCAGGGCAACGCGCTGATTGTGGTCATTGCCATCATGGCCTTCCTCGCCTGTCTGACACTCGGCGGCGTCAGCATGGTCCGCTCCACGGCGGCAAGCTGGGAGAGCCAGATTTCCCGCGAGATCACCATCCAGATCAGGCCCGACGAGGGTCTGGACATGGACAAGACGCTGACACAGGCGCGAGATCTCGCGCTCACCTTTGTCGGGACAAAGGACGGCCAGATCGTCGACGAAGCGGCAACGGCCCGTCTGCTCGAACCCTGGCTCGGCACCGGGCTTGACATCAAGGAACTGCCTGTTCCACGGCTCGTGATCATCACCATCGATGAGAACAACCCGCCCGATTTCGAGGCAATGCGCTCGCTGCTCAAGGAAAGCATCCCGCAGGCTTCGCTCGACGACCACCGCACCTGGGTCGACCGGCTGGTTTCGATGGCCCACACCACCGTCATGATCGGCACCGGCATCCTGCTGCTGGTCTTTTCGGCGATGGTGCTGACCGTCGTTTTCGCGACCCGTGGCGCCCTGTCCGGCAATCGCCACATCGTCGAGGTGCTTCACTTCGTCGGCGCGGAAAGCTCGTTTGTCGCAACAGAGTTCCAGAAGCATTTTCTGAAGATCAGCCTCAAGGGATCAGCGGTCGGCAGCGCCCTTGCCGCGCTCTTCTTCATGACCGCCGGCTTCCTGCAGAGCCACACGCTGGCCACCCCGCAGACGGACCAGGCAACCGCTCTCTTCGGCACGTTTTCGGTCGGTGCGCTTGGCTATGCCGGCATCTTTGCCACCATGATCGTCATTGCCCTGCTGACGACCTTCACGGCCCGGCTGACGGTAATGCGAACCATTTACGAGATCGACACGCTGCGTTCCGATCCGACACGCGCCGATGGGCTCGTGAATTGAGCTTTACATGCCTTTTTTGCCTTGAAAGCGTCTGTTCGCCGCCGCAATCTGCATATATTTTTCTGATTCATGAGCATGGGCAACTTTTCGCGCACCCCGATTCGCCCTGGAACGGAGCTTGCTCGCTCCGACGGGCGACCTGTGCGCGGTCCGGTGCGTCGAATGCTGCGCTGGGGCGGCGTTGCCTTTGTGCTCATTGTCGCGCTGATTTTTGGCGGCTTCCTTCGCTTTGCCGATTCCGTTACGACCTTGAAGCCTCCGCTCGATCCGCGCGCGGATGCGATCGTCGTTTTGACAGGAGGCTACCAGCGCATCGACCAAGCCGTCGAGCTACTTCAGAAAGGTGCCGGCAAGCGCCTGCTGATTTCAGGCGTGCATCCGGCAACCACGCCGAAGCAGATCCGCAAGATGACCCAGGCGTCGCCGGAGCTTTTCTCCTGCTGCGTCGACATCGGCTACGATGCGCTCGACACGATCGGCAACGCCCAGGAAGCATCGAACTGGATCCATCAGCGCGGCTACAAGAGCGTCCTCGTCGTCACCAATAACTATCATATGCCGCGCAGCCTGGCGGAGCTCGCTTATGTTGACTCCGAAACCCAGTTCATTCCCTATCCTGTTGTGAACACGGATCTGAAGACCAGCAACTGGTTCACCGATCCCAACGCTGTGCGGGTCATGCTTGCCGAATATGCGAAAGTGCTCTTTGCCGCCGCGCGCAATCTGACGGGTCTCGGCCGTCATGCAGGGCTGCGTTCGGCCGGCGTCTCCGGCTAAAGCCGAGGGAAACCTTTTTCTGACGGCCAATATCGTGTAGGAGGGCGCAACCGCCTTTTGCGGACATTGGCCTTGGGAAAGTTTATGATCGCCCTGCGTTCCGTTCTCTTCAACACGATCTTCTACGTCAACCTCATCGTTCGCATGATCGTGCTGTCGCCCTACTATTTTGTCGCGCGGCGCCAGGACGCCTACCGCATACCGAAGAACTGGGCGCTGTCGAGCCACTGGTTGATGGAGAAGATCGTCGGTACGACCTTCGAGATCGAGGGCATGGAGAACCTGCCTGATGGTGGCTATATCCTGGCACCGAAGCATCAGTCTTTTTGGGATACCTACGCCCTGCTGCCTTGGCTGAAAGACCCGGTCTATATCCTGAAGCGCGAGCTGATGTGGATCCCGCTCTTTGGCTGGTATGCCAAGAAGCAGCGGATGATCCCGATCAACCGCGGCGCACGCGGCAAGGTCATGGTCGAGGCGTTGAGGCGCACCAAGGAAGAATTGGCAAGCGGCCGGCAGCTGATTATCTACCCCGAAGGCACGCGCCGCCCGCCGGGCGCCGAGCCGCTCTACAAATACGGCATCGCTCGCATGTACCGTGACCTGCAGCTACCGGTCGTGCCGGTCGCCATGCATCCCGGCCTCTTCTGGCCGCGACGCAGCACGATGCGCTATCCCGGCCACTTCAAGGTCCGGATACTGCCGCCGATCCTGCCCGGCATGGATCCCGATGCCTTCTTTGCGCATCTGATTGAGGTGACCGAGAAGGCGAGCGATGAACTACTGGTCGATACCGTCGAGCGCAATCCGAACCTGCCGCTTCCGCCGACGGCCACTCGCCGGCTTGCGGAATTGCAGAAGGTCAATGCCGCGACGGCTTGACCTCAGGCCGCCTTTCTCAGCCGTTCCACTTCGCCGACCACCTGCTCCAGCCAGTGATCGCGAATGCCCATCTCCTGCAAATGCGCCAGCGTGTTGAAGACGTAGGCGTCGTTTGGTCCTGACTGGCCTTGCGCACCGTGGACAACCCGCGCCGCCGCGATCGCATCGAGCCCGCCGGCATATTGCGTATGGCTGCGATCGACGACATAGGCGATCGCCTTGCTTGCCCTGCCGTCCGCCAGCTGCAACGGCAGGCAGCGTTCGAGGTAGACGTTGGTTACGAGCTCGCGCTCCCTGAGATAGTCGATCGTTTCGTCCCACTGCTCCGGCGCGATCCGGAAGGCCATTCCACGGCAGGAACCACCACGATCAAGGCCGAGCACCAAGCCCGGATCCCGCTGCGTGCCGCGATGCACCCAGGAATGCACGCAGAGCGAACGCCTATAGCCATAGACAAGAGCCTGAGAACGCTCCAAAAACGCGAAGCCCGGATTCCACATCAGTGATCCGTAGCCAAATACCCAAAATTCGTCCATATCGCACGCCAGACCGACATTCCCACTCGCGGCACACCATTGGAGAACATCATGGCAGCGTCAAGCCCATCCCGCAGCGGCAGAAAATTCTGGATGCTCGGCGGCGGTATCGTCTTGGTGATCGTGCTTTATACGGGTGCTTGGTTCTATGCCGCGTCCCAGTTGAAGAACACCGTGCTGAGGGCAATCGCACCCGGCAATACTGCAGGCGTCAGTGGCGAGTGCACAGATATCGATTTCCGCGGCTATCCATTCCGGATCGGCCTGTTCTGCTCGAAGGTCGATGTCGACGATACCGTCAACGGCGTATCGGCAAGCTTCGGCCAGTTGCGCTCCGCAGCGCAGGTCTACGCTCCCGGCCATATCGTGTGGGAGCTCGATTCACCCGCCGAGATCCGCAGCGCCCATGGCCTGTCGCTCAATGCCGAATGGGCGAGCCTGCAATCCAGCCTGATCACCAAGCTGAAGGGTATCGACCGCTCGTCGATGGTCATCGACGGGCTCAAGGGAACCGCCGTCTCCTCCCAAACGGGCCAGACGATCGACTTCGACGCCGCCCACACCGAAATCCATCTCCGCCAGAACGGCGGCGATCTTGACGGCGCGATCTCCGTGACGGATTCCAATGCCGCCATCAAGGATTGGTCTGCCTTCCCCAAGCTTTCGGCGAGTGCCGACGTGACGCTTGCCGGCAAGGCCGGCATGATCGACGGCAGCGACCAGAGAGGGCTCTTCGGCGCCAGTGGCGAACTGCGCAAGGTCGTAGCCGACATCGGTGACGGCAAGGTCATGACCCTGAGCGGCCCCTTCTCCTTCGACGAGGAGGGCTATCTGTCAGGCAAGTTCAAGCTGGAGATCGAGCAGCTTGGCCCCTGGCGCGACAGCATCAAGCAGACCTTCCCTGACATCGCCAAGACGGTCGACACAGCCGCCAAGTTGCTCAAGGCGCTGGCCGGCGGCGGCGACAAAGTTTCCGTGGATCTCGTGGTGGCGCGTGGCAACGCCACGGTCGGCGGCTTCATTCCGCTCGGATCGATCCCGCCGATCTGAGGGTTAGCCGTGGCCCCGCCTCATCCCTGCACTTGTCGCAGGGATCCAGCCATGGCGCGTCCGCGCGGTGAATGACTGATATTACGCTAGCGGGAGCTTCCCGGGCCGAAAGACTTGGGGCGCGCGCAGTGGATTCCTGTGACAAGCACAGGAATGAGATGCGGGGGCAGCCTATTTGCCAACCCTCGACCATCCTGCGGATGAGAGAGGGGCGAAACGGCTCGGTCAACTCCTATGCTCGTCACCGGAACGGCATGTCTAAAAGTCCGTACCCTACTTCTTTTCGAGCGGGTGGGGACGGCCGAAGTCCGGTGCATCGACATCCTGACCAGCCTGGACGATGGAGCGGCGGATAGCGCGGGTACGGGTGAAAAGATCAAAGATCTTGTCGCCCTCTCCCCATCGAATGGCCCGCTGCAGATAGGCGAGGTCCTCGGAGAAGCGCGCGAGCATTTCGAGGATCGCATCCTTGTTGTGCAGGCAGACGTCGCGCCACATCGTCGGATCGGAGGCGGCCAGACGCGTGAAGTCGCGGAAGCCGGAAGCGGAATACTTGATGACTTCCGATTCGGTGACCGCCTCAAGATCATCTGCCGTACCGACGATGTTGTAGGCAATGATATGCGGCAGGTGCGAGACGATGGCGAGCACCTTGTCGTGATGCTCCGGATCCATCTCGTCGACCTTGGAGCCCAACGATTCCCAGAACTGTCGCAGCGTCTTCAACGCCGTCTCGTCAGTGCCTGAAATCGGCGTGAAGATGCACCAACGGCCCTCGAAGAGCCCGGGGAAGCCGGCATCCGGACCGGATTTCTCCGTACCCGCCAGCGGGTGACCGGGGATGAAATGAACCTGCGGCGGCATATGCGGCTGCATCTGTGCGATGACCGAAGCCTTGGTCGAACCGACATCCGTCACGATCGCACCTGGCTTCAGGCTGCCGGCGATTTCTTTCGCAACGCTCTCGGACGCCCCAACGGGCACCGACACGATGACCAGGTCGGCGTCCTTTGCGGCATCGGCCGACGACGTCGTGTAGCGGTCGCCGAGTTGCAGTTCCTCAGCTCTCTTCAGGGTGTCGGCGCTGCGGGTCGCAATGACGACCTCCTTTGCTAGGCCAAGCCGCTTGACGTCATAGGCAATGGAGGAGCCGATCAGGCCGATCCCGATCAGCGCGATGCGATCGAACTGCACGGTCATGACTTGCGTCCCACAAACTCGCTAAGCGCTTCGATGACACCACGGTTCGCCTCGTCCGGCCCGATGCTCATGCGCAGCGCATTCGCGAATCCGTAGCCCTTGACCGCACGCAGGATGTAGCCGCGGCTGGTCAGGAACGCATCGGCTTCGGGCGCCCGTTTGCCATCGACGTCTGGGAAATGGATGAGTACGAAGTTGGTGACCGACGGCGTCACCTTCAGACCGACAGCCTCGAGTGCGACCGTCATCTTCTCGATCCACATCTGATTGAAAGCTACGGCTTCCTGCACAAATGCCTGGTCGCGAATGGCTGCGGCACCGGCGGAGATTGCCGCCGAATTCATGTTGAACGGACCGCGGACACGATTGACCGCGTCGATGATGTCGGCGGGCGCGTACATCCACCCAACGCGAAGAGCGGCCAGGCCATATACCTTGGAGAAGGTGCGAGTCATGACCACGTTTGGATTGGACGAAACGATCTCGATTCCGGCTTCGTAGTCGTTGCGGCGCACGTATTCCGCATAGGCCGCATCCAGAACCAGCACGACATTCTTGGGCAAGGAGGCATGCAGACGACGGATCTCGCTGACCGGAACATACGTGCCAGTCGGATTGCCCGGGTTGGCGATAAAGACCATTTTGGTCTTGGGCGTAACCGCGGCAAGGATCGCATCGACGTCAACGGTCTCGTCCTTCTCCTTGACAACGACCGGCGTGGCGCCTGCACCCATGATCTGGATTTTGTAAACGAGGAATCCGTGCTCTGTGATGATCGCTTCATCGCCGGTGCCCAGATAGACATGGCAGAGCAGGCCGAGCAGCTCGTCCGAGCCGTTGCCGCACATGATATTAGCCGGATTAAGACCGTGAACTGCCGCGATGGACTCCCGCAATTCGATGGCCTGACCGTCCGGGTAGCGTTCCAGATTGCCGGCAGCCTCACGGAAAGCTTCGATCGCCTTCGGGCTCGCGCCGAGCGGCGTTTCGTTGGACGAGAGCTTATAGACGCGTGCGACGCCCGGCGCATGTTCCTTGCCCGGCACATAGGCTGCGATGTCCAAAATACCGGGACGCGGAACGGGCTTGCTCTTCTCTTCGCTCATGGGATCGACCTTGGAAATACCGGGGAAATTCGGCTGAAAACTGCCCTGTGGCAATAGAACGGAAAGGCGGTCTTGTCGAGTGCTGCGGGACCTAGGGTCAGGACCTAGCGGCTGCGCGTCGTTGGAACGCCATGCGGCGCCAGAACCGGCACGAAGACGCGACGCGAGGCCCGGGCGGCAACCGGCAAGCCCTGATAGAGCCGCTTCTGCGCCTCGACGATGATGACGCCTGAGAAGGCCGGCCATAAGGTGCGTCCCACGCGGTCGAAGACACTGCGCAGACGCATCATCGTGCGAAGCTTTGAGGGCGGAAAGAACAATGCCTCCGCCGTCGCGCCGGGCGTGAAATTAGTTTCCCGCAGGAGATTCGTCAGCTGTCCTCGCGAATAGGGACGCCCCGAGCCAAACGGCGTGTGTTCCATGCGCGCCCAGACCCCGCGGCGGTTCGGTACGACAATGACCAGACGCCCGCCTGGTGCCAGCACCCGCCACAACTCCTTCAGGGTTTCCCGCGGGCTCTCGGCAAATTCGAGGGAATGGACCATCAAAACCCGGTCGATCGAGGAATCGGGCAGCGGCAATTCCTCGTCGAAGATCAGGGCCGTCGTGGAGAGCGCGCCCACCGGCCAATTCACGGCGCCTTGCCCTGCCGGCATGAAGGCAAAGGTTCTCTCCGTGTCGGGCTGGAAGCGATCAAGGAAGGGAACGACATAGCCCAGACCAACGAGACGTTCCTGCGGCAGCCGGACCCACAGCGAGGAGAGCGCCATGGCGATCGACTGCTCGGCAATGCGTCCGAGGTCGGAATGATAGAACTGGCGTAGGTCAACAATATCAGCGTGCATCAAGGCAAATGTTATCAGTGGGCGGTTGGACTTCAAGGCGGGACTCTCTACATTCCCGGTATACCCGCGATAAAGAGGCTGCCTGGGACTATGAAACCTTTGGATTTAGACGTTTTTCTCTGCCGTTCCGACAATTTCGGCGTGTTGGTGCACGATCCTGAAGCCGGCCTGACGGCGTCGATCGACGCGCCCGATGCAGCCGCAGTGGAGCAGGCTGCGTCCCGTCGCGGCTGGACAATCTCGCATATCTTCACCACGCATCACCATACCGACCACGTCGAAGGCAATCTCGCGCTGAAGGAGCAATATGGCTGCGAGATCATCGGCCCCGTCAACGAGGCCGTGGCGATCCCCGGCCTCGACAAGACCATGGCCGACGGCGATACCTTCCTGTTCGGCGACCATACGGTACAGGTCATCGAGACCCCTGGGCACACGGCCGGGCATATCTGTTACCACTTCATCGACGACAAGCTGCTCTTTGCCGCTGACACGCTGTTTGCGCTCGGCTGTGGTCGGCTCTTCGAGCGTCCGGCCGCCGATATGTGGCACTCGCTTCAGAAGCTTGCCGCGCTGCCCGACGAAACGGCCGTCTACTTCGGCCACGAATCTACCCTGTCAAACGCGCGCTTTGCGCTCACCATCGATCCGGACAATCAGCGCCTGATAGTCCGTGCGGCCGAGATCGAGGCCCTGCGGGCCGAGAACAAGTTCACAATTCCGACGACGCTGGCGCTGGAGAAGGAGACCAATCCCTTCCTGCGCGCCGCCGACCCTGCGATCCGCCGCAACCTGCTGATGGAAACAAAGAGCAACGAGGAGGTCTTCGCGGAGATCCGCCGACGCAAGGACAATTTCTGATGTCCCCGGACGATATCATTCGCGAACTTGGAATGGAGCCGCATCCCGAAGGCGGCTGGTATGTGCAGACCTTCCGCGACACCGACGGTGGCTCGCGCGGACATTCGACGGCGATCTACTATCTCCTGAAGGCCGGCCAGCGTTCCCACTGGCATCGTGTCCACGACGCAGCCGAGGTCTGGCACTACTATGCAGGAGCGCCCCTTGCACTGCACCGCGCCGACGACGAAGGCAGACGTGAAACGCTGACGCTTGGCACCGACATCCTGAAAGGAGAGCGGCCGCAGGCGATCATTCCAGCCAACTGGTGGCAGTCCGCCGCAACGCTCGGAGATTACACGCTGGTCGGCTGCACGGTCGCACCCGGGTTCGAATTCTCAAGCTTCGAAATGGCGCCGCCCGACTGGAAGCCCGCCGCCTGATCATTCCGCGGGCGTGGCTTGCTCCGCCGTTGCGGCCTTCCGCCGAAACATGTCCTGCGCCGCCAGCACCGCCCCGCCTGTCACGAGCAGGCAGGCCAAGGCGATCCGCCAGCTTGGGTCGGCAAAGCCGAAGATAGTCAGGATGATCGTCGAAAGCAGGGGCGCGGCATAGCTCGCCGAGCCGAGGATCTGGATGTCGCCATTTTTGACGCCGAAATCCCACGCATAGAAGGCGGCACCCACCGGAAACAGGCCGAGGCCGAGAACACCCAGCCATTCAAGGCCCGTCTCCGGCCAGATCGTCGTCTCAAGGCCGAGGTGGCAGATCAGCGACAGGATAGAGGTCGCCATGCAGAAACCGGTGACGACATCGGTCGACACAGCATCGAACCGCCGCGTCAACAGCGAATAGCCGGACCACGTGAAGGCGCAAAGGAAGGCAGCGCCGTAGCCGACGGCATAGGCGCCATCGAAATTGATGCCGTTGCGCCCGACGATCAGGAAGGTGCCGCAAAGACCGGCCAGGGCGCCGACGATATGATACCAGCGCAGCCGCTCTCCCGGCAGCAGCGCCGATCCGACGACGATCAGCAGCGGCCAGAGATAGGCAATCAGCCCTGCTTCGACCGCCGGCGCATTGCGAAGCGCCGTGAAGTAGAGGAAGTGATAACCGAACAATCCCGCAATCCCGACGATCCAGACCTTGGCCGGCTGCTTGAGCAGCGCCAGCCGCGACGGATTGAGGGTCAGCACGACGATGCCGGGAATGCTGCCGATGGCAAAGCAGATTGCCGACAGCTGGAACGGCGGCATTTTGCCGGAGGCGGCCGTCAACAGCGCCAGAAACGACCACATGAGGATGGCCGTAAAGCCGATTAGCGTTGCCCGAAGCTTCACCTGCCCCCCTTTTGCGGAGACCCCTGCTCCGTCAGCTTGCGCCGTACTTAACGGCGGTGATCGTCACCGGCCCGTATTGCGTGGGAATACGGACGTAGACCGGAGCATATACATTTGCCGTATCCGACTTGGCAAACCAGATTTCCATCCGGCTGCTCTTGCTCAGATAGTCGATATCGCTGCGACCCTTCTTGTAGCCGGAGCGAGGGACGAACCGGACATTGCAGACCGTCGCCTTGCCGCTGAAGCCCGCCGTCGAGAAATTCTGCGCGCCCTTGGGAGAGAGCACCAGATCCATGCGCATCTCGCCGTCATAGATCGGCAGCTTCTGCGCGCAGACATTGGCATCTCCGGGGAAGATCAGACCTGAGATCGGGTCGAGGACGGAACGCATGTCGCTGGCCGGTACGTTGACCCAGTTCTTTGGCAGCCGGCGCGGCGGCTTGACTGTCGTCGAGGTGATATTGCCGTTGCTGTAACGCACTTCGTATGTCCGGGCGCGCTTGCCGCTCCTGTAGTAGAGATAGTAGCGGGATGCCTGTAGCCGGTCGCCGCGCAGCACGCCGTCGACGCTCGTCTTGGCGGAGATATTGGTGACGAGGTCGGCAAGGCCGGCCGAACTGATGTCACCAGATACCCTGTAGCTCTTGTCGTCCTCGATCTTCGTCAGGAAGGCTGCGCGCGCAATCGTCAAAATGCCAAGCGAAACCCTGTATTCCGTGCGATACACGATCTCGCTCGCCCCGGCCGGAATGGCCATCAGCGCAGCGACCGCGGAAATGAAAATGCGTTTGCCCAGATGAGCCATGAAATGAACCTTGTTCGGGCAGCTCGTAAAGCCGTTCATCACGGTCTATACGCCTGTCTCACGACGAAGCAAACACGAGCTTTTTGACAGAATTGCGGGAAATGCCAAGGTTTGGCTTGACGCGCACGGCCTGTCTGACTATAGAACCGCAACTTTCCAATCATGGCCTGTTGGATTGCTAGCCCGGTTTTGCGTGGGCGTGCAACTGATGGCCGAGAAAAACAAGAATAGGTGTTCCATGTCCCGCATGTGCGAATTGACCGGCAAGGCAGTCCTGACTGGTAACAATGTCAGCCATGCCAACAACAAGACCAAGCGCCGGTTCCTCCCGAACCTGTGCCAGGTTACGCTGATCTCCGACGCGCTCGGCCAGCGTTATCGTCTTCGCGTTTCGGCTGCTGCTCTTCGTTCCGTCGAGCACCGTGGCGGTCTCGATGCCTTCCTGCTGAAGGCAAGTGAAAACGAACTGTCGATGCGCGCTCGTCTGCTGCGTCGCCAGATCGTCAAGAAGACTGCCGAAGCCGCTGCTGCGTAAGCTGCGACTGCTTCTTCTTTCATACGGCTTCAAAAGGCTTGCACGGATGATATCCGGACAAGCCTTTTGCTTTGCCGGCCTGTCCCTCGAACTGGTGGCATACCCCAGGATAAAAAAATGCTGACGACGCGCTTTACGCTTATCTATGTCACGCTGATGACGCTGGTCGTGGTCGCCTCGAACTTCCTCGTGCAGTTCCCGCTGAATGCCATGCTCGCCGGCATCAATCTGGCCGACATTCTGACCTGGGGTGCCTTCACCTATCCGGTCGCCTTCCTGATCACGGATCTGACCAACCGCCAGTTCGGCCCGCAGGCTGCCCGCAAGGTCGTCTTTGCAGGCTTTGCCGTCGGTGTGGCGCTGTCCTTCTATACCTCGGTTCCGCGTATCGCGATCGCTTCGGGTTCGGCCTATCTCGCCGGCCAGCTGCTCGATATCTCGGTCTTCAACCGCCTGCGCCGTCAGGCCTGGTGGCGCGCGCCGCTCGTCGGCTCGCTGATCGGCTCGATGCTGGATACAGTGATCTTCTTCTCCTTCGCTTTCGCGGCCTTCTTCGTCTTCATCGGGCCGAACGATCCCTTCGCGCTCGAACCCGCCCCGATCCTCGGCGTCTTCACTGCAGAGGCGCCGCGCTGGATTTCCTGGGCGATCGGCGACTTCGCGGTGAAGATGATCGTCGGCCTCGTGATGCTGCTGCCCTATGGCGCACTGATGAACGTGCTGCGCCCGATGCAGGCCGCCCCCGCGCGCTAAACAGGCGCCCGCCGCCCCCATTCTTAGCTATTCGGCGGAGCTCTTGCTCCGCCGTTTCTTATTATTGGCAAGGACCCCTGGACGGTTTGCCGAAAGATTCTCGCCGCGACACTTTGCTGCCACGCTCGAATGCAAAAAAATCTATGTATCCCATTGCGCGGCGGTGGTTGTTGATGACGTTTTTATGACAGAAAGTGTCGCAACCGCATCAAACAGGAGGCAAGCGTGAGCGAGAAGCGGAAGCGAGTTTATGAGGCGCTGTTGGACGGCGCGACGGAAGGTCTTTTTGGCAATGCGCTTTTCGATTTCGTGCTGGAACGATGTCCCAAGGCCACCAGCAAGAAGATCGTGCGTGCCTCTTTGCTGGCCCTGACCGATCCTGACGTCACCGACCGCAACGTTCTGCATACTATCTACGCGCTCGCCATCGCCCACCGGATGGATGAAGTCGGCTCTACCAACGATCCTGACGACGATGAGAATCCCACGGAAAAGAGCCCGGTGCTGCGGACGCTGAAGAAGAAGCGTACGTCCGCGTCGGCGCCAGTGGAGGCTAGCCAGATCTGAACCGGCGGCTTCAGGGCGGCGCATTACCAATGTTGCGGATGCACAACACCGTAAGCGAAGCGAAACGGCGAAAACCCTCGCCGCAATGTGTGACGGTTGACGACAAGATCGCCACAAACCTAGCAACCAAACTGAGCATCCAATACCACGACCCGGACGATGCCGACGACTATGTGGAAGGTTTCCTGCGCTTACGGCGGAACTCCTAAGGCGCACGTGCTCGGTTCGGGCTGCGCCAAGACACGCGCAGCCCGTGCTAAATTAGCTAATCGGCGGCTCCGACCTGGCGGCGCTGTCCAAGCTCCGCTCGCGGCGATTGCCGGTTGCGGCCGTACTGGCGTGGCGAGCAGCCCATCACCCGCTTGAACGCCGTGCTGAAGGCGGCTTCCGACTCGTAGCCGAGCGATGGCGCGATCAGGGAAATGGGTTCTCTGGAGTTTTCCAGCCGGTCTCCGGCGAGAAGCATGCGCCAATGCACGAGATAGTCCATCGGCGAGGTCCCGACCGTCTCCTTGAACCTGAGCGCAAAGGTCGAGCGCGACATGCCGGCGCGCGCCGCCAGTTCCTGCAGGGTCCAGCGGCGGGCCGGGTCGTCGTGCATCGCCGTCATCGCCGCACTCATCTGCTTGTCTGCCAGCGCAAAGAGCCATCCGACACCGGCCCGGGAACCGTCCGCGAGATGCAGCCGCAGCGCCTGAACCAGGATCATGTGCGCCAGGTGTTGCACGATCAGGAAGCCGCCCGGTTGCGGCTCGCGCAGCTCCTGCATCATCCGCTCCACCGACCAGCGCAGCGCCGCCTGGCCGGGCTCGTCCCTGATGAGGACGATGGGCGGCAGGATGCGAAGCAGCAGGCCCGCATGCGCGCCGGTCAGCGCAAAGCGGCTGCTCACCAGAAGGAAATCGTCGCCGCCATTGTAGGAGACGATGCCGCCCGTGCGCGCGCTCGCAAAGATCGTCGCCGCTCCGACCGGCGGCAGCGAAAGGTCCGTCGCCAGGCGAAAAGGACGGCTACTCGGCATCAGGAAGCAATCACCCGTCTGCAGCCGCACCGCCTCTGGCACGCCTTCCACCGAGAGCCAGCAATGGCCGGAAACCACGGCGCCGCATTTGACACCGTCTCGTTGATCGGGGAACTGGATCGACCACTCCCCACCCGCCTCGAAGCCCGCAGACAGGTAATTGCGGGGCTTCAGCAGAGACAGGATGTTTGACAGCGGATCCATGAGGCCATTCCGGACGATCGCGAAGATAATACGGACTTTATAGCATAGACCGTACTTTCCAGACATCTTACCTTGATCTGGACGAGGCCGCGGGGCGGCCCGAAATTCAGAGATAGCTGGGAGAAATCGATGCGTGTCTTCGTAACAGGCGCGACGGGATTTGTCGGCTCTGCCGTCGTTCAGGAGCTCATTGGCGCGGGCCACCAGGTCCTCGGCCTTGCCCGCTCGGATGCCGCTGCGGTATTGCTTGCAGCGGCCGGTGCTGCCGTGCATCGCGGCCGTCTTGAGGATCTGGAGAGCCTGCGCAGTGGTGCCGCTGCCGCCGACGGCGTGATCCATACCGGCTTCATCCATGACTTCTCCAGGTTCAAGGAGAACTGCGAGATCGACCGGCGGGCCATCGAGACGCTGGCTTTCACGTTGGCGGCGAGCGACCGCCCGCTGGTCATCACCTCAGGAACCGGGCTGCTCCCGAAAGGCCGGTTGACCACCGAGGAGGATGCGCCGACCGCCGCCTCTCCCCGCATCGCCTCCGAAGAGGCCGCCGCTGCCGCCGCATCGCGGGGTGTGCGCGCCATCACGATCCGCCTGCCTCCGTCGGTTCATGGCGACGGCGATCACGGCTTCGTCCCGCTGCTGATCGGCCTCGCCCGCGAGAAGGGCGTTTCGGTCTATACCGGCGAGGGGGGCAATCTCTGGGCCGCCGTGCACAGGTTCGATGCAGCCAAGCTCTACAGGCTGGCGCTCGAGAAGGGCAAGGCAGGCGCCCGCTATCATGGCGTCGCTGAAGAGGGCGTTCGCTTCCGGGAGATCGCCGAGGTCATCGGCCACCGGCTGAACGTGCCGGTCGTTTCCAAGTCTCCGGAGGAGGCGGCTGTACACTTCGGCTGGTTTGCGCATTTTGCGGCGATGGACAATCTCGCCTCGAGCAAGCGCACGCGCGAAGAAATGGGTTGGCAGGCAACCGGTCCGGGGCTGATCGCGGATATCGACCGGCCGGTCTATTTTGGCGGCTGACGCCGGGCGGTCATTTCTGCAGGCGAGCCGTGTCGCCGGCTCGCGACTCCACCAGCCGGAACTCCAGCATCAGATTGCGTTGGAGGATGGAGTGGTTGTCATCAGAGACGATCACCACATGCGTGGTCCCATCCTCGGCCGCGAAGACATCCAAGCCTTCCATATTGTCGATCTGATAGTTGAAGTCGCCCTGCAACAATATCTCGCCGTCCATAACAGCGCCGGGTCGGATGTCGGCAGCCTCGATGCGGCGGATGCGCATTCCGATGCCTTCTGCGACGTTGAAGCGGCGCTCCAGCAGCAGCAGGTCGCCATTCGGCAGAAAGGCTCCGTCCGTCGCGTCGAAATCGCCGTAATGGGCGAGCGACAGACGTCCCTTCAACGGCCCGTCCAGAATCGCTGCATAGGCATTGCCGTCGATGTCTAAGCTGCGTTCGGCGACGATCAACGTCCCGCCCTTGAGGGCACTGTCCACGGGCGCAATGGCGATGGTCTCAAAGCCGCGGTTGCCGCGCAGCGATCGGTTGGGGAACGGAATGGGAATGGTGTCGATCGCACGCGACGTCTCGAAGCCGGGGTCGGGATAGACGTCGACGCGGTGGTCCTGCTCGAAGGAAACGAGGATCTGGTCGCCATGCAGCGTGACACCCTCGGCATCCATATGCCCCTTGCCTTCAAAGCTCTCCCCGGCGCGATTCTTCATCGGGGTGATCGCGACATCGGCAAGGCCAGACAGGCGCCCCTGCGGATCGCGCTCGATGCGTCCGGTCATCCAGTGGCCGGTATCGAGCACGCCCACAAAATCCGTCTTGTCTGATCGAAAACGGATCGACGACAGCGAACCGAACAGCCGTTGGGGAGAGACCATCTCGAGCCCACCGAGGAATTCGACGGGGCCGAACCGGGTCGCGTCGGAGCCGATCTTGAAGTCAGTGATGACGCGGCTCCTGACCTCGACATCGCCATCGGCAAGCGCTGGCGGCATGGCGGCCGCCAGCGCAAGGGCGATCGATATCAGGCTGGCGAAAGGCTTCCGGAGCATCCAGAAAGCGTCCTTCGCGGTTAGCCGGCGCGGCGGAGGCGACCGCCCCGCGGCTGGACGGTCTTGTCTTCGAAGAGTGACGCAAGCTGCTCGGTCATGGCGCCGGCCAGCTCGTCCGCATCGACGATCGTCACCGCGCGCCTGTAATAGCGCGTCACGTCATGACCGATACCGATTGCCAGAAGCTCGACCGGCGAACGCGTCTCGATGCGATCGATGACGGCGCGCAGGTGTCGCTCCAGATAGTTGCCCGGATTGACCGACAGCGTCGAATCGTCGACCGGCGCGCCATCGGAGATCATCATCAGGATGCGTCGCTGCTCGCGGCGGGCAAGCAGGCGGTTGTGCGCCCAGATCAACGCTTCGCCGTCGATGTTCTCCTTGAGCAGGCCTTCGCGCATCATCAGGCCGAGATTGGCACGCGCACGGCGCCAGGGAGCATCGGCCGACTTGTAGATGATATGGCGCAGATCGTTGAGACGGCCCGGTGTCTGCGGCTTGCCGCCACCAAGCCACTTCTCACGCGCCTGCCCACCCTTCCAGGCCTTTGTGGTAAAGCCCAGGATCTCGACCTTGACGCCGCAGCGCTCCAACGTGCGTGCCAGGATATCGGCGCAGGTGGCCGCAACCGTGATCGGGCGGCCGCGCATCGAGCCTGAGTTATCGATCAAAAGCGTTACGACGGTATCGCGGAACTGCGTGTCCCGCTCCATCTTGAAGGACAGCGCCTGCATCGGGTCAATGATCATGCGCGTCAGACGCGCAGGGTCGAGGTATCCTTCCTCGAGATCGAAATCCCAGGAGCGGTTCTGCTGCGCCATCAGGCGGCGCTGCAGGCGGTTCGCGAGACGGCCAACCGCACCCTGCAGATGTGCAAGCTGCTTGTCGAGGAAGGCGCGCAAGCGCTCCAGCTCCGCGGCATCGCAGAGCTCTTCGGCAGTAATTGTCTCGTCAAATTCCTCGGTGAAGACGTGGTAATCGATCTTCTCGTTGAAGTCGTCGAAGGGGGTGTTCGGACGGCGGGTTTCGCCCGGCGTCTCGGAATCGTCCTCGCCTTCTTCCTGCATGTCGTCGTCGGAGATTTCGGCGCCTTCGGTGTCGCCGTCCTCCATCTGCTCGTCGGCGACTTCGCTGTCCTCCACGGGCGCAGCGTCGGAACCCGCCTCGTCATCGACCTCGTCCTGATCCTGCTCGTCGCCGTTCGGCTGGTCTTCCTGCTCCGAATCGTCGTCGGAATCGGGCTCGCTGTCATCGTCGCCATACTCTTCCGCCATCTCCATGGCCGAAAGCACGTTGCGGATTGCCTTCGAGAAGGCTGGCTGATCGTTGATGACGCCGGAGAGGTTTTCGAGTTCGGCACCAGCTTTCTCCTCGATGAACGAGCGCCAAAGGTCGAGGACCTTGCCGGCGGAAGCTGGCGGCTTCTCACCGGTCAGCTTCTCGCGCACCATCATGGCCATGGCCTCGCCGATCGGCGCATCCTCCTGTCGCTCGATGCCGGAGAAATTCGCCTTGGCGTATTTCTCATCGGTCATCGACCGAAGGTTTGCAGCAACGCCTTCCATGCGCAGCGCGCCGATCGATTCCACCCGCGCCTGCTCGACGGCGTCGAAGATCGCCCGCGCGTCGGAGCCTTGCGGCGCCATCGTCGCGTGCACCCTATCGTCGTGGCAGGCGAGCCTCAGCGCCATCGAGTCGCCGAGGCCGCGCGTGACCGCGAGTTCATGCATCGTCGGACGCTTGGAAAGCTCCGGCAGACGAATCCGCTCGGCAGTCATTCCAGGGCGTTCGTTGGCGAAGGTCACCTCGACGTCGCCATCGCCGGCAATCGCGCGAACGCTGCCGGTTATCGCCCGCCGCAGCGGCTCGACGTCGACTGGCGAGCCAGGCTTTGCTTTCGAATTGTCACCGCGAGCAGCCATGATCGGTCAGCCTTAGGCTTCCAGAACGATATTGGCCGCACTCTCCTTCAGCTCGACGCCGAAGGCGCGCTGATAGTGCTCGGCAACCAGCGGGCGCTCCAGTTCGTCGCACTTGTTGAGGAAGGTGACGCGGAAGGCAAAGGCGATATCCCCGAAGATCTCGGCGTTTTCTGCCCAGGTGATGACCGTACGCGGGCTCATGACGGTGGACAGATCGCCGTTCATGAAGGAGGCGCGCGTCAGATCGGCAACGCGAACCATCTTGGAGACCGTATCGCGGCCTTCCTTGTCCTTCTGGAACGTCTTCACCTTGGCAGCGACGATGTTCACCTCATGGTCGTGCGGCAGGTAGTTCAGCGTCGTGACAATCGACCAGCGGTCCATCTGCGCCTGGTTTATCTGCTGTGTGCCGTGATAGAGGCCGGTGGTGTCGCCGAGGCCGATCGTGTTTGCGGTGGCAAAAAGACGGAAAGCCGGGTGCGGACGGATGACACGGCTCTGGTCGAGCAGCGTCAGGCGGCCGGACGATTCCAGAACGCGCTGGATGACGAACATCACGTCGGGGCGGCCGGCATCGTATTCGTCGAAGACGAGCGCGACGTTGTGCTGGTAAGCCCAGGGCAGGATGCCGTCCTTGAATTCCGTGACCTGCAAACCGTCCTTCAGAACGATCGCGTCCTTGCCGACGAGGTCGATACGGCTGACATGGCTGTCGAGGTTGATACGCACGCACGGCCAGTTGAGGCGGGCGGCGACCTGTTCGATGTGCGAGGACTTGCCCGTGCCGTGATAGCCGGAGATCATCACGCGTCGGTTATGGGCGAAACCGGCAAGAATGGCGAGCGTGGTCTCGCGGTCGAAGAGATAATCGGTGTCGAGGTCCGGAACATAGGCGCTGCCCTGGCTATAGGCCGGCACGCGAATGTCGGAATCGATACCAAAGACCTCCCTGACCGAAACGGTGTTGTCCGGAAGCTCCGAAATATCAAGGTCAATCTTGCTCATCATGTCTCCAAGGCGGGTGACCGACACCCGACCATACTGTCTCAGCCCATATCGCAACCATGACGCCGCAGATTAGGTCCGCGCTCGCTCATGTCGGAACGTCGGCGATGCTTCTCCGGGACTGAAACGAAACCTCGGGGGCGATAATCTACCGCTAGCGAGCATTCTTGAACAAAGTCCCGGACAAGAAGCGCCGCGCCCGGAAGTGGCCAAGGCGCCTGTGGGACAAACGCAGAAAGTTATGCCGCGGTTGCCTGCGGCCTCAGCCGATTTGGGACCATACCTGATTGAAGACCAAGAGCAAGGACGGGAATTAACAAAAACCGTTCTGCTTCAATAATTGATAGGCCTGAATGACGGCGCGGAACCGTTCTTCCGAGCCGCGGTCGCCACCATTGGCGTCGGGGTGGTGCTTCTTGACCAGTTCCTTGTATCGGCTCTTGATCTCCGACGAGGTCGCACTGGCATCAAGGCCCATGGTGTCGAAAGCCTTGGTTTCCAGGCTTTTCAGCTTGCGCTGTTCGGGAAAACGGGGACCGCTTCCCTTGGTGCCGTTGACGAAGCCGAAGGGATCGCGCACGCGGTAGGAACCCGACCGCAGATCGGAATGCAGCGGGCTGTTCTTGGCGGCCTTGTTGACGCCGACCGTCCAGGTCGGACGATGCCCGGTTATCGCTTCCTTCTGGTAGCGCGCGATTTCGCCGTCGGAGAGGCCGGAGAAGTAGTTGTAGCCCTTGTTGTATTCCTTCACGTGCTCGAAGCAGAACAGAAAGAACTGTCCCTCGGCGTTGCGTCCGACGGGAGCGCGATGCACGCCTTTCTTGTCGCAGCCATCCCACTGACAGGAAGGGGGAGCCTGTTCGGTTTCCTGCTCGCGTTTGCGGCGGGTGCGGATGCGGTCGAAATATTTGGAATCGAGTCTCATGGCGGCACTAATTATGGGCCTGCGAAGAGGCGACAACAAGAATTGACAAACGGGAATGTTGCTGGCTTGGTGGGAACCTTTTTCGCAAAGCAACGAGACCATGACCCTGCAGACCCGCATTGAAGAAAAGTTGACCGCCGCGTTCGCGCCAGAGCGCCTGAGCGTGATCAATGAAAGCCATCTTCATGCGGGCCATCAGCCCGACATGACGGGGACCGGCGAGACCCACATGCGGGTGCGCATCGTATCCGCCAAGTTTGCCGGCATGCCACGACTGGCGCGACACCGTGCGATCACGGAGCTTTTGAAGCCAGAGCTGGATGCCGGATTGCATGCGCTCGCTGTCGAACCAGCAGCCCCCGGCGAAGCTGTGCGCTGGTAGCGGGTACAAGCCCATATATGGGTGTTCTGGTCGCTTTTTCCAATGCGACCCGATACGTCACGGTACCTTTTCAGCGGATCAGAAGCGCCGTCGCATAAAGCCCGAAGCCGAAGATGGTATGCGCCACCAGATTGAGGAAGCGCACCTTGTTCGGGTTCGGCGTCTTCGACGCCGCCCAGCCGATGCCAAGACCGGGCTGCAGCAGGAACCAGCCGGCACCAACGGTGACGATCGCCCAGATCCAGGCCGGCAGGAAAGTCGGCTCCGCCAGCCAACCCGGCCCGACGAGCAGCACGAGCAGAATGGCGTAGACAATGCCGACCGCATAATGGCCGATCCAGCCGAGCGCGAGTTCATGTTCGCAAGGTGCGGCGGTGCCGATATCGTCGTGGAAGACCTTGCCATTCTTCAGGTGCCAGAACCAGCGCCCGACCGGCGCCCAATTCGGCAGCGGGCCGCCCGTGGCTTTCGCAAGAACAATTGCCCAGATGTCCATAAGGACGGTCGCCCCGATGCCGATGGCGACAGAACGCCAGAAAATATCAAACATATCAAATCCATAATGGTGATGCCGGCGACGGACCCCTCTCCGGCGCGAGCAATAAAGGGACATCAGCCTGAAGCCGGACCTGCCTCGTTTTCCTCCGCCGGCCGGATACGAAGTTTCGTGATGCGGTTCTTTTCGCGCTTCATGACGATGAAGCGCTTTTCATGGAAGGTGAAGGCCTGCCGCTCCTCTGGGATGGTCATCGATTCGTGGATCACGAGGCCGGCGATCGTCGTCGCCTCCTCATCCGGCAGATTCCAGTCGAGGGCGCGGTTGAGATCGCGGATCGGGACGTTGCCATCGACCACGATCGAACCGTCCGCCTCCTGGCGCACGCCCTGTATGTCGATGTCGTGCTCATCGGCAATATCTCCGACAATCTCCTCGAGGATGTCCTCCAGCGTCACGATGCCCTGCACTTCGCCGTACTCGTCGACGACGACGGCGAAGTGCTGCTTGCGGCGCAGGAAGGCATTTAGCTGCGCTTCGAGACTGGTGCTGTCAGGCACGAACCACGGCTTCTGCGCGATCTTGACGATATCGAGATGTTCCGGCTCGGCATCGCGCTCGGCAAGCGCGCGCAGCAGATCCTTGGAATGAACCACGCCGATGATATTGTCCGTCGAGCCGCGCCAGAGCGGCATTCGGGTAAAGGGGCTTTCCAGGATCGTCCTTACGACCACCTCCGGCGGATCGTCCGCGTTGATCGCCCGCATCGCCGTGCGGTGGACCATAATGTCGGAAAGTTCGAGTTCACCGAGATCGAGGACGCCACCCAGGCGGTCGCGGTCTGCCTTGACGAACGATCCCTCGCGGTGCAGCAGATCGACGGTGCCGCGCAGTTCCTCGTGGGCCGAAAGCATTGAGGTCTCACGCGAGAGGTTGATACCAAAGAGCGACAGGAGCCAGCGCACGATCGCATTGACAAAGGATGACAGCGGACCGACGACCGCGACGAACAGCTTAACCGCATAGGCGACATTGAGCGCGAACCGATCCGGCGTCGAAATCGCCCAGCTTTTCGGCAGCACCTCGGCGAAGATGACCAGGATGACGGTCATTGCGAGAGTGGCAAGCGCCACGCCGGAATTGCCGAACAGCCCGAGAAACAGGCTGGTCGCCAGCGACGAGGAAAGGATGTTGGCGAGATTGTTGCCGATCAGCAGCGCGCCGATCAGCCGGTCGCGGCGTTCGATGAGCCGCCGCACCAGCCCCGCGCGTTCCTCGCCATTGGCTTCGAGCGTGTGGATACGGCTGCGGGAGACCGCCGTCAGCGCCGTTTCCGAGCCGGAGAAAAACGCAGACATGAGCACGAGGGCCACGATGGAGACAATTTCCGGCCAGGATGCGGAAAGAAATGCCAGCGTGCCTTCGAGGGTCATTGCGGGTGTTTCTCCTTGAGGAAGCTCAGCACTTCCGAGGCGGGAACATCATTGGCGACAAAGGACTGCCCGATGCCGCGGGTCAGGATGAAGGTCAGTTTGCCGCCCTTCACCTTCTTGTCCTGGGCGATCGCGTCCATCAGCACTTCAGCAGGTGGCAGCGTTCCTGGGATTTCTGCCATGCGCGTCGGCAGACCGACAGCCTTCAGGTGGCTTTCGACACGGCGTGCGTCGTCCGGGCTCGCCAAGTTCATGCGCGCCGAAAACTCGTGCGCCAGAACCATGCCGATCGACACGCCTTCGCCGTGTACGAGACGCGAACTGTCATAGGCGGTGGCCGCCTCCAGCGCATGGCCGAAGGTGTGGCCGAGATTGAGCAGCGCGCGTTGTCCAGTTTCGCGTTCATCGGCCACGACGACATCGGACTTTGCCTGGCAGCTTGTGGCGATAGCCTCGATGCGGGCGGCACCGCCGGCAAAAACCGCCTGCCAGTTGGCTTCCAGCCAGGCGAAGAAATCCGGCTTGTCGATCAGGCCGTATTTCGCCACCTCGGCATAGCCGGCGCGGAACTCCCGCGCGCTCAGCGAATTCAGGACGTCGGTGTCGGCGAGCACGAGGTCGGGCTGATGGAAGACGCCGACGAGATTCTTGCCGCGCCGGCTGTTGATGCCTGTTTTGCCGCCAACCGAGGAATCGACCTGCGACAACAGCGAGGTCGGCACCTGCACGAAACGCACACCGCGGCGCACGATGCCAGCAGCAAAGCCGGAGAGATCGCCGATCACGCCGCCACCGAGCGCGATGACATAGTCGTTACGCTCAATCCGCGCTTCAAGGACCTTGTCGCAAACGGTCATCAGGTGCTCGAAGCTCTTGGTCTTCTCGCCCGCCGGCAGCACGAGGGTTGCCGAGGCGATGCCTGCCGCCTCGAGGCTTTGGACCAGCGCCTCAAGATAAAGCGGCGCCACGTGCTCATCGGTGATGACGGCCGCTTTCCGGCCCTTCAGGCGCGACGCGATCTCTGCACCGGCGCGGGCGATCAGGCCTGGTCCGATCAGGATATCGTAGGCGCGCTCGCCGAGCGGCACGTGAACCTTGCGTTCAAAGGCGGAGGCAATCGCATTCATCAGGCTGCACTTTCGGTTCGGGCATCGATCACGGCTTGGAGAACCTCATCCGCCATCAGTTCCTTGCGCACATCGCGCGAGAGGACGGTGAGGTCGGCGAGCTCGTAGATCGGATAACGCGCGTTCATCAGGTTTTCGAGGGTCTGCTTGGGGTTCTCGGTCTTGAGCAACGGCCGCGTATCGCGCTTGCTGACCCGCTCCCAGAGAACGTCGAGGTCCGCCTTCAACCAGATGGAGACGCCGCCCTTCTTGATATGCTTGCGCGTCCGGTCGTTGATGAAAGCGCCGCCGCCGGTAGAGACCACGCGCGGACCATTCTTCAGCAGGCGCTTCATCACGCGGGTTTCAAGCGCGCGGAACTCTTCCTCGCCGTAAGCGGCGAAGAGCTCGCTAATGGACATGCGCGAGACCTTCTCGATCTCGGCGTCGCTGTCGACGAAAGGGATGCCGAGCTGATGGGCGACGATCCGACCGACGGAGGATTTGCCTGCGCCCATCAATCCGACCAGGATCAGATTGCGAGAACCGAGCGCAGCACGAGCCCTGTCTTTCAAGCTTTCGGCAACGGTCAGAACTGGGTCGCTCATTGGTCCATTCACACTTTGTTTGCGAACGGTATCGACAAATGCAGGTGTAGCGTCAAGTCGCGGGTAAGGGAAACGTGGTTCAAATGCGCCTTCTTGCGCTTGCAAACATGCTTCTTCATAAAGAAGCAGAGCCATGGAGTTGCTGAATGCCGAGTTTGTTCCGTTTTCTCGCCGTTTTGGCGGTCATCGCCGGTGCGATATACGGAACGATGTGGGCACTTGTTGTTTTCGTGGAGCCGCAGGAGCGCGACGTGACGATCCGTATTCCGTCCGAGCGGATCAACCCTCCGTCGACCGGCGCCATCAACCGATCCAAGAAGTGAGACGATGAAGGATCTCGGCTGGGTTCACGTCGAAGCCTTTCTGGAGATGATGAGCGCGGAGCGGGGTGCGGCCGCAAATACGCTCTCCTCCTATGAGCGCGACCTCGACGATCTGCACGCCTTCCTGAACGGCAAAGGCGTCCGCCTGATGGACGCGGCGTCGGCGGATCTTTCGGCCTATCTCTCCTCACTCGCTGCCCAAGGGTTCAAGCCTTCCTCCCAGGCGCGGCGGCTGGCTGCGATGCGCCAATTCTACAAATTCCTCTATGCCGAGGGCCTGCGCACCGACGATCCGACCGGCGTTCTCGATGCGCCGAAGAAAGGCAGGGCACTGCCGAAGACGATGGGCGTCGACGAGGTCGGCAGGCTGCTGGAGCAGGCCGAAACCGAAGCTCAGGATCCTGCGCCCGGCCAGCTGCAGCGACTTCGGATGCTGGCTCTTCTCGAACTGCTCTACGCGACGGGGATGCGCGTCAGCGAGCTTGTTTCGCTTCCCGCCCGTGTGCTCGATCAGGACGGACGCTTCCTGATGATCCGCGGCAAGGGCAACAAGGAGCGGCTTGTGCCGCTATCGCATTCGGCAATCGCGGCGCTGAAGCTTTATGGTCGCATGCTCGCCGCCGAGAACGCCGCCGCCAAGGTTCCGCAGGAAAGCCCTTGGCTGTTTCAGGCTGCATCCAAGGAAGGCTATCTGCCGCGGCAGGTTTTCGCGCGTGATTTGAAAAATCTTGCGATCCGCGCGGGCCTCACCCCATCTATGATCTCGCCGCACGTCATCCGGCATGCATTTGCAAGCCATCTTCTCGCTAATGGCGCGGATCTTCGCGTCGTTCAGGAGCTGCTTGGGCACTCAGACATTTCAACCACGCAAATCTATACGCATGTGTTGGAGGAACGGCTTCAACAACTGGTCCAAACGCACCACCCCCTTGCCAAACAGGCCAAAAAGCAGGAATAGGACCGGCAACAAAGGGCGCGCTCATAAAAGGCCGCCCCGGCAAAAGGAACGGAAACGCACCTCATGCACAACTATCTCGACTTCGAAAAGCCGATCTCCGACCTCGAAGGCAAGATCATCGAACTGAAGAAGCTCGCCTCAGAAGACGAGAGCATCGACACATCCGATGAAATCGGCAGGCTCGAAGTTCGCGTTCGCGAAGCGATGGTCGACATCTATTCGAAGCTCAACGCCTGGCAGAAGACGCAGGTTGCGCGCCATCCGCAGCGACCGCATTTCGTCGATTATGCCAAGACGCTGTTTCAGGAATTCACGCCGCTCGCCGGCGACCGCAAGTTTTCCGAAGACGCCGCGATCCAGGCAGGGCTTGCCCGCTTCCGCGGCCAGCCTGTCGCCGTTCTCGGTCAGGAAAAGGGCAACGACACGAAGAGCCGCCTGAAACACAATTTCGGCAGCGCACGTCCGGAAGGCTACCGTAAGGCGATCCGCATTCTCGAGATGGCTGACCGCTTCGGTCTCCCCGTCATTACGCTCGTCGATACGGCAGGCGCCTATCCGGGCGTCGGCGCCGAAGAGCGCGGCCAGGCCGAAGCCATCGCCCGGTCGACGGAAATGTGCCTATCGGTAAAGGTGCCGATCGTTTCCGTCGTTATCGGCGAAGGTGGTTCGGGCGGCGCGATTGCAATCGCCACCGGCAACCGCGTCTACATGCTGGAGCACGCAATCTATAGCGTGATTTCGCCGGAAGGCGCGGCCTCGATTCTCTGGCGTGATTCCGCCCGCGCCAGGGAAGCCGCCACCAACATGAAGATCACGTCTGACGATCTGAAGTCGCTCGGCATCATCGACGGTATCATCAGCGAGCCGCTCGGCGGCGCGCATCGTGATCCGGACAGCGTGATCGCTGCGACAGGTGATGTCATTGCCAATGCTCTCGGGGAACTTTCCAATCGCACGGGAGAGCAGCTTCGCAACGATCGCAGGCAGAAATTTCTCAACATGGGCCGCAATTTGTAGTACACAAACGCCGCTGCGCTGTGAATGAGGCCAAACCTTGGCCACAATAATGTTATCAATAACTTTCCTACTTGCGGGGACGCGCGCGCTTCATAGGCTGCTAAGAGTTTGTGAACCATAGTCAGCCTATGATTCGCTCCGCGCTCGTTGAGGCCGGGTTGCATACTGTTGATGGGCTATTTTGAATGCGCATTCGTCATTTTGCTTATGTTTCCCTGATGGCCTTGGCCGGGTGCAACGATGCATTGGAAACCGCTCAGGTGGACCTCTCGAGGGTCAAGAACAAGGTCGAGCAGCCGCTGCCGCCGCGTATCCTGTCCGAGATCTCCGCCAAGGGCATGCAGCGCAATTCGCCGATCATGATCCGCATCTTCAAGGAAGAAGGTGCGCTGGAGATCTGGAAGGCGAAGACCGATAATCGCTTCGACAAGATCGCCGACTATAAGATCTGTGCCTGGTCGGGCCGCCTTGGTCCGAAGGTGAAAGAGGGTGACCGGCAGGCGCCGGAAGGCTTCTACAACCTGAGCCGCGCCAACCTGAATCCGAATTCGAAGTATTATCTCGCCATCAACACCGGCTTTCCGAACCGCTATGACGCGGTCAATGGCCGCAGCGGCACCAATCTGATGATCCATGGCGCCTGCTCGTCGTCAGGCTGCTATTCGATGACCGACCAGCAGGTGCTTGAGATCTATGCCTTCGCCCGTGATGCCTTCGCCGGCGGCCAGTCGACGGTGCAGCTTCAGGCCTTCCCCTTCCGCATGACCGCGGAGAACATGGTGCGGCATCGCCTGAACCCGAACATCGAGTTCTGGAACATGCTGAAGGTCGGCTACGACAACTTCGAGGTCACGAAGCGACCTCCTGAGGTGAATTTCTGCGAGAAGAAGTACGTCTTCAACCAGCAGGCAACCGACAACGCCACCTTCAATCCGGCCGGAGCGTGCCCGGCAATGTCGACGCCGCCGGCGCTGACGGCCGCCCTTGCCTCCTACGGCAAAACCTACGACGCCGACTATTCCAAGGCCATGAAGAAGTATGACGGCATGGCCTGGTACGATCCGAGCGAGGCCGAACGCAAGGCTGTGGTCGCCAAGCTGCGGAAGGGTCGCGAGCTCGCCTATGCACCGACCGGCACCTCGCTCGAAGCGGGCAAGATGGTCAAGGTCGCAGAACTCGAAGAAATGGCGGCCAGCAAGACCGCGTCCACGGTGGCCGCCAATGCAGCGCCCGGCGCTGCGCCGGCGACGCCCGAAGCAAAGGCGATCGCAGTCGCCGCCGCCGTTCCGGCCCAGGTTCCCGTCCCCACGCCAAGCCCCCTGGCATTCGCGCCGGTGGAGCAGTCGGTGCCGGTGGAGGTCGCCTCAAAGAAACCGTTCTGGAAGTTCTGGGGCAAGGATTGATGGCGTGAGCGCCATTCTCTATGACCTGCGCGGCCTCAAGTGCCCGCTTCCGGTGCTGAAGACACGCCGCAAGATGTCCTCCCTGCCGAAGGGTGCATTGATCCGCGTCGAAACGACCGATCCGCTCGCCGGAATAGACATCCCTCACTTCTGCAACGAAGACGGCCACGAGCTCATCGAGGCCGAAAAGACCGAGGCCGGCCACCGCTTCCTCATCCGCAAGGGATAGATCAGAACCGCATGCCCGGCACGGCGAGCGGATTGTCGTTCAGCGCCGTCCGATCCGGCGTATCGACACCCGGCTTGCCGAGAAACGCATCGAACAGATCCTTGACGAAGGCTTCGGGCAAATCCCTGGTGATCAGCACCATGCGCGTGCGGCGGTCCTCAGGGTCAGGCCAGGCCGGCAGACGGGACGGCGGGTGGAAGATGCTCTGCACGCCGTGAAGCACCAGCGGTCGATCTGGCCGGTCGGATACCGCGACGATCGCCTTCATCCGCAACAGCTTTTCGCCGTGCGCCGAACGCAAGAGATCGATGAACATATCGAGCGCCATCGGGTCGATTGGCTTGTCCTCGACGATCGAGAAGGACCGGATCGAGGAATCGTGGCGGTTCACGTCATGCGGGTCCTGATGATCGTGTCCGTGATGATGATGGTGATGATGTCCGTCAGCGCCATGGTGATGGTGTTCATGGTGGTGCGCATCATGCGCATCCTCATCCCGCAGCCAGCGACCGACGTCGGCGATCTTGGTTGCCGGATCATAGAGACCATTGACCAACACACTCGCCTGTCCGGATTCGGCGCTGTCGGCATCCATCAGCGCCGCACGCGGGTTGAGTGCATCAAGACGCGCTTCCAGCGCCCGCAACACCTCCGGCGGCACCATCGTCCGCTTGGCGATGAGCAGCCGATCGGCAACTGCCGCCTGCTTGACCGCTTCCTCGTGATTGTCGAGTGTCTGCGAACCGTTGACCGCATCGACCACCGTCACGATGCCGTCGAGATCGAAATTGGTGGCGATGATGGGGTTGCCCATGATCGCCTGCATGACCGGTGCCGGATCGGCAAGCCCCGTCGTCTCGATGACGACCCGGTTGACCGGCTTGACGCGACCGGTCTGCACCGCATCCATCAGGTTTGCCAGCGTATCGACCAGCTCGCCGCGCACCGTGCAGCAAAGGCAGCCATCCGAGAGCTCGATGATCGCGTCACCTGAGCTTTCCACCAGCAGGTGATCGATGCCGACGTCACCGAACTCATTGATGATGACAGCGGCATCCCTCATCGCCGGATCCTTGAGGATGCGGTTCAGCAGTGTCGATTTGCCGGCACCCAGAAAGCCGGTCAGGATGGTGACCGGTATCCGATCGGAAGCAGCGCTCATCTCAAACTGACCTTAAAAAGAGGTCGGACGCGGCAGCGGCACCGGCACGTTGGCGATCGTCCCGGCGGTATCCGCAGTGGCCAATTTGTCCGGCTGCGGTTCGTTCTGACCCGGAATAAGTCCCGCGAAGACGAAATTCGGCTCGTGGTCCATTTCCTGGATATAGGGCGACAGGACCTTCATGCGGCCGACCTCGTCGCGCGTTTCACTGCGGACCTTGGCGCCCTTGGCGCTGCAGATATTGGCGGTGATGTCGGTCACCTGATCCTGGCCCGGCCCATAGGGCCGCAGCGAACTGAGCGTGTCGGGCGCGGCAAACTGCGAGGTGAAGCCCTTCTGCAGCAAGTCAGCGGAGGCATCCGCGCGCGCCGCAAGGCTGTCGGTGCCGAGTACAACGGAGATCAGCGTGCGGCCGCTGCGGGTTGCCGAGGCGATCTGGTTGAAGCCCGAGGCGCAGATGAAGCCGGTCTTCATGCCGTCCGCGCCTGCGAAACGGCCGATCAGAGCGTTGATGCTCGGCACATTCTTGGTGCCCGTCGTGATGCCCTCAAGCGAGAAATAGCCGGCATATTGCGGGAACTCGCGGCGCAGTGCGACGGAGAGAACCGCAAGATCGCGCGCCGTCGTGTACTGGCCTTTGCCGGGCAGGCCGTTGGGATTGACGAAATGGGAATCCGTCATGCCGAGCTTTGCTGCCTCGGCGTTCATCTTCAGCACGAAGGCTTCCTGCGTGCCGCCGACGGCCTCAGCAACGGCAACCGCGATGTCATTCGCCGACTTGACCATCAGGATCTTCAGTGCGCTGTCGAGCGTCAGTTTCTGTCCCGGCTTGAAATACATCTTCGCCGGCGGCTGGGCGGCCGCCCGCTTGCTCATCACAACAGGCGTGTCGAGGCTGATCTGACCGGCGCGAACCGCATCGAACACTGTATAGACGGTCATCAGCTTGGTCAGCGAGGCGGGATACCATTTACGGAACGCCTCGTCGTGCTCCAGCACGCGGCCGCTCTGGACATCGACGAGAATATGCGGGTTCGCATAGGCTTGGGCGGAGGCCGAAAGAGCGATAGCGGCTGCGGAAGCTGCGATTGAGAGCGGCCGCAAAGCGGCAAACAAACGGTTCTGGCGCGTCGACACGGTTCGTCCTTAAAGATGTCCGGAAGTCTCGAAAGTTTCCCCTATTTAACGTATATGGCCATGACATGGCAAAGGGCCTTGATTAAGTTATTTCTGCGGCATCGTGTCCCCGCGACCCGGTTCCGTCCCCGATTCGATTTTCACGACAGGAAAGCCAGCATGCCGATTTTGAACAGAGCCGCCGAACTTCAGGACGAAGTGACAGAGTGGCGACGGCATATCCATGCGCGTCCCGAACTTCTCTTCGCGGTCGAAACCACCGCTGCCTTCGTGGCCGAGAAACTCAAGGAGTTCGGTGTCGACGAGATCGTCACCGGCATCGGCAGGACCGGCGTCGTTGGCCTGATCAAGGGCAAGGGCGAAGGCGCGCGCACCATTGGCCTGCGCGCCGACATGGATGCCCTGCCGCTCACCGAAATCAGCGGCAAGCCCTGGGCCTCGACGACCCCGGGCAAGATGCATGCCTGCGGCCACGACGGCCATACCGCCATGCTGCTCGGCGCGGCGAAATATCTGGCCGAGACGCGCAACTTCAACGGCAATATTGCGGTCATTTTCCAGCCGGCCGAAGAAGGCGGCGGCGGCGGCAACCTGATGGTCAAGGACGGCATGATGGAGCGCTTCGGCATCGAAGAGGTCTACGGCATGCACAACCTGCCGGGCCTTCCGGTCGGTCACTTCGCCATCCGCAGCGGCGCGATCATGGCCGCCACCGACGAGTTCACCATCACCATCAAGGGCCGCGGCGGCCATGCGGCACAGCCGCACCGGACGATCGATCCGATCGCGATCGGCGCGCAGGTCGTCAGCAACCTGCAGCTGATTGCTTCCCGCAGCGTCGACCCGCTGCGCTCGGTCGTCGTCTCGGTCACCAAGTTCAATGCCGGTTTCGCGCACAACGTCATCCCGAACGATGCGACGATCGCCGGCACGGTGCGCACGCTCGACGAAGAGGTGCGCGACCTCGCCGAGACGCGCCTGAAGCAGGTGGTTAACGGCCTGGTTGCGGCCCATGGAGCCGAGGTCGACATCAACTTCAACCGTAACTATCCGGTGACCTTCAACCACGCGACGGAAACCGGCCACGCCCTTCGCATCGCTGGCGAGATCGCCGGCGCCGGCAATGTGAATGCCGAGATCGACCCGATGATGGGCGGCGAGGACTTCTCCTACATGCTGAACGCCCGTCCGGGCGCATTCATCTTCATCGGCAACGGCGACACGGCCGGCCTGCACAACGCCGCCTACGATTTCAACGACGAAACCATTGCCCACGGCATTTCCTACTGGGTGCGGCTTGCCGAACAGCGCCTCGGTGCCTGAAACCGACTTCATGCGGGCATTGCAAAAGAGCTTGGCTTCCGGCCAAGCCTTTTGTATGCATGACGCTCAAGTGGTCCCGTAGCTCAGCAGGATAGAGCATCAGATTCCTAATCTGAGGGTCACGCGTTCGAATCGCGTCGGGATCACCAGTATTTTCAAAGTTAACCTTCGATTTCCCCAGAGTGTCACGTTCGTGCATCCGTTCACGTTGTTCTCAATGGATCAACGTGTTGTCGACAGCCTGAATAGACATCACCGAAATCGATAACATCCGTATCTAGAGTGGATCGAATCTGACGCTTGGTACCCGCGCAGAAACCTCCGTCCCGGTCGTGGAAGGGCGTTTCGACCCTGCCCGGAAGCAGAAATTCCAGTGTCGCACGAGGGTGGTTAGCGATCCTTTGGTTATTCGTCACTCCGACAAAGCGGCGCGCAGTTTACGCCAAGGGCCATCGAACTCACTTGAGCCAACCGGTAATGATCGGAATGAGGCGCGACGCTCGTGCATCTCTTAGAGAGGTATGGTAGCTAGGGTGCATCTTCGAGACGCCAAACTGTCTTGGGAACGGGACGACTTCTCCATGACAGCCAGCAACCGCATCGCCCTCTCCAGCGACCACGCCGCCATTCAGCTGCGACAGGCCATTGCCGGTCATATTGCGGCGCAAGGCTGGGTAGTCGTCGATATCGGACCGACAACGCCGGAGAGCACACACTATCCTAAGCACGGCGAAGCGGCGGCGCGGCTCGTCGCCTCCGGCGATTGCCGGTTTGGCATCATCCTATGCGGCACCGGCCAGGGCATCATGATGGCGGCGAACAAGGTAAAGGGCATCCGTTGCGGCGTCTGCGTCGACACATTCTCAGCCCGCATGATCCGCCAGCACAACGATGCCAACATGCTGTCAATTGGCGTGCGCGTGGTGGGCGAAGGGCTGGCGCTCGATATCGTGGATGCGTTCCTGACCGCTCGTTTCGAGGGCGGCCGGCATGCGGCGCGGGTGGAGATGATTGAGGCGCTGGAGGGGTAGCGCCGTCCTTTTGTTCTTCTTCTTTGGGTTCCCGCCCCGAATCCCCAAGCTGACGGATGACCGCTTCTTACATTTACGTCCAGAAGATGCCGGTCGGCTATCCACCAAACCTCGTCGTTTCCCGATGGCTCGGTTATGCCGAACCGCCGCATGACCAGGAATACTTATCGGCCCCAAAGCTCTGCCATGCGGCATAATCCGACTTACGGCATAATGAATGGTATCGCTGGGCGGGTCGCCCAGGGTCACGGCTAAAATCAGTTCAGCCACGTCGTCAACCAGCTTAGGGACACGCGCAAGCCGCGTCTTGTCGTGCAGCAGACCCGGCACGCCCTCTTCCATGAACCGCGCCTGCCAGCGCCAGACGGCGGTCTTGCTGACACCGGCTGTGCGCATCATCGCCGCCGTGCCCAGCCCATCGGCCAGTGGCCAGCACGATCCGGGCGCGCCAGACGTGCTTCTGGGGGGTGCGGTCGTCAACGATCACCTGCAGGCGCTGCGATCGGTCGGGTTCAAGTGGACGGTGATGCCAGTGGGCATCCTGAAGGCTCGCACGCCGGCAAACTCGTGGGAATCCCACGAAGGACCCTTGTGTCGATATCAATCCAGCCGCGTCCTCGTAACCGTATCGGTGCGTCGCCGCGATGGCGATGACACCAATCACCGTCATCGGTTTGCTGTACATGGTCTCAAGCCGTCTTCGCGACACAGGATGGCCGCAATCCTCATGTGGGTGCTTCTGGCGCCGGTCTTCCTACCGACGTTTATCGCTATCCCGCTGCCCGCTTTGGCGACACAAGGCATCGCCCTTTTTTCTATGGCGTCGCCTTTGTCCTTGCGTTGGTTCCCAGCGAGGGCTTCACGCCGGCAGGCCAATCTCAAGCTGCGCGGCCTTCGGCCCTGACGAAGCCGCGCAGAGGTCAGTTTGGCAGGCTCGGGATGGATTAGGACCAATATCGAGCACGCCCACCTAGTGCCGCGCCACAGAGATTATGACTCTTTGACGGGGTAAGCTTTGCGGAGCTTTTGGCGGGCTTTTTCGGTTGTGAACATCCATTGGATCTTTGCGCCATTAGCGTTGCGTTGCTGCTCCCAGGCTGCGACTTCGGCGATTATGGTGTCTTTATTGTCGATACGACGGTCGAGGCATTGGCTGCGCAGGACACCGATCTCGATCTCGACCATGTTGAGCCAACTGGCGTGCTTGGGCGTGTGGTGGAACTCCAGTCGCTTCAGCACCCTTCGAGCCTCCGGGGCTGGAAATGCGTCGTAAAGCGCCCCGGCGGAATGGGTGGAGAGGTTGTCCATCACCACGCGGATGATCGGGGCGTCGGGATAATCGACGTCGACCAGTTCGCGCATGCACTGGGCGAAGTCTTGGTTGGTTCGCCGATCGGTGACCTTCACCCTGCGCCAGGGCTGGTGGGCGTCCATGAAGACAAACAGATTGACCGTGCCGTTTCGGCGATACTCGCAGTCGTAGCGTTCAAGCTGGCCAGGCTTGGCCGCAATGGGCTCGCGCACTTCGCCGATGAGTTGGGTCGGGCTCTCGTCGAAGCAGACCACGGGCCTTTGTGGATCAGGCGTCTCTGCGTAGAGGTCGAGAACATCCTCCATGCGCGCGACGTATTCCCCATCGAGCTTTGGGATGCACCACATGTCTTTGCGCCAAGGTTTGAGATGATTCTCAGCCAGCCGGCGACGTACGGTCTCCGAGGACAACTCGTCATGATCGGTGAGTCGGACCATCTCATCGGCCAGAAGCTCCAGGGTCCAGCGGGCTCGCCCGGGCGGCGGCTTTGAGCAGGCGGTCGCCACCAACAGCGCCTCCTCCTTGCTCGATAGCTTGCGCTCAACACCCGGGCGCGGTTCTTCACTGAGCGCGCCTTCCAGATTGGCTTCCACAAACCGGCGCTTGGTCCGGTAAATCGTCGATCCGCTGACGTTCAAGGTTGCCGCGATCACCTCGTCGCTGAAGCCTTCGTCCGCCGCCACCAGGATCTGGGCGCGCTTGATCTTGCGCGACGCATGGCGTCCCCCGCTCAACAAAACGGCCAGTTGATCACGTTCCGATTGGCTAAGCTCTACGTGAAACTTTATAGTCATCGACACCTCCTTCAGCGCGGAGACGCAGATGAATCCGAAAATGAGTCCCTCACTTGACCCGCAAGCCGCAACGGCAAGACATGGCCTTACGCAAGTCCAAGGCCAGTACCTGGCCTTCATCTACGCCTACAGCCGCATCTTCAAACAGCCTCCGGCCGAAGCCGACATGCGTCGCCACTTCGCCGTTACGGCTCCGTCTGTTCACCAGATGGTGCTGACCCTCGAGAAGGCAGGATTTATATCCCGCGTGCCAGGCGCAGCACGCAGCATCCAACTTCTCATCCCACCAGAAGACTTGCCCATTCTACGATAACCCAACCCGTCATAATCTCTGTGGCGCGGTACTAGAGGAAGGATGGGCGGTTCATGCGCGGCGATCAGAAGTCCGGCAATTAGAGTCGGGACAGAAACCTCTCCAACTCCTCGGCATCAACAGGCACGCGATGACGTTCCTCGGGATAGGCGCCGCTTGCGATGTCGGCGGCGTATTCGCGGAATGCCGCGATCCGTTCCACCTGGATCCGATCATATTCCGCCGCGAGGTTGCGATAGGCCTTGGCGTGGCGCGGATAGCGCCCGCGGTTCAGGCCCAGCACGTCCTCGGAGAACAGATATTGGGCATCGCAGCCGCTGCCGGCTCCCATGGAGATCAGCAGCATCGAGGTCCGTTCCGAAATCGCCGCAGCGACCTCGGCCGGCACCACCTCGATTTCCACGCTGAAAGCACCCGCAGCCTCCAGATCCTTCACCTGCTTGTAGACGAAGGCTGCCGATGCCGCCGTCTTCCCGACGGCCCGAAAGCCGCCCGTCCATGTGGAGTGCGACGGAATGAGCCCCGTATGACCGCAGACGGGAATATGTTCGTCGCGCAGCCGCCTGATCGTCTGCAGGCTGGCGGCGCAGTAGATGGCATCGGCTGACGCCGCCCGCATCTTCACGGCGCAGCGCAGGATCTCATCGGTGGTGGCACCGCTCTGGCCGTACTCGCCGCCGGGGATTGCGAAGCGACCGGGAGCGGCATCGCGAAACTGTGGATCGAAGAGGAGCTCGGGAGGAACCGAAATCAGATCGATGCCGGCGGCCTCGGCCGCTTCGGCCTCCTCGAGCGCTACCACGCGTAGCATGCTGAGCTGCCGCTTGCCCTTCATCGCCAGGAGGTCATGCACAGTCGGTCGCACTTGTTTGCTCATTGCCGATACCTTGAGAATACGGTCGCCACTCAGGCGGCCAGGAGGGATTTCAGTTTGACGTTGCTTGCAACGAGGGCCGCCGGATCCGGATGGGCGCGCGCCGCGATCAGCATTTCGGCAAGCCGAATATCGCGGGCGACCGCATTGCCGCGACCGACGCCGCTTGCCGCAAGCAACCGGCCGGCTTGATCGAGATGGAACAGGATGAAGGCGCCATCGCCGAGATCGCGTCGCAGATGCTGAACGGCGCCCTCCGCCAAGCCGGCGATCTGCAGCGTCACATCGTATTGATCGGACCAGAACCAGGGTACGGCGGAAACGGCTTCGCCAAGCCCTATCATATTGGCGGCGGCCAGTGCCCCCTGCTCCTGGGCATTGCGCCAGGATTCGAGCCGCACGCGGCGGCCGCCATAGATCGCCAGCGGGAACGAGCAGCAGTCGCCGGCTGCGTAAATGTCAGGTGCCGAGGTGCGCAGGAGTTCGTCGACGGCAATGCCGTTGTCGATCTTGAGGCCGGCGCAAGCGGCAAGATCCGTATTGGGAACGGCGCCAATACCGACGAGCACGAGATCTGCCTCGACAGCATCGCCATCGACCAGGCGGATGATCGCCCTTTCGTTTTGTTCCGTTACACTGTTGATGACAACGCCGCAGCGAATGTCGACGCCTTCGAGCGAATGGCGTTCGGTGATGACGCTGGCAACCTCCTCCGGCACGCCGCGCTTCAGCACGCGCTCCAGTCCTTCGAGAACCGTCACATCCGCTCCGAACGCCCGCGCCGTCGCGGCAAGTTCCAGGCCGATAAAGCCGCCGCCGATGATCGCGATGCGCTTGCCGGGCACCATGGCCTTGCGAAGGGCAACCGCGTCCGCATGGGTGCGCAGCGAACGGATATGCTCGCTCTCCGAGCCGATCCCCGGAAGCGGCCGTGCGCGAGCGCCGGTGGCAAGCAGGAGCTTGTCATAGGCAATGGTACGGCCATCGGAAAGCGCGACTGACTTTGCCTTAGGATCGAGACCCTGAATTGTGACACCCGTCAGCAGGCTGATGCCGCTTTCGACATATTTGGCCGGCTGGGCGATGAATTTCGGCGCCGCCGAACGCTCGTCGCTCGCCTTTGAAAGCGGCGGCCGCTCGTAGGGCGCGAGCGACTCGCTACCGATCAGCGTGATCTCGCCGTCATATCCCTTTTCGCGCAGGGCAAACGCCGCGCGTGCGCCGCACTCCCCTGCCCCGATGATCACGAAATGGGTCATCACAGCCTCCTCAGATCGAGAGGAAGACGGCGCCGCCTTCGACTTTCACGGGATAGGTGCTCAGGTTGACGCAAACCGGCGCCCCCCTGGCTTCACCCGTCTTGTAGTTGAAGCGGCCATTGTGCTTCGGACATTCGATGATCTCGTCCATGACGAGGCCATCGGCAAGATGGACGTGCTCGTGCGTGCAGAGCCCGTCGGTTGCGAAGAACTCGTCGTCGGGGCTGCGGTAGACCGCAAACGTCCTGCCCGCGCAATCGAAACGCATGACATCCTCCTCGTCGATGTCCTCGACCGCACAGACCTCGATCCAATTTCCGCTCATCTTGTCCTCCCAAACTCTTCGTTTCGCGCCGGGCTATTGGGCCGCTGGCGCAAGCTCGCTGTGGAATTCCTCGCGATAGGGCCGCGCCGTCGCCGGCAGCTCGCGTTTGAGGAAATAGTCCTCGTTGCGCAGCTGGCGCAGAAATGCCGGGATCATTTCGCGATAGCCGGACAAAATCGACGGATTGGCCACCGGCAGATCGTGCTTGATCATCGCATGCAGGCGCGGCAGCGCGTGGTAGGGCACCATCGGGAACATGTGATGCTCGACGTGGTAGTTCATGTTCCAGTAAATGAAGCGGCTGACCGGGTTCATATGGACCGTGCGGCTGTTTAAACGGTGGTCGATGACATTGTCCGCGAGACCGCCATGCTGCAGCAGGCCGGTCAGCACATGATGCCACGCGCCATAGAGCCGGGGCAGGCCGATCAGCATCAGCGGCAGGATGGAGCCCATCGCAATCGCAGCCGCGATCGTTACGACATAGATGGCAAGCCAGCTGCGCGCGATAAGGATGGCGCGCGGCTGTTCCATCTCAGGAATGAAGGTCTTCTCCTCCGCGCTGATGATGCCGAAGGCATTGCGCAGCATGTCGACCATTGCATGCCAGACATCGAGAATGCCGAAGAAGTTCAGGATCAGCCGCAGCAGATCCGGCGGGCGCATCACTGCAATTTCGGGGTCCCGGCCGACGATCACCGTGTCGGTGTGATGGCGCGTATGGCTCCAGCGCCAGGTCACCGGATTGCGCATGATCATGAAGCAGGCGATCTGATAGACCGCATCATTCATCCAGCGCGTCTTGAAGGCCGTACCGTGGCCGCATTCGTGCCAGCGGCTATCGGATGCCGAGCCGTAAAGCACCCCATATGCAAGGAACAACGGCAGAGAGAGCCAGGAGCCCCAGAAATAGATACCAAACCCGGCAAAGACGATCATCGCCCCGAGCCAGATGATCGTGTCGCGAATGGCCGGGGCGTCGGAACGCTGCATCAGCGCCTTCATATCCTTGCGCGCAACCTCGGTGTGATACCACTCCGCGGCCGCCAGTCCCATGTCGACGGCCGTTCGGCCGCTTTCGCCGAGCAGGCTGTAGTCTCGTTTCTTCGTCTTGTCTGCCATTTTAATCTCCCACAGGCCGTCCCTCCCGGCCCGTCCAACAGAGATTAGGTTGACTTTCGTCATGCGACAATGCAGCCTTGATGTATTCTATCAAAACACATCATTGCGATGGCATTACGATGATAGATTCTTGCAGGGCACGATGGTAAAGCGACCAACGATACAGGATCTGGCGGATGCGTCCGGCGTTAGCGTCGCGACGGTCGATCGTGTGCTGAACGGTCGCCATCGCGTTCGGGAGGAGACGGCGCGACGCGTCTATAACGCGGCAGCCTCGATCGGCTACCATGCCGTCGGTCTGCTCCGGCAGCGGGTGTTTCAGGACCTCCCGCATTATCGGCTGGGGTTTCTGCTGCAGCGTCCTGCCCAGTCGTTCTATCAAACGCTCGCTCGCGAAATTGAGCAGGCGGTGCACGCCAATACGTCATTCCGCATTACGGCGCAGATCGAGTACGCGGCCGCGTCGACGCCGGCCGCCATCATCGAAAAACTGAAGCTTCTCGCGAGCCGCAATCAGGCGATTGCTTTTGGTCGGACCGGACTATCCGGCCGTCACCGCCGAGGTCGAAGACCTGAAAGCCAAGGGCGTCCCGGTCTTTTCAATCCTGTCTGACCTCGCAAGCGGCGTGCGGCGGGGCTACATCGGATTGAACAATCGGAAGGTCGGCCGTACGGCCGCCTGGATGATCGCAAAGGCCGCCAGAAACCCCGGAAAGGTCGCCTGCTTCGTCGGCAGCCATCGTTACCACGGGCATGAGTTGCGCGAGATCGGCTTCCGCTCCTATTTCCGCGAGAATGCCCCTGATTTTGAGGTTCTCGAAACGCTGATCAACCTCGAGACGCCTGAGATAACTCACGAAGCCACTATCAATCTCCTCAAGCAGCATTCGGACCTCATCGGATTTTATGTCTGCGGCGGTGGCATGGAAGGCGCGATCTCGGCTGTCCGCGAAGAGGGCCTTGCCGGCAAGATTGTCGTCGTCGTTAACGAACTGACACCAGACTCGCGCGCAGCGCTTGCTGACGATGCGGTGACCGTGGCGATCTCAACGCCGATCAAGAGCCTCTGCAGCGAATTGATCACGCTGATGACCTCGTCCCTTGGCTCGGAGAATGATGCGGTTCCGGGGCAATCGTTCTTGCCGTTCGATATCTACACCTCAGAGAACATCTAGCCGCTCGTCGCGCCATTCCAGTATCACGACCAACGAGAACGGTATCGGTCGGCGGTGAGTCCGTTCAGGTGTGCGTCAGTTTCATGACACATTTAGCCGCTACTGCGGTGGACTGAATGTTCGCCCATGCGGACAAACAGGCACCGAGGCCGTCCACTTGACACCACCATCGCTCTATCGGCCAAGAATCGGCAGCATTTCGCTGTCCGCCATCACCGGGCTCTATCTCGTCATGTTCACGAACCGGACGTTCTGGGGGAAGGTTCACACCTATCTCGCCACGACGCCGACAGCGATCACCGCACTTTACATTGCGATCTCGGTTCTGTTCGTGGCCATCGTCACGGCCTTTTCGGCGAAATACGTCATCAAGCCGGTTTTGATTTTTCTGGTACTTGCGGCGGCACTGGCGGCGTGGTTCACGGACACCTTCGGCGTGATCGTCGACAGCGACATGATCCGAAATGCGATGGAAACGACGCCTGCCGAGGCCAATCACCTGATTACGCCCGGCTTTCTCCTGCATGTCGTACTGTTCGCCGTCATCCCGATCACGCTGATCCTTTGGGTCAAGGTGGTTCACCGCCCCGTGCTGCAGAAGCTCTTGTGGAACAGCGTGACGATCCTCTGCTGCCTGTTGGTATTCGGCGCTGTCGCGGGCGTCTACGCCAAGGAGTATACTGCAGCGATCCGTCAGCACCGAGACATCGTCAAGAGCCTGAACCCCGTCACCCCGATCGTCGGCGCCACGCGGTATTTCATGCAGGCCGGCAAAGAAGCCAGGCTCGTCGTCAAGCCGCTCGGCACCGACGCCAGGGTCGTCCCTGTCGTGGACGTGCACAAACCACGGGTGACGATTATCGTTGCCGGCGAGACGGCGCGGGCGATGAACTTTTCGCTCGGCGGCTATCATCGCGACACCAACCCCGAGCTTCGCAAGCAGGGCGTCATCTATTTCCCGCAAACGACGAGCTGCGGCACGGCGACTGCGACATCGATACCCTGCATGTTCTCGCAGTTCACGCGCGCAAGCTTCACCCATCGCAAAGGCATCGAGAACGAAGGCCTGATGGATGTTCTCGCCCACGCGGGCATCGACGTGACCTGGTTTGACAACAACACCGGCAGCAAGGGCGCCGCTGCCCGCATCAATTATGTAGACCTCGCGAATTCGACCGATCGGCGGTTCTGCAAAGACGGCGAGTGCCAGGACGGCATCTTTCTGGACAAGCTCGACACATGGCTGAACGGCGTAACCAAGGATAGCGTGCTCGTCCTGCATCAGATCGGCAGCCACGGCCCGGCCTATTACCTGCGCTATCCCAACGAGTTCCGGAAGTTCACCCCTGAGTGCGAGACGGCGGAGCTCGGCAACTGCAAGGACGATGAAATCGTCAACGCATACGACAACTCGATCCTCTACACCGACCATTTCCTTTCCACGGTCATCGACAAGCTCAAGGCTCGCAGCGACAAGATCGCGACCGGCTTGATCTACATGTCGGATCACGGTGAGTCGTTGGGCGAGAAGGGTCTCTATCTCCATGGGGCGCCCTATTTCCTCGCCCCGGAGGAGCAGACGCACGTTCCTTTCGTCGTTTGGCTCGACCCGGATTTCACTGCGTCGATGGCACTCGACAAGGCATGCTTGGCCCAGTCGACAGCACAGCCGACATCCCATGACAACCTGTTCCACAGCGTGCTCGGAATGATGAATATCTCGACGTCCGTCTATGACGCGAAGCTTGATGTCTTCGCCGGTTGCAAGACGGGTCGGACCTCCTAGCGCTAAGAGCGCGCTGCCCAGGAAAGGCCGCGACGAAGAATGAGGCGCATGTAGGGGTGATCGAATTCGCTCTCTACATGGCCGAGCGCCGAGTAGAACACACGTCCCGAGCCGAACTGGCGCTTGAAGGCGACCGGCATCGTGACGTTGCGCGCAGCCGCATCATTCTCACCGGAAAAGCTCGTCGTCGCCAGGATTTCGACCGACGGATCGTAGTGCAGGTAGTATTGTTCTGACCGATAGTCGAAATCGGGAATACCCTCCATCACAGGGTCATGCTGGCGCGTGACGTTGACGCGAAAATCGATGATGTTGCCGGGATGGGCGACCCAGGTCACGCCGGAAACATAGCGGAACGGAGCACTCTCTTTGAACGAGGTCGCAAGCGCGCCGTGATGCCCGCCGAGGCCGAGACCGCCGCGCACGGCCTCCACCAACGCATTGGCATGCGCCTTCTCGATCTTCTGGCCAGTGATAACAGGTACCAGCAGATCGGCGGTCGCGATCGCTGCTGAGCCGAAGATGCCAAGGTCGCCGGTCACCTCGACGGCAAAGCCATCCTCCTGCAACAGTTCCCCGACGCGGTGCGCGCACGCTTCAGGCTCGTGGCCGCTCCAACCGCCCCAGACGATGATCGCTTTGCGCATGCGCACCTCCCTTACCGAACGTACTGGGCCGCCGAAAATGGCCAACTCTTCCTTACGACAAGACTGCCGGCATAAGCCAGTGCGAGCCTTTGCCGATCACATTTTCTGGCGGCGGTCGGAAGACGGAACTTTTCCAACCGACACGGCGTTTGTTTGACGGAAAAAGAGGAGTGCTTGCCATGCGCATAAAACTGACGGTGCTTGCATTCGCATATCTCATTGTCAGCGGCCTGCTGCTCGCAACCGCCTATAAGTCGACGGGACCGATCACCACGCCAAAGACAGACAGGGTCGCAGGTTCGACCTTCCTGATGGAACGCTTCGCCGGCTGATCGGATAACTACGCCACCCGAATATCATTGCGCACAGGCTTCCCCCCGGCGATAGCCTGCGCAACCGCTGTTGCGCGTTCGATTTCAGGCGCGGTTGCCACAACGCCTGTCAGCACAACGGCATGGTCCTCAACCATCACCTTCACATCCGCCGCATCGATGCCGCCTGCCACCGCCAGAGCATTCGCCACGGCCTCCTCGAGCGAAGCATCCTCGTCGCCTGTTTCCGGATCAAAGGGTTCGCCAAAGAAGGTTGGTTGCTTGAAAACCATTGCACTTCCTCCTGTTTCGACTTCAACAAAACGCGGCGATCGCCAGTTGGTTTCGCGCAGGGTCATCGAACCTGATCTGCGAAAGCAGCGAACGCCTAGCCAGCTGCCGGATTTCTGCTGCGCGGCACACTTGCCGCTCATTTCAATCCCCTGTACAGCCAGAGCCAATGCAAGAGTTTTGGCGAAATCACCGATGATGGCACGCGAACGTGCGCCCAGGCGCCTCAGTATTTTTGGCTCAACCGGCTCGATCGGACAAAATACGCTCGACGTTATCGAGCAACTGGGCGGACGGGACGGCTATGAGATCTCGGTCGTAACCGGCAACGAAAACGTCCAGCTTCTGGCGCAGCAGGCCAAGTCGGCGGGCGCCAAGCTTGCGGTCACGGCTAGCGAGGACAAATATCACTCGCTGAAGGACGAACTCTCAGGCAGCGGCATCGCGGTGGCCGCCGGCGTGTCCGGCCTGGCGGAAGCTGCCGACCTCGATGCGGATTGGGTGATGGCCGCCATCGTCGGCACGGCCGGACTGGCGCCGACACTGGCTGCCGCCCGCAAGGGCGCCACGATCGCGCTCGCCAACAAGGAATGTCTGGTTTCGGCTGGCGATCTTTTCGTCGATGCCGTGGCGAAGGGCGGCGGACGACTGATCCCCGTCGACAGCGAACACAGCGCAATCTTTCAGTCTCTTGACGAGGACCAGCGGCATGCGGTCGAACGGATCATCCTAACGGCGTCCGGCGGTCCGTTCCGCACCTGGTCGCGCGCCGACATGGCGAATGTGACGGCAGCTACAGCGCGCGCGCACCCCAACTGGTCGATGGGACTGAAGATCTCGGTCGGAAGTGCCTCGATGTTCAACAAAGCGCTGGAGATGATCGAGGCAAAGCATCTCTTCGGTGTTCGCCCGGACCAGATCGAAGTGATCGTTCACCCGCAGTCGATCGTCCACTCCATGGTCGGCTACACGGATGGATCGATCATAGCTCAGCTCGGCAGCCCCGACATGAGGACGGCGATCGGCTATGCACTCGACTACCCGCGCCGGCCGACGCTGAACGTCGAGCGGCTGGATTTTGCCAAGCTCTCGCGCCTGGACTTCGAGGCCCCTGATGAAGAGCGCTTCCCGGCGCTAAGATTGGCGCGTACCGCGCTGGAACGCGGCGGCCTGCAGGGTGCCGTCATGAACGCGGCTGAGGAAATTGCCTTTCACGCCTTCGTCGAGGAACGGATCGGTTTCCTGATGATGGCCGATATTGCCGAAGCGGTCATGGACAAGATGATCAAAACGGGCGAAGCGCGGACGATGGACGACGTGTTTGCTGCCGATGCCGAAGCCCGAAGGCTCGCTGCGGAACTGATCGCTCTTAGCGAAAAGGCCGCCTGACGGCGGCCAATCTTTTCGCAAACCAAGAGCGGCGTTAAGCAACGTGCCGGGCGAGCGCGCAGCGCGACCAGAGCGCATGCAGCGCATCCACGAGATGCTCGATGTCGGCATCGCTGTGGAGCGGCGTCGGGGTGATGCGCAGGCGCTCGGTCTTCTTCGGCACCGTCGGGTAGTTGATCGGCTGCACATAGACACCGCAATTGTCGAGCAGCAGGTCGGAGATCCACTTGCACTTTGCCGCATCGCCAACCATGACCGGAACGATATGGCTTGGGTTTGGCATGTGCGGGATGCCGCGCTGATCGAGCAGCGCCCGCAGCTTGCGGACACGATCCTGGTGACGCCCACGCTCGAAGGGACTGACCTTCAGATGCTGGATCGAGGCGACCGCACCGGCCGCCAGTGCCGGCGGCAGCGCCGTCGTGAAGATGAAGCCCGATGCGAAGGAACGAATGAAATCGCAAAGCGCCGTCGAGGCAGCGATGTAGCCGCCCATGACGCCGAAGGCCTTGCCGAGCGTGCCTTCGATCACCGTCAGACGATCCATCAGGCTTTCGCGCTCGGCAATGCCGCCGCCGCGCGGTCCGTACATGCCAACGGCATGCACTTCGTCGAGATAGGTCATGGCGCCGTACTTGTCGGCCAGGTCGCAGATTTCCTTGATCGGGGCGATGTCGCCATCCATCGAATAGACGGATTCAAACGCGATCAGCTTCGGCGCCTTCGGGTCGGCGGCCGCCAGCTTGGCTTCCAGATCGTGGATGTCGTTGTGCTTCCAGATCACCTTCTCGCACTTGGCATAGCGGATGCCTTCGATCATCGAGGCATGGTTCAGCGCGTCGGAGAAGATGATCAGGCCGGGGATCTTGGCGCCGAGCGTGCCGAGTGCCGCCCAGTTGGACACATAGCCAGACGTGAAGATCAGCGAGGCTTCCTTGCCGTGAAGATCGGCAAGCTCGCGCTCGAGCAGAACGTGGTAGTGGGTGGTGCCAGAGATATTCCGGGTGCCTCCCGCACCCGCGCCACAGTGATCGATGGCATTCTTCATCGCCTCGATCACCTTCGGGTTCTGGCCCATGCCGAGATAGTCGTTGGAGCACCAGACCGTCACTTCTTTCGGACCGTCTACCGTATGGCGCGTGGCGCGCGGAAAGCTGCCGCGGTGACGCTCAAGATCGGCAAAAACGCGATAACGGCCTTCGCTGCGAAGCCCGTCCAACTCGTTTTTAAAGAACGCTTCGAAATCCATCATCTGCTCCAGTTTCGTGCGGGCGTTTGTTGCCAACAGACGCGCGCACGTCAACCCTTTGCCCTCGCTTTACCATCAACTGCGGCAAAAGGCCCATAGTCTTGAATTATTTTAATTAGAAATTGTCTGTTTTGGCCAGACGCAGCGAAAATCGCGAGGCAGAGCTGCCTCGCGATCGGGTGGGTTTCGTCAGCCTGCCACGGCAACGGCACGCTTGGCCATCACTTTGATCAGGTTGGCGCGGTATTCCGCACTGGCATGCAAGTCCGACATCAGCCGAGCAGGGTTGACATCGATGCCAGCGACAGAGCCGGAGGACCAGTTCGCGCTGAGCGCGGTTTCCATGGCCGTCTCGCGAAAGACGCCGTTGGATCCAGCCCCGGTGACGGCAACCCGCACGCCGCCGGCACCTTTGGCAACGAAGACCCCCGTCATCGCATAACGCGATGCCGGATTTGGAAACTTCGAGTAGCCGGCTTTGTCGGGCGCATCGAAACTGATCGCAGTCAGCAGTTCGCCATCCTCCAATGCCGTCTCGAAAAGACCGGTGAAGAAGTCGTCAGCGGCGATCTCGCGCTTGTTGGTGAGGATGCGCGCATTCAGCGCCAGCATCGCCGACGGGTAGTCCGCCGCAGGGTCATTGTTGGCGATCGAACCGCCGATTGTGCCCATGTGGCGGACATGCGGATCGCCGATCATGCCGGCGAGGTCGCAGATCGCGGGACAGACCGCGCGCAGAGCCGCCGACGCAGCGACTTCGGCATGCGGCGTGGCCGCCCCGATGGTCACCTTGCGACCATCGATCCTGATGCCCTGCATCGCGGGAATATGCCTGAGATCGACAAGGTCGCTCGGCGCCGCGAGGCGTTGCTTCATCGTTGGGATCAGTGTCATGCCGCCGGCAACGTATTTGCCTTCCGATGTTCCCGAAATCATCCTGACGGCTTCATCGACCGAGGATGCGCGGTGATAGTTGGTCTGATACATCGTCGTTCCTCCTCAATGAGCCGCGCGCGCTGCCATCCACACCTTCTGCGGGGTGGCGGGCATCGTCAGCATGTTGTTGCCGATGGCATCGGTGATGGCATTGATGAGTGCCGGCGGAGACCCGATCGCGCCGGCCTCGCCGCATCCCTTGATGCCGAGCGGATTGCTCGGGGATGGCGTCACCTGATGCGAGACCTTGAACGAGGGCAGATCGTCGGCGCGCGGCATGGCATAGTCCATGAAGCTCGCCGTCAGAAGCTGGCCGTTTTCGTCATAATGGACGGCCTCGAGCAGAGCCTGACCGATACCTTGTGCGATACCGCCATGCACCTGGCCTTCGACGATCATCGGGTTGATGATGTTGCCGAAATCATCTGCCGCAACGAACTGGATGATCTCGGTCTTGCCCGTTTCGGGATCGACCTCGACTTCGCAGATGTAACAGCCCGCCGGGAACGTGAAATTCGACGGGTCGTAGAAGGCGGTCTCCTTCAACCCGGGTTCCATGCCGCCCGGCAGATTGTGCGCGGTGTAGGCGGCGAGCGTCACCTGGAACCAGGGAAGGCTCTTATCGGTACCGGCAACCTTCAGCTCGCCGTTCTCGATGACGATATCGCCCTCGTCGGCTTCCATCAGATGGGCGGCAATCTTTTTGGCCTTGGCTTCGACCTTGTCCAGCGCCTTGACCACCGCAGACATACCGACGGCGCCTGAGCGTGAGCCATAGGTGCCCATGCCCATCTGCACCTTGTCGGTATCTCCATGCACGATCGACACGCTCTCGAGCGGAACGCCGAGACGGTCCGAAACGAGCTGGGCGAAGGTCGTCTCGTGGCCCTGCCCGTGGCTGTGCGACCCGGTGAGCACTTCTATCGTGCCGACCGCATTGACCCGCACCTCCGCAGATTCCCACAGGCCGACGCCTGCGCCAAGCGAGCCGACCGCCTGCGAGGGGGCGATGCCGCATGCTTCGATGTAGCAGCTCATGCCGAAACCGCGCTTCATGCCGCGGTTCGCCGCTTCGGCCTTGCGCGCCTGGAAACCGTTCCAGTCGGCCGCCTGCATGGCGGCATTGAGCGATGCTTCGTAGTCACCCGCGTCGTAATTCATGATCACGGGTGTCTGATGCGGGAAGGAGCGTATGAAGTTCTTCCGCCGCAGCTCGGCCGGCGAAATGCCGAGTTCGCGCGCTGCCGTTTCCATCGTCCGCTCGAGCAGGTAGGTGGCCTCCGGGCGACCGGCGCCGCGATAGGCATCAACCGGCGCGGTGTTGGTGTAGACCGTGCGCACATTGGCGTGGATGGCCGGGATATCGTACTGGCCCGACAGCAACGTCGCGTAGAGATAGGTCGGAACCGCCGACGAGAAGAGCGACATATAGGCGCCGAGATTGCAGATGGTGTCGACCTTCAGCCCGATGATGCGGTTTTCGCTGTCAAAGGCCATTGTCACCTTCGAGACGTGGTCGCGGCCATGTGCGTCCGTCAGGAAGGCTTCCGTGCGATCGGAATTCCATTTCACCGGCACACCCGTCTTCTTGGAAGCCCAGAGACAAACGATCTCTTCGGGATAGATGTAGATCTTCGATCCAAAGCCGCCGCCGACGTCCGGTGCGATCACCCGCAGCTTGTTCTCGGGCGCGACGTTGTAGAAGGCGCTCATCACGAGACGGGCGACGTGCGGGTTCTGGCTCGTCGTATAGCAGGTGTAATGATCTTCAGCGGCGTCGTAGATACCGAGCGCAGCGCGCGGTTCCATCGGATTGGGCGACAGGCGGTTGTTGTGAATCTCGATCTCGGTGACGTGTGCCGCTTCGGAAACCGCCTTGTCGGTTGCGGCTGCGTCGCCAAGTTCCCAGTCGAAAATCAGATTATTCTGAGCTTCCGGGTGAATCTGGGGTGCGCCTGATTTCAGCGCGTCGACCGCTTCGACGACAACCGGCAATTCCTCGTAGTCAATCACGACGGCTTCTGCCGCGTCCCGCGCCTCGGCAAGCGAATCCGCGACCACCACTGCGACGGCATCGCCGACGTAGCGGACGGTCTCTGTCGCAAGCGGGCGCCAGGCGCCCATCTTCATCGGCGAACCATCCTTCGAATGGATCATCCAGCCGCAGATGAGGTTGCCGATTCCGTCGGCGAGCAACTCTTTGCCGTCGAGCACGTCGATGACGCCCGGCATCGCCTTTGCCGAGGCTGCATCAATCCCCCCGATTTTGGCGTGTGCATATGGACTGCGGATGAAATAGGCGAATTTCATGCCCGGCACGACCATGTCGTCCGTGTAACGGCCCTTGCCGGTCAGGAACCGCTTGTCTTCCTTTCGCGCAACGCGTGCACCAATTCCTTCAACACCCATAATGTCCTCCCAATGGGGTTTCGGGCCTGGCATTCCGCCAAAGACAATCGTGTTCGGCAGTCAGCCAGACAATTCCTGAGAGCTATTCGGCCGCCTGCTTGGCAGCGCCATGCATCTGCTCGTTGGCAGACAGGACGGCTTTGACGATGTTGTGGTAGCCGGTGCATCGACAGATATTGCCGTCGAGCTCATGGCGAACCGTCTTCTCGTCCAGGTGACCGCTGTGGCGCGCAATCATGTCGACGGCCGTCATCACCATGCCCGGCGTGCAGAAGCCGCATTGCAGGCCGTGATGCTCCTTGAAGGCAGCCTGAACCGGATGCAGTTCACCGTTGGTGGCGAGCCCCTCGATGGTGGTGATCGTCGAACCCGACGCCTGGACGGCAAGGATCGAGCAGCTCTTCACCGACTTGCCATCCATGTGAACGACACAGGCACCGCATTGATTGGTATCACAGCCGACGTGCGTTCCCGTCAGACCGAGTTTTTCGCGAATAAAATGGACAAGAAGCGTACGCTCTTCACAGTCGCCGCTGACTGCCCGGCCGTTCACCGTCAGTTTCACTTTCGCCATGATTTCCTCCTCGCGCCTCCTCCAGGCACGAGCGGTATCATTTGACGTTTTCGCTTTGGGATCAACCACTACTTTAGGGAGGCTCATTAAATTCGGCGTGTTCGGTTGCGCCGAATTTGGGCGAACGTTGCAACAGCAATTGTGTGAAAAGCGAGCATCGAAAACCAGCGCTGCTTTTTTTGCGCCACAGTTTGACGACTAGCATGACAAAAACAAGAATCAGGGACGGCCAGCGCTCTTTGAGAGCGACCAACCTAGGAGAAGAATTTGATAAAGAAGATTGTCGCATTCGCCTTGATCGGCCTGTCGATCGCAAGCTGCACGCCAACCCAGCAGGGCGCTGGCATCGGCGCAGCATCTGGGGCCGTGATCGGCGGGGTGGTCACCGGCAATGTGCGTGGAGCTGCCGTCGGTGCAGCGATCGGCGGTGTTTCTGGCGCCCTCATCGGCCGCGTCGCTGAGCAGCCAGGACAGTGCTACTATCGCGACCAGTATGGTCGACGTTACATCGACGATTGCCGCGGCGGCTATTGAGGCCCGAGCAAAATCATCTCGAAATCCTGGGTTCGCAGCCCAGGATTTCTCATTTTTTCCACCATTTCAGCGGCTAAGCGATTTAAAACGGTACACGCCGAAGAAATTTGCCGCTAAGGTTGCCGCCGGCCGGGGGGCACGAAGCTTAATTCCAATGTAACCAAAAGCGGCGGATGCAAATTAGAGGGAAGGCACCGAAACCGGGTATAGCGTATCGGCGCGCAGGCACCATGTTGGTGATCGCGGCTGCATTTGCGTTTTCGCCGGCTCTCATCTCAGAGGCTTTCGCCTTCAAGCTTTTCGGCATCACTTTGTGGGGCAAGGATGACGAATCGGCCAGCGATCAGGTGCCCGACCCGGTTCGCTACAACGTGACTCTGACGACCGACGCGGACGATCCCGATCTCAAGGAAGCACTCGAAAACAGTTCCCGCCTGGTGGGTGACAAGGACCGACCTGTTTCCGGTGATCTTGGCGTCGTCGTCAAGGCAAGGGACGATCGCGACCGACTGATCGCCGCCCTCTTCGAGAAGGCCCGCTACGGCGGCGTGGTGACGATCAGGGTCGATGGCCGAGATATAGACACCCTTCCACCCAATCCGACCTTCAATCGCTCGCGCCCGATCCCGGTGACGGTCAGTGTGGCGGCAGGCCCCGTCTTCAAGGTCCATGAGGTGCAATTCGGCGGCGACGCCGCGCGACGCGATCCGGCAGATTACGATCTTGCTCCAGGTGAGACGGCCGGTTCGCTGACGATCATCAAGGCTGGCGACAAGATCGTCGAGCAGCTGAAAAGCGAAGGCCGCCCGCTGGCGACGTTGACGACCCGCAAAGTCATAGCCGACCACAGGACGAACACGGTCGACATCGTGCTCGCCGCCGAGGGTGGTCCGGTCGCGCCGATCGGCGACGTCGGCGTCGCGGGTGAGAAAACCGTTCGACCGGGCTTCATCCAGCGCTATTCCCGGTTGAACAAGGGCGAGCAGTATTCGCCGGAGGCATTGAAGAAAGCCGGTGAACGACTGCGCGCATTGGGCGTCTTCTCGAGCGTCACCATTCATGAGGCAGACGCTCTGGCGCCGGACGGAACATTGCCGATGACGATCGAAGTATCGGAGGGCAAGCAGCGCTACCTCGGCGTTGGCGCCCAGTATTCGACAACCGACGGCTTCGGCGTCAACGGCTACTGGGGTCATCGCAATCTCTTCGGAGAGGCCGAAGCGCTGCGCGTCGAAGGGTCCGTGGGCCGATTGGGCGAAACGACCAATATCGGCGATCTCGACTATTCAGCCGGCGTCACCTTCACCAAACCTGGCGCGTTCTTGCCGGCCGCGACGTTACGGGCCAGTATCCTTGCCAAAACCGAGAACCCGGACGCCTACACTGCAAAGCTCGTCACTGCCTCCCTCGGCCTTTCCTACGAGCTGTCAGATCTGGATACGATCACCGGCGCCGGCGAAGTCAGCTGGGAACGGGACGACGATGCCTTCGGCAACAACAGCTACCTGACCTTCGCGCTGCCCTTTCAGTACGATCGCGACGCCCGCGACAACAAGTTCGATCCGACCGAAGGCTATCGGGCGACGCTCAAGGCAACGCCAAGCTACGAGGCCTATAACGGGACCTTCTTCTCCGGTTTCGAGGGCTCGATCACCGGATATCAGGGCCTGGGGGCGGAGGACCGCATCGTTCTTGCCGGCAAGCTTTCCGCAGGTTTTCTCCTCGGAGCAGACGATCTCCAGAACATTCCCGCCACACGCCGTTTCTTTGCCGGCGGTGGTGGCTCGGTTCGCGGCTACGGCTACCAGGAGATCTCGCCTCGCAACGCTGACAATGAAGAGACCGGTGGCGCCTCTTACGTCACTGCCTCGTTCGAGACCCGGGTAAAGGTCACCGATACGATCGGCATCGTGCCCTTCATCGATGTCGGGACGGTTTCAGCCGACATAGCACCGGACTTTTCCGACATTCGGGCCGGTGCGGGTATCGGCATCCGCTATGCGACACCATTTGGTCCGCTGCGGCTTGATTTTGCCGTACCGCTGAACAAGTACGAGGATGGCACGGATTACGGCATCTATGCCGGCATCGGACAGTCATTCTAACATACTCGCAGCTCACTGCGCTCGTGCGCCTTGAGCCGCCATAGAAACGGAGTAATGTCCGCGACCATGCAGACACTGGCGAAAATCTTGAACTGGATCGTGCGGCTGCTCGGTTTTTCCATCGGCGCCCTCCTGGTCCTGCTTGCCATCGCCATCGGTGTCTTCGGCTTCACGTCTTTCGGCGCACGCATCGTCACCGACAGGGTCGCCTCGAGCCTCTCAAACCGGGATATGACCATCAAGGTTCAGGACCCCGAGGGGCTGCTGACTGGCGGACTACGCGCCAGCCAGATCGTGCTCTCCGACACCAAGGGCGTCTTCGCACAGGTCGACGGCCTTGCCATAAGTTGGAATCCCCTAGCGCTCTTCACCGGCAGGTTCCACGCCAGAAGCGTCGAAGCTGCGGCAATCCACGTCCTTCGGCAACCGGTGCGCACGCTCCCGTCGCGTCCGGCCGCAGCAGGCGAAGCCGACAGCGGCTTTTCACTGCCGCTCAAGATCGACATCGACAAGATCGCCTTGCCGGAAATCAACCTTGCCCAGCCTCTGATCGGGCGGGCCTTCTCGCTTGCCGCGGACGGCAGCGTGCGCGCCGACAACGAAGGTGGGAACGCATCGATCAACGTCCACCGTCACGATGCTCCGGATGCAAAGCTGATCGCCGATGTCGCTTTCATGCCGGATCGCAATCAGTTGCGACTGAAGGCAAAACTGACGGAACCGAAGGGCGGACTGCTCGCAGGTGTCCTGGCGCTGCCCGGCAACCCGGCTGTGGAAATCAGCCTGACGGGTGACGGACCGATCTCGGACTGGCGAGGCCAGTTGCAGGCCGCTCTCGACGGACAGCAACGCGCCTCGATCGAGGCGCACCACACCCTGACACCTGAGAGCCTTCACCACCTTGACCTCAAGGGCGGCGGCGACCTTAACTCACTGTTGCCGGCTGCCTTCCGCCCGCTCTTTGCGGGGCAGACGAACATCGACGTCGCCGCGAACTTCGATAACAAGGGCAAGATCGACATCCAGACCGGCAATCTGGCAACCGGCGCCGTTGTTATCGCCGCATCAGGCACCTTGGATCCGAAGGGCAAGAACAGCCTGAACGCCAATCTTTTGGGAACGTCGGGACCGGTTGATTTCCGTTGGCCGCTGGCCGAGGGTGAAGTCCGCTTCCTGATCTCCGGCGTCAATCTTTCGTTGACCGGCGATGCCAAGGCCTCTCGCCTCAACGCCAGCGCCTCGCTCGATTCCGCCGTGCTGCCGCAGGCGACGATGGGCAACGTGAAGCTGACAGCAAAGAGCGACAACTTCAACCTCTCCGGCCGCTCGGGAAGCGTTCAGATTACGCTCGCCGCAGGTGACACATCGTTCGTCAATCCCGACATCAACCGGGCAATCCAAGGCCCCGTCACGATCACGCTGCCGCTGCAGATCTCGCCGGATGCGCTTGGCTTCAATGGCGCCACAATCGAAAGCGCCGCTGCCAACGCAAGCCTCAACGGTTCCTATAAATTGAGTGCCAGTTCGTTGACCGGTAACGTCAAGCTGACCGTCCAACCGGCGGCGCTGCCGCCTGCGGTCGCAACGCGTTTCAATTCGCCGATCGTGATCGAGAGTCAGGTTGCGGGAACGGTTCCCTCGAAATTCAACATGTCGAATCTCTCCATCAAATCCAACGCTCTGGAGGCCACAGGAGGAGTGCTGCTCGATGATGACACGCTCGATGCCAATCTCTCCGGTCGCGTCCCAAATGTTCAGGCGCTGCTTGAAAGCGCGACAGGCGAGCTAACCTACCAGCTGAGCGCAAAAGGCAATGTCTCGGCTCTTGCGGTGGCGGCTGATATCAAGGGCCCGTCACTCGTGATGGCCGGCCGGCCGGTCAGGCAACTCGAGGTCAACCTTTCCGCAACAGCGGACCCGAAGGCGCCACGGGCCGAAATCACGGCCAAGGGCACGATCGATGACCATCCAATCAATGTCAGCACTGCTGTTCAGGTCGTGGATGGAAAAGTGCAGCTTCCATCGATCGCTGGCGACGTCGGCAACAACCGCCTGACGGGCCACGTCGAACTGTCGGCGGCTTTCCAGCCGACCGGAGAGGTGACCTTTGATTTCCCCGATCTCGGCCTTCTTGCGGCGCTCGGTGGACAGAAGGCGGAGGGCGACCTCAACGGTTCGATCGATATTGCCAACGACAACGGCAAGATCGCCCTTAAGGTCGTCGCATCTGGCAGCGGCCTGAAGCGCGATACGTTTGCCGTGGTCAGACCAGACATCAACGTCGCGGTCACCGACCTCCAGGCTTTTGCCGCGACCGGCACGATCAAGGCGGACGAGCTTGCTTCCGGGCCAAACAAGGCGCAAGGCCTGGCGCTGAGTTTCACGCAGCAACAGAACCGGACGAACTTCGATCTCAGCGCCACCTATGATGCCAATCCCTTGGTCGCGTCAGGCAATGTCGAGGTGAATGCCGGCACGACGCTGCTTCGCCTCGACCGCTTGTCGGCGAAGCCGCGCAGCATCCTCGTAGAACTTGCGTCGCCGTCGGAGGTATCGATCAGTGGCGGCACCGTGACGCTGAGCGCCGTGGAACTGAAGGCCGGCGACGGCTCGGTTCACGTCAGCGGTTCGGCCGGCGAAACTCTTGATATCAAGGCCGACATACGCAATCTGCCCGCAAGCCTTGCCAATAGTTTCGTCCCAAAGCTCGATGCCGCCGGCACGATCTCCGGCAAGGTCGCCGTGACCGGCACACCGGCAGCGCCGATTGCCAACTTTGACCTGGATTGGAAGGACGCGGCCACCAGTCAGACAAAGGGCGCCGGCCTTTCGCCACTGGCGATCGATGCAAACGGGAAATTCGCCGACAACACGCTCGACTTTGAAGCCAACGCCAGCGGCAAGGGCGGCGTATCGCTGAAGGCCGGTGGCAGTGTCGTGACCGGCCCGACTGCCCAGTCGCTGAACGTCGACGCCAATATCGTCAACATCCCGGCCGGATTGGCGAACGCATTTGTTCCGGATCTTGATGCCGAAGGTTCGATCTCGGGCAATGTCACAGCCGCCGGAAAGCTGCCGGCGCCTGCGCTCGACTTCAAACTGAATTGGAAGAACGCCGCAACAAGCCAGACCAGAAGTGCCAAGCTCTCATCGCTTGGTGTAACGGTGAACGGCAACCTCAAAGACAATATTCTCAGCTTCGATGCCAACGCGCGCGCTAGTGGCGGCATGTCGCTAAAAGCCGCTGGCAACTACGTCGTGACAGGCGCCGACGCCCAGACGCTGAAGCTGGATGGGCAGCTCGCCAACATTCCGGCTGCTCTTGCCAACAGCTTCGTCCCGAATCTCACCGCCGAGGGCGTGATATCGGGAACCGTATCGGCTTCCGGCAAATTGCCGAGGCCCACCGCAACCTTCGATCTTACGTGGAAGGATGCAGCAACCAGCCACACCAAGGCGGCCCGCCTTTCCGGGATCAGCTTGACGGCAAAGGGCAGCTTCGCAGATGAAAAGTTGACCGTCCAGAGCGACCTTGCGGCGAACGGCGGCGTGGCACTGAACGTCTCCGGCAACGTCTCGCTGGCGGGAACGAAAATCGAGAACCTCACGGCAGATGCGACGATACACAACGTTCCCGCGAGCCTGGCAAACGCCTTCGTTCCAAACCTCGGCGCCAGCGGCACGATCGCCGGCACGGCCTCCGCTTCCGGAACGCTGCAACAGCCGACGGTAAGCTTCGACCTCACCTGGACGGACCTCGCAACCACGCAGACGAAGGCGGCACGCCTCTCTGCCCTCGCACTCGGTGCAAAGGGCACATTCGCCAACAACACACTGGACTTCGAGACCAATCTCGACGGCGATGGCGGCTCCGCCCTGAAGGCGAAGGGAAAGGTTACGGTTGAAGGAACGGTCGTGAAGGGCCTGCAGGCGGATGCGACGCTGAGCAACCTTCCCGCCGCGTTGGTCAACAATTTCATGCCGGATCTCGGTGCCGAAGGAACGATCTCGGGGACGGCGACCGCGTCCGGCTCGCTCCCGGTTCCTGCTGTCGACTTCAAGCTCGACTGGAACAATGCCGGAACCCGTCAGACCAAGGCTGCCGGCCTTTCGAACCTCCGGCTGAACGCGGCCGGCAAACTCGCCGACAACAAGATCTCGTTTGACGCGACGCTGAACAGCAGTCGCAATACGCTGCTGAAGGCAAAGGGAACGGCCAATCTGCAAGGCGCCAGCGTCCAAGGTCTCTCGGTCGACGCCGACATTTCGGATCTGCCTGCAAGCCTCGCCAATGGCTTCGTCCCGAACCTCGGCGCCGAAGGAACGATATCAGGCACGGCGAAGACGTCAGGGACGCCGACCAATCCGATCATCGATTTTAAGCTCGACTGGAAAGACGCCGCAACGAAGCAGACGAGGGCATCCGGCATCCGGCCGCTTTCGGCAAACGCGAGCGGGAAGCTTGCGGACGGCAGGCTCGACTTTACAACGAATTTGAGCGGTAGCGGCGTGTCGATGAAGGCCGGTGGCAACTTCGTCATCGCTGGGCAGAATGCCCAATCGCTCGCGGTCGATGCCGACATCTCCAGCCTGCCTGCCGGCCTTGCCAACGCGTTCGTGCCTGGACTGGCCGCCGAGGGCAACATTTCGGGCTCGGTCAAGGCATCAGGCAAGCTGCCTTTGCCCGCGGTCGACTTCAATCTTGACTGGAGGGGTGCCGCCACCAGCCAGACCAGAAGCGCCGGGCTTTCGCCCTTAACCATCGCCGCAAACGGAAGACTGAAAGACGATCGCTTGACGATCGACACCAATCTGGCCGGCGATAGCGGCCTCTCCCTGAGAGGCGGCGGCAGCGTCACAGTCACAGGCAATCGCGCGCTGGACATGCGCTTTTCCGGCAATCTGCCATTTTCCGTGCTCGGCACGCAGCTTGCCGCCCAGGGCTTCGTCGCCGACGGCACGGCCAATCTCAATCTGCAGATCAGCGGAACCGCCGCGGCACCGTCCGTCAACGGTACGGTGACGACCAGCGGCGCAAGGGTCGTCGATGTCCGCCGCAACCTTGCGATCAACAATCTGACGGCAGATATCCGCTTCACCGGCAACGAGGCCGTGATCTCGCGCCTTACCGGTCAACTCGCCAGCGGCGGCAGCGTCTCGGCGTCCGGTAGCGTCGGGATCCAGCCGGCTTCCAACTTCCCTGCCAACATCGACGTCAAGCTCGACAGGGCCGTCTATGTCGATGGGACGCTCGTAGTAGCAACCGTCGACGGGACGCTCGGTTTGCGTGGTCCGCTGCTCGCGAACCCCACCCTGAATGGCAGGCTGCGGCTGGAGAGAGCATCGATCACCGTCCCCGAGAGACTGCCAACCTCGCTGCGAGAAATCGACATCAGGCACGTCAACGCCCCGAAGGCGGTTCTCTCGCAGCTCCGAGACGAGACACAACAGGGCGCGCGCGCGAAATCCAACACCATCAATCTCGATCTTCAACTGGATGCTCCCTCACAGATCTTCGTGCGTGGTCGCGGTATCGATGCCGAACTCGGCGGCAGCGTCACGATCAGGGGAACGGCGGCAGAGCCGATCGTTTCGGGCGGCTTCACCATGCGGCGCGGTCGCCTGACGATTTTGAACCGGCGCCTCGATTTCACCAACAGAAGCCGTATCACCTTTGCCGGCGATCTCACGCCTGCCCTTGAGATGGAAGCCAGCTCGACCTCGGGCTCCACGACGCTGACCGTCGATGTAACCGGGCTCGCAACCGATCCCTCGATCACTTTCTCTTCGTCACCCGCACTGCCGCAAGACGAGGTTCTGGCGCAACTGATCTTCGGACAGTCGATGTCGAGGCTGTCGCCGGTCCAGATCGCTCAGCTCGCCGATGCCATCAGTCAGCTGGCCGGCGGTCGTTCCGGGTCACTGTTCCAGGGCCTGCGTAACCAGCTTGGCGTAGACGATTTCGACATCAGTACCGATGCCAAGGGCCGCACCAACGTCAGCGTCGGCCGCTATCTCAACGACCGGACCTATTTCGAACTGCAGCAGACCACCGGCAAGGGCGGCGCGAAGGCGATTATCAATCTCGATGTCGGCCGCGGTGTGAAGCTGCGCGCCGGCGCGGGCGGCGACGGCGCCGGGGAAGCCGGCATCGTTTACGAGCACGAATACTAGAAGCTGGCCTTCCTGGTCTTCAGCAGGATGTTGGTTTCTGTCGTATTGATGCCATTGATCAGCCGGATGCGGCGCAGCGTTTCGTCGAAGGAGACGAGATCGCGGTCCTCAAGTTCGGCAATGAAATCCCATTTCCCGTTGGTGCTGTGCAACGCACGCACCTGCGGCAGACCGCGAAGCTGATCGGCGACCTTGTCCGCAAGCTTGCCCAGCACCTCGATCATGACGATCGCGCGCACGCCGGCGGCGCGGGTTTCATGGCCGGTGCGGACGGTGAATGCAGCAATGGTGCCGTTGGCAACCAGCCGGTCGATGCGCGCCGCGACCGTCGCACGGGATGCACCGGTCATTGCCGCCAGCGAAGAAACCGGGATGCGCGCATTGTGCCGCAAAGCACTGAGAAGTTCCTGATCAAGATCGTCCATGGCTTTCACTTTGTCAAAATGCGCTTATCAAACTGATCGATGATAGCGCATTATTGGCACTTTTTCATCTATTTGTCGCCGTGCCGATATTTCAATATGTCTTCCGAAACGCAAGCTGGAGAAAAAGCATGCAGCCACAGGCAAGATCGGTCACGCTCATCGGAGCACCGCTGGAAGAGGGTTCGGGACGCAGAGGCGCCGCCATGGGGCCGACTGCGCTTCGCATTGCAGGCGTCGATCAGACGCTGGTCGATCTTGGTTATGATGTGGTCGATGCCGGCGACGTGCATGTCGTTCCGGCACGCGACCTGCCGAACCATCCGAAGGCGCACAATCTGCGCATCATAGGCGCATTTACCCGCGCGCTCGAGGCAGGTGTCTACGAAGCGGCCGCCGCCGGCCGCTTTCCGCTGATCCTCGGCGGCGATCACAGCCTGTCGATGGGCACCGTATCCGGCATGGCGCGCTACGCGGCCCAGCAAGGCCGGCCGCTCTTCGTTCTCTGGCTCGACGCTCATTCGGATTTCAACACGCCCGCCACGTCGCCCTCCGGCAACATCCATGGCATGCCGGTCGCCTATTTCTGCGGCCAAGCCGAACTTGCCGAGATCCTGCCCAAGGAACGTCCCCTGGTTGATCCGCGCAACGTCTTCCAGGTCGGGATCCGGTCGGTCGATGCGCCGGAGCGCGAGCACATCAAGGAGCATGGGATCAATGTCTTTGACATGCGCTGGCTCGACGAACAGGGCGTCGCGGCAACGATGCGTCAGATCCTTGGCATCGTCTCCGATGCAAACGGCCTGCTGCACGTAAGCCTTGATGTCGATTTCCTCGATCCGGAGATCGCGCCCGGCGTCGGCACGACGGTGCCCGGCGGCGCGACCTTCCGTGAAGCGCATCTCATCATGGAAATGCTCTGCGATAGCGGTCTCGTCTCCTCACTCGATCTCGTAGAACTCAACCCCTTCCTCGACGACCGCGGCAAGAGCGCCCGGATCCTGGTGGAGCTGACGGCAAGCCTCTTCGGCCGTCGCATCTTCGACCGCCCGACCCGCGCCGCCTGAGGAGAGTCGACATGAGCAATTCCAAGAACCTGATCGATACCGAACAGCGCCTCGGCGCGCACAACTACAAGCCGCTCGACGTCGTATTGACCCGGGGCGAAGGCGTCTATGTCTGGGATACCGACGGCAAGCGGTATCTGGACTGCCTGTCGGCCTATTCGGCTGTGAACCAGGGGCATTGCCATCCGAAGATCCTGGCCGCCATGGTTGAGCAGGCGGGCAAGCTGACGCTCACCTCGCGCGCCTTCCGCAACGACCAGCTCGCCCATCTCTATGAAGAACTGGCAGCGCTGACTGGCTCGCACAAGATCCTGCCGATGAACTCGGGCGCCGAAGCCGTCGAGACCGCGATCAAGGCCGTGCGCAAGTGGGGCTACGAAGTGAAAGGCGTGCCGGAAGGCAAGGCCGAGATCATCGTTTGCGCCGACAATTTTCACGGCCGGACGCTGAGCATCATCAGCTTCTCGACGGACCCCGATGCACGCACCGGCTTTGGGCCCTATACGCCTGGTTTCCGGACGGTTCCATTCGGCGATGCCGACGCATTCGCGGCCGCCATCAATGAGAACACGGTCGCAGCGCTGATCGAGCCGATCCAGGGCGAAGCAGGCGTCATCATCCCGCAAACCGGTTACTTCAAGCGCGTGCGCGAACTCTGCACCGACAACAAGGTGACGCTGATCCTCGACAAAATCCAGACCGGCCTCGGCCGCACCGGCAAACTACTTGCAGAAGAGCACGAGGGGATCGAGGCCGACGTGACGCTGATCGGCAAGGCGCTATCCGGCGGTTTCTATCCGGTCTCCGCCGTGCTCTCCAATTCCGAGGTGCTCGGTGTCCTGAAGCCCGGCCAGCACGGCTCGACGTTCGGCGGCAATCCGCTTGCCTGCGCGGTGGCGCGCGCGGCATTGAGGGTGCTGACGGAGGAAGGCATGATCGAGAACGCAGCCGTCATGGGCGACTATTTCCTGGAGGGGCTGCGCTCCATCCGTTCCAACATCGTCAAGAACGTGCGCGGTCGCGGGCTGATGATGGCAGTCGAGCTCGTGCCGGAAGCCGGCGGCGCCCGCCAATATTGCTATACGCTCAAGGATCGCGGCCTGCTTGCCAAGGACACGCACGAGAACACGATCCGCCTCGCCCCGCCGCTGGTCATCACCAAGAGCCAGGTCGACTGGGCCGTGGAGCAGATCGAAAAGACCCTTGCCTGAGGCGACAAACGGATAGGACTGCGGAAGCGGCATCCTGGCGTTTCCGCCGGAGTTGCTGGCGATTGTGGGGTCATTCGGCTCTGCGCCTAGCCAAAAGTCAGCTGCCTCAATTTAGATTTGGGCAACACTCTTCCATTAAGGTCTGGAGCAACCGTATCGATACTCCTCCTCGGGAAGAGCACGCGCGGTTTGAAGGCAAAGTCCATCCGCGCCAATGGTGGCGCGGTTGCTTCTGCCCTGGCTTTCGACGGTTGGGACAATACTCATGGCTACGATCAATTCCACGAACTTCAGCGGCGATATGCTGGAGATCATTGCCTTCAGACTGCACGATCAGGAATTCTGCGTTAAGACGACGACGATCCGCGAAATCCGCGGCTGGGCACCGTCGACGCCAATCCCGCATGCACCGGCGGACGTCATCGGTGTCATGAACCTGCGAGGCTCGGTGATCCCGATCATCGACCTCGCCTTCAAGCTCGGCATGAAAAGCACGGTCGCCAACGAGCGCAGCGCCATCGTCGTGGCCGAAGTCCACAACATGGTCATCGGCATGCTGGTCGATCGCGTCTCGGACATCCTCACGATCTCCTCCAGCCAGGTGCAGCCGGTCCCGGAAGTCACGGCTTCCTTCGACCGCGCATACTGCGAGGGCATCATCGCCTCCGAAAACGGTATGATCTGCTTCCTCAACCTCGCCAAGATGTTCAAGGAAGGCGAAACCGACGACTTGGCCGCCTAACGCCGGGCCAACTGATGCTAAAAAGCCGCCTTCTATGGTTAATGCAGTTCACTTAGGTTTGCTTACGGCTCTTATCGGGTATCTGGCAGGCAGTTTTTTGACGACACGGGGGCATGATCGCCCCCGTTTTTCTGTCAGCAGCAAGTCTGCCAATCTGTTTCTCAATCTGGTGAGGTGGGCGGGGATTTTGCCGGGTGCTTCGATCGCCATCCATCCCCATTCGTGACGCAGGTAATGCAGGGCTGTGATAAAGCTTAGTCGGGTTGGCTCGACTTGGGCTTCGGTCGCGACCTCTGCCATTTCGAGCCGCACCAGATTGTAGGCCAGCAACGCGCCCCAGACCTCCTGATAGACAGTCTCCGGCGTGCCGCTTCGCAGGGTCAGTTCGCTACCGAGAAGCTCCTGCTTGAGTTCGCGATAACTTGTCTCGATGCGCCATCGCTCTTCATACTGATGGACGATTTCGCTTGCCGGATAAGTTTGTCTGTCCATCAGCGATGTCAACAATATGCGCTTTTTGCCATGGCTGGTGGTCGTCTCGATGGCCCTGACCTCCCAGAAGGCCGGCAAGTCCGGTTCTGCCTGCCGCGCCTGGGGCGAGACCTTCATGCGCACCCGATAATCGGTGGGGTGCGGATCCAGTCGTTCCCATGTGCTGTTGGCTTTGGCCGGAATCAGCCAGTGACGCTCATGTCCCTTCGTCTGCAATTGCAAGAGAAGGCTGGCACTGAAGAAGCCCTTGTCGAAGACCGTCAGCGAATGGTCCGGAACCCGGTCGAGCAGGCTTTTGGCATAGAGCATCTCGTTTGTGCCATAGGCTCCGAACACCGCATCACGCACCAGATGCGTCGCCAGCGCCGTCAGCGTCAGCAGCCGCAATTGCGGATAGCTTGCGACAACACCAGACGCGTAGGCCTGCGCTCCAAAATGCGCCCGGTTCTCCGGGCTGTCGGACGTCCGCAGCGTGCTGCCGTCCACGGCATAACGACAAAGACCCCGCCAGGCACGCCCGGATTGGTGGCGTTCATCCCAGCATGATGCACTCATTGCAAACAACTGCGCCAACGGTGCCTGACCCAAGCGCTGCCGTGCCTGTGTCAACGCGCTCTTGGCAATATCCGCGTTGACCTCATCGGGCAAAACCAGATCAAGATGGGCCACCACCTCCGGGATCGACTGATGACGATAAAGGGCCAACGCAATCACCAGCCAGACGACCTGCTCGGCTGGCAGCTTGCGCTTGCGGATGCTCGCCTTGCCTGTCGTGGCGAGAGCCTGAGCGATCCAGTCCGGGTCGATCGCCTGCGAAAGAGCCGATAATTCGGCCGAATGTCCAAGGGTGCGTGACATCACAAACAAAAACAGGATGGGAAAACGAATCCCCATCCTGAACCATCAAACTTGCCCGCAGCTCACTAAGTGAACTGCATTACCCTTCTATGGTGGCTTTTTTGTTGATGGATATAATCGTCGGAAATCCGTGGCGGCTCCAGACTGGCCAGGCAGCGTCGTGGATGTCGGTTGACCATCGGTGGCCGACCCCGGATGCAACCGATTTGCCCGGTTCGACAGACTTCGGCAATGCAGCGGAAGTCGGACCCCGAGACCCACCAAAAACTCTTGTCGCTATCGAGACATGTCTGCGACGCTAGCGCCCATGCCACCGAAGTCTTAGTGAGGCACGCTCGCTACAGGCTCCGGCCGCTTGATCAGCGGTGCTGCGCTGACAACGAGTGGGTTGAGACCGTGGCCTTCCCTCTCCATGATCTCGAACAGCTGACGCCGCATCCGCGGCTCCCAGAACTTGTTGATATGCGTCGCCACACCTTCCGCAGCTTCGTTCTCCGGCTGGCTCTTGAAGAACGTCGCGATCTGGTTGGCCATGTAGACGAGTTTGGACTGCGTATCATGCGACATCGGAGATGGTTCCCGGCTGAATGCGCTGCGGATGCGTGAAAATCTCGAAATCCTCGCCACGCACCAAGGCGACGAGGGTCATTCCCGCCTCATCGGCCGTGCGAATTGCAAGGGCGGTCGGCGCGGAGATGGCAACGAGGACGGAAGTGCCGAGGATTGCCGCCTTCTGCACCATCTCGACGGACAGGCGGCTGGTAACAGCGACAATGCCGTCGGCTCCGGATTGCCCTTGACCAATAACCGCGCCACAAAGCTTGTCGAGCGCATTGTGCCGGCCCACATCCTCGCGCACCCCAACCAGCCCCTTGCCCGGCAGGTAGAAACCAGCTCCGTGCACGGCGCGCGTCTCGCGATGCAGCGGCTGCGCTCCGTTCAACAGCAAAACGGCCTCGACGATGTCGCGACAGGTCACATTGAGCCACACCGCAGCCACATCCGGAACCTTGCGAACGGCCTGTTCGATCGACTCGATCCCGCAGAGCCCGCATCCGACCGGACCTGCCATGCTGCGGCGGCGTGCCGTCAGCGCAGCGGCGACCTCGTCGACGAGCGCGATCTGCACATCGATGCCTTTCTCACCATCGACGATCTCGATTGCCGCGATCTGCCCGACATCGGAAATGATCCCTTCCGTCAGGCTGAAGCCGACCGCGAAATCCTCGAGATCATCCGGCGTTCCCATCATCACCGCATGGGTGCTGCCGCCATAGGAAAAGGCGATCGGCACCTCCTCCGGAACGATTCGCACGCCGGACGTCACGACGCCGCCGCTGCGGGCGGTGCGCTTCACGGCAATGCGGGCCGGACGATCGATCATCACTCAGCGGGCTCCAGCTTGCCGACGATTCGCCGGCTCTGGCGCGACTGCTCGTCGTAGACGCGCTGCCAGTCGGTCGGACCGTTGGAGGGTGAAACCTGCACGGCTGTCACCTTGTATTCCGGGCAGTTCGTCGCCCAGTCGGAGAAATCGGTGGTGATGACGTTCGCCTGCGTGTCCGGGTGATGGAAGGTCGTGTAAACGACGCCAGGCGCGACGCGGTCGGTGATCAGCGCACGCAGCGCCGTGTCGCCCGAGCGGCTCATCAGCTTCACCCAATCGCCGTCGCGGATGCCGCGCTGTTCGGCGTCATGCGCATGGATCTCCAACCGGTCTTCCGAATGCCAGACGACGTTTTCCGTGCGGCGCGTCTGAGCGCCCACGTTATACTGGCTGAGAATGCGCCCGGTCGTCAGCAGCAGCGGGAAGCGCGGTCCCGTTCGCTCGTCTGTCGCGACATATTCCGTCCGGATGAACTTGCCTTTGCCGCGCACGAAGCCATCGACATGCATGATCGGCGAACCCTGCGGATGAGCCTCGTTGCAGGGCCACTGCACGGAGCCCATCGTGTCGAGATAGTCGTAGGAGACGAGCGCGAAGCTCGGCGTCGTCGCTGCGATTTCGTCCATGATCTCGGAGGGATGGTTGTAGTTCCAGGCAAGCCCCATGGCCTGCGCCATCTTCTGGGTGACCTCCCAGTCGGCGTAGCCGTTCTTCGGACTCATGACCTTGCGCACCCGGTTGATGCGGCGCTCGGCATTGGTGAAGGTGCCGTCCTTTTCGAGGAAGCTGGATCCGGGCAGGAAGACATGCGCGTAATTCGCCGTCTCGTTCAGGAAGAGATCGTGGACCACGACGCATTCCATCGCGGCAAGACCCGCCGCAACATGCTTGGTGTCTGGATCAGACTGCAGGATATCCTCGCCCTGGACGTAGAGCCCCTTGAAGGTGCCATCGACCGCCGCATCCAGCATGTTCGGAATGCGCAAACCCGGCTCATTGCTGATCTTGACGCCCCAGAGCTTCTCGAAGATGTCGCGTGTCGCGTCGTCGGAGATGTGGCGATAGCCGGGCAGTTCATGCGGGAACGAGCCCATGTCGCACGAACCCTGCACATTGTTCTGGCCGCGCAGCGGGTTCACGCCGACGCCGGGCCGCCCGATATTGCCGGTGACCATGGCAAGGTTGGCGATCGCCATGACCGTCGTCGAGCCCTGGCTATGTTCGGTGACGCCGAGACCGTAGTAGATCGCGCCATTGCCGCCTGTCGCATAGAGACGCGCCGCACCACGCACCAGATCGGCCGGAACGCCGGTGAACTTCTCCGAGGCTTCCGGGCTGTGATGCGGCTCGGCAACGAAGCTTGCCCAGTCCTCGAACTCGGACCAGTCGCAACGCTCGCGGATGAAGGCCTCGTTGAACAAGCCCTCGGTCACGATCACATGCGCAAGCGACGTCAGGATCGCGACGTTCGTGCCGGGCTTCAGCGGCAGATGATAGGACGCCTCGACATGCGGCGAGCGCACGATATCGGTGCGGCGCGGATCGATGACGATGAGCTTGGCGCCTTGCCGCAACCGCTTTTTCAAGCGCGAGGCGAAGACCGGATGCCCGTCGGTCGGATTGGCGCCGATGATGACAACGACATCGCTCTGCTCGATGCTATCGAAGTTCTGGGTGCCCGCCGAGGTGCCGAAGGCCTGGCCGAGACCATAGCCGGTCGGCGAATGGCAGACGCGGGCGCAGGTATCGACGTTGTTGTTGCGGAAGCCGGCGCGCACCAGTTTCTGCACGAGATAGGTTTCCTCATTCGTGCAACGCGACGAGGTGATGCCGCCGACGGAATCGCGGCCATACTGAAACTGGATGCGGCGGAACTCGGAGGCGACATGCGCGAAGGCCTCGTCCCAGGTGACCTCGCGCCATGGATCGGTGATCTTGTCGCGGATCATCGGATTGAGGATGCGATCCTTGTGGCTGGAATAGCCATAGGCGAAGCGGCCTTTGACGCAGGAGTGACCGCGGTTTGCCTGCCCGTCCTTCCACGGCACCATGCGCACCAGTTCTTCACCGCGCATCTCGGCCTTGAAGGAGCAGCCGACGCCACAATAAGCGCAGGTGGTGACAACGGAATGCTCCGGCTGGCCGATCTCGATCACCGACTTCTCAGTCAGCGTCGCCGTCGGGCAGGCCTGGACGCAGGCGCCGCAAGAAACGCATTCCGACGACACGAAATCCTCATGCATGCCGGCCGAAACACGAGAATCGAAACCCCGGCCTTCGATGGTCAGCGCAAAGGTGCCCTGCACCTCCTCGCAGGCGCGCACACAGCGCGAGCAGACGATGCACTTCGCCGGATCGAAGGTGAAATAGGGATTGGATTCGTCCTTCGGCGCCCACTTGAGATTGAGGTCGCCGTTGTTGCGCGCAGTGACGTGATTGTCGCCATCATAGCCGTAGCGCACGTCGCGAAGACCGACCGCGCCGGCCATGTCCTGCAACTCGCAATCGCCATTGGCCGCACAGGTCAGACAGTCGAGCGGGTGATCGGAGATGTAGAGCTCCATTACCCCACGGCGGACATCCTTCAGTCGGTTGGTTTGCGTCGAGACCACCATATCAGGCGCAACGGGCGTCGTGCAGGACGCCGGCATGCCGGCGCGCCCCTGCACTTCCACCAGACAGAGCCGGCAGGAGCCGAAGGCTTCCATCATGTCGGTGGCGCAGAGCTTCGGGATCTCGATGCCGGCATCCATCGACGCGCGCATGATGGAGGTCCCCTCGGGCACCGTCACCTGATTGCCATCGATGGTGAGCGTCACCATGGTTTCGGAGGTCGAGGCCGGCGTGCCGTAATCGGTTTCGTGGACGAGAGGCATAGTCTTACTCCGCCGCTTCGATGAGAGGTGTGGGAACGAAGTCTTCGGGGAAGTGTGTCATGGCGCTCATGACGGGATAGGGCGTAAAGCCCCCGAGCGCGCAGAGCGACCCGAATTTCATGGTGTTGCAGAGATCGGCGAGCAGCACACGGTTCTTCTCCGGCTCGATGCCACGCGCGATCTTGTCCGCCGTCTCGACACCGCGCGTCGAGCCGATGCGGCAGGGCGTGCACTTGCCGCAGCTTTCGACGGCGCAGAACTCCATCGCGAACCGGGCCTGTTTCAGCATGTCGGCCGTATCGTCGAAGACGACGATGCCGGCGTGACCGATCAATCCATCCTTGGCCGCGAAGGCTTCATAGTCGAACGGCGTGTCGAACAAGGAGCGTGGGAAATATGCGCCGAGCGGACCGCCGACCTGGACCGCCTTCACCGGCCGTCCGGATGCAGTTCCGCCTGCGATGTCATCGACCAATGCGCCAAGCGAGATGCCGAAGGCCGTCTCGAAGAGACCGCCATGCTTCACATTCCCGGCGATCTGGATCGGGATGGTTCCGCGCGACCGCCCCATGCCGAAATCGCGATAATAGGCCGATCCCTTGTCCATGATCACGGGCACGGATGCGAGCGAAATGACGTTGTTGATGACGGTCGGGCAGTCGAAGAGGCCCTTGTGCGCCGGCAGCGGCGGCTTGGCGCGCACGATACCGCGCCCGCCCTCGAGGCTGTTCAGAAGCGCCGTCTCCTCGCCGCAGACATAGGCGCCGGCGCCGGTGCGGACCTCCATATCGAAGGCCTTGCCGGAGCCGAGAACCGAGGTGCCGAGAATTCCGGCGCTGCGGGCAATGTCGATCGCCCGGCTCATCGCCGCAATCGCATGCGGATATTCCGAGCGGGTGTAGACGAAGCCCTTGGTCGCCCCGGTTGCAAGCCCTGCGATTGCCATGCCTTCGATCAGCACGAAGGGGTCGCCTTCCATGATCATCCGGTCCGCGAAAGTGCCGCTGTCGCCTTCGTCGGCGTTGCAGACGATAAATTTACGCTCGCCCGGAGCATCGAGAACCGTCTTCCACTTGATGCCTGTCGGGAAGCCCGCACCGCCGCGCCCGCGCAAGCCGGAATCGGTGACCTGCTTGACGATGTCGGCGGGCAACATCGAAATCGCCCGGCGCAGGCCGGCAAGGCCACCATGGGCTTCATAGTCATCCAGCGAAAGGGGATCGGTGATGCCGCAGCGCGCGAAGGTAAGGCGCGTCTGACGCTTGAGGAATGGCAGCTCCTCCACTTCGCCAAGACAGCGGGCGTGGTCGCCGCCCGATATCAATCCGGCATCGAAGAGCGAAGCGACGTCCTTCGCCTTGATCTGCCCGTAGCCAATCCGCTTGCCGGCGACTTCGACCTCAATCAGCGGCTCCAGCCAGTGCATGCCGCGTGAGCCGTTGCGCACGATCTTGGCGTCGAGACCGCGAGCCGCAATCTGCTCGGAGATTGCCTTTGCAACGCGCTCGGCACCGAGTGCCAGCGCGGCAGCATCACGGGGGACATAGATCCGGACGGTCATCGACGTGCCTCCGAAATCAGCGCCTCGAGATCCGCGGCATCCAGCCGGCCATGAACCTCGTCATCCATCATCGCGGATGGCGAGCACGAACAGAGCCCGAGACAGAAGACCGGTTCGAGGGTAATCGCCCCATCGGGCGTGGTACCGTGCCAATCCACGCCGAGCAGCGCCTTGACGCGCTCGGCCAGCGCATCGCCACCCATCGACTGACAGGCCTCGGCGCGACAGACCTTCAGCACGTGCCGGCCGGCCGGATGATCGCGATAGTCGTGATAGAAGGTGACGACGCCATGCACTTCGGCGCGCGAAAGATTGAGCTCCCCGGCGATAACAGGCAGGGCCTCCTGCGGCACATAGCCGAATTCATCCTGAATCTCATGGAGGATCGGCAGCAACGGGCCTTCGAGATGTTTGAGATGATCGATGATCGCGTAAGTGCGCGTCGCGATATCGCCTTTGGCGACATGAATATTCATCAGCAGCCCTCCCACGGCCTGCAAATTGCACGTCGCAGCCTCGGGCAGGCGGGCTTTCTTTAGAACCCCATGGCCGACAGAACCGCTCGCGTTCGTTCATTATAGAACCTTCTCAGGGATGGACGAAGCGATCAATAATGCTGTTCCGTCAAACGATAGAAGTTTTCTATCAAGATTCCGGGTCGTCGGCGAGGATCCGGGCCTCATGCAGCAGGGCAGAAACCAGCGGCGTAAAGGGCTCACGATGCGTCGCGACCAGACCAACAAGGTGGTGCGCTTTCGGCTCGATGATGGGGATCATTCGGATCTCGGCGGGAAAGCCGAAGGATTTCGCAACATTACGTGGCATGATGCTGGCCCAGCGTCCGGTTCGAACATGCGAGAACAACACGATCATCGAATTCGATTCGAGCGTCGGATGCGCCGTCACGCCGGCTTCGGCCAAATGATGATTGATGATCCGGCGGTTCTGCATGTCCGCCGTCAATAGACAAAGCCGAAGATTACCCACTTCCTTCCATGTGACGCTGTCACGATCCGACAGAGGGCTGCCGGCAGCGGTAATCAGGTTGTAGTGCTCGGCATAGAGTGGCACGCTGGTCACGCGTCCAAGCGGCTCGTTTTCGAGGTAGGTGATCCCGGCATCGATCTCGAGATTCTCCAGCATGCTGAGCACCTGCAGCGAATTGCGCGAGACGATGGAAAAGGTCACATCCGGATGCCGCTCCTGAAATGGCGTTGTGATGCGCGGCAGCATGGCGAGCGCCGTCGGGATCACAGCGATCCTGATATGTCCGGACAGGCCCTTGCGAGCCGCCCGCATCTCTTCGCGCATCGTGCGGGCGTCGCCAACAATGCGCCGCGCCCATTCGAGCACGCGCTGACCCTCGGGCGTCAGCCCCTGGAAACGTGAGCCGCGCTGCACCAGCATGACGCCAAGCTGATCCTCGAGCTGGCGAATGGCAGCAGACAGCGTTGGCTGCGAGATACCGCATTCCTCCGCAGCGCGGCCGAAATGCTTCTCATTGGCGAGCGCGATGAAATATTCCAACTTATCGATCATTCGGCCTCTCTGCCGAACTGCGGCAAGCCGCCATCTTCACGCCAGAGAAAGCGGTCCGCAAGGCCGATTGTCAGTTGTCCTGTGTCCCCGGAAACATCGCGAACAGAAAATGCAGCAGCGAGGTCGTGTGAGGATGAGCTACGCTGTAATAGATGAGACGTCCTTCGCGACGACCGGAGACCGGCCCGTCCAGTCTGAGACGCGCCAACTGCTGCGACACCATCGCTTGCTGAATGCCAAGGCTTTCCTCCAGCTGGCCCACCGTCTTTTCTCCCTCCGTGAGGAGGCAGAGAATGATCAATCGGGTGTGATGGGAGAGTGCCTTGAGAAAGTCGCTGACGTCCCGCGCTGTCGCAGAAAGCTTCTGCAGATCCCGATCGGTCATGCCTGATTTCGGTGCAGGCACGTGCATTCGCATCTCTGGTTGCAAAACAATATGCAGGAAACGAAACCATAACATATTCGCAGCAGCCAGCGGTTTGGATCTGTCAAAATGCCAAAAAAGTCCCCCGCTCAGCAGATGAGCTGGCCGCCGTTGATCTCGAGCACCTGGCCGGTGATGTAGCCGGAGAGGGAAGGTGCCGAAAGGAAGAGGTACGCAGGTGCGCAGTCCTCCGAGGTGCCCAGTCGCTGCAAGGGAATGGTCTTGCGGGTCTGCTCCAGCTTATCCGGCGACGAGTACCGCTGGTGGAAGTCAGTTTCGATCGTTCCAGGCGACACGCAGTTGACGCGAATGCCGTCGGGCGCGAGCTCCCTTGCCAGCGCTTTGGAATAGGTTGCGACAAATGCCTTCGACGCCGAATAGATTGCCGAACCGGGGCTGCCGCCGGTCAGCGCAGAAATCGAGACGGTATTGACAATCGCCGCCTCCTGCGATGCGCGCAGGGCCGGGAGAAGCGCGCGCGTCACCTCGACGACCGAGGTCTGGTTCAGCCGCAAAATCGTTTGATACTGCTCGTCGCTCAGGTCCCCTGCCGGAAAGCGCCGACCATGGTTCCGGCATTGTTGATGAGCACATGGATCCGGTCGAATGTTGCAAGTGCCTTCTCAGCAAATCCGCTGGTGCCGCCCGGCGTTGAAAAGTCGGCGGCAACGAGAACCGCCCGGCGGTCCTCTTCGGCTGTCAGCAGGAAATCAGGCAAATCGCGGTCGGCGCCGCGGCCGAGATGCACCAGCACTCTCGCCCCACAATCGAGAAATTGCCGCGCCACCTCTAGGCCGATACCCCTACCCCCGCCAGTCACGACCACGTTGCGGTTTTCGAACAGCTTGGGGTGAAACATCCAGTCCTCCACGGCGTGATTGAGCCGTTTGCGGCTCCTGCGTTGTTGTGATGCAGCGAGGGGAACGTTGCCTAATCATCGGTTTCCAGCAGACGCGGACCCGGCCCATCCTTTGCCAGCCGGTCATAGGGATTGCGCAGCGGGCAGCTTTCAACCGAGAGGCAACCACAGCCGATGCAATCCGTCAACCGGTCGCGCAGGGCGACGAGGCGATTGATGCGGGCATCGAGGTCCTCCTTCCACAGTACCGACAGCCGCTGCCAATCCGTAGCGGTCGGCGTGCGGCCCTGCGGTAGCGTATCGAAAGCAGCCTGGATCTCCGCCAAGGGAATCCCGACACGCTGCGCGACCTTGATGATACCGAGACGCCGGAGCACATCGCGGCCGAAGCGGCGCTGATTGCCACGCGAGCGGATGCTGGAAATGAGGCCTTTCGCTTCGTAGAAATGCAGCGCAGAGACGGCAAGCCCGCTGCGTTCGGCGACGTCGCCGACCGTGAGCAGTTTCCTGAAGGGATTGGTGAAGCCTTCTTCCACGGCGCAGACCTCAAGTTTGCTTGAGGTAATCTAGTCGCGCGCTTCGCGGGTGTCCACTTGCCATTCGTTCTCGCAACGACCGAGAACGTGAGAACACATAAAAAAAGCGGCCAAAAGGCCGCTTCAGGATGCGAGAGTTTAGCGTGGATCAATCCGGGTTGATCACACCCTGCAGGTGCGTCAGTTCCATGATGTAGTGTTCCAGACGCGACCTGTGCTCATGATGCACAGCGTCTTCGCTTTCTCTCTTCGCCGCGTCGATGCGAAGCGTCAGTTCGTCCTTCGAGAGATCCTGAACGATGACCGCGGACTCAGCCAACAGCGTGCATCCGGTCGGCAGAATGTCGGCGAAGCCGCCAAAAACCACGTAATCCTGCTTCGAACCGTTGGCCGAACGAACGCTGACGATGCCAGGCTTGATCGTCGTCATCGTCGGGGCGTGGTTCGCCATAACGGTCATCTCGCCGTCGGTTGCCGGAATGACAACTTCTGTCACCATCTCCGAAAGGAGCAAGCGCTCGGGAGATACGAGTTCAAAATTGAAATTGTCAGCCATTAGTGACTTACCTTCTCGGCGGCTTCTGTATCTTGTAAATTGGTCCCGCAGAACGGGCAGTGCGCTATCACCTGATCGAGATACCCAAGACCTTCCTCGGTCTGGATCAGTCCCACCACCATCATCAGCTTGCCATCGTCCGATCTATAGATCGTCGGCGCTGCCGGAGCGGGAAGCTCTGCTGCGACTTCCCGAAGGGCGTCGCAGCAGAAGATCTCGTTGAGAGCGTCGCTCATCAGGCAGCTGCGGACAGCTTCTTGGCCTTCTCGATGGCTTCGTCGATCGAGCCGACCATGTAGAAGGCAGCTTCCGGCAGGTGGTCGTATTCGCCGTTGACGAGGCCCTTGAAGCCCTTGATCGTGTCTTCGAGCGCGACGAGCTTGCCCGGCGAACCGGTGAAGACTTCCGCGACGAAGAACGGCTGCGACAGGAAGCGCTCGATCTTACGGGCGCGGGCAACGGCCAGCTTGTCCTCTTCGGACAGTTCGTCCATGCCAAGGATGGCGATGATGTCCTGCAGGGATTTGTAGCGCTGCAGCGTCGACTGAACCTTACGAGCCACTTCGTAGTGCTCTTCGCCGACAACGATCGGGTCGAGCATGCGCGACGTGGAGTCGAGCGGGTCGACGGCCGGGTAGATACCCTTTTCAGCGATCGAGCGCGACAGAACGGTGGTTGCGTCCAGGTGGGCGAACGAGGTTGCCGGAGCCGGGTCGGTCAAGTCGTCGGCCGGAACGTAAATCGCCTGAACCGAGGTGATCGAACCGGTCGTCGTGGTCGTGATGCGTTCCTGCATCTGGCCCATGTCCGTGGCGAGCGTCGGCTGATAGCCGACGGCCGAAGGAATACGGCCGAGCAGTGCCGACACTTCGGAACCTGCCTGCGTGAAGCGGAAGATGTTGTCGACGAAGAACAGAACGTCCTGACCCTGGTCGCGGAAGTTTTCAGCAACCGTCAGACCGGTCAGAGCGACGCGAGCGCGCGCACCCGGCGGTTCGTTCATCTGGCCGTAAACGAGCGCAGCCTTGGAGCCTTCGCCACCGCCGTGCTTGTTGACGCCGGATTCGATCATTTCGTGGTAAAGGTCGTTGCCTTCGCGGGTGCGTTCACCCACGCCAGCGAAAACCGAGTAACCACCGTGCGCCTTGGCGACGTTGTTGATCAGTTCCATGATGAGAACGGTCTTGCCGACGCCTGCACCGCCGAAGAGGCCAATCTTGCCGCCCTTTGCGTAAGGAGCGAGGAGGTCGACGACCTTGATGCCGGTGACGAGGATCTGTGCTTCCGTGGACTGATCGACGTAGGCAGGCGCGTCCTGGTGGATGGCGCGCTTCGAGGCGGTCACCAGCGGACCTGCTTCGTCAACCGGCTCGCCGATGACGTTCATGATACGGCCGAGCGTTTCCGGACCAACCGGAACGGCGATCGGAGCGCCGGTGTCAGAAACTGACTGACCGCGAACCAGACCTTCGGTCGAGTCCATGGCGATCGTGCGAACTACGTTCTCGCCGAGGTGCTGTGCGACTTCGAGAACCAGGCGGTTGCCGCCGTTGCTCGTCTCAAGCGCGTTCAAAATCGCCGGCAGTTCGCCTTCGAAAGCAACGTCCACGACGGCGCCGATAACCTGCGTGACCTTGCCGGCAGAGCCTGCCGCAGTCTTCTTGGGGGTAGCTGCCTTAGCCATCTTCTTACCCTCTTTCCCTAACCTCAGAGCGCTTCCGCGCCCGAAATGATTTCAATGAGTTCCTTGGTGATCTGAGCCTGACGCTGACGGTTGTAGTTGAGCGTCAGCTTGTTGATCATTTCACCAGCGTTGCGCGTTGCATTGTCCATCGCGCTCATCTTGGCGCCCATTTCGCCGGCGACGTTCTCAAGGAGCGCGCGGAAGATCTGGACGGAGATGTTGCGCGGGATCAGATCCTCGAGGATCGATGCCGGATCCGGCTCGTATTCGTAGACTGCGCCGGCGTGCGCCGCATCTTCGACAACGGCCGTAGGAGCCGATGCCGGGATGAGCTGCTGTGCCGTCGGAACCTGCGAAATCACCGACTTGAATTCGGAGTAGAACAACGTGCAGACGTCGAACTCGTCGGCCTCGAACATCTCGATGACGCGCTTGCCGATCTGGTCGGCATTCTCGAAGCCGACCTTCTTCACCTCACGCAATTCCTTGCGCTCGACGATGAGCGAAGCAAATTCACGGCGCAGAACGTCGTAACCCTTCTTGCCGACGGTAAAGATCTTAACCGTCTTGCCTTCGGCGAGAAGCTTGCGAGCGTGATCGCGCGCAAAGCGCGAGATCTGCGAGTTGAAGCCGCCGCACAGGCCGCGTTCGGCCGTGCAGACGACCAGCAGATGAACCTGGTCCTTGCCGTTGCCCGTCATCAGAGCCGGCGCACCGTCGGCCTCCGTCATCGCACCAGCAATGTTTGCCAGAACGGCACCCATGCGCTGCGAGTACGGACGGGCGGCCTCAGCCGCCTCCTGGGCACGCCGAAGCTTCGCCGCGGCGACCATCTTCATCGCCTTGGTGATCTTCTGCGTCGCCTTGACGGAGGCGATCCGGTTTTTCAGATCCTTAAGTGAAGGCATCCGTTATCCGTCCTTTGGGTCCGATTAGGCGAAGGACTTCGCGAAGCTATCGATGGCAGCCGTGAGCTTACCCTTCGTATCGTCGCTGATTGCCTTGTCCGTGCGGATCGTGTCGAGGATAGCCGAGCCTTCCGAGCGAAGGTACGACAGCAGGCCCTGTTCGAACTTGCCGACCTGTGCGACCGGGATCTTGTCGAGGTAGCCGTTGACGCCGGCGAAGATCACCGCAACCTGCTCTTCCGTCTTCAGCGGCGAGAACTGCGGCTGCTTCAGGAGTTCGGTGAGGCGTGCGCCGCGGTTCAGCAGGCGCTGCGTCGAGGCGTCGAGGTCGGAACCGAACTGAGCGAAGGCGGCCATTTCGCGATACTGTGCGAGTTCGCCCTTGATCGAGCCGGCAACCTGCTTCATCGCCTTGACCTGCGCGGCGGAGCCGACGCGTGAAACCGACAGACCGACGTTAACAGCCGGACGGATACCCTGATAGAACAGGTCGGTTTCGAGGAAGATCTGACCGTCGGTGATCGAGATCACGTTGGTCGGAATGAAGGCCGAAACGTCGTTGCCCTGGGTTTCGATGACAGGCAGAGCCGTCAGAGAGCCAGCGCCCTTTTCGTCGGAGAGCTTTGCAGCGCGCTCGAGGAGACGCGAGTGCAGGTAGAAAACGTCGCCCGGATAAGCTTCGCGGCCCGGCGGGCGGCGCAGCAGGAGCGACATCTGGCGATAAGCAACTGCCTGCTTGGACAGGTCGTCGTAACCGATCAGCGCGTGCTGACCGTTGTCACGGAAGTATTCGCCCATCGTGCAGCCGGCGAACGGCGCCAGATACTGCATCGGAGCCGGATCGGAAGCCGTTGCGGCAACGACGATCGAGTACTTCATTGCGCCGCGTTCTTCGAGAACCTTGACGAACTGGGCAACGGTCGAACGCTTCTGGCCGATAGCGACGTAGACGCAGAACAGCTTCTCGCTGTCCGGGCCGTTGTCGTGGATCGCCTTCTGGTTCAGGATCGCGTCGAGAATGATCGCGGTCTTGCCTGTCTGGCGGTCACCGATGACAAGCTCGCGCTGGCCACGGCCGACCGGGATGAGCGCGTCGATAGCCTTGAGGCCGGTCGACATCGGCTCATGAACCGACTTACGCGGAATGATGCCCGGAGCCTTGACGTCGACGCGCGCGCGGCGGGTCGAATTGATCGGGCCCTTGCCGTCGATCGGATTGCCGAGAGCATCGACAACGCGGCCGAGCAGCTCCGGACCAACCGGAACGTCAACGATGGCGCCGGTCCGCTTGACGGTGTCGCCTTCCTTGATGTCGCGGTCCGAACCGAAAATAACAACACCGACGTTGTCCGATTCCAGGTTCAGCGCCATGCCACGGACGCCACCGGGGAACTCGACCATTTCGCCTGCCTGAACATTATCCAGACCGTAAACGCGAGCGATACCGTCACCGACGGAGAGAACCTGACCGACTTCCGAGACTTCTGCCTCTTTGCCGAAGTTTTTGATCTGGTCTTTGAGAATTGCGGAAATTTCCGCAGCGCGGATATCCATCAGCCGACCTCTTTCAATGCAAGCTTAAGGGTAGAGAGTTTCGTACGAAGAGACGTATCAATCTGACGGGACCCGACCTTCACGATCAAACCACCAAGAATTGACGGATCAACCGTGACGGCAATCGCCACGTCTTTGCCGGTGACGCCCTTGAGCGCCGCCTTCAATTCGGTTTCCTGCGCTGCATCAAACGCACGGGCCGAGGTGACCTCGGCAGTAATTTCGCCACGCTGGTTTGCAGCAATGATGCGGAAGGCCTTGATCATGCCCGGGAGGGCAAAGAGGCGGCGGTTACGCGCCACGACCTTCAGGAAGTTCGCGAAGAGGCCGCTGATTCCAGCCTTCTCGCTGATGGCAACGATCGCCTTGAGCTGGTCGTCGGCCGAGAAAACAGGGCTCGAAACGAAACGCTTCAGGTCGTCGCTCTCGTCGAGCATCGCCTGAAACTGGTCGAGGTCCTTGGTGACGCTTTCGACGGCGCCCTGCTCGAGCGCCAACTCAAACAGCGACGAGGCATAGCGCTCTGCAACACCAGAAGTAAGCTGGGATGTGTCTGCCACTGGCCCAAATTTCCCTGATTTCAACTCAAGAATCCGGTCCCCGGCGGGCGCCTGACCTAGGATCTTGAATTCGTTATGATTTCCCCCAGAAATCGCAAGAGAAGCCTCTTGCTTCTTCCGAAATTCGGGGTCCGTCTAACATAGGATGTTCGGACTCGCAACACGCGTAACGCCCGAATACGGCTTTCGTCTCGATTTCTAACGCAAAAATGCTCAAAGCCCGGCAAACAAAAGCTCAACGGGAGAAATATCCACTCAACTCAAGCGGAAAAGAAACCGAAAACATAAGCGAGCGGAAGAGCTGCCAGAACGATCTGCACAACCAGAAGTAAATAGTTGAGAATCGTGCTCCCCTTATCTGAAAGGAGCGAGATGATGCGCGCAAATGCGGCCATGGCGAAGGAGACGCCAAGGGCCATGTAGATCCAGTCCTGTGCCAGCATGATGGCCGAGAGACCGAAGCCGAGATAGAAACCGCCAACGGAGCGTTGTTCGGCATAGCCGTCGCGCCGGCCCTCGCGTGGCATCACGCCGACCAACCGCATCGCATAGCCCGGCGCAAACATGATGATGAAGCCCGCCAACGCGGTAAATGCGGCTGCTGCGAAAGCGAGCTGTTCGCCCAGTTCCGTTGGAAAATAAAAGTCCATGACCGACCCCGAATCCCCTGTTTCGCCGTCCTTATGCCATGATTGCCGTACCGGGCAAAAGCCCGTAGGACAGCGATCTACAGGAAGCTTTGCGGGTCCACGTCGAGCTGCACATGCACCGACCCGCGCTCCTTTGGCGCTTGCGCAAGCATGGCCCTGAGAAATGCCTGCATGTCGGAGTTTCGCCGGCCATGCACGAGAAGCCGGAAGCGATAGCGGCCGCGCACCAGCGCAAGCGGTGCTTCCGCAGGTCCGAGCACGGAGATGCCGGAGACATCCGGTGCGGCGTTTCTAATGCCGCGGGCATGGTTTTCCGCATCGTGGCGCGTTTCCGCCGAGACGATGATCGACGCCAGCCGTCCGAATGGCGGCAGGATCGCCCGTTCGCGCTCGGCAATCTCGCGTTCGTAGAAGGCGCTCGCATCGCCTGACACGATCGCCTGCATGACGGGATGTTGCGGCTGGTAGGTCTGCAACAGGCCGTGGCTCTTCAGGCCGGTACGGCCGGCGCGGCCCGTCACCTGCGACAGAAGCTGAAAGGTGCGTTCGGCGGCGCGCGGGTCGCCATTGGCAAGCCCGAGATCGGCATCGACGATGCCAACCAGCGTCATCAGCGGGAAGTTATGCCCCTTTGCGACGAGCTGCGTACCGATGACGATATCGGCCTCCCCTTTTGCAATGGCCTCGAGCTCGAACCGCAACCGCTTGACGCCGCCCATGATGTCGGACGAGAGCACGATCGTTCGCGCCTCGGGGAAATGGCGCTCCACTTCTTCAGCGATGCGCTCAACACCGGGCCCGCAGGCAACGAGATGATCGAGGGTGCCGCATTCCGGACAGGCTTCCGGCGTGCGTTCGGCATGACCGCACTGATGACATTGCAACTGTCTTTTGAACCGGTGCTCGACGAGCCAGCTGGAGCATTGCGGGCACTGGAAGCGATGTCCGCAGACGCGGCAGAGCGTCAGCGGCGCATAACCCCGACGGTTGAGGAAGAGAAGCGCCTGCTGCTCTTTCTCGATCGTCTTGCCGATCGCGCGGATCAGGACCGGCGACAGGAAGCCGCCGCGCTCAGGCGCATGACGGCGCATGTCGATGAGGTGTAGATCGGGTAACGCCGCGTCGCCGAAGCGGGTCGGCATGTGAACGGTACTGTAACGTCCGCTCTGCCCATTGACCTGGCTTTCGACCGAGGGCGTGGCGGAGACGAGAACCACTGGAAAATCAGCGATCCGTGCGCGCACGACGGCCATGTCGCGGGCATTGTAATAGACCCGATCTTCCTGTTTGTAGGCAGGATCATGCTCTTCATCGACAATGATAAGGCCTAAATCCTCGAACGGAAGAAACAGGGCCGAGCGAGCACCGGCAACGACGCGCACCTCGCCCGTGACCGCCTGACGCCAGACCTTCTCGCGGGTGCGCGGCGCCAGGTCGGAATGCCATTCGGCGGGCTTTGCGCCGAAGCGATCCTGAAAGCGCTCCAGAAAGCTCGCCGTCAGCGCGATCTCCGGCAGGAGGATCAGCACCTGCTTGCCCCGCTTCAGCGTTTCCGCGATCGCTTCGAAATAGACTTCCGTCTTTCCCGAACCGGTGACACCATCGATCAGCGATACGGCAAACTCACCCTTTCGAACCTCGGCCAGAATCTCGTCTGCCGCGTCCCTTTGCGGGCCTTCGAGCCGCGCGGCCGTGAAGTCGGGATCGGGTTTGGCAACCAAGGGCGGCGGTGGCAGGAATACGGTTTCGAAAATGCCCTGACTTACCAGACCGTCGACCACGCTTGTCGATACGCCGGCGGCATGGGCAAGCCCGCTTCGCGTCCAGGAGAGCCCATCACCGGCGATATCGAGCACACGGGCGCGCGCTGGCGTCATCCGTTCCGGTTCGCCGCCGACGAAGCGCAGGCCCTCAACCATCGGCTCCGGCTCAAAGGCATTTGGCGCCCGCAGCGCCATGCGCGCCACGAGACCGGGCGGCGAGAGCGTATAGCTTGCCACCCAATCGACGAAGTCGCGCATCTCCTTCGTAAGCGGCGGGCAATCGAAGACATGGCTGATCGGCCTCAGCTTCTTCGGATCGACCCCGTCCTCGTCGCCATCCCAGACGACACCGATCACCTGCCTCGGGCCGAGCGGCACCTGCACGACCGAGCCCGGCTCGACGGCCATTCCCTCGGGCACGGCATAGGAATAAGGCTTCGGCGCAGGCATGGGAACGAGAACCGGCACCGTGCGGTTGGCCGGCGGCGTCTTAAACAGCGCCCCAAAGAGATCGGACGAATCGGTGCTCATCGGGCGAGACCATGCCCGGATCGGCGTAAAAAGAAAACCTGGAAGACCCTGCGCACCGACTTACTCGTCCTCGTCGATGACGCCGGTGAGCCGCATACCCTCGATCCAGGTGGCGCCGTCCTGCCGCACGACATGGCGTGCGCGTGCACCGCACCGCTCGCGCACGGCCGCCGCCAGCGGTTCGGAATGGGTGACGATCCAGATCTGGCTGCTCTGCGCCGCGTCCGCGATCATGTCGGCGAGCGGCGGCAGCATATCCGGATGCAGGCTTGCCTCCGGTTCGTTCAGCGCAATCAGCGGCGGCAGGCGGTAGGACATCAGCGCCGCGGCTAGGCCGAGGAAACGAACCTGTCCGTCCGACAGCTCGCGCGGCTGAAACACCCGGTTCGGAAACTCCGGGAAGGAAAGGCCGAACTCCGCCGTCTCTTCAGGTAGCGGCACGACGAGCCCAGCACCGCCGAGGGCCGCGGCGATCGCCCGATCGAGGTCGACAGTGTCCTCCCGCGTATGCACCAGCGTTGCAAAAACCGCGGCGATATTGTTACCGTCCTCGTCCAACAGCGGCGCCGTCACGGCAAGGCAGGGCGCACGCAGCGGTGAGAGCCGATCCGTCCGGAAACCGTGAAAGAAACGCCACCCATCGATCGCGCGGCGAAACGTTCCAATCTCGGGGTAGTGCCCTGCATCGCCAAGAAGCGCGATTGCCGTTTCCGAGGTCAGCGCCTGCTCCGGGTAATCTTGCATCCGGCCATTCGGCCCCCGAACGGCGATGGCAGGGCCAGCGCGCTTCATCATCGTCACCGGTCGCGTCCCGGTCTCGACCGAGAGCTCTTCGGCCTTGATCTGTGGTTCGAAGGGAAAGCCCGCCGCAGCCGTGGGCGGCCGCAAACCGGCCTCGACGCGATAGCGGAAGGTGATCGCCCTTTCCTCGTCCAGAAGCTCGGTTTCCAGGCGGATCCGAAACGCCCCCTCAGCGTCCCGGCGCGGACCGGACCACAGCGCCGAGAACATCCCGCCTTCGGCCGCGATCTCATGTGCCAGCCGCCCGCGCGTTGCCGCCTGAATGAGCTGCAGCGCGCGGTAGATATTGGATTTCCCGACCCCGTTCTCGCCGATGAAGAGGTTGATGGCCGAGAGATCCATGCGGATCGATCGCAGGGATCGGTAGTTCTGGGCAAACATCGAGCGGAGCAGCATGCCTTGCTTTAGCCGATCCGATCAGGGAATTGAATGGGCACTGGCCAGTTCCGGCTCCGCCGGCGGTACCAGCGGCAGGAATTGCGCGTCGTCATCCATATCGAGGGCGCGCACCGTATGGTCTTCCAATGCCTTGGTCACCTCGTTGATATCGCCCTCGAGATTTCCCACCGGGATCAGATTGCCGACCACGAAGTCGAAGCGGTCACCCCGCTTGTTCAAAAGCTCGTGAAAGACGGTCATGTCCCTGAGCTCCGTCGACCACTTTGCAAGCCAGTAGAAAAGGCCGGAATTGCGCGCCGTCATGTGCACCGGCAGGATCGGGAGATTGTACTTGCGGGCAAGACCAACGGCGGAGGTTTTCCAGGGACGTTCGTTCAGCCGGCCATTCGCCCAATAGGCAATGCGCCCGGACGGAAAAAGCACAGTTGCCTTGCCTTCCCTGACCGCACGGTTGGTGATCTGCAGCGTCTCGCGGGTCTTGAGCTTGCTTTTATACTCTTCACGCCATTCGACCGGAATGATGACCTCGGCAAAGCGCGGATTGACGCGTATGGCATCGCGGTTGGCAAACACCATGATGTCGGGCCGCTTGCTCTTCAAGAGATCGAAGACGGCCACCCCGTCGGCAATGCCGGTCGGATGGTTGCTGACGAGGATGAAGCCGCCGGCATCAGGAATGCGTTCGCCATGCCTGACATTGATCTCGAGCTTCAACAGGTTGCTCATGTACTCGAAGCACTGAAAGCCGGGCATGTTCGCGACGTCGTTGGCGAAGCTGATGGCCCTGTGGTAGCGCAGGAGCGTGTGGAGAAAGGGCCGCATAATCGGCCAGAGCGGGTGTTTGACGATTCTCTGTCCGCGCTCGGCGATCAACGTATCAACGATATGTCCCGGCTTGCCATGGGAGACGAGGGCAATCACTTCCGCGAATTGTCCGAAAGCGGTCGTGGGATGGCGCCGTGGCATGCAAGATCCTGCGTCGTTGGGAAACCAGTTACGTCGATTAATATGATGGAACCATGACAACCACTTGGGCGGTATTAGCAATTCCATAACTGTCGTCCTTCAGAATTGGCAGCCGGATTGGCAAATTCAAGGGCCAGACACGTGAACGAACTCCTGATCATCGCCGACCCGCGCCTGATGGCGGAACGCACCGCCTGGCTCGACAGCCTGGCCCACGAGCGTCGCTTTTCGAAGCACACGCTGGATGCCTATGAGCGCGACACCCGCCAGTTCCTGACCTTCCTGACCGGTCACCTCGGCGGTCCTGCGACGCTCAAAGATATCCACGCGCTGCGGCCTACGGACTTCCGGGCATTCCTCGCCGCCCGCCGCAAGGAGGGATTGGGAGCGCGCTCGCTTGGCCGCAATCTTGCCGGGCTACGCTCACTGCTGCGTTACCTCGAAAAGAAAGGGCTGGTGAATGCCGCCGGCGCCGGTGCGATCCGCTCGCCAAAGCAACCGAAGTCGCTGCCGAAGCCACTTTCCGATCGGCAAGCCATCACCGTCGTCAGCACCGAGGCGCAACTGCACGAGGAACCCTGGATTGCGGCGCGCGATGCCGCCGTTTTTGCCTTGCTATACGGCTGCGGCCTGCGCATTTCCGAAGCACTCGACCTGACACCTGATGATTTCAACCGCGGCGCGGCAACGCTGCGCATCACCGGCAAGGGCAACAAGACCCGCCTCGTGCCGCTGCTCACCGTGGTCTTCGAGGCGGCCGAAACATATCGGTCTCTGTGTCCATACCATCTCGAAGGCGAGCAGCCTCTCTTCCGCGGCGCGCGCGGCGGCAAGCTGCAGGCGGCGATCATCCAGCGTACCATGCAGAAGATGCGAAGCGCCTTCGGACTGCCGGAGACGGCGACGCCGCACGCCCTGCGACACTCCTTCGCGACCCACCTGCTGGCCGGTGGTGGCGATCTCAGAACCATCCAGGAACTCCTCGGCCATGCCAGTCTTTCGACCACCCAGGTCTACACAGGCGTGGATTCCTCACGTTTGCTTGAAGTTTACGACCGTGCCCATCCGCGGGCGTAATCTTTTGTTAACAGCTTCTCTTAAAGGAATATCCGCACGCGAAGCGTAGAACTTAGCGATCCATAGTGACCGGAATACCATCATGACGATCTCCATCGGCCACCGCAGCCTGCACATCGCATCGCCGGGCAATCTCCTGCTCTGGCTGATCGCTGCATTTCATATGCTGCTTGCGGCAACGCTGATCGCAGTTCTGTTCTCGGTCTCGCCGGCAGCGGCTGCAGATGACGACGCCTGCACCGGCCGCAATGTCCTGACCGATCTGAAGCAAAGCGACCCGGCGCGCTACGCCGAGGCGGTCAAGGAAGCGGACGCCGTGCCAAACGGCAAGGGCATTTTCTGGAAGATCGAAAAGCCGGGCGTGAAACCATCCTGGTTGCTCGGCAGCATGCATGTCACCGATCCGCGTGTGCTGCAACTTCCGCCACGCACGCAGGCAGCCCACGATGCTGCCGACACCATCGTGATCGAATCAGACGAGATCCTCGACGAGAAAAAGGCCTCCGCCGCTCTATTGATGAAGCCGGATCTGATGATGTTCACGGACGGGACGACGATTGAAAAGCTTCTATCCCACGGAGACTACATCCGCCTGGAAGAAGGACTGAGGCAGCGCGGAATCCCGCTTGCCGCGGTCTCGCGCATGCGCCCCTGGATGATATCGAGCGTCGTTGCCCTGCCCGGCTGCGAAATGGCCCGCAAGGCAAAGGGCGTACAGTTCCTCGACCAGAAGATTGCCGCCGACGCCGTTGCCGAGGGCAAGCAGGTCAAAGGCTTGGAAACGCTCGCCGAGCAGCTGCAGGCGATGGCCGACCTGCCGACCGAATTCCACATGAAGTCGCTGATTGAAACGCTGGCTTTGGGATCGAAGATGAACGATGTCGTGGAAACGATGACCGATCTTTATCTCTCCGGTGATATCGGCATGACCATTCCGATGCTGAAGACCGTCTCGCCCGACGGCAAGGACGAGGATAGCGATTATGCCGCCTTCGAGCAGCGCATCATCCTCGACCGCAACAAGGTGATGGCCGAGCGAGCAGCCCCGATCCTTGCCAACGGCAACGTCTTCATGGCCGTCGGTGCGCTCCATCTTCCCGGCGAAGGCGGCGTTATCGAGCTGCTGCGCAAAAAGGGTTTTACGCTGACGGCCGTGAACTAGCGCCCAATCGTCATCCGTCGAAGAACGTTGCTCTTCCAGTAGAATTGGTGGACGAGGGCACCGGCTACATGTGCCGCGATCAAGGCCCACAGGACAACCTTCAGCACGTCGGCGTGCAGCGATCCCGCCGGATCGACCCCGAAGTAATAGGCAGCAATCCCGGTCACCGGCATCGCGAAGATGAACGCATACAGGCCGATATGGACGACCTTTGCCACAAGGCGGAGGATTGCCGGTTCCTGGCTGACCACCGGCGGCGCACCCTGGACGAGACGCAGACACACACGAACAATCGCAAGTGCCAATATGGCGATGCCGACATAGGCGTGAATGTTGGCCGCCGAGAGCTGGTCGGGGGACGCAATGGCGCCGCGACGCATCGCCCGATGCCATTCGTTCATGCCATCGGGAAACAGCAGATTAAAGAAGATGAGCAGAGCCCCCCCCCAGTGAAGGAGGCGCTGCGGCAGGCTGTATGCATCGACAGGTGTGGACTGCATAGGCTTCCCCTCGAACGATTTTAGAATCATTTGAAAGTAAAACGGCCACCTGTCCGGGGACAAGCGGCCGATCGCATATTGCCGAAATTTAAGATTACATGTGGATCGGCTTGAAGAACGCGGCGAGAGCGGCTTCCTTCACCGCTTCCGACATGGTCGGGTGAGCATGGCAGGTGCGGCCAAGATCTTCTGCGGAACCGCCGAATTCCATGAGGACGGCAATCTCGTGGATCATCTCGCCGGCTCCGAAACCGACGATATGACCGCCCAGGACACGGTCGGTTTCCTTGTCGGAGAGGATCTTCACGAAACCGTCGATCGCCAACATGGCGCGGGCGCGACCGTTCGCTGTGAAGGGGAACTTCCCCACCTTGAAGGTGATGCCGGCAGCCTTCAGCTCTTCCTCGGTCTTGCCGACGGAGGCGACTTCCGGCTGCGTGTAGACGACGCTCGGGATGACGTCATAGTTCACATGGCCATGCTGACCGGCGAGGATTTCTGCCAGCGCAACGCCTTCATCTTCGGCCTTGTGGGCCAGCATCGGCCCCTTCACCACGTCGCCGATCGCGTAGATGCCGGCAACGTTGGTGCGGAAGCGACCGTCGATTTCGACGCGGCCACGGTCATCAAGCTTTACGCCTGCTTCTTGCAGACCAAGGCCTGCCGTGTAGGGGGTGCGGCCGGTCGCGATCAGAACGACCTCGGCTTCGAGTGTCTGCGCATCGCCGCCCTTGACCGGCTCGAAACTCACCTTGGCACCTTTGCCGCCCTTCTCGACGCCCGTCACCTTCGAGCTCAGGTTGATGGCGATGCCCTGCTTGACGAGCATCCGCTGGAATTGCTTGGAGACTTCGCCATCCATGCCGCCGAGAATCGTATCGAGATATTCGACCACGGTGACCTTGGCACCGAGGCGAGACCAGACGGAGCCGAGCTCGAGGCCGATGACGCCCCCGCCGACGACGATCATTGTCTCCGGCACCTTCTCGAGCGCGATCGCGCCCGTCGATGAGATGATCACCTTCTCGTCGATATCCACCTTCACGCCCGGAATGCCGGCGACGTCGGAGCCGGTGGCGATGACGATGTTCTTGCCTTCGATTTCCTGCACCTTACCGTCTTCGCCGGCCACGGAAACCTTGCCTGCCGACACAATCTTGCCGGCGCCCTGGAAGGCATCGATCTTGTTCTTCTTGAAGAGGAAGGCAACGCCGTCGACGTTCGACTTCACCGTCGCATCCTTGTGCGCCAGCATCTTTCCAAGGTTCAGCTTCGGCGCAGCGACTTCGATGCCGAGCGCGTCCATGCCGTGGCCAGCCTGATGAAACATTTCGGAGGCATGAAGCAGCGCCTTGGACGGGATGCAGCCGACGTTCAGGCAGGTGCCACCGAACGTTGCACGCTTTTCAACGACAGCGACCTTGAGGCCGAGCTGCGCAGCCTTGATGGCAGCGACGTAGCCGCCAGGGCCGGTTCCGATAACGATTACATCATAGGACATTGTTCTTTTCCTTTTCGTTATTTGCTTAGTCGGCCGCGCGGGCGAGCGCGAGGCGGAAACCGAAGCCGACCAATGCGGCGCCGGTGATGCGGTTGAACCATTTGCCGCTTGCGATGAAGCGGTCGCGAATGGGCTTGACGGTGAAGAAGGTGGAAACGCCCGCAAACCAGGCGACGAGCGCCGTTGCCATGCCGATGCCGTAGCTAAACTGGATGAGCGCCGGGGTGTCGTGATGCACCAGTGTCGAAAACAGCGACAGGAAGAACAGGACGGGTTTCGGATTGAGCGCATTGGTGATGAAGCCCATGCCGAGGCACTTGAGTGCCGAGATTGGCTTACGGTCCTCATCGGAAATTTCGATCTCGTTCACCTTGAAGCCCGGCTCGCGGAACGACTTGATGCCGAGGTAGACGAGATAGGCGACGCCCGCCCATTTGATCATCGCAAACATCATCAGCGATTGGGAGACGATGAGGCCGAGACCTAGGATGGTGTAGCTGATGTGGAAGAGCAGCGAAAAGCCCATGCCGAGGCCGGTCATCATGGCTGCCCGGCGGCCATGCACGATGCTCTGGCGCAAGATGACGGCGAAGTCGGCGCCGGGTACGACGATGAAGATCGAAAAGACGGCCATCAGGCCCAAAAATTCGAAGAAGTATTGCATGGTGATATGGTCTCCGCGTCCTAACGGCCGCCGCTTACATTGAGTATGGCGCCCGTTATATAGGAAGCCGTCGGCGAGAGAAGGTAGAGGACCGCATCGGCGATTTCCTCCGCCGTGCCGGGCCTCTGCATCGGGATGCTCGGCGCCAGGTCGCGCGCGCGGTTCGGCAGGCCGCCGGATGCATGAATATCGGTATCGATGACGCCGGGACGGATGGCGTTCACGCGCACGCCCTCGTTCGCCACTTCTCGAGACAGACCGATGGTGAAGGTATCGATCGCGGCCTTCGACGCGGCGTAATCGACATATTGCGATGCCGAACCCAGAACCGCTGCCATAGACGAAATGTTGACGATCGCCCCGCCTTTGCCGCCGTGCCTCGACGACATCCGCCGAACGGCTTCGGCCGCGCATAGAATCGAGCCGGTCACGTTGATCCGCATCATCCGCTCAAGGCGCTCGACGCTCATCTCATCGACGCGCTGCTGCGCATCGACGATACCGGCGTTGTTGACCAGCCCGTCGAGCCGCCCGAAATGCTTGTCGACCGCCTGGAACATCGAAACGATATCCTTCGCGCTGCCGACATCGCCCTTGATCGCGATCGCGTCGCCGCCCTCTGCCTTGACCTCCGAGACGATCGCATCGGCCGCCGTGCGGTTCGCGGCATAGTTCACCGCCACGTTCCAGCCCTGCCGGGCAGCGAGGCGGCAGACCGCAGCGCCGATACCCCGGCTGCCGCCGGTGACGAGAAGAACCGGTCGTTGTGTCATTTCGCGCACTCCTTGAATGCCAGGACATCCCACGGCGCAACCTTAGCCTTGTCGTTGCCCCAGATCTGCGATTGGCGGATCGCCGGACCGAGACCCGGCAGAAAGACGCTGTCGGCCGCGACTGCCGCTTCCGGCTGAAGGTTGTCGATCTCGCCCTTGGCATTCGCGCCGTAGATCGTGCCCTGCCAGATCGTGCAGGCGTCCAGATCCGCGCCTGTCAGGTCACCGCCGGGGCATTTAAACATCACGATACCGACGGCACGCTCCGGATCGTCCGAGGGCATGACATAGCCGTCGAGTTCGATCGAGGTTTTCAGCACTTTCAGCATGAACCGGTTGCTGGCAGCCGCCGCTTCCGAATTGATCGGCGTGAAACGCAGTTCGTAGGCGCCATCCCGGTCGGCATAAACGGCGCTCGCCTGCCTGCAGTCGGGAGTGCCGACAGCGGCCGCGGGCAGTGCCAGCAAAAACGCGAGCGACGCCCCGATCCTGCCGATGGCAAGGAGAGGCATCATGGTCATACGCCCTGTGGAGATTGCCAGCGACATCGCGCGCCCCGCTGAGGTGGAAAGGGCCGCTCACGCGGCCCAGTCGATTGCTTAGAGATCGAGAACCAGACGCTCCGGATCTTCCAGGCTTTCCTTGACGCGGACGAGGAAGGTCACGGCTTCCTTGCCGTCGACGATGCGGTGGTCGTAGGAGAGCGCGAGATACATCATCGGACGAATGACGATCTGGCCGCCGACGACGACGGGACGGTCCTGGATCTTGTGCATGCCGAGGATACCGGACTGCGGAGCGTTGAGGATCGGCGAGGACATCAGCGAACCGTATACACCGCCATTGGTGATGGTGAAGGTGCCGCCCTGCATATCGGCCATCGACAGCGAACCGTCGCGAGCAGCCTTTGCCAGGCGCGCCAGTTCCTTCTCGACTTCGGCGATCGACATCTGGTCGGCGTCGCGGATAACAGGGACGACGAGCCCCTTGTCCGTGCCGACGGCCATGCCGATGTGGCAGAAGTTCTTGTAGATGATGTCAGTGCCATCAATCTCGGCGTTGACAGCCGGAAGTTCCTTCAGCGCGTGGGTGATGGCCTTGGTGAAGAAGCCCATGAAGCCGAGCTTCACGCCATGCTTCTTTTCGAAGACGTCCTTGTACTTGGCGCGCAGATCCATGACCGCCTTCATGTCCACCTCGTTATAGGTGGTGAGCATGGCAGCGGTGTTCTGGGCGTCTTTCAGGCGCTTGGCGATCGTCTGGCGCAGGCGCGTCATCTTCACGCGCTCTTCGCGGGCCGCATCCTCGACCGTTGACGGGCCGCGGGCAGCAGCCGGCACGGCAGGGGCAGCAGCGGCAGCCGGGGTGGAGATGCCCTTGGCAACAGCGGCGATCACGTCACCCTTCAGCACCTGGCCGCGCTTGCCGCTGCCGTCGACCTGATCGGCCGACAGGTTGTTCTCGGCAAGCATCTTGGCGGCAGCCGGTGCCGGCGGCATGGCGGATACGGACGCAGCCGGCGCAGCGGCAGCGGGTGCCGGTGCAGCGGCTGCGAGCTCGGCAACCTTCGCGGGGGCGGCAGCAGCAGCCGGGGCAGCGGCAGCACCAGCGCCTGCGGCGATCTGGCCTAGCAACGCACCGAGACCGACGGTTTCGCCTGCCTGCGCAACGATTTCAGACAGCGTACCCGAAGCCGGCGCCGGCACTTCGATGGTCACCTTATCGGTTTCAAGCTCGAGAATCGGCTCGTCGGCCTTGATGGCGTCGCCAACCTTCTTGAACCAGGTGCCGACGGTTGCCTCGCTGACGGATTCACCGAGAGTTGGAACGCGGATTTCTGTGGCCATTGTTCAAATCCTGATTTGCTTGTGTTCGTTTATTCGTTTCCGGCTGCAGACGGCCGGAGAATGATCGAGGGCATTGGCAATATGTCAAAGCGAAAGCCGTGACCGGACTGGATGATCGGATCGGCATCGGCGAGCGCCTGCGCCGCCTGCTGATCCAGCGCCGAAACGAGTGCCATGCCCCAGGCTCCCTCGCCTTCGAAGACGGGACCGACGGCAATGGCCGATCCGTCTTCTGCGTTGCGGTGCCAATAGGCGACATGGTGCTTCATCGCGGCCATTTCCTCCCCGGTCGCGTCATGCGGAAAAGCGGGGACGAGGCGGCACAAGTCTGAAGAAGAAGTATGCCATCGCCCCGATCCCTTAGCCGCCCAGCGCGTCCTCGAGGAATGCGGCGAGCTGCGATAGATGCTTGGACATCAGACCCGTTGCCGGCGAAGCGGCAGCTGGGCGGCCGGTGTAACGGACGCGCTGGTACTTCGCATCGATATGGGCGAGAACCCACTCCAGATACGGGTCGATGAACGACCATGCGCCCATGTTCTTCGGCTCTTCCTGGCACCAGACCATCTCGGCGTTCCGGAAGCGCGAGAGCTCGTTGATGAGCGCCTTTGCCGGGAACGGATAGAGTTGTTCGACGCGCAGCAGGTAGATGTCATCGATGCCGCGCTTTTCGCGCTCTTCCAGAAGATCGTAATAGACCTTGCCGGTGCACATGACGACGCGGCGGATCTTGTTGTCCTTCTGCAGCTTGATCGGGCCGTCCTTGATGACCTCCGCATCGTCCCAGAGCAAACGATGGAAGGAGGATTCGCCGGCGAGTTCCGCAAGGCTGGAAACAGCCCGCTTGTGACGCAGCAGGGACTTCGGCGTCATCAGCACGAGCGGCTTGCGGAAGTCGCGCTTCAGCTGACGGCGCAGGATGTGGAAGTAATTCGCCGGCGTCGTGACGTTGGCGACCTGCATGTTGTCTTCAGCGCAGAGCTGCAGGAAGCGTTCGAGGCGGGCCGAGGAGTGCTCAGGCCCCTGCCCTTCGTAGCCATGCGGCAGCAGGCAGACGAGACCGGACATGCGCAGCCACTTGCGTTCTCCCGACGAGACGAACTGGTCGAAGACGACCTGCGCGCCGTTGGCGAAATCACCAAACTGGGCTTCCCAAAGGGTCAGCGCGTTCGGGCGAGCCAGCGAATAGCCGTATTCGAAGCCGAGCACTGCTTCTTCCGAGAGCATCGAGTTGATGACTTCGTAGCGGGCCTGGTTGGACGACAGGTTCGCAAGCGGGATAAAGCGCTCTTCCGTCTCCTGATCGTAGAGAACCGAATGACGTTGCGAAAACGTGCCGCGTTCGCAATCCTGACCGGAGAGACGGATCTTGTGGCCTTCGACCACCAGCGAACCGAAGGCAAGCGCTTCTGCCATCGCCCAGTCGAGGTTCTCACCCGTCTGGATCATGTTGGCGCGGTTTTCCATGAAGCGCTGTATCGTGCGATGGGCACGGAAGCCTTCCGGAATTTCCGAAAGCTTGCGGCCGATATCCTTGAGCGTCTTCATCGGTACGGCGGTCTTGCCGCGGCGCTGTTCGTCGGCGTTGTCAGCCGTGCGCAGACCCGACCACTCGCCATCCAGCCAGTCAGCCTTGTTTGGCTTGTAGCTCTGGCCGGCGTCGAATTCCTGTTCGAGATGCACGCGCCAGTCGGCCTTCATCTTCTCGACGTCGCCGTCGGTCAGCAGGCCCTCGGCAACGAGACGATCCGCATAGATCTGCAGGACGGTCTTGTGGGCGCGAATGACCTTGTACATCTTCGGCTGCGTGAAGGACGGTTCGTCGCCTTCGTTGTGGCCGTAGCGACGGTAGCAGAACATGTCGAGGACGACAGGCTTATGGAACTTCATGCGAAATTCCATTGCGATCTTGGCTGCGTAGACAACGGCTTCCGGGTCGTCACCGTTCACATGCAGGATCGGCGCTTCGATCATCTTGGCGACGTCGGACGGATAAGGCGACGAGCGTGAGAAGGCCGGATTGGTGGTGAAGCCGATCTGGTTGTTGATGATGACGTGCATCGTGCCGGCAACGCGGTGACCGCGCAGGCCCGACAGGCCGAGGATTTCGGCAATCACACCCTGGCCGGCAAACGCCGCGTCACCATGGATGAGCAGCGGCAGAACCTTCGCGCGCTCGGAGAGCGGAATGGTGTCGCCGTCCCAGACGGTGGCGCCCATGTCCTGCTTGGCACGCGCCTTGCCCATGACGACAGGGTCGACGATCTCAAGGTGCGACGGGTTGGCCGTCAGCGACACGTGGACCTTGTTGCCGTCGAACTCGCGGTCGGAAGAGGCACCGAGATGGTACTTGACGTCGCCCGAACCCTCGACCTCGTCAGGCGCGTAAGAGCCGCCCTTGAACTCGTGGAAGATCGCGCGATGCGGCTTGCCCATGACCTGGGAAAGGACGTTCAGGCGGCCGCGGTGGGCCATGCCGAACACGGCTTCGCGAAGGCCGAGATGACCGCCGCGCTTCAGGATCTGCTCCAGCGCCGGGATGAGCGATTCACCGCCATCGAGACCGAAACGCTTGGTACCCTTGAACTTCACATCTAGGAACTGCTCATAGCCTTCGGCTTCGACCAGCTTGGCGAGAATGGCCTTCTTGCCTTCCGGGGTGAAGGCAACACCCTTGTCCGGACCTTCGATGCGTTCCTGGATCCAGGCTTTTTCTTCCGGGTTGGAGATGTGCATGAATTCGACACCGAGGGTCGAGCAGTAGGTGCGCTCAAGGATCTCGATCATCTCGGGCAAGGTGGCGTATTCGAGGCCGAGAACGTTGTCGATGAAGATCCTGCGGGAATAGTCGGCCTCGGTGAAACCGTAGGCTTCGGGCGACAGTTCCTTGTAGTCGTCGACGGGTGCCGCGATACCGAGCGGGTCGAGCTTGGCGTGCAGGTGACCGCGCATGCGGTAGGCGCGGATCATCATGATGGCGCGAACGGAGTCGCGCGTCGCCTGCAGGATGTCGGCGCCATCGGTCGGCTTGCCGGCGGCTTCCGCCTTGCCCTTGACCTTGGTCTCGATGATCTTCTCAACGGTACCCCAATCGCCATCGAGCGCCGAAACGAGGTCGCTCTTGGGCTGCAGCGGCCAATCCTTCTTGCGCCAGGATGCACCCTTGGCCGCCTTCTTCACATCTTCCGGATTGTCTTCCAGCGCCTTGAAGAAAGACCGCCATTCCTCGCCGACCGAGTTCGGGTCTTCCTCATAGCGCGCATAGAGCTGCTCGATATACGCAGCATTGGCGCCATCCAGAAACGAGGTAATCTGAAACTGCTCGTTGGCTTCTTGCCGTGCCATGGTTTTACGCGGACGCTTTCGTCCGCCTCCTGACTTGTGATTCCGCCGGATACTCGACCGGCTTGCCGCATCTGTCGTTAGCCGCCTGTCCGCGGCTCATTCCATTTCGAAGTCGAGACCCGGGCAGACGGTGAGAACCGGTGCCCGGGGTATAGATTGGATCAGCCCTTGAGGACTTCAACCAGCGTCTTGCCAAGGCGGGCCGGCGACGGCGAGACGCGGATGCCAGCCGATTCCATCGCCGCGATCTTCGATTCTGCGTCACCCTTGCCACCGGAAACGACGGCACCGGCATGACCCATCGTGCGGCCCTTCGGGGCCGTACGACCAGCGATGAAGCCGGCCATCGGTTTCTTGCGGCCCTTCTTGGCTTCATCCTTGAGGAACTGTGCTGCGTCTTCTTCTGCCGAGCCGCCGATTTCGCCGATCATGATGATCGACTGGGTGGCTTCGTCAGCGAGGAACATTTCCAAGACGTCGATGAACTCGGTGCCCTTGACCGGATCGCCGCCGATGCCGACAGCCGTCGTCTGGCCGAGGCCTTCGTTCGAGGTCTGGAACACGGCTTCGTAGGTGAGCGTGCCCGAGCGGGAAACGATACCGACTGAACCCTTGCGGAAGATCGAGCCCGGCATGATGCCGATCTTGCACTCTTCCGGCGTCAGGATGCCCGGGCAGTTCGGTCCGAGCAGGCGTGACTTGGAGCGGTCGAGGCGAGCCTTGACGCGCACCATGTCCAAAACAGGGATGCCTTCGGTGATGCAGGTGATGAACGGGATCTCGGCGTCGATCGCTTCGATGATCGCGTCGGCTGCGCCTGCCGGGGGAACGTAGATCACGGTCGCGTCGGCGCCGGTCTTTTCCTTGCCTTCGGCAACGGTTGCGAAGATCGGCAGGCTTTCGCCCTTCGAGCCCGTCCAGGTTTCGCCACCCTTCTTCGGGTGGATACCGCCGACCATCTGCGTGCCGTAGTAGGCAAGCGCCTGTTCGGTATGGAAGGTGCCGGTCTTACCGGTCAGGCCCTGAACGAGGACCTTTGTGTCTTTATTGACGAGAATGGACATTTATTTCCGGTCCTTCAAAATTAGGCGTTGATCGCCGCGACGATCTTCTTGGCCGCATCGTCCAAGTCGTCAGCTGCCGTGATCGCGAGACCCGACTCGTTCAGGATCTTCTTGCCAAGCTCGACATTGGTGCCTTCGAGACGCACGACGAGCGGAACCTTCAGGCCGACTTCCTGCACAGCCGCGACAACGCCTTCAGCGATGACATCGCACTTCATGATGCCGCCGAAGATGTTGACGAGGATGCCTTCGACCTTTGGGTCCGCCGTGATGATCTTGAAGGCCGCAGCGACCTTGTCCTTGCCGGCGCCGCCGCCGACGTCACAGAAGTTCGCCGGCTCCTTGCCGTAGAGCTTGATGATGTCCATCGTCGCCATGGCGAGGCCGGCACCATTGACCATGCAGCCGATGTTGCCGTCGAGCGCCACATAGGCGAGGTCCCACTTCGAGGCCTCAATTTCCTTGGCGTCTTCTTCCGTCTCGTCGCGCAGCGACTTGACGTCGTCGTGACGGAAAATCGCGTTGCCGTCGAACGACATCTTGGCGTCGAGGACGCGCAGGTGGCCGTCCTTCATCACGATCAGTGGATTGACCTCGAGGAGAGCCATATCCTTTTCGCCGAAGGCCTTGTAGAGCGCCGGGAACAGCGACTTGGCGTCTTCTGCGGCAGCGCCATCGAGCTGCAGCGCCTTGGAGATCGCGGCAACATCGGCGGCCGTGACACCGGCCTCAGGATCGATCGCAATCGTGTGGATCTTTTCGGGCGTGTCGTGCGCGACGGCCTCGATGTCCATACCGCCTTCCGTCGAGACGACGAAGGCAACGCGGCCGACGGAGCGATCGACCAGCAGCGAGCAATAGAGCTCGCGAGCGATGTCTGCGCCGTCTTCGATGTAGAGGCGGTTGACCTGCTTGCCGGCTTCACCCGTCTGCGCCGTTACCAGCGTGTTACCGAGCATTTCCTTGGCGTGGGAAACGACTTCCTCGATCGACTTGGCGAGGCGAACGCCACCCTTGGCGTCAGGGCCGAGTTCCTTGAACTTGCCCTTGCCGCGCCCGCCGGCGTGGATCTGGCTCTTGACCACGTAGAGCGGGCCGGGGAGCGACTTGGCGGCAGCTTCGGCCTCCTCGACCTTGAGGATCGCCACGCCTTGCGCGACCGGCGCGCCATAGCCCTTCAGCAGAGCCTTGGCCTGATATTCATGAATATTCATGGGTCTATTCCTGTTTGGATGACGTCAGCGCGCGGTCCGATTACTTGAGCGCAGGCGCAATGTTGATGCAGGCTTCGCATAGGCCGGCGACAGCGCCGACAGACTTGTCGAAAGCTTCCTTCTCGGCCTTGTTGAGGTCGATCTCGATGATGCGCTCGACGCCGCCAGCACCAATGACCGTGGGAACGCCGACATACATGTTTTTGACGCCGTACTGGCCGGTCAGCTGTGCTGCGCAGGGCAGAACGCGCTTCTTGTCCTTGAGGTAGGATTCAGCCATTTCGATCGCCGAGGCAGCGGGTGCGTAGTAGGCTGAGCCGGTCTTCAGCAGGCCGACGATTTCGGCGCCGCCGTCACGGGTGCGCTGGATGATTTCTTCGAGGCGCTCCTTGGTGACCCAGCCCATGGTCACAAGGTCAGTAAGCGGGATGCCCGCTACCGTAGAGTAGCGAGCCAGCGGCACCATCGTGTCGCCATGGCCGCCGAGCACGAAGGCGGTGACGTCCTGTACGGAAACGTTGAATTCCTTGGAAAGGAACAGACGGAACCGCGAGCTGTCAAGCACGCCGGCCATGCCGACGACCTTATTGGCCGGGAGGCCGGAGAACTTCTGCAGCGCCCAGACCATCGCGTCGAGCGGATTGGTGATGCATATGACGAAAGCGTTCGGGGCGTACTTCTTGATGCCGGCGCCGACCTGTTCCATGACCTTGAGGTTGATGCCGAGAAGATCGTCGCGGCTCATGCCCGGCTTGCGGGCGACGCCTGCGGTGACGATGCAGACGTCCGCGCCTTCGATCGCAGAATAGTCGCTGGCGCCTGTCAGGTTGGCGTCAAAGCCCTCGACCGGAGAGGACTGAGCAATGTCGAGGCCCTTACCCTGAGGAATACCGTCGGCGATATCGAAGAGAACGATGTCACCCAGTTCCTTCAGGCCGGCGAGATGCGCCAGCGTGCCACCAATCATGCCAGAACCAATGAGTGCGATCTTGTTACGCGCCATTTCGCTGTTTCCTTTGCGATCAAAATTCGTCAGGCGACGCGCGGAGGGGGGCATCGCCCAATGCCGCCATCGCATAGCCCCAAAGCCAAAAAATGGCAAACGATTATTTTTGAGCGAGGAATTTCAATCGTTTAGATCATTAAATTCTTACGTAAACGTAAGATAATTCGCCACCAAATCGTTACTCTGCAGCCCGTCGCTCGTGGTGCAATGCGAGATACTCGGCACTGCGCATTTCGAAAAGGCGCGAGACAGTGCGGTCGAATTCGAAGCCTTCGATACCACGCGCTTGTGTCAACAAATTTTCAGGCATCGCTGCAGCGGACACATAGAGCCGCACCGCGTGATCGTAAAGCGTATCAATCAGAATGATGAAGCGCTTGATCTGGTTTCGCTTATCAGGCCCCAGCAATGGTACACGGTCGACGAAGATGGCGTCAAAGCGCTCGGCAACGGCGAGAAAGTCGGCCGCGCCCAATGGCCTTTCGCAGAGATCGGCAAATGAGAAGCGCGCCAGGCGATCGACTGCCAGCGGCACATGGATCGACCGCCCCCTCATCGGAATTTCCAGCGGCTGTGCCCTGCGGCCATGCAGTGCCTGCATCCAGGATGCATCCATGGCCATGTCGGTCCGGTCATCGAGCGGCGTCAGATAGACCGGCTGGCTGTCGAGCTTCTCCATCCGGTAGTCGGTCGGCGAGTCCAGGGTCACGATCTCGACGTGTTGCTTCAGAAGATCGACAAACGGCAGGAACAGGCTTCGATTGAGGCCGTCCTTGTAGAGATTGCCCGGCTCGACATTCGATGTCGCGACCAGCAGGCATCCGCGCCGGAAAAGTTCGGAGAAAAGCCGCGACAGGATCATCGCGTCGGCGATGTCAGTCACGGTGAACTCATCGAAGCAAAGCAGTTCGGCCTCGTCATAGAGCGCAGCAGCGACGACCGGAATAGGATCGGCCTGCTTGGTCTCGCCCTGCTTGAGCTTCAGTCGGTGCGCCGCGATGCGGTTGTGCACGTCGGTCATGAATTCATGAAAATGCGCGCGCCGCTTCTTCGCGCAGGGTGCCATTGCGAAGAACATGTCCATCAGCATCGTCTTGCCGCGGCCGACGCTGCCGTGAATGTAGAGCCCCTTGACCGATTCCGACGGCTTCTTCTTGTTGGCGAACAGCCAGCCGAGGGCGCTCGCCTTTGCCGCCGGCCGCCGCTGCTTCAACCCCGACAGTACCCGATCCAGGCATTTGGCAACATGCATCTGGGCTGAATCGATTTGAAGCGCGCCCGAAGCCGTCAGCGACTTCAACTGCTCGCTGACGCTAAGCGTGTAGTCTGGCATGGGTTGCATAAAGGAGGTCCGCCTATGCAGGATCGGCGGCCTTCGCCGCCCAATCTTTTAACGGCTGAGGCTGATCGCCTGCCCGGTATTGGTCTGGCCGCTAAAGGCGTTGTCGGCAGTCTTGTAGACGCTGCCGATCTGGTTGCCGCTGCGGTCTTTCAGGATGACCTGCTTGCCCGTGACTTCCCAGGAGCCCATCGCCGTCAGTTCGCCGACGCAGCCGCGCGTACCGCCGCGCGAGCCGCTGCCGAGATTGGTAAGCGTCAGGAACATGTCGCAGGACCCGTTGACGCGCCAGCTGCCGACCATCGATTCCTTGGTGACATCCATCGCATTCGCAGCCATCGCGCCGGGCTGGCCACCGGCGACGGGCGCCGCAGTCGTCGGGGCAGCGGGGAACTGCGAAGAGCCGGAAGGCGGCGGAAGCTGCCCGCCCTGAACCGAGGGAACCGGCTGCGCTGTCAGCGGCGACGGGGCAGAATAGCTTGCATCATTATATGCGGTGCGCTGGCAGCCAGCTAACGACAGAATAACCACGAGACCTGTCGCCATATGTCTGAACTGCATCATGATACTCCTGATTTTTCCAGTATTGTCCTGAAGCTGCCGCTCAATCACGGCGGAATTATCTTGAAAGGCTGTATTGAATCAAGCCAGCGCGAGGAGAAATTGTGTCGATGTGGGAGCAACGCCGTAAAACCGAGACAAATTTGGCGCAATCCCGGGCAAATCAAGGTTTCGTGATCGGATAAAGAAAAGGGCCGCATCTGCGGCCCCCTTGCTGGATCGATCAGACGCGACGCTCGACCATCATCTTTTTGATTTCGGCGATTGCCTTGGCCGGGTTCAGACCCTTCGGGCAGGTCTGCGCGCAGTTCATGATCGTGTGGCAACGATAAAGGCGGAACGGATCCTCGAGATTGTCGAGGCGCTCGCCGGTCGCTTCGTCTCGGGAGTCGATCAGCCAGCGGTAAGCCTGCAAGAGAACGGCTGGGCCGAGGTAACGGTCACCGTTCCACCAGTAGCTCGGACAGGAGGTCGAGCAGCAGGCGCAGAGAATGCACTCGTAGAGGCCGTCGAGCTTCTGGCGATCCTCGTGGCTCTGCTTCCACTCCTTGGCCGGTGTCGGCGAGACTGTCTTCAGCCACGGCTCGATCGAGCGGTGCTGGGCGTAGAAGTTGGTCAGGTCGGGAACCAGGTCCTTGACGACAGGCAGATGCGGCAGCGGATAGATCTTTACCGCGCCCTGGATGTCGTCGAGGCCCTTGGTGCAGGCCAGCGTATTGGTGCCGTCGATGTTCATCGCGCAGGAACCGCAGATGCCCTCGCGACAGGAACGGCGTAGCGTCAGCGTCGGATCGATCTTGTTCTTGATGTATAGCAGGCCGTCGAGCACCATCGGGCCGCAATCGTCGACATCGATGTAGAAGGTGTCGATCGACGGGTTCTGGCCGTCATCCGGGCTCCAGCGGTAGACGCGGAATTCGCGGGTGTTCTTCGCACCTGCCGGCTTCGGCCACACCTTGCCTTCGCGCATCTGGGAATTCTTGGGAAGAGCGAGTTCAACCATGTCCAGTTCCTCTTAGTACACGCGAGCCTTGGGCGCGATCTTCTTGGGATCGATGCCCTCTGCGATGAGCTCGGTGTGAACCGGGCGGTAGTCGAGCTTGACGTCGCCGGCGTCGTTGACCCAGGCGAGCGTGTGCTTGCGCCAGTTGACGTCGTCGCGCCCGGCGAATGCGCCTTCCGTGTAGTCTTCGCGTGCGTGGGAGCCGCGGCTTTCCTTGCGGGCCTCGGCGCCATAGATCGTGGTGATGGCGTTGGCCATCAGGTTCTGTAGCTCGAGCGTTTCCACGAGGTCGGAGTTCCAGATCATCGAGCGGTCGGTGACCTTGATATCACGCATTTCCTGCCAGATGGCCGAGATGCGTTTGCAGCCCGATTCCAGCGATTCCTGCGTGCGGAACACGGCAGCGTCTTCCTGCATGGCGCGTTGCATCTTCTCGCGCAGCACGGCCGTCGGCGTGCCGCCGCTGGCATGGCGAAGATCGTCAAAGCGATCCATGATCTTGTCGCAAGCGGCGACATTCAGATGCGGCACCGGTGCGGCACGGTCTATCACCTCGCCGGCGCGGATTGCCGCGGCGCGGCCGAAGACCACGAGGTCGATCAGCGAATTCGAACCGAGACGGTTGGCGCCATGCACCGAGGCGCAGCCGGCTTCGCCGACAGCCATCAGGCCGGGGATGATGCGTTCCGGATTGGCGCTGTCGGCGTTCAGCACTTCGCCCCAGTAGTTGGTCGGAATACCGCCCATGTTGTAATGGACCGTCGGCAGGACCGGGATCGGCTCGCGGGTGACGTCGACACCGGCGAAGATCTTGGCGCTCTCGGAAATCCCCGGCAGGCGCTCGTGCAGAACGGCCGGATCGAGATGGTCGAGATGCAGGAAGATATGGTCCTTGGCCTTGCCGACACCGCGGCCTTCACGAATCTCCAAGGTCATGCAGCGCGAGACGACGTCGCGCGAGGCAAGGTCCTTGGCCGAAGGCGCATAGCGTTCCATGAAGCGTTCACCTTCGGAATTCACGAGGTAGCCGCCTTCGCCGCGCGCGCCTTCGGTGATGAGACAGCCCGAACCGTAGATGCCGGTCGGGTGGAACTGCACGAACTCCATGTCCTGCAGGGGCAAGCCGGCGCGGGCCACCATGCCGCCGCCGTCGCCGGTGCAGGTATGGGCAGACGTTGCCGAGAAATAGGCGCGGCCGTAACCGCCGGTCGCCAGCACCACCATCTTGGCGGCGAAGCGATGGATCGTGCCGTCATCGAGGCACCAGGCGACGACGCCGGTGCAGCGGCTGCCGTCTTCCGACATGATCAGGTCGAGCGCGAAATACTCGATGAAGAATTCCGCGTTGTTGCGCAGCGACTGGCCGTAGAGCGTGTGCAGGATGGCGTGGCCGGTACGGTCGGCAACGGCACAGGTGCGCTGTACCGGCGGGCCTTCGCCGAAGTTCTGCATGTGGCCGCCGAACGGCCGCTGATAGATCTTGCCTTCCTCATTGCGCGAGAAGGGAACGCCGTAGTGCTCCAGCTCATAGACCGCCTTCGGCGCTTCCATGGTGAGATACTGCATGGCGTCGACGTCGCCGAGCCAGTCGGAGCCCTTGACGGTGTCGTAGAGATGCCACTGCCAGCTGTCGGGCGTCATGTTCTGCAGCGAGGCGGCGATCCCGCCCTGGGCTGCGACCGTGTGCGAGCGGGTCGGGAACACCTTGGTGATACAGGCCGTGCGGAAACCCTGTTCGGCCATGCCGAGCGTGGCGCGAAGGCCGGCGCCACCGGCGCCGACGACGATCACATCGTATGAGTGATCGACATACTTGTAGGCCTTCCCATTCTGAGCGGGTGAAGTCGGTGCCATGATACGGTTATCCTACGAATGCAATTTTCAGAATGGCGAAGAGACAGAACCCCGCCATCAGGATCGAAAAGAAGGTGTTCAGCATCAGCAGGGCGAGCTTGGCGAATTCGCCATGCACGTAGTCCTCGATGATCACCTGCATGCCGAGACGCATATGAATGGTGCCGGAAATGACCATCAGGCCCATGACGACCGCAACAAACGGGCTCGACAGCGCGTGAACCACGTCCGCGTAAGGCTCGCCAGCGTGAACGATCATGAAAATGATAAAGAAGAGAAAGAGCGGCACATTGGCAACCGCAGTGACGCGCTGACGCCAGAAATGATCGGTGCCTTCCTTGGCCGAGCCAAGGCCGCGAACCTTACCCAGAGGGGTGCGCATATCCATGAGAACAACCTTCAGAAGCGAATGAGGAAGCCGATCACCCAGACCAGCACGGTCAGACAGAGCGATATGACGATCGAAGCCTGGGCCATCTTGGTCGAGACGTCCTTATCGAGGCCGTAGCCGAGATCCCAGACGAAGTGACGGAAGCCGCCGACCATGTGGTGCAGCAGTGCCCAAGTATAGCCGAGCAACACGAGCTTGCCGATGATGCTGCCGAGTATCCAGTTGACCCAATCATAATAGGCCTGGCCGGTTGCAGCTCCGATCAGCCACCAGGCGACCAGCAGCGTGCCGACATAAAGTGCGCCACCAGTAATGCGGTGGACGATCGACATGACCATCGTGGGGATAGGCTTGTAAATTTGCAAATGCGGCGACAGGGGCCGTTTATTTGTGACATTCGCCATCAGAACCTCGCGGCGTCTTCTCTGCGCTCCCGGATTTCGGAGCATTCAAGGCAACCACACGAATGACAAATTTGTTTGTGTGCGTCGCATCAATGGCGACGTTTAATCACGGAAGCCCCTAACGACAAGTATAATTGCACCCCCAATTTAATTTAATCGATTTGCGTCTCTGGGTGGCGTGAACTGCGCTTGACGGCGCGGCGGCCCCGCTGCGCAAGCGGCATGGCCAGACGTCTTCTGGACAAGCGGCGGCTTTTGGCGCATTTTGCGGTTAACGCTTTGTTAACCATCTCGTTTCCGGAGATCCGCACGATGCTGAAGACCCTATCCATGCTCGTTTCTCTCGCGGCAGCGGCTCTGATCGCGCTGCCGACCTCAGCAGGCGATTTCGGCCAGAATTCGTTCTCTCGCCACGGTGGCAAGCAATTCATGAGGCATCACGCGCCGACGATCGTCGGCCGACCCTTTCGTGGATGGAACGATGGACGCGTCCGCTTCTCAGATGGATACGGCCGGTTCGGCCATCGTCCCGGTCGCGCGGCTCTGATCAAGCGCGCCTCATGGCCGTATCGCGGCTACAATGGTTATAGCGGCTATGGCGGACGCAACGTCATCATCTTGGTTCAGCCGCAGCCAGGTGGAGGGGTCAGCGGCACCTATTCGGGATCGTCATACGTCTATGATGCCGACGGTGGGACCTATGTCGCCAGCAGCGGCTATGGCTTCCCTGCCCCGCAGCGAACCACCAACCTCGCGCCAATGGCCAAGGTGATCAACGTCACCGCCAAGAGCAGCAGCTGTTCATACGAGGCTGGCGTCTGCGTTATCAGGCCATGAGGCGCCAAACGGTCGTTTTCTTCACCTCGCTGTCTTCCAACGCCCGGGTAACGGGAACCTGATAGATTGCGCAGAATTCCAAGCGCTTCTTGGGAAGATAGGCGCGTCCCGGATCCCCAACGAGGACTGCGATACCCTGACGGCTGAGCGTCTCGAACCATGGAACGATCGCTGCCGCAAAGTCGCTGTCGTAGAAGACGTCGCCCGCGACCAACATATCCGCCTCGACCTTGTCGCCGATCAGATTAGCACCGGTAAAATCGACCTCGACCTGGTTCAGGCCGGCATTCAGTCGTACCGCGGTTTCGGCCCACGGGTCGATGTCGGCGGCAACGACCTTGGCCGCTCCCGCCATCTTTGCCGCAATCGCCACCAAGCCAGAACCTGTGGCGAAGTCGAGAACGCGCTTGCCGGCAACGATATGCGGATGATCAAGTATGTAGCGCGCCAGCCCCTGACCACCCGCCCAGGCGAAGGCCCAGAAGGGTGGCGGCAGACCGATCTCGGCAAGCTCCTCTTCCGTCTTCAGCCACAACCCATGCGCTTCGTCCGCTAGATGCAATCGAATTTCCGGCACATGCGGCGGCGCCATCGGGCTGGTGTTGGCGCGGATGAAGATCTCGGGATCGGTTTTCAACGGCGTCTCAACGCGGCGGATTATCGAGGCCACCTAGCCGGCAAATCTCCAGATACTCATCGTCAGTCACCGGCTGGACCGAAAGCCGCATGGAGGTGACGAGCGACATCTTGGCAAACCTCTCGTTGGCCTTGATGTCCTTCAGCGAAACCGGTTTGGGAATGTCGCAGACGGCGCGAATGTCAACGCAATCCCAGCGGTCGTCGCCTTTGGCTGTCGAGTCCGGATGCGACAAGACACACACCTCGACGATGCCCACGATCTCGAGACCTTCGTTGGAGTGATAGAAGAAGCCCTTGTCGCCAAGCTGCATCGCCCGCATGTTGTTGCGGGCGAGATAGTTGCGGACACCCGTCCACTCGATGCCCTTCTCGCCGGCCACCTTTTGCTGCTCCCAGGACCAGGAAGCCGGTTCTGATTTGTAAAGCCAATGCGCCACGCTCATGCCTCCGGATTGTTGAAGACCCAATTGAAGGGCTTGATCTCGACGCTCTCAAAAAGCCCGGCCCTCGTGTAGGGGTCGCTGTCCGCCAGCGCCTTGGCCGCTTCGATCGTATCGGCATGAATGATGACGAGGCTGCCGCATGGCTTGCCCTCACCGTCGAGAAACGGGCCGGCCATCTTCAACACGCCCTCAGCATTGAGCTTGTTGAGATGTTCCACGTGAGCGGGCCGGGCCTCCATGCGGACGCTGAGATGATCGGGCTTGTCCTTGCAGAGAAGAGCAAAGAGCATATCGAAACTCCTATTCTGTGGTAATCGGGCGCGTCATGAGCTGATCGATCGCCTCGGCAATGCCGAGCTTACCGTCGATGATAGCGGAAACGGCATCGGTGATCGGCATGCTAACAGCGAGCGACTGCGCCAGGCGCGATGCAACAGCGGCCGCAAAGGCGCCTTCGACGAGCTCGCCGTGGGCAGGATCGACTGTCTCGCCGCGGCCGAGTGCAATCCCGAAGCGCAGGTTGCGCGATTGGTGGCTGGTAGCGGTCAGCACCAGGTCGCCGAGGCCGGACAGCCCGCGCACGGTATCCGCCTGTCCACCTTTGGCGACGACGAAACGCGACATCTCGGCAAGCCCGCGTGCAATCAGCGCCGCACGCGCGGAGTCTCCAATGCCGGCCCCCTCGACAATGCCGCATGCAATCGCCAGAACATTCTTCAGTGCGCCGCCGAGCTGCACGCCGACCCGGTCGGACGAGGCATAGAGCCGGAAAGTTCGACCGGAGATTGCATGTGCCAGCCTTTCGGCAACATCCATATCAGCCGCAGCAATCGCCATCGCCGTCGGCAATCCCTTGGCGATATCGGCGGCAAAGCCGGGTCCCGACAGGGCAGCAACCGCATGACCGGGTATTTCGCGCTCCAGCATGTCGGTCAGCAGATTGCCCGTCGCCCTCTCGATGCCCTTGGCGCAGGTCACGACGATGGCACTGCTCCCCAAATAGGGTCGGTACTGTCTTGCGGCATCCGCCTGCGCCTGCGAGGGCATCGCGAAGAGCACGATATCGGCATCGCCGATCGCATCGGGTTCGGCGGAAAAGGCGAGAGACTCCGGCAACGCGATGCCCGGCAAGACCGCATCGTGCAAACGCTCAGCTTTCAGGTCCGCGATCAGTTCAGGATCCCGACCGACCAGCGTCACCGCGTTGCGCTCCGTCAGGGCGATCACCGCGGCAAGCGCGGTTCCAAAAGCACCAGCTCCGACGACGGCAATCTTTTCGCTCATGCTTTCGCTCCCCGTTTGCCGAAGCCAAGCAAGGTTTCGGCGTTGGAATCCAGCGGCCAGCGCGAGCGCGGCTGCACATCGAGGTCATCAGGCGCCACGCCTGTCGCCATCCGCTCCAGACCAGCCCAGGCAATCATCACGGCGTTGTCGGTGCACAGCCGCAGCGGCGGCGCGACGAAACGAAAGCCGTGCTTGCCGCAAAGCGACTGCAGCGTGCTGCGAACCTCCAGGTTGGCAGCCACACCGCCGGCCACCACGAGGGCCGGTCTGCCGTCGACATGAAGGGACTCGGACTTGAAACGCTCCAGCCCGCGGCCGATGCGATCCTTCAGCGTCCGTGAGATCGCCTTCTGGAATGAGGCGCAGATGTCCGCCACATCCTGCTCCGTCAACGGCGCGATTTCGGTCGCGGCCTGGCGCACGGCCGTCTTCAGGCCGGAAAACGAGAAGTTGAGCTTGGCCTCTCCCACCAGTGGCCGCGGAAAATTGAAGCGATCCGGGTTACCACTCTTGGCCGCGCGCTCGACCGCCGGCCCGCCGGGATAAGGCAGACTCAGCAGTTTCGCCGTCTTGTCGAAGGCTTCGCCGAGCGCGTCATCAATGGTCGTGCCCCAGCGCTCGTATTGCCCGACACCACGGACAAGAATAAGCTGCGTATGGCCGCCAGAAACGAGCAGCATCAAGTATGGAAATGCGAGCCCATCCGTCAGCCGCGCTGTCAATGCATGCCCTTCAAGGTGATTGACGGCGTAGAGCGGCTTTCCGGAGGCCTTGGCAATCGCCTTTCCGGTCATGAGGCCGACGAGCAGACCGCCGATAAGGCCAGGCCCGGACGTTGCCGCGATGGCATCGATATCCGAGAGCGACACATTGGCACGTTTCAAGGCTTCGTCGATCAGCGTATCGAGTGCCTCGACATGGGCGCGAGCGGCGATCTCAGGCACAACGCCGCCATAGGCGCTGTGTTCCTCGAGTTGGCTCAGGACGACGTCGGAACGCACCGTCGGCCGCCCGTCGACGGCTCGCTCGACCACTGCCGCCGCAGTTTCGTCGCAGCTTGTTTCGATGCCGAGGATGCGTAGAAAGGGCGCCATGAAACCTGATCGTTGATTGCGATGGGTCTTAAACCTGTTTACGAGGAACTCCGGTAACAACGGATCAATGCGGATGCAAACAAAACCTTTCCGGATCGGCACCCGAGGCAGCCCGCTGGCACTCGCCCAGGCTCACGAAGCCCGCGACAGGCTGATGGCGGCGCACGGACTGCCGGAAGAGATGTTCGAAATCGTCGTGCTGAGCACCAAGGGCGATCGCATCACCGATCGCTCGCTGGCCGAGATCGGCGGCAAGGGCCTGTTCACCGAAGAACTGGAGCAGCAGCTTGCGAGCGGCGACCTCGACATCGCGGTGCATTCGGCCAAGGACATGCCGACACGGCTTCCGGAAGGGCTCTGTCTTTCTGCCTACCTGCCGCGCGAGGATGTCCGGGACGCGGTGATCGGACGCACCGCGCCAAAGCTGATCGACCTGCCCCACGGCGCGACCGTCGGCTCCTCGTCGCTTCGCCGCCAGGCGCTGATCCGCCGCATGCGTCCCGATATCAAGGTCATCACCTTCCGTGGCCTCGTCGATACACGGCTGAGAAAGCTGCAAGAAGGCCAGGTCGATGCCACTCTGCTTGCGATCGCCGGATTGAAGCGGCTCGGCAAGGTCGACGTGATAACCGATATCCTCGCCGCGGAAACCTTTCCGCCCGCACCGGCCCAGGGTGCGATCTGCATCGAAAGCCGCATTGGTGACGCACGCATCGATGCACTCCTTGCCCCCATCAACGATACGGCGACCTTCGACACGGTCTCCTGTGAGCGCGCCTTTCTCGCAGCCCTGGACGGCTCCTGCCGCACACCGATCGGCGGCTATGCCATCTGTGAAGGCGACCAGGTACGCTTCTCCGGCTTGATCATCACGCCGGATGGCCGCAACCAGCACGCCGTCAGCGTTGACGGTCACAGGCGCGATGCGGCTGCGTTGGGCACGCGTGCCGGGCAGGAGATTCGGGCGCGCGCCGGCAGCAGCTTCTTCGACGACTGGAGCTGATGTCCTGATGCGTGTCCTCGTGACCCGTCCTCAGCATTCGGGCGAGCGCACCGCCGAGCGTCTTCGCGAATTGGGGCACGAACCGATATTGCTGCCGCTGTCGCAGCCGGTTCACGATGGCGATGCGGCGGTGCGCGGCCTCGAGACGACCGAAGGCGGTATTGTGATCACCAGTGCTGAAACGATCAGGGCGCTTGCAACGCATAGCGCCGAGCTCGCGGTGCATCTCACGCGGCCTGTTTTTGCAGTCGGGGATGCGACGGCCGAGGAGGCGCGGACGATCGGTTTCACCGCAGTCACGGCGTCCGGCGGCAGCGGCACCGAGCTCGCCGAGACAATCGCGGAAAGGGCAGGCGGCGGCTTTGTTCTCTACCTTGCCGGCCGACCAAGGGCCGAGACCTTCGAGAAGCGCGCGCGCGAAATCGGCCTAAGGATCACCGTCGTGGAATGCTACCGGATGGAACCGACATGGATTGCGCCGCAAACACTGCAAACGATCGTCGCGCATCAGCGGCCGGACGCGATCCTCTTTTTCTCGCGCCAGACAGCGGAAAACTTCTTTCGCGTGATCGAGGCGCACATGAGTCCCGACGGGCTAGCTGGAATGCGCTTTCTCTGCCTTAGCAAATCCGTTGCAGAAGCAGTCCCCATACCGCTGCAGGGCGCAGTAAGCATCGCCAGCGTGCCGGAGGAGCGCAGCCTTTTGTCGCTCCTTTGAACGCTTGCCCGCCCAAATTTGATCTAACCTCTTTCCTTGACTGGCATCACTGACTACTTTCGTTGCATTGCATAAATATGAGGATCTCATGGCACCAGGAAATCCGCCTCGCCACTCGAAGAGCACCGAAGAGCCGGTCACTGTCGATCTGGACGCGCAGGAATTTGCTTCTGCCAGGGACGCCGAAACGAAAGCCGATGAACCGGACGCGAGCCCCTCGGATGAGGCCCGAGCGCAGTCCGAATCGCCCAACGGACCGCCGCCTCACGAAGCGCCGACAGCTGCTGCCGACCCCGCGGCCGATGAGCCGGTTCCACCGGCGCCGCCTGCCCCGCAGCGCGGCAGCACGTCGGCTCTGGTCGCCGCCGGTATCGTTGGTGGCCTGATAGCACTTCTCGGCGCCGGGGCCATTCAATATGCAGGCTACCTGCCCGGCTCATCCGCTCCTGTTACAGCATCTGCCGATGTCACCAATCTCTCCGCCGAAATTGACGGGCTGAAGCAATCGCTCGCCAATCTCGCCGCTGCCCCCTCCACGTCCGATAACAATGCGCTAGAGCAGCGTATCGCTGCGTTGGAAACGACGGCCAAAGCACCGCCGCCTGCTGCCACCGACACGACTGCGGTCGATGCCCTCAATCAGAAGATCGCCGACCTGAACGGCCAGATCGATCAGCTGCGTGGCGCCATCTCTCAAGCCGCGGATCAGAAAACCTCCGACGGCGCCGATATCGAGCAACGTCTGACTGAGGCGGAGAAGAAGCTGAACGAACCGCGGCAGGACGTTGCTGTTGCCAAGGCGATCGCCGCCGCCGCGCTGAAAGCAGCAATCGATCGCGGCGGGCCGTTCGTTGCCGAGCTTGACACTTTTGCCAGCGTCTCCCCTGATGACCAGGCTGCCGCGGATCTGCGCAATTTCGCCGAGACCGGCGTTCCCTCACGCGCCGAGCTGATCCGCCAGCTACCGGATGTCGCAACGGCGATCGTCGATTCCGTCAATCAGGCCGACCCCAACCAGAGCTGGTCCGACCGATTGATGGCAAGCGCCAAATCGTTGGTTAAAGTTCGCCCCGTCGGCAATATCGAAGGCGAGAGCGTTGAGGCGATCGCCGCCCGTATAGAAGACAAGGTGAAGAACGGCGACCTACAGGGGGCCGCAACCGAATGGATCGATCTGCCGGCTCAGGCCAAACAGGCATCGGCCGCCTTCAAACAATCGCTGGAAGCCCGCATCCGCGTCGAGGATCTCGTGGGCAGCGCCTTGTCCAAGGCCGTTTCCAACGCCGGCAAGGAGGGCTGAGGCATGGTCAGGCTCGTCATATTTGCCTTCCTGGTGCTGGCTCTTGGCTACGGATTTTCCTGGCTAGCCGATCGCCCCGGCGATCTTTCGCTGATCTGGGAAGGGCAGCTCTACCAGACCCGGCTCATCGTTGCGGCGAGCGCCCTGATTGCACTCATTGCAGTCGTGATGATCCTGTGGCGGCTGCTGCGGATGATCTGGATGTCGCCCTATTCCATCACCCGCTATTTTCGTGCCCGCAAGCGCGATCGCGGCTATCAGGCACTATCAACAGGCCTGATCGCAGCGGGCGCCGGCAATGCGCTGATGGCGCGCAAGATGGCCGCCCGCTCCCGCGGTCTGATCCGCGCCGATCAGGAGCCGCTGATTGCCCTGCTGGAGGCGCAGGCTGCTTTGATCGAGGGTCGCCACGACGAAGCCCGCGCCAAGTTCGAGGCGATGACCAACGATCCAGAGACCCGCGAACTCGGGTTACGCGGACTGTATCTCGAAGCCAAGCGGCTCGGCGCCAATGAGGCCGCGCGTCAATATGCGGAAAAGGCTGCCGACAACGCGCCCTATCTTCCGTGGGCTGCCCAGGCGACGCTCGAATATCGGAGCCAGGCAGGTCGCTGGGACGACGCCCTACGGCTGCTGGAACAGCAAAAGGCCGGCCGCGTCGTCGAAAAGGCACAGGCCGAGCGGCTTCGCGCCGTACTGCTGACCGCTCGCGCAACCGAGAAGCTAGAGAACGATCCAGCGGGAGCGCGCGACGACGCCACACATGCGCTCAAGCTCGCCGCCGACTTCGAGCCTGCCGCCATCATCGCGGCGAAGGCGCTGTTCCGCGAAGACAAGCTGAGGAAGGCGGCGTCGATCCTCGAGCAGGCGTGGAAGTCGGCCCCGCACCCGGATATCGGCCGGACCTATGTGCGAGCCCGCAGCGGCGACTCTGCTGCTGACCGCCTGAAGCGTGCCGAGCGCCTGGAGGGGATGCGGCCAAACAACGTCGAATCCCTGCTTCTCGTGGCGCAGGCCGCTCTCGACACGCAGGATTTCGCGAAGGCCCGCGCCAAGGCGGAGGCTGCTGCCCGTGTCGAGCCACGCGAATCCGCCTTTCTGCTGCTCGCCGACATCGAGGAGGCCGAAACCGGTGATCAGGGTCGCATTCGCCATTGGCTTGCCCAGGCCCTCAAGGCGCCGCGCGATCCGGCATGGGTGGCAGATGGCTTCGTTTCCGACAAATGGCTGCCGCTCTCGCCCGTCACCGGCCGACTGGATGCTTTTGTCTGGAAGGCTCCGTTCGACCATGTGGAGAAGGCGGCCGATGAAAGCACGACGATCTCGATCGACAGCGCGCTGAGAACGCTGCCGCCGGTGCGCGAAGCCCGTTCAGAAAGCCCGGCCAACGACCACCGCATCATCGAACTCGAGCGGGCCGCCACGATCGCTGAGGCGGCGCGTCCATCTCCAAAACCGCCTGCACCAACCAAGCGGGCGGCAGAAGCTGCAATTTCACCCGAACCGCGCCCCTTCTTTGGCGGCCTGCCGGACGATCCCGGCGTTCGCAATCCAGCGGCAGAGCCAGAACCCAAGACACGGCTTCGCCTTTTCTAGACAAACAGGACCTAAATGTTCGAACGCTTCCAGGAATTTTTTCAGAATCTGACTTCCGACAATGCAAAGAAAGGCTTCGCCCCCGATGATCCGCGCATCGCGGTGGCCGCGCTCTGCATGCAGGTCATGGAGGCGGACGGTCAGGTCAAGGACAGTGAGACGAAGCGGCTTCGTAAGCTGCTCAAGGATCAGTATGGGCTCGACCGCAAGCAACTCGATGCGCTGATGGCCGCCGGCCAGGAGGCGGAAAGCGATGCCGTCGACTACTACCGCTTCACCTCGGATCTCAAGCGCCACCTCAACACGGAACAGCGGCTCGAACTGATCGGAGTCCTCTGGGACATCGTCTATGCCGATGGCGAGCGCAGCGAGATGGAGGATGACGCGATCTGGCGTATCGCCGAACTTCTTGGCGTTTCGGCTCGTGAGCGCATCCAGAAGCGGCAGGAGGCAGCGCGACGGGTCACGGATACCGAGGTAGTGCAGGACGATGCCGACTGACCGCTTTCCGGAGACGGGCGAACATCCCGTCCTGATTGTTCTGCATCAGGAGCGTTCCAGCCCTGGCCGGGTCGGTCAGCTTCTGGTCGAGAAGGGATATCGCCTCGATATCCGGCGCCCGGTTCTCGGCGATAGACTGCCCTCCACGCTCGCCGAACATGCGGGCGCCGTTGTCTTCGGTGGCCCTATGAGCGCCAACGATACAGATGATTTCGTCAAGACGGAGATCAACTGGCTCGATGTGCCGCTGAGAGAGAAACGCCCGTTGCTCGGCATCTGCCTTGGCGCACAGATGCTGGTGAGGCAGCTCGGCGGCAAGGTTCAGGCGAATGCCGACGGTTCCACCGAGATCGGTTGGTATCCGCTACGTCCCACCGAGAAGGGCCGCCTGCTGATGCACTGGCCCAAGATGGTCTATCACTTCCATCGCGAAGGTTTCGACCTGCCGCACGGTGCCGAGCTGCTCGCGGAAGGCGATACCTATCCCAATCAGGCCTTCCGCTATGGCGGCCATGCGTGGGGTCTGCAGTTCCATGCCGAGCTGACACGCGCGATGATGCACCGCTGGGTGGTTCACGGCGCCCATCGCTTCATTCTTCCGAACGCGCAGCAGGGTCGCGAGCATCTGGAAGGACGCATGCTCTTCGACGCGCCGCTGAAAGCGTGGCTGAACGAGTTCCTTGATATTGTTTTCGAGGGCAAGACGTCCAAATCCGTCGCAACATCCAGGGCCGTCCTTCCCGCTTAGCAGCGTGCGCCCGGCACAGCGTCGTGCTAGAATCGCGCACACCACCACTCTGGTAATATTCACAAGCAAAATTGCGTTCCGAGCCAAGATTAGATCTTTGAATTGCCGTGCCCGAGCAATGACGACCAAAGCTATCTCCGGAGGAATTCCATGGCTAATACCAACGAGCGCTAATCAAAACCGGTGCGCCCAGTCACGCATTCCAATCGACATGATCTTCCACGGCTGAGCGACCAGCTTGTTCCATGCGTCGCAGCAATGGGCGACGATGTCCTCGTAATCTTTGAAGATCCGGTTGGACAACCAGTTGTCACGCAGAAATTGCCACACGTTCTCGACGGGATTTAATTCGGGCGAGCGTGGCGGCAGGAAGAGCAGTGTGATGTTGTCGGGCACATCGAGCTTCGGCGTGACATGCCACCCCGCCTGATCAACGATCAGCACGGCATGAGCGCCGTCATCGACGGCCTGGCTGATTTCGATCAAATGCTGGTTCATGGCGCTGGTGTCGCAGTAGGGAAGAACGAGACCCGCACCTTTGCCCTTCTTGGGGCAGATAGCGCCGAAGATATAGGTCCACATCGTGCGTTGATCGTGTGGTGCCGAAGGCCTTGTTCCCCTGCGTGCCCATCGCCGGGTGATCTTGTTCTTTTGGCCTATCCGAGCTTCGTCGGCCCACCAGAGCTCAATCTCGACGTTCTTCGGGAGCCTGCCTTTGATGGCTGCCAGTGTGGCGGGGAACTTTTTTTAAAACTCTCCAGGTCGCCTTCGTTCTGGGCGTAATGGCGCGGGCGGGCAGACAGCTTTGCAAAGCCGAGCGCCTTCAATTCGCGGCCAATGGTCGTTTCATCGACGGATATCCGATATTCTTGGAACAGCCATTGAGCAAGATCCTTGCGCCGCCAGCGCACAACGCCATGCACCGCCGGTATCGGGCCACTTTCGACGATCTTTGCCAAAGCCTGGCGATGCACGTCGGAAAGCTTTCCTTGATTGCCGGGTGCTTTGCCATTGATGAGCCCCGACGGGCCACGCGCATTGAAGCGAATAACCCAGTCGCGGACAATTTGCAGGGTCACGCCTCCGATCCTGGCCGCATCGCTGCGGGAATGGCCATCATAGATTTCGGCAAGGGCAAGAAGCCGCCGAGCCTGTGCCGCATCCTTCGTGCCTTTGGCCAACGCCCGAAGAGCGAAGCCGTCGAAGTCATCGCGCAGTGGAATTCCTGATGTCATCCGCAAACCTCCGTTTGCGGTATTGATTCAGAACTCAACTGATTTGGAAACCTCAAAAAGAGTCAGAGATCGCTCACGCTGGTATAACTACGAACAGAGACTTGCCGCGATGGGATTGGTTCTACCGCAACCCCTGAAACTGCCTTCCAACATGGTCCTTCCGTTTCCGTGGGTGAATGTGCGCGGCAATCGCGCATTCGTCTCAGGCCATGGTCCGCAGAATACCGATGGTACGCCCGCCGGCCCATTCGGAGCCGTTGGCGAGAACATCTCCATTGAGGAGGCCAAGGCATCCGCGCGGAAAGTAGCTCTTTCCATGTTAGGCAGCCTGAAGCGGGAGTTGGGCAGCCTTGATCGCATTACCGGCTGGTGCCGCGTGCTCGGTATGGTGAATTGCGCGCCGCGCTTTGCCAATCCGCCAGCCGTAATCAATGGTTTTACCGAACTGATCATCGAGGTGTTCGGGCCGGAGGTGGGCAGTCACTCCCGATCCGCGATTGGCGTTGCCGGCCTGCCGCTGAACTTTCCGGTCGAAATCGAAGCAGAGGTCATCATCTCGGCCTGAGGGCCGTCACACTTTTCCTAGCCGCTCCGGCGCATCAAGCGTGTCGATCTTGCGGAGCTTCGGAAAGCTCGTTGCCCAAATCGCCGCCACGGCAAGCGTGCCAATATCGCCGATGATAACCGCAGGGACGGCGCCAAAAATGGAAGCCATCGTGCCTGCTCGAAATTCGCCGAGTTCGTTCGAGGCGCCCACGAAGACCATGTTGACGGCATTGACCCGACCGCGCAGTTCGTCCGGCGTCCAGAGTGCGATCAGGCTCTCCCGCACATAGACGGAAATCATATCGGCCGCACCCATGATGGCCAGCGCCGCGATCGATAGCTCCGTGCTGGTCGAGAACCCGAAAACGACGGTGCCGATGCCGAATAGGGCGACGCCGACGAACATGGCGACGCCGGCACTATGCCTGAGCGGATAGGCGGCGAGAAAAATTGCCATGGCGATCGCGCCAACCCCGGGCGCCGAGCGTAGAAGGCCGAGCCCCCAAGGACCGAGGGTCAGGATATCGCGGGCGAAGATCGGCATCAGTGCCGTTGCGCCGCCCAAGAGCACCGCGAAGAGATCGAGCGAAATCGCTCCAAGCACGACTTTCTCCGCCCGAATGAAGCGGAAGCCGCCGAGGATCATGTCCCAGCTTTTGGCTTCACCAGTCGTCTTCTGCGGTGGCTTGGGGATCATATAGAGCAGTGCTGCACCAAGGGCCGCGAAGATAACAGCGACCGTGTAGGCCGTATGAGGGCTGACGCCGTATAACAGGCCGCCAAGAACGGGGCCTGTGATCGCCGCGAGTTGCCATGAAGACGAATTCCAGGCAATGGCGTTCGACAAATCCTCTGTTGGCACAAGGTTCGGCGCCAGCGACTGCACTGCCGGCGACATGAAGGCGCGCTCGATGCCGAAAACCAGCAGAACGGCAAATACAGGCAACGGCGAGAACGTGCCGGTTATCGTCATCAATAGCAGCGCCAGCGTACACATGGCGCTGACGAGCGAGCAGATGGCGGCGATCGCACGTCGATTGTGCCGGTCGGCGACGGATCCTGTGACAAGGATCAGGACCAGCGATGGCAGAAATTGTACGAGGCCAATCAGTCCGAGATAGATGGCGCTGCCGGTCTGGTCATACATCTGCCAGCCGACGGCAACACTGACGATCTGCTGCGAGAACGACAGCAGAAACCGTGCAAAGAAGAACCGGGTGTAGGACGAATGCCGGAACGCAGCAAAACGATCTCCGGTTGGCGAAAAGGACATGAAGGCTTTCCAAGGCAACAGGCCAGACGCCAACGCACGACGCCGCTGTTAAACATGATTTACAATGCGTTTCGAGACAGCACTTGCTCGTTTAGTCGTCAATGTCTACATGTCTGTCAACAACGAACTGGAGATTGCAATGCTTGCGCTTTTTCAAACCATTGATTTGGCTTTGAATCTCTACACTTGGGTGCTGATCGCCAGCGCTATCTTTTCCTGGCTGTATGCTTTCAACGTGATCAACTCCAGCAACCAATTTGTCAATTCGGTCGGCATGTTCCTCTACAACGTGACCGAACCGCTGCTGCGACCGATCCGCCGCGTGCTGCCGAACCTCGGCGGCATCGACATCTCGCCGATCATCCTGTTGCTGATCATCTTTTTCGTGCGCTCGCTGATGTGGAATTCAATCTTCCCGCTGGTGGCATGAGCCAGCCCTGGGCTGCATTCACCGACCACATCTTTCTTGCAGTTCGCCTGACGCCCAATGGCGGGCGCGACGCAATCGACGGCGTGGACACCGACGCCGAGGGCAAGTCCCACCTCAAAGCCAGAGTGACTGCCGTTGCTGAAAAGGGAAAGGCGAACAAGGCGCTGATCGCGCTCGTCGCCAAGTCGCTTGGCGTCGCGAAATCATCGATCAGCCTCGCCTCAGGCGATACGTCGCGTAAAAAAACCCTCCGGATCGAAGGCGACCCGGAGGATTTGATCAGGACATTGGGTGCTCTCGTCGAGAGCTGATCAGGCCTTTTCCTTCTTGGCGCGTTCGATCGCCTCAAGGATCAGGGCGCCGGCTTCCTTGGAATCACCCCAGCCGAAGATTTTCACCCACTTGCCGGGCTCGAGATCCTTGTAGTGCGAGAAGAAGTGCTCGATCTGCTTCAGCGTGATCTCCGGAAGGTCGGTATAGTCCTTTACCTTCTCGTAGCGCAGGGTCAGCTTCGGCGACGGTACGGCGATGATCTTCTCGTCCTTGCCGGAATTGTCTTCCATCTTGAGAACGCCAATCGGGCGCACGTTGATGACGCAGCCCGGAACGAGCGGACGCGTGCTAGCGATAAGAACGTCGATTGGATCGCCGTCTTCAGATAGCGTGTGCGGCACGAAGCCGTAATTGCCCGGATAGGTCATCGGCGTATAGAGGAAGCGATCAACGACCAGCGTCCCGGCCTCCTTATCCATCTCGTACTTGATCGGGTGGCCGCCAACGGGCACTTCAACGATTACGTTGACATCTTCCGGCGGGTTCTTGCCGATGGAGATCGCGTCAATGCGCATAGAGCTTCCCTCTAAAGGTTAAGTCGATGGTTGCCAGATACTGGGAATCATCCCGCAACGCAACACGCCCGTGCGGATTTGAGGCTGTCTTAAAACGACGGTCAAGGCAATACGCGGCTTGCGGGTCGTTGCCGCGCAAGCGCCGCACCGGATCCGAGCAACGTCCCTCGTCGTCTGATGAGATGCGGCGCAGGTACCGGCCCAGCTGCCTCAGCCTTCTCCAGAGGTGGAGACCAAGCATGACCCGACGCTGCAGCCGGTCGGCGACTATGCCCGTCACCAGCCCCGCCTATCGAGATCATGACCGGCAACGTCGCCGTAATAAAGGTCACGGGATTGCCGTTATCGCCGTGAGGCCACCGGCTCATACTGTAAGAGGAAAAACGGAGAGACCGGCCTCAACCCCAGATGAAGCCGATTTTCTTTAGCTGCTTCTGGTCGAAAGTTTCCATGCCCTCGCAATAGTCGACGCCACCGTGGCTGCGATAGAACTGCGCTCCGGTCTCGTTTTCCTCGAGGCACCAGACGACCAGTCCATTGCAGCCGAGCGACTTCAGAAGCCGTCTTGCTTCGCCGAAGAGCATGTGCCCGAGGCCAATCCCCTGGTACTCCGGCCGGAGATAGAGTTCGTAGATCTCGCCTTCCTGCGGCAGCGCACGGGCACGATTGAGGCCAAGTGTCGCGTAGCCTGCGACCATGCCGGCCACGTCGAGAACGAGTAGTGTTGCGGGTCCGCGGGTCGCCTTGCGCCACCAGTTCTCCCCGCGACGCTCGATCATTTGCCGCAACGCACGATGCGGAATAATCCCCGCATAGGTGTGCTGCCACGCAAGCCGATGCACTTCCGATATAGCTCGGGAATCCTGCGGTTCGGCCCGCCGAACATCGATCGACAACGTCTTCATAACGCTTACTCTGGTCCCATTGTCGGCAATTAACCATATGCGCCCAACGCATTCAGGTCGCTTGCCCACAGACTTAACGTGTGGACGACGGCTGAAATTTAACGCTTTTTTAACTATTGCGACAAGCCGGATTCGACGCAGCACACAATAAAAAACCCCGGCACGATGGCCGGGGTTGAAAGACTTCAAGGCGTCTGGATGGCTCAGGCGATCTTTGCCTTGCTGAAGCGCTTGCGATCGTTTGCGTCGAGATACATCTTGCGCAGGCGGATCGACTTCGGCGTCACTTCCATCAGCTCGTCGTCCTGGATCCAGGACAGAGCGCGGTCGAGCGTCATGCGGATCGGCGGCGTCAGCTTTACGGCTTCGTCCTTGCCGGCAGCGCGGATGTTGGTCAGCTGCTTGCCCTTGAGAACGTTGACTTCAAGATCGTTGTCGCGGGAGTGGATGCCGATGATCATGCCCATGTAGACCTTTTCGCCCGGCTCGATCATCATCGGGCCGCGATCTTCCAGGTTGAACATGGCATAGGCCACAGCTTCACCCGCAGCGTTTGCGAGCAGAACGCCGTTGGTACGGCCACCGATTTCGCCCTTGTAAGGCTGGTAGTCCTTGAACAGACGGTTCATCACGGCGGTACCGCGCGTGTCGGTCAGGAGTTCCGACTGATAGCCGATCAGGCCGCGCGTCGGCGCATTGAACACCAGGCGAACACGGTTGCCGCCCGAAGGACGCAGCTCGGTCATTTCGGCCTTGCGCTCGGACATCTTCTGGACGACGACGCCGGAATGCTCTTCGTCGACGTCGATGACGACTTCTTCGATCGGCTCCATCAGCTGATCGTTCTCGTCGCGGTGCATCACGACGCGCGGACGCGATACGGCGAGCTCGAAACCTTCGCGGCGCATGGTTTCGATCAGAACGGCAAGCTGCAATTCGCCACGACCCGACACGTAGAAGGAATCCTTGCCTTCTGCTTCCTCGATCTTCAGCGCGACGTTGCCTTCGGCTTCCTTGTAGAGACGATCGCGGATGACGCGCGAGGTCACCTTGTCGCCTTCGGTGCCGGCCAGCGGGCTGTCGTTAACGATGAAGGACATGGTGACGGTCGGCGGATCGATCGGCTGTGCGGTCAGCGCCTCGGTAACAGCCGGATCACAGAAGGTGTCGGCAACCGTGCCCTTTGAGAGACCGGCGATGGCCACGATGTCGCCTGCATGTGCTTCCTCGATCGAGGTGCGCTCGATGCCGCGGAAAGCGAGGATCTTCGAGATACGGCCGTTTTCGATCAGCTTGCCGTCTTGGCTCAGAACCTTGACGGCCTGGTTCGGCTTGATCGAACCGGAATTGATGCGGCCGGTGATGATGCGGCCGAGGAAGGGGTTGGCTTCGAGGATCGTGCCGATCATCGTAAACGGGCCCTCGTGGACTGTCGGCTCCGGAACGTGCTCGAGCACCAGGTCGAGAAGCGGTGCCAGACCCTGGTCCTTCGGACCTTCCGGGTTGACGTTCATCCAGCCATCGCGGCCCGAACCGTAGAGGATCGGAAAGTCGAGCTGCTCGTCGGTCGCGTCGAGGTTCGCGAAGAGGTCGAAGACTTCGTTGATGACTTCTTCGTGGCGACCATCAGGACGGTCGATCTTGTTGATCGCGACGATCGGGCGAAGGCCGACCTTCAACGCCTTGGAGACGACGAACTTCGTCTGCGGCATCGGGCCTTCGGAGGAGTCGACCAGAACGATCGCGCCGTCCACCATCGACAGGATACGCTCGACTTCGCCACCGAAGTCGGCGTGGCCGGGGGTGTCGACGATGTTGATGCGAACACCCTTCCACTCGACGGACGTTGCCTTGGCAAGAATCGTGATGCCGCGCTCTTTTTCCAGGTCGTTGCTATCCATGACGCGTTCTGCAACGCGCTGGTTCTCGCGGAACGAGCCGGACTGTTTCAGAAGCTCGTCAACCAGTGTCGTCTTGCCATGGTCAACGTGCGCGATAATCGCGATGTTGCGAAGTGCCATATGTCTATATCTCTGAGGCTGGGGCGCCGCGCTGGGAGAAGGCGCCAATTTCATTTGGGCGGCTCATACAGTGTTTTTCGCTTCTGCGAAAGGGGGGAAAGCCGATTGCCTGCCACCCATGGCGTCAACTCGATATCTGCGGGTCGATGGTCGTCCGCCACAGTTCCGTGTCGTTCCGGTCTATCAGCCGCACCCTCAGTTGCTCGGTCTGCCCATCGATATCGATCAGCCCGAAAAATTGCATGCCGGCCGATGGCGGCAGGTTCTGCTCCGGGCCGCCGGGTGCTGCCTTCATGAACTTCACCTGCGGCCGAAGGTCATGTCGAGTTGTTGCGGGCCGTAGGTTCCGGAATGGAGAGGTCCAGCCACGAATTCCCAGAACGGGAGGAACTCGCGGAACGTCGCCTTGCCGGGATCGTAGGAGTGCGCTGCCGTATAGTGCACGTCGGCCGTCAGCCAGACCATGTTGGATATGCAGGCATCGCGGACGAACCGCAGCAGGTCGGCAAACTCCAGCTCGCGACCGAGTGGCGCGCCATTGTCGCCGTTCGAGATTGACTCGCTTCCCCGCCGATGTCCGTAGTCGTCCCAGATCACAAGCCCGATCGGCAGATCGCAGGCAACCTTCCACGTCGCCGTCGAGCAAGCAGCGCCAGCGTCTTGCCCTTGGAAAGCGAAATGCCGATGCCCTTCAGAACAGGCGTTGCACCATAGTGCAATTCGACGCCGGCCCTCGAAACGGCAGCACTCGTCTATGAAGGCTGAGAGGTCATGAAAAAACCGGCATCGGTTAAGGTCGATGCCGGTTGCTTATTAACCTTCAGTGACAGTCATGTGACGAAGCGGTCAGATGTTGTCACCCGCCAATACTTTAGCTTTTGCGCATCCAAGATGCGCAAAACATGACTTGTCAGGCGTCGCTGCCGGACAGTTCTTCGAAGGTCGCAAGTCCCTTCTTCACCAGCATTGCATCCGGGCTCGGCAGCTTGCCTCGGAAGGCCTTGTAGGCATCCTCGGGATCGATGGCGCCACCGACGGAATAGATGTTGTCCTTCAGCTTGGCTGCCATTTCCCGGTTGAACGCGTCGCCCGTCTCCTCGAAGGCGGCGAAGGCGTCCGCATCAAGCACCTCGGACCACATGTAGGAATAGTAGCCGGCTGAATAACCGCCGGAGAAGATGTGCTGGAAGTGCGGCGAGGCGTGACGCATGACGATCGATTTCGGCATGCCGAGCTCCGAGAGCACCCCGGCCTGCACCGCCATCGGGTCCTCGACCTTGTCGCGCGTGTGGAACGCCATGTCGACAAGCGCGGAGGAGGTAAACTCGACCGTATTGAAGCCGGAATTGAAAGTGCGGGCCGCCAGAACCTTGTCCAGCAGCGCCTGTGGCATCGGCTCGCCGGTTTCGAAATGCACCGCATACTGCTTGAGGATCGCTGGCACCGTCAGCCAGTGCTCGTAAAGCTGCGACGGCAATTCAACGAAATCGCGCGAGACGCCCGTGCCGGAGATCGAGGGATAGGTGACGTTCGAGAGCATTCCGTGGAGCGCATGGCCGAATTCGTGGAACAGCGTGCGCGCATCGTCGAGCGACAGAAGCGCGGGCTTGCCTTCGGCAGGCTTGGCGAAATTGCAGACATTGTAGATGATCGGCAGCTCGCCCTGTCGTCCGTCCTTCAGCGGCAGCTTGTGCTGCGACTGGAATGAGCTCATCCAAGCGCCGGAGCGCTTCGAGCTGCGAGCGAAATAATCGCCAAGGAAGAGCGCCACCAGCGTGTCCTCTCGGTCGCGGATCTCGAAAACGCGAACATCGGGATGATAGGCGGGAACGCCTTTCTTCTCGACGGCACGAATGCCGAACAGCCGGCCGGCGACGTCGAAGCAGGCATCGATGATCTTCTCGAGCTGGAGATAAGGCTTCAACTCGGCTTCGGAGAAGTTGAACCGCTGTGCGCGGATCTTCTCAGCATAGTGCCGCCAGTCCCAGGGCATCACCTCATGGTTCTTGCCCTCTGCGGCGATCAGCTTGGCGATGTCGGCCTCTTCTTCGCCGGCCCGCTTGACAGCTTTCGCCCACACCTGTCGAAGTAGGTGGTTCACCGCACCGGGCGTCTTCGCCATCGTGTTGTCGAGCTTCAGTTCCGCGAAGTTACCATAGCCGAGGAGCTTCGCCACCTCGTCGCGAAGCGCAAGCATATCGCGGATGATGCCGCGATTGTCCGTCACACCATCGTTCTCGCCGCGCGCTACCCAAGCCTCGAAGGCCTGCTCACGCAGATCGCGCCGCTCGGAGAAGGTGAGAAACGGTTCGATGATCGAGCGCGACAGGGTCACGGCAAATTTGCCCTCTTCGCCTCGCTCGCGTGCAGAAGCCGCCATCGCATCCTTCAGGAATTCGGGAATGCCGTCGAGATCGGCGCCGTCGGAAAGGATCAGCGCCCAGTTCTTTTCATCGGCAAGCACGTTCTGCCCGAACTGGGTGCCGAGGCCGGCGAGCTTTTCGTTGAGGCCCGCAAGCTTCTCCTGCTCGGGCTTCGGCAGCTTCGCGCCGGATTTGACGAAACCCTTCCAGTGCCGCTCCAGCACCCGTGTCTGCTCCAGCGACAGACCAAGGCTTTCGTGCGCTTCCCACAGGGCATCGATGCGGGTAAAGAGGGCCGCATTCATGCCGATCTTGGAGTAGTGACGCGACATCTTCGGCGAAATGTCCCGCTCCAGTGTTTGGATTGTGTCGTTGGTGTGAGCGCCTGCCCGGTTCCAGAACAGTGCGGATACGCGCGACAGCTGATCGCCTGCAATCTCTAGAGCAGCGACCGTGTTCTCGAATGTCGGCGCTTCCGGATTTCCGGCGATCTCATCGATCTCCTTCTCGTGTGCGGCGAGTGCGGCATCGAAAGCGGAAGCGAAGTCACCGTCGTTGAGCGCATCGAACCGAGGCAGGCCGTGAAGGCCGTTCCATTCGAAGAGTGCCGGATTGAATTGTGGTGTGGAAGGCATGCGGACATCCTTTGTGGCAGGCAACTGAACAGGCAATATAGGGATGCCCGTACGCAATTGGTATTGCCGATCGGACGCTCTTTCCGCCGCCTGACTGTGAAAAGTTCACGGCAAGAAATGATGCATGAGAATTAACCAATCGTTAACGATTGACGCGGCTTCGGCGCGCGCGATAGCTTTGCTCGTCATCTTCTTGCAATTGGATATGGGCCATGGAAATCCTTTCTGTGCGGTCTTCGCCGAATTTCCTTTTCAGAAGAAATTCCGATAATTCTAATAGTTACAATGAATTAGAAGCCAAAATCGGCACAGCTGCGAAGCCTTCGACGGCATTCCACATTGATGAAACTGGCGGCGATACGCCGGATTTCTCCGCGATCAGCGCCAGCGAACTGCGCCAATATGCAAGGCAGAGCTTCGATGCGGGCGCGATCAATCAGGATACATTCGCCGCCATCTCCGAACCGCTGCCGATGCGAACGATCGACCCAGCCGGCAACATCCTCGACCTCTCCGATATCACCGATGCGACGAGCTTCAATTTCCGGGACTACTACAAAGATCAGCTGCAGATCGCGACGTCGATCGGCGACCCGGAAACGGTGGCAACGCTCAATTCGGTCGTCAGTTTCCTCGACCCTGATCTCAGGCTTTCCGCCACCCGAGCAGGCCCGGTGTCGCGTGCCAGAGCGCCTGCGCTGCGAAACCCATGAACAAGACACCGGAGCAGCGGACGATCAGCCGCTCGTGCGAGCGATAGAACCGCCGCACCGTGCCGGCGCCAATGATCGTGATCAGGATCATATCGGCGACAATAAAGCCCAGAAACGAAACCGCAAGCAGGACCGGCAACGTGTGAAACTGCAACGCGCTCGCCGAGCCGGCAACGAGAGCCGTGAACGTTGCGAGCGCCACGGGATACCCTTTCGGGTTGGTGACGCCGAAGATCAGGCCACGGCGGAACGGCCGTTCGACGACCAACAAAGCCTGTCCGTCTCCTTTCGGCTTTGCCCTCACAGCATTCCAGCCGATCCAGGCAAGGTAGAAGCCACAGAGAAGACCGAGCGCGTCGAAGACAAAGGTCCCGATCGTCTTTGCGCCGATGATTGCAATCAGCGCCAGTGACGCCCACAGCAGATCACCGACCAGATGGCCACCGACGAACAGCGCGCCGGCGCGACGTCCCTGCCCCGCACCGATGCCAAGCAACGCGAGGAACGCCGGACCGGGAATCAGCACATAAAGAAGGGCAGCCAGAAAGGCGCCCGCAAGCAACGATTGGGTCATCGAAAGAACTCCGGAAGGAACCATCGCAGCTTATGCGCCAATCGAGGCCCGTCAAGCGATGATGGCGACCCATAAGATTTTTGAATTGCCGGATCACGCAGCTTCCGACAGAAGGAAGGGGTCGCCCTTTGGGCGGCTTCGCACATGCCACCAAGAGCGAGTACCCCTATGCCCCCATTCCGGATGAGCCAACGGCGAACCAGCATGCTCGGCGCGCTTCTCGCAACAATCGGCCCGATCTCGATGTCGATCTATACCCCTGCGATGCCCGAGCTCGTGCAGGCATTCCGGACGTCCGACTCGGCAATCAAGATGACGCTCTCCGTCTATTTCGCCGGTTTCTCGGTTGCGCAATTGCTTGCGGGCCCGCTCTCGGACGCCTTCGGCCGGCGCGCGGCGACGCTCCTCTTCATCGGTATCTATGTCGCCGGTAGCCTGCTTGCCGCCTTTGCGCCTGGCATCGAATGGTTGCTCTCCGGCCGTCTCATCCAGGGCATCGGCGCCTCCGTCGGGATCACGGTCGCCCGCGCCATCGTGCGCGACCAGTTCACCGGAACCGAGGCCTCCCGTATCATGAACCTGATTGGGATCATGATCGCCATTGGGCCGGCCGCGGCACCGACAATCGGCGGTTTGGCGCTTGCCGCCTTCGGCTGGCAGTCCGTCTTCTTCCTTCTCATCGGTTTCGGTCTGCTGATCTGCCTTTCGGTGGTCGTCTTCATGCGCGAAACCAGCGTGCCCGATCGCCGCCGTGCCCTGCCCGGACCGCTTCTGGCCGCGTATACCGAGCTTGCACGTGAAAGCCGTTTCGTCTCCGCCTCGCTCGTGCTCGGCGGCTCGATCGGTGCCCTCTATGCGCAGGCCACGCTGCTCCCGTTCATCCTCATCAAGGTCGTCGGCCTCTCGCCGACAGCCTTCGGCCTCGGAATGCTGCTGCAGTCCGGCTCCTACTTCCTGGGCTCCATCTGCCTGCGTTATGCGGCGCCGCGCTTGGGCGGTGACGGTTCCGTGCGCGTCGGGCTCGGGTTGCTCGGGTCCGCGGGCATCATGATTGCGCTCTCTGTCCACTTCGTGACGCCCACCTATCTCTCGATTATGGGGCCGATCGCGTTCCTGGCCTTCGGACTTGCCTTCCTGACGCCGCACATGACAACCTCGGGCCTCTACCCCTTCCCGCATATTGCCGGCTCGGCGTCCGCAATGATGGGCTTCATCCAGATGGGTGGCGGCTTTGCAGGCGGCGTCGCGGGTTCGTTGATCGGCATGCCGCTTCTGGCGTTCGGAACCGTGATCCCGACCATGGCACTGATCTCCATTGCGAGCTACGTCTGGTTCGTCCGCGCCTCACGGCGCGCTGCAAAGGTTTCCCACGCCACGATTGGCGCATGAAAAGGCCCGCCGAAGCGGTAATGCAGTTCACTTAGTGAGCTGCGGGCAAGTTTGATGGTTCAGGATGGGGATTCGTTTTCCCATCCTGTTTTTGTTTGTGATGTCGCGCACCCTTGGACATTCGGCCGAATTATCGGCTCTTTCGCAGGCGATCGACCCGGACTGGATCGCTCAGGCTCTCGCCACGACAGGCAAGGCGAGCATCCGCAAGCGCAAGCTGCCAGCCGAGCAGGTCGTCTGGCTGGTGATTGCGTTGGCCCTTTATCGTCATCAGTCGATCCCGGAGGTGGTGGCCCATCTTGATCTGGTTTTGCCCGATGAGGTCAACGCGGATATTGCCAAGAGCGCGTTGACACAGGCACGGCAGCGCTTGGGTCAGGCACCGTTGGCGCAGTTGTTTGCAATGAGTGCATCATGCTGGGATGAACGCCACCAATCCGGGCGTGCCTGGCGGGGTCTTTGTCGTTATGCCGTGGACGGCAGCACGCTGCGGACGTCCGACAGCCCGGAGAACCGGGCGCATTTTGGAGCGCAGGCCTACGCGTCTGGCGTTGTCGCAAGCTATCCGCAATTGCGGCTGCTGACGCTGACGGCGCTGGCGACGCATCTGGTGCGTGATGCGGTGTTCGGAGCCTATGGCACAAACGAGATGCTCTATGCCAAAAGCCTGCTCGACCGGGTTCCGGACCATTCGCTGACGGTCTTCGACAAGGGCTTCTTCAGTGCCAGCCTTCTCTTGCAATTGCAGACGAAGGGACATGAGCGTCACTGGCCGATTCCGGCCAAAGCCAACAGCACATGGGAACGACTGGATCCGCACCCCACCGATTATCGGGTGCGCATGAAGGTCTCGCCCCAGGCGCGGCAGGCAGAACCGGACTTGCCGGCCTTCTGGGAGGTCAGGGCCATCGAGACGACCACCAGCCATGGCAAAAAGCGCATATTGTTGACATCGCTGATGGACAGACAAACTTATCCGGCAAGCGAAATCGTCCATCAGTATGAAGAGCGATGGCGCATCGAGACAAGTTATCGCGAACTCAAGCAGGAGCTTCTCGGTAGCGAACTGACCCTGCGAAGCGGCACGCCGGAGACTGTCTATCAGGAGGTCTGGGGCGCGTTGCTGGCCTACAATCTGGTGCGGCTCGAAATGGCAGAGGTCGCGACCGAAGCCCAAGTCGAGCCAACCCGACTAAGCTTTATCACAGCCCTGCATTACCTGCGTCACGAATGGGGATGGATGGCGATCGAAGCACCCGGCAAAATCCCCGCCCACCTCACCAGATTGAGAAACAGATTGGCAGACTTGCTGCTGACAGAAAAACGGGGGCGATCATGCCCCCGTGTCGTCAAAAAACTCCCTGCCAGATACCCGATAAGAGCCGTAAGCAAACCTAAGTGAACTGCATTACCGCACGAGGCGGGCCTTTGATCTCTATCGAGCTGTTCTCGCTTACTTCGTGATATTGCGCTTTGCGAGCGTGCGCAGACGCAGTGCGTTGAGCTTGATGAAGCCGGCGGCATCCTTCTGGTCGTAGGCGCCCTGGTCGTCTTCGAAGGTGACGAGCTTGTCGGAGTAGAGCGACTTCGGGCTCTCGCGGCCGATGACCATGACATTGCCCTTGTAGAGCTTCAGCGTCACTTCGCCCTCGACATGCTCCTGGCTCTTGTCGATCAACGCCTGCAGCATCTCGCGCTCCGGCGAGAACCAGAAGCCGTAATAGATCAGCTCGGCGTAACGCGGCATCAGCTCATCCTTGAGGTGCGCGGCACCGCGGTCGAGCGTGATGGATTCGATTGCGCGATGCGCGGCAAGCAGGATCGTGCCGCCGGGCGTTTCGTAAACGCCGCGCGACTTCATGCCGACGAAGCGATTTTCCACGAGGTCGAGGCGTCCGATGCCGTTGTCGCGGCCGTAATTGTTAAGGGTTGCAAGCAGCGTCGCCGGGCTCATGCGAACGCCGTTGATCGAAATAGCATCGCCCTTCTCGAAACCCACCTTGACGATCGTTGCCTTATCTGGAGCGGCTTCCGGCGAAATCGTGCGCATATGCACGTATTCAGGAGCTTCCTGCGCCGGATCTTCCAGAACCTTGCCTTCGGACGAGGAGTGCAGCAGGTTGGCGTCGACGGAGAACGGCGCCTCTCCCTTCTTGTCCTTGGCGACCGGGATCTGATGCTGCTCAGCGAATGCCAGGAGATCGGTACGGCTCTTGAAGGCCCAGTCGCGCCACGGCGCGATGATCTTGATATCCGGGTTCAGCGCATAGGCGGAGAGCTCGAAACGAACCTGGTCGTTGCCCTTGCCGGTTGCGCCATGCGCGATCGCATCGGCACCGGTCTTGCGGGCAATGTCGATCAGGTGCTTGGAGATCAGCGGACGCGCAATCGACGTACCGAGCAGATAGACGCCCTCATAGACGGCATTGGCACGGAACATCGGGAAGACGAAGTCTTTCACGAACTCTTCGCGCACGTCCTCGATGTAGATTTCCTTGATGCCGAGCATCTCGGCCTTCTTGCGCGCCGGCTCCAGCTCTTCGCCCTGGCCGAGATCGGCCGTGAAGGTCACGACTTCGGCGCCGAGCTCCGTCTGCAGCCACTTCAGGATGATCGAGGTATCGAGGCCGCCGGAATAGGCGAGCACGACTTTCTTCACGTCTTTCTTAGATGCCATGATGATGAGGTCCGTTGCAAAAGGGCGGCGGCAAACCCGCCAAGCCCGGTATGGCTGGGCACTTTTAGCGAGATTGACGCACGACGCAAGGGCAACGGCGACCATAGACGGCGCGGATAATGTTTGACAGGCCGAAAGCGCAACCCATATCTGCCAGCGTCCTGACAATGCTGAGGAGAGGCTGGCCGTGACAAGAATCCAAGACATCATCAAGAAATCCAATGTTGCCGTCATCACCGGCGGAGCCTCCGGAATCGGGCTTGCCGCGGCAAAGCACTTTGCCCGAGCCGGCATGAGCGTCGCCATTGCCGATCTCGGCGGCGAACGGCTGGCAGAGGCCGCCAAGCAGCTGAAATCGATCTCTGGAGAGGAGCACGTGCTGGCCGTTGAAACCGACGTTGCGCAGAAGGACTCCCTGGACGCTCTGGAACGGACCGTGATCCAGCGCTTCGGCCGCGTGCATATTCTTATGAACAATGCTGGCATCGGCCCCGAGACGTCGATGTTCAGCGCCCAGGCCGATTGGGACAGCATCCTCGGCGTCAACCTGCTTGGCGTCGTCAACGGAACGCGCACCTTCGGCCAGCACATGCTCTCGCACGGCGAACCGGGCCTTATCATCAACACCGGTTCGAAGCAGGGCATCACCACCCCGCCCGGCAATCCGGCCTACAATGTTTCGAAGGCCGGCGTGAAGGTGTTCACCGAAGCGCTGGAGCACGAATTGCGAAACACAGAGGGCTCGACGATCTCTGCCCACCTGTTAATCCCCGGCTTCGTCTTCACCGGCCTGACAAAGGGCGATCGTGCCGAAAAGCCGGCCGCTGCCTGGACGCCGGAACAGACCGTCGACTTCATGATCGAAAGCCTGGAACGCGGCGAGTTCTACATCCTCTGCCCCGACAACGACGTGGCCCGCTCGGTGGACGAACGCCGCATGGCCTGGGCGATTGGCGACATCATCGAGAACCGTCCGCCGCTCTCGCGCTGGCACAAGGACTATGCCGACAAGTTCAAGGCCTACCTCGAACGCAAGGAATAGGTCGCATTAGAACGTTTGATTAGACATTTTCTGAAAGCCGGATATGACGCTAAGCTTTCATCCGGCTTTCGGAGTGTACCATGGACTTCCTGCCCAGCTTTCCGACGCTTCTCGCCTTTGCCGCTGCGACCCTTCTGCTTGCGGCGACACCCGGCCCCGATATGACCCTGTCCATCAGCCGGGCGCTGGCGCAGGGCAAGAAGGCGGCGTTGTTCGTCGTTCTCGGCACGAGCCTTGGCATCGTCGTTCACAACATGCTGGTCGCCTTCGGCGTTTCGGCCTTGATCACCGCATCGCCCGCGGCCTTCCTGATCCTGAAGACAGGCGGTGCAGCCTATCTGCTCTGGCTTGCCGTCCAGGCAATCCGGTACGGCTCGAAGTTCTCGGTCAACAAGGTTGAAGCGTCAAAGGGCACGCCGCTTGCCAACATCTCCTCGGGCTTCTGGGTCAACCTGTTGAACCCGAAGGTTATCATCTTCTTCATGACGTTCTTGCCGCAGTTCGTCAGCGCCGGCGACCCGACAGTGACGCAGAAGCTGCTGTTTCTCGGGTTCTGCTTCATCGTCATCGGCATGCCGGTCAATGCTGCCGTCGTCTTCGCGGCCGACTGGCTTGCCGGCTGGCTGCAGAACAACAAGAAGGTTCTGCGCGGCATGGATTTTACCTTCGCCGGCGTGTTCTCGGTTTTCGCGGCAAAGATCCTGCTGACGCAGGCGCGCTAAGCGCCCCGCGGCTCAACCGATCAGCAGCGCGTAGTCATCCAAGGTCTGGCCGCGCATTTTGCGGAACATGGCGATCAGGTCTTCGACCTGCAGCGTCTTGCGGCTGTCACCGCTGACGTCGAGAACGATCTCCCCACCATGCAGCATGATCGTGCGGTGCCCATAATCGAGCGCCTGGCGCATGGAGTGTGTGACCATCAACGTCGTTAGCTTGCGTTCCGAGACGATCTTCTGCGTGAGGCCCATGACGAATTCGGCCATGCCAGGATCAAGCGCCGCCGTATGCTCGTCGAGCAGCAGCACTTCGGAGCCGGCAAGCGTCGCCATGACTAGCGACACCGCCTGCCGCTGACCGCCGGAAAGCAGGTCCATGCGGTCCTTCATCCGGTTTTCGAGGCCGAGGTTGAGCTCGGCAATGCGATCACGGAAATGCTCGCGGCGCTGCGGTCCGAGCGCCGAGACAAGGCCGCGCCGCTCACCGCGACGGGCTGCCAGCGCAAGGTTCTCCTCAATCGAAAGCGAGCCGCAGCTCCCCGTTAGCGGATCCTGGAAGACACGGGCGACGAGGCCGGCGCGGGCCGCCGTGGACTTGCGCGTGACATCGGCGTGGCCAATCAGAACCTGGCCTTCGCTGGCAAGCACATCGCCGGCCAGAACGCCAAGCAGCGTCGACTTGCCGGCTCCGTTCGAACCGATGACAGTGACGAACGAACCTTCTTCGATAGTAAGGCTAACGCCGTTCAGTGCCTGCTTCTGCAGCGGCGTCCCCTTGCCGAAGATGACCTTGATATCCTTGAGGGTTATCACGATGCGGCACCTCCGCGGCGAAGGCGGGGAAGAATGAGCGCAACGGTAACCAGGACGGCCGTCACGAAATTGAGGTCGGATGCCTGCAGCCCGATGACATCGGTCGAGAGCGCCAGCTGGATAGCGATACGGTAGAGGATGGAGCCGAGGACGCAGCCGATCAGCGCGATCAGCAGACCCCGCCGGCCGAGCAGCGTTTCGCCGATGATGACCGCCGCAAGACCGACGACGATCGTTCCGACACCCGAGGTGACGTCGGCAAAGCCGTTCGTCTGCGCAAACAGCGCACCCCCGAGGGCGACCAGCGCATTCGAGATCGCCATGCCGAGATAGATCTGGCGGCTGGTATCGACGCCCTGCGCGCGGGCCATGCGGGCATTCGCACCAGTCGCGCGCATCGCCAGACCCGAGTCGCTCTCGAGGAAGCGCCAGACGAGGACGACGGCGACAACGACGAGGACGCCGACGAACAGCGGACGAACGTAGAAATCACGCAGCCCATGACCGAAGAACGGGCTGATCATCGTATCCGCATTGATCAGCGCGACGTTCGGCTTGCCCATGACGCGCAGATTGACCGAGAAGAGCGCGATCATCGTCAGGATCGAGGCCAGCAGATTGAGGATCTTGAATCGTACATTGAGCATCGCCGTGACGAGACCAGCCGCAGCACCAGCGACCATGGCAACGAGAGCAGCAAGCCAGGCGTTGACGCCGGCGACAATCAGCACCGCTGTCACGGCAGCACCCAACGGGAAGGAGCCGTCGACGGTCAGATCCGGAAAATCCAGCACCCGAAATGCGAGGTATACGCCGAGCGCTACGAAGGCATAGACCAACCCCAGCTCCACGGCTCCCCAGAATGCGATCTGACTCACGGCTCCTGCCCTTTCTTCTGACCTGTCCCGCCTCTTAGCGGACCCGAGCTTCTAATGCCATCAGCCGCCCCCGCATAAAACGGGAGCGGCTGGATGGTTGGTTATGAAATCTACTTCGATCAGTCGATGGTCTTCGTCGCGCGCTTCAAAACGCTTTCCGGCAGTGTGACGCCCATCTTTGCTGCCGCACCCTTGTTGATGACGAGATCGCTGCCGGCAGCAACCTTCACCGGAATGTCCCCTGGGTTTTCGCCCTTGAGGATGCGAACGACGATCTCTCCGGTCTGCTTGCCGACGTCGTAGTAATTGAAGCCGAGCGCAGCAATCGCACCGCGCGAGACGGAGTCTGTGTCTGCCGTGAAGAGCGGCAGCTTGCTTTCTTCGGCAACGGCAACGGCACCTTCGAGCGCAGAGATGATGGTGTTGTCAGTCGGGATATAGATGGCATCGGCACGGCCGACGAGCGCGCGCGCAGCGCCCTGCACTTCGGCGGACTTGGTGGCGGCCGACTCAACGACCGTCAGGCCGGCCTTCTCGGCCTCAATCTTCAGGACGGCAAGCAACGATACGGAATTGGCTTCGCCGGAGTTGTAGAGGTAGCCGATCGTCTTGGCGTTCGGCAGGATTTCCTTGATGAGTGCAACATGCTCCGCAACCGGCGACATGTCGGACAGACCGGTGACGTTACCGCCGGGCTGGTCCATGTTCTTCACGAGCTGCGCGCCGAGCGGATCGGAAACGGCGGTGAAGACAACCGGAATGTCGCGCGTTGCGGAAACGACGGCCTGCGCGGAAGGGGTGGAAATCGGCACGATGACATTGGGGCCTTCGCCGGCGAACTGGCGGGCGATCTGCGCTGCCGTTGCCGGATTACCTTGGGCGGACTCGAACATGAACTTCAGGTTCTCGCCGTCCTTGTAGCCTGCGGCCGTCAGCACATCGAGGACACCCTTGCGTGCGGCGTCGAGAGCCGGATGCTCGACGATAGCCGTGACCGCGACGGTCACATCTTCCGCCTTGGCAGGCAGGGTGAGAGCCAGCGTGGCCGCGACAGCAAGCAGAATTGAACGCATTGGGTATCCTCCAGACATGATTTTGGCCTGCTTCTAGGAAAAGCAGGCCATGAAATCAATCATCCGGAGGTGTTTGAAGGATCAAACTTGCTGATCAATCATCCGCGCCGTGGTTGGCGATCATCATAGCCTCGAAAGCCAGCCGTTCGGTCTTGCGCATGCGCTCCGATTCCGACTTCAGCTGGCCGCAGGCTGCGAGAATGTCGCGGCCGCGCGGCGTGCGGATCGGCGAGGCATAGCCGGCCGAGTTGATGAAATCGGCAAACTTCTCGATCTGCGCCCAATCGGAACACTGATAGTTGGTGCCCGGCCATGGGTTGAACGGAATGAGGTTGATCTTGGCCGGCACGCCCTTCAGCAGCTGGACGAGACCCTTGGCATCCTCGAGGCTGTCGTTGACGTCCTTCAGCATCACATATTCGAAGGTGATGCGGCGGGCGTTCGACAAGCCCGGGTACTTCCGACAGGCGTCGATCAGTTCCTTCAGCGGGTACTTCTTGTTGATCGGTACGAGGATGTCGCGCAGGTCGTCGCGCACGGCATGCAGCGAGATTGCCAGCATCACGCCGATTTCATCGCCGGTGCGGAAGATTTCAGGCACGACGCCCGACGTCGACAGCGTCACGCGACGCTTCGACAGCGACAGGCCGTCGCCATCGGTGGCGATCAGCAACGCCTGCTTCACGGCATCGAAATTGTAGAGCGGCTCGCCCATGCCCATCATCACGATGTTGCTGACCTTGCGGCCTTCGGCTGGCATGATGGTGCCCTGCGGCGCTTCACGGTCCGGGAAATCGCCCAGGCGATCGCGGGCCAGTAGAAGCTGCGAGAGAATTTCTTCCGCCGTCAGGTTGCGCACCAGACGTTGCGTTCCGGTATGACAGAAGGAACAGGTCAGCGTGCAGCCCACCTGGCTTGAGATGCAAAGCGTTCCACGGCCCTCTTCCGGGATATAGACAGCCTCGATCTCGACCGGACGTCCGGCACCGCGCGGCGGGAAGCGCAGCAGCCACTTGCGGGTGCCGTCGTTTGACACCTGCTCCTCGACGATCTCGGGGCGCGCGATGGTGAAATGCTGCTTCAGCATCTCGCGCATGTCCTTGGCGACATTCGTCATGTGATCGAAATCGGAGACGCCGCGCACGTAGAACCAGTTCCAGAGCTGGGCCACGCGCATCTTGATCTGTTTTTCGGCCACGCCCCTTTCGCGCAGCGCAGCGCCCATTTCTTCTCGGCTCAGGCCGATCAGCGAAGGCTTCAGCGCGGCATCGGCACTGCGCATCGGGGCGCCGGCAGGCTTGGTAACGGTCATCGCATCCATGACGGACATAATCTCTAATCCCGAATTCAACATGCGATCCTCCCAGTAAGCCGGATGACTTGGGGCACGGAGGGCATGATGGCAGAGTTGAATGCGGAGTACGGCGGCAAAGCCGCGATCTATCCGCTGTTGTGCGGGCCTTTAGCATCATTTTTGCCGCGCGTCACTAGAGATGGAAAACGACGAAGGCCGGCGCAAGGCCGGCCTTCGAATTCAATGAACAGTCACGAAGCGCTTATTTGCAGCCTTCAACCTGTTTCAGCGCGGCCGAAATGCCGGAGAGCGAATAGCTGTAGGAGGTCGACGTGCCTTTGCGAGACGTAGCGTTGACGGTCATCGCGTGACCGTTCTTCATGGCCGCGACGAGTGCCGGCTCCTGAGCTGCGTTCTCAACCCAACCGGCCTTGTCCTTGGTGAACATCACAAAGGTCTTGTTGTCGATAACGACATCGATCTTCGAGTTCTCCTTGACCGTGTAGCCCATCATTGCCTGCGGCTCGTAGGAAATGTTCTGGCCGGGACGCTGCGACACGATGAAGAAATTGTCACCGTGATCGATGCCCGCCGGCTTCTTTTCCGTCGGCACAGACAGCACGTAGCAGACGGTGCTCGCGCCGGACTTGTACGAATAGGCGCCCCAGGCCTGGAACTGCTGGATACGTGTCGGCGCCGTCGAAGCCGGCGTTGCCTGCTGCTGCGCTGCCGGCGCTGCAGGCTGCGACTTCTTGGACTGAGCGGATGCAATGCCGGCGCCGGTGAGAACAAGGGAAAGGGCGATTGCGGTACTTCTTACAAACATGGATATCCTGCCGGTTCTTGCGATTCGAGCCCGAAGCGAACGGGCGGCGCATAATCACGATCTGCTTTATTTTGACTTAATTCAGGTTACCAAAGCGTCAACAGGGACTGCGAGAAGTCCCTGCCTGTGTCATTTTCGCCCAAGTGTCAACGTCGGGCGCTGGCGCCTCGCCGGTGATGGCGTGATGCCGCGTGCGCACGCAGACCATCGTCATGAATGATTTAAGACATAAAGATTCAGGCAAGAGTTTGACCTTTTCAGAAACCGTTGTACGTCAGTAAGCGTTGGAAATCCGTTGGAGAATTCGCTGAGCCAGGGGACTTTGCACGGAACATGAATGCCGAGGAGAAACAGCGCTTCGCCGCCCTCGCCAGGGCCGTTGCGGAACGCCGCGACCAGGAGGCATTCGCCGTGTTATTCGACTACTTCGCACCGCGCCTCAAATCTTGGTTACTACGGCAAAGGATGGCAAGCAGCGAGGCAGAAGAACTGGTTCAGGACGTGATGATCGTGCTTTGGCACAAGGCCGGACTCTACGATGCAACCCGATCGTCTCTGTCGACCTGGCTTTTTCGCATTGCCCGCAACCGGCGGATCGATCTTCAGCGTCGGGCCAGAGCGCGTGTCTTGGATCGGGCAGACCCGGCATTGCAGCCGGTCGCTGAAAGCGGCGCCGACGAGATCCTCGCAAACGACGATCGCGACGCCCACGTGCGCGCCGCTGTCAGCCAACTCCCGCAAGAACAACGGGAAATGCTCCGCGCCGCCTTCTTTCTCGGCCAATCCCATTCGCAGATCGCGGAGGCGACGGGCTTGCCGCTTGGGACCGTAAAGTCCCGCATCCGGCTTGCCTTCGGACAACTCAGGAAGGTTCTTGAGGCCGAGAGCGCCTGACGTACCGACGCGGCTAGATCGTCTTCATGCCTTCAGGCTTGTCGGCGAGCGCCCGGTCTGCTGCTTCATAATGCCTCGGCTGCAGGTGCCTGCTGACCATCGCGAAGGCGGCGGAGAGGACTGCTACGTCGTCCGAAAAACCGATCACGGCAAAAACATCAGGGATCATGTCGATCGGCATGACGAAATAGGCAAGCGCCGCCAGAAGCACGCCGCGCACCCTCGTCGGCGTCTGCGGATCCATCGCGCAGTAGAATGCGGCAACGACATCGCGCGCGAATGGAATCTGCCGCACGGCCTTCTTGAAGGTCGGCCAGAATTTCTTGCGTACAGTCTGCTCGCGCCGGCTCTGCGTATCATCGTCACCCGGCAGAAGGATCTCACCGAATTTGACGTCGTCCATCCCGATTGGTCCTTTCGTACACGCGCACATATGGTGATGGCTGCACCGGATTCAATCAAGCCGGCATGCTGCCGCCTTCTCCATCGCCGTCGCTAGCCGGAAGTCAAGCTCGGTCAGGCCGCCAGCATCGTGGGTGTTGAGCTTCACCTCGACGCGCGAATAGACATTGAGCCACTCGGGATGATGATTGAGCCTTTCGGCCGCGAGCGCCGCTTCGGTCATGAAGCCGAAAGCCTCGACGAAATTGCGAAACTTGAAGCTTCGCGATATCGACGTGCCGGTGTCATCGAGCGACCAGCCATCCAGCTTGGCGAGCTCGGCAGTGATAGCTTGCCGTTCCAGTTTTTCCCGTTTCATGCGATTGTCCCTCCTCTTTCCATCATGGACCACAGATGAAACGCATAAGCATCCTGTTTGTTTGCATGGGCAACATCTGCCGTTCTCCCCTTGCCGAGGGCATCTTCTCGCATCTTGTCGACGCGGCCGGCTTTGCTGATCGTTTCGAGATCGATTCTGCCGGCACCGGTGGCTGGCACCAAGGCGAGCATCCGGATCAGCGTTCGATCGCGACGGCCAGAGGTCACGGGATAGACATCTCCCGGCAAAGCGCCCGTCGGATAACGACGGAGGATTTCAGCGACTTCGGTCTGATACTCGCGATGGATCGCACAAATATCGCCGAACTGCATCGGATCCGCCCGGAAGCCACAAACATCCACCTATTCGGCGATTTCGCATTGGCGAGCGGCGAGGATATACCCGCCCCTATTACGGCGGCAGGGACGAGTTCGAACATGTCTACGCCAGGCTCTTCACCGGCTGCAGGAAGCTGCTCGAGACGCTGGGAACGGATAATGCCTCGTGGAGCGGGAAGATCTCTTCCGTCAAATAGGGACCGCCGCCGACCGATTCCCTTGACGACAGCAGGACGAAGCGGGGAACAGTGAAGGCCGAGGTCTGGAAGTTTCCGCGACCGGCCAGATAACGCACCACATCGTCGACCCGCGACGATTTCAGCCGCGCGAGCGTGACATGCGGCGTGAACTTACGGGGATCCGGCGGCAATCCGATACGCTGGCAGATCCGCTCGATTTCTGCCTGTAGCGCATACATCTCGGGCGAAGGCGAGACGCCGGCCCAGACCGAATGCGGCTTCTTGGACCCGAATGCGCCGATACCATCGAGACGGATCTGGAATTCGGGCCGGTCGATGCGGTCGAGCCGATCGACAATTTCGTCTGCCGTTCGTCCATCGACATCGCCGATAAACCGCAAAGTGATGTGGTAATTTTCCACATCGATCCATCTTGCACGAGGGAGACCACCGCGCAGCAATGAGAGGCTCATCGCGGCATTGCGCGGAATTTCGAGGGCGGTAAACAGTCTCGGCATAACGAGCACTCCCCGAATCTTTTGCAGGTGCTCACACGGAATCACGCATTGGGCACCTGTGCAAGCCCTTAATTCTTCACAGTAGAAATCGTTGCCAAGAATTGCGTGATAGCCGGCTCCATCTTTTCGACCATCACATCAACCCCCTTGCTGTTGGGGTGCATCCCATCCTCAAGCTGCAGACCGGCATGAAGGACTACGCCTTCGAGAAAGAAGGGATAGAGCGCAACGCCATGTTTTTGCGCGAGTTTCTGGTAGATCGGGTTGAAGCGCGCCGCATAGTCCCCGCCCATGTTCGGCGGCGCCAGCATACCCACGAGAAGGACGGCAATCCCACGTTCCTTTAGCCGGACAATCATCTGATCGAGGTTTTTTTCACTTTCTTCGGGAGGGATGCCGCGCAGCGCATCATTAGCACCTAGTTCGAGAATCACGCCATTGGTGCCGTCAGGAATCGACCAGTCGATCCGCGCAAGACCGCCGGTCGTCGTGTCGCCGGACACTCCCGCATTGGCGATTGATATGTCGACCCCTTTGGCTTTCAGTGCTGCTTGCAGTTTTTCTGGAAAGCCATCTCCGGGAGGGAGTTGGTAGCCCGCCATCAGGCTGTCTCCAAAGCCGACCAGGCTGATTGTCCTTGCGCTAGCCGCGACCGCAAAGAGCAGCGAAGCAACAATGACGGCGATGTGAAGGCCGGCAACTTTAAATCTCATTCCGCTTTCCCTAGATTGGCAAGACGATCGGCATCTATATAGGGCGAATACTGTTGGCAAAAACCATCATCGAGTTGAAGCGCGCCGATTTGACGCTTGGCAGCGCCGCCGCCTCTGTCCATGTGCTGAAGGGCATCGACCTGACGATTGCCGCCGGCGAGTCGGTCGGCATCGTAGGGCCGTCGGGCTCTGGCAAATCGACATTGCTGATGGTGCTTGCAGGGCTTGAGAAACTCGATAGTGGCGAGATCAATGTCAGCGGCACACCATTGCATGCCCTGAGTGAAGACCATGTGGCCGACTTCCGTGGCCGCAACATCGGCATCGTCTTCCAATCTTTCCACCTGATTGCCAACATGACGGCGCTGGAAAACGTTGCTGTGCCGCTGGAGCTTGCCAACCTTCCCAACCCCTTCGAAATCGCACGCCGCGAATTGAAATCCGTCGGTCTTGGCGATCGATTGAACCACTATCCCGGCCAGCTTTCCGGCGGCGAACAGCAACGCGTGGCAATTGCCCGCGCCCTCGCACCCTCGCCGGCATTGCTGATTGCCGACGAACCGACCGGCAACCTCGACACCGACACCGGCCGCCAGATTGCAGATCTCCTGTTTTCGAAGCAGGCTGAGCGCGGCATGACGCTGCTGCTTGTCACCCATGACACCGCCCTTGCCAAACGCTGCTCCCGGCAGATTCGGGTTCGTTCCGGCCAAATTGAGGGCGATAGTGCGCCAGCGCAGCCCGAGGCGGCGATTGCATGACATTGCTGACCCCGCGCGCCTCCCTTGCCTTTCGTCTCGCGCTCCGCGAGCTTCGCGGCGGGCTCGGCGGCTTCTACATCTTTCTGGCCTGCATCGCCCTCGGCACCGGTGCCATTGCGGCGGTCAATTCGGTTTCGCAGTCGATCACCGACACGATCGCCACGCAGGGTCAGGAGATCCTTGCCGGCGACGTGCGCTTCGAGCTCAACAACCGCGAGGCGACGGAAGCCGAAATGGGCTTCCTGCGCGGCTTCGGAAAGGTGTCGGCGTCGACCGGCCTGCGCTCGATGGCGCGCAAGCCCGACGGCTCGGATCAGGCCCTGGTCGAAGTCAAGGCGGTCGACGGCGCTTACCCACTCTTCGGTACCTTCGAAGCCGAACCGAACTATCCGTTGCACGCGCTTCTATCCGGGCAGAGCGGCACCTATGGCGCAGTGGCCGCGCCGCTTCTGCTCGAGCGGCTCGGCCTCTCCATTGGCGACGAGATCCTGCTCGGCAATGTCATCTTGAACATCACCGGCACGATCAAGACTGAACCCGACGCGGTCTCGGAAGGTTTCGGCTTCGCACCCCGCCTCCTCGTGAGCAGGGACGGGCTCAAGGCATCCGGCCTCATCCAGACCGGCAGCTTGGTCGAACACGTTTACAAGATCCGCATGGACGACCCAGCCGAGAGATCCACGATCCGCGATCGGGCTACGAAGGACTTTCCGTCCGCCGGCTGGTCAATCCGCACGAGCGATCGGGCAGCGCCTTCGCTAACCGAAAACATTGAGCGCTTCTCGCAATTTCTAACGCTGGTCGGACTGACGGCCCTGATCGTCGGTGGTGTCGGCGTCGCAAACGCTGTGCGTGCTTTCCTGGATTCCAAGCGCACCACGATTGCAACGTTCAAGTGCCTTGGCGCGCCGGCAGCGACTGTGGTCCTGATCTACCTGTTCCAGATCGCGATCATTGCCTTGGGCGGCATGGTCATCGGCCTCGTCATCGGAGCGCTGGCGCCAATCGTGGCGTCGCAATTTCTGGCGCAATTCCTGCCTGTTTCGACCGATCTGACGTTCTACCCCGGGGCCCTGTCCCTCGCCGTCCTTTTCGGCATTATGACAACGCTGGCCTTTGCCATCATGCCGCTCGGACATTCCCGCGAGGTTCCGGCGACAGCTCTCTTCCGTGAACAAGGTTTCGAGGCGCGGGGTCTGCCGTCGTGGCCCTACATCCTTCTTGCCGCGGTATTTCTCCTTGCCCTTGCCGGTCTCGCCATCGCAACCGCTCACGATCGCTTCATCGCGATCGTCTTTGTCGGGGCGATCGCCTTCTCCTTCGTGATCTTGCGGCTTGTCGCTGCCGGTATCGCTTGGCTCGCGCGTCGCAGCCCACGGGTGAATTCACCCGCCCTGCGGCTCGCAATCGGCAACATCCATAGGCCCGGCGCGCTGACGCCCTCCGTCGTCCTGTCTCTCGGTCTTGGCCTTGCACTGCTCGTCACCCTCACCCTGATCGACGGCAACATGCGGCAGCAATTGACCGGGCGCATGGCCGCCGGCGCGCCGAACTTCTTCTTCGTCGACATTCAGGGTTCGGAACTCGAGAAATTCCGTAGCGTCATCAAAGCCAGTTCCCCGGATGGCCACTTGGTCGAGGTGCCGATGCTGCGCGGCCGCATCCTCGCCTTCAACGGCGAGGATGTGACGAAGCGGAAAGTCCCGCCGGGCGGCCAGTGGGTACTGCGCGGCGACCGCGGCATCACGTATGCGCAAACACTGCCGGAAAATGCATCGTTGACCGAGGGTTCATGGTGGCCGAAGGATTATAGAGGTGAGCCGCTTGTCTCCTTTTCTGCCGAGGAAGCGAAGGAACTCGGTCTGAAGATCGGCGACACCGTCACCGTTAACGTGCTTGGGCGTAACATCACAGCCAAGATTGCCAATCTGCGCAAGGTCGAGTGGGAAACGCTTTCCATCAACTTCGTGATGGTGTTCTCGCCGAATACGTTCCGCGGCGCCCCGCACGCCTGGCTGGCGACGCTCACCGACCCGGCCGCGACCACTACCCAGGAGGCCGCGATTCTCAAATCCGTGACAAATACCTATCCGACGATCACCAGCGTGCGGGTCAAGGATGCGATCGATATCGTCAACACACTGGTGGCGCAGCTTGCGACGGCGATCCGCGCCGCCGCCTCCGTTGCACTTATCGCCTCGGTGCTCGTTCTTGCGGGCGCTCTGGCTGCCGGCAACCGCGCCCGTACCCATGATGCGGTCGTCCTCAAGACACTGGGCGCGACGCGACGAATGCTGATCCGCGCCTTCTGCTACGAATACCTCATTCTCGGGGCAGCAACCGCAGTCTTCGCCCTCTTTGCCGGCGGCGTCGCGGCCTGGTTCATCACCGCCCGGATCATGCGCATCCCCTCCCACTTCCTGCCCGACGTCGCCGGCCTGACACTCATAACGGCGCTGGTGCTCACCGTCGGCATTGGGCTCATCGGTACCTGGCGCATCCTCGGCCAGAAAGCGGCACCCGTTTTGCGCGAGCTTTGATTGACCAAACGGAGAAATTCCCTTCACCTTATACCAGCGTGAGCGATCTCTGACTCTTTTTGAGGTTTCCAAATCAGTTGAGTTCTGAATCAATACCGCAAACGGAGGTTTGCGGATGACATCAGGAATTCCACTGCGCGATGACTTCGACGGCTTCGCTCTTCGGGCGTTGGCCAAAGGCACGAAGGATGCGGCACAGGCTCGGCGGCTTCTTGCCCTTGCCGAAATCTATGATGGCCATTCCCGCAGCGATGCGGCCAGGATCGGAGGCGTGACCCTGCAAATTGTCCGCGACTGGGTTATTCGCTTCAATGCGCGTGGCCCGTCGGGGCTCATCAATGGCAAAGCACCCGGCAATCAAGGAAAGCTTTCCGACGTGCATCGCCAGGCTTTGGCAAAGATCGTCGAAAGTGGCCCGATACCGGCGGTGCATGGCGTTGTGCGCTGGCGGCGCAAGGATCTTGCTCAATGGCTGTTCCAAGAATATCGGATATCCGTCGATGAAACGACCATTGGCCGCGAATTGAAGGCGCTCGGCTTTGCAAAGCTGTCTGCCCGCCCGCGCCATTACGCCCAGAACGAAGGCGACCTGGAGAGTTTTAAAAAAAGTTCCCCGCCACACTGGCAGCCATCAAAGGCAGGCTCCCGAAGAACGTCGAGATTGAGCTCTGGTGGGCCGACGAAGCTCGGATAGGCCAAAAGAACAAGATCACCCGGCGATGGGCACGCAGGGGAACAAGGCCTTCGGCACCACACGATCAACGCACGATGTGGACCTATATCTTCGGCGCTATCTGCCCCAAGAAGGGCAAAGGTGCGGGTCTCGTTCTTCCCTACTGCGACACCAGCGCCATGAACCAGCATTTGATCGAAATCAGCCAGGCCGTCGATGACGGCGCTCATGCCGTGCTGATCGTTGATCAGGCGGGGTGGCATGTCACGCCGAAGCTCGATGTGCCCGACAACATCACACTGCTCTTCCTGCCGCCACGCTCGCCCGAATTAAATCCCGTCGAGAACGTGTGGCAATTTCTGCGTGACAACTGGTTGTCCAACCGGATCTTCAAAGATTACGAGGACATCGTCGCCCATTGCTGCGACGCATGGAACAAGCTGGTCGCTCAGCCGTGGAAGATCATGTCGATTGGAATGCGTGACTGGGCGCACCGGTTTTGATTAGCGCTCGTTGGTATTACGGCGATTTAACCCGATCGCGGGTTGCAAGGGCCTTGTTTGCGAAAGGCGAAAGGCTCATATTGTGTGCAGGCATGCTGGGCTCCGCAGCGGCGCCCGGGTTACGCACCCGCCACCGTGTCCACACCGGAGCTTATAAGAGGAAACTATGGCTGACCTTCGTAATTACCAAGGCCGCGTACAAACTGGCGAGATGATCGACCAGGGCCTACGCAGCTATATGCTCAGGGTCTACAACCTGATGGCGCTGGGCCTGGCGATCACCGGTGTGGCCGCCTATCTCGGCTTCAATTTCGCCGTCCAGGACAATCAACTGACGCAGTTTGGCGTGGTGCTCTTCCAGTCGCCGCTCCGTTGGGTGGTCATCCTTGCCCCGCTGGCCGCCGTGTTCTTCCTGAGCTTCAGGATTAACCGCATGAGCGTTGCCGCCGCGCAGACGACCTTCTGGGTCTATGCCGCGCTGGTGGGTCTGTCGCTTTCGTCGATCTTCCTGGTCTACACGCAATCGAGCATCACGCAGACGTTCTTCGTGACGGCGGCCTCCTTTGGCGCGCTCTCGCTGTATGGCTACACGACCAAGCGTGATCTCTCCGCGATGGGCTCGTTCCTGATCATGGGCCTCTTCGGTCTGATCATCGCGTCGGTCGTGAACATCTTCCTGGCGTCGTCTGCCCTGCAGTTCGCGGTCTCTGTGATCGGCGTGCTGATCTTCGCAGGCCTGACCGCCTACGATACGCAGCGCATCAAGGAGCTGTATTACGAAGCCGACGGCGCAGAGGTTGCCGGCCGCAAGGCGATCATGGGTGCACTGACCTTGTATCTCGACTTCATCAACCTCTTCATGTTCCTCCTGCAGTTCATGGGTGACCGCAAGTAAGGAACAGGGATGTTGTCGAAAAAGGCGGCTTCGGCCGCCTTTTTTGTTGCCTGGTCCTACGGAGAGTGATTTCTGGAATGGTCCATTGTTCATATCCTCCCGGCCGACCGAATGCCCATCTTCCTCCGCGACGCTTCCTCATTCGACCTCCCCACCATCACGGCCATCTATCGCGAATCCGTCCTGAATGGTGTCGCAAGCTACGAGATCATCCCGCCGGAGCAGAGCGAGATGGCGGCACGATTTTCCGCAATCACGGGCCAGGACTATCCCTACATCGCCGCCATCGATGAGGATGGCAGCCTGCTCGGTTACGCCTATGCCTCAGCCTTCCGGACGCGGCCGGCCTATCGCTGGATGGTCGAAGATTCGATCTACCTGGGGCCTGAAGCACGCGGCAGGGGCGTTGGAAGGCTGCTGCTCGCCGAACTGATCCGACGCTGCACGGATCTCGGTATAGCGCGACGATCAGGATGAGACGCGAGCGACAATCTGGATGAGATTCTTATGTCGCGGTTGGAGCGAAGTTATCATGTTGATTGTCGCTGGCAAGAGTTTCATCGTGTTCTGATTGCCGCTCCGCGACAAGCTGGGAAGAGCTTTTGATTGTCGCGAATGAGGCGGGTCTGCCGCGCTGGCGTTTGGCTTCCATGGCCGAACGCCGCCGGTAGCTTTCGACATTCATCTCGAAGATTGTTGCGTGATGGACAAGTCGGTCCACCGCGGCAAGCGTCATGGCCGGGTCTGGAAAGACGCGGTTCCATTCTCCGAAGGGCTGATTGGCGGTGATCATGATGGAACGCCGCTCATATCTTGCGGAGATGAGTTCGAAGAGCACGCTCGTTTCGGCCTGGTCCTTGGTGACGTAGGCCAGGTCGTCGAGGATGAGAAGATCGAACTTGTCGAGCTTTGCGATGGCGGCTTCGAGCTGAAGCTCCCTCCGCGCGACCTGAAGCTTCTGGACGAGATCGGTCGTGCGGGTGAAGAGCACGCGCCAGCCGTTCTCGATTAGCGCGAGGCCGACGGCTGCGGCGAGATGGCTCTTTCCGCCGCCGGGCGGACCGAACATCAGGATATTGGCGCCTTTGGCGAGCCAGCTATCGCCGGCTGCAATCGCCATGACCTGGGCCTTGGAGACCATGGGAACAGCGTCGAAGGCGAAGCTGTCGAGCGTCTTTCCGGGTGGCAGGTGGGCCTCGGCGAGGTGTCTTTCGATCCTGCGATGGGCGCGTTCGGCCAATTCATGCTCGGCGATGGCCGAGAGGAAACGGGCAGCAGGCCATCCTTCCCGATCGGCCTGCTCGGCAAATTGGTGCCAGAACGTCTTGATCGTCGGCAGCCTCAGTTCGTTGAGCATGATGCCGAGGCGGGCTTCATCGACTGTGTGGATGTTGCTCTTCATGCGACCTCTCCCGCATAGGCCGTGCCGATCAGGGCTTCATAACCATTGAGCGACGCGAGTTGCACATGAACGATCGGCAACTGATCCGGGTCCGGGCTGAAGACCGCTCTCAAAGCCGCCAGATCAGGCAGTTTGTGGGCGTCGAGCGTTTTGGCAAGCTCCTCGGCCAGTTCACGCTCGCAACTGCGATCGTGAGCCAAGGCAAGCAGTTCCACGGTGATCTTGCAAGCCTGCCGCTCGGGCAGTTGCTCGATGAGCGCGTCGAAAGTCCTGCGATATTCCGGCCTGGGGAAGAGCTTGTCGCGATAGACGAGCCCCAAAAGCGCCATCGGCTTTTTGCGCAGGGAATGAATGACGTGATGATAGTTGACGACTTGATCGTGCTTGCCACTCGCATGGGCGCGGCCTCGGGGTAATGTCAGCAGATGCGTGCCGCCGATGAAGACGTCGAGGCGATCGTCGAACAGACGCACCCGCAGCCGGTGGCCAATCAGACGGGAAGGCACGGTGTAGAAGACCTTGCGCAAGGCGAAGCCGCCGGTGCTCGATACGGTGACGATGACCTCTTCGAAGTCGGTGGTGCGACGATCGGGAAGAGCTTGCAGATGCGTGCGCTCGGCATCGATGCGCTTGCCATGTGCGGCATTGCGGCGGCTGACGATCTCATCGATGAAGGCGCGATAGGATCCGAGGTCGCCAAAGTCCCTGGTTCCGCGCATCAGCAGAGCATCGCGGATCGCATTCTTGAGATGGCCGTGGGAACTTTCGATCGAGCCGTTCTCGTGCGCGACGCCCTTGTTGTTGCGCGTCGGCGTCATGCGATAATGGGCGCACAGTTCGTCGTAGCGATGCGTCAGATCGACCTTGGCGTCGGCATCGAGGTTGCGGAAGGCGGCCGATAAGCTGTCGCTGCGATGATAGAGCGGCGAACCGCCAACCGACCACAGGGCGTTCTGCAGCCCCTCGGCCAGAGCGACGAAGCTCTCTCCACCCAGGATGACATGGGCATGCTCGAAGCCCGACCAGACCAGCCGGAAGTGATAAAGCAGATGATCGAGCGATTGGCCGGCGATCGTCACGCCGAGGCTGCCCATGTCGGTAAAATCCGACAGTCCTAACCGACCGGGTTCGTGCATCTGACGGAAGATCACTTCCTGCTCCTGACCGTGAACAGCCCGCCATGATCGGATACGACGCTCAATCGTACGGCGAACACCTTCTGACAGCTCTGGATGACGCCGCAGCATCTCGTTGTAAACGGCGACCGCTCGGATGCCGGGCGCGGCCTTGAGGAGCGGAACAACCTCGGCGTCGAAGATGTGCTCAAGGGGATCGGGGCGACGCCGGTCGCGCGGCGGCTTGGTCTGCGATGGAAGACGCGCATCCTTCTCGATGCGGTAAGCCGTCGCCCGGCTGATCGACGCCTTGGCGGCAGCGACCTCAATGGGGTTGTTTTGTCGGTACTTCATAAAAAGCCTCGTCTGATGATCGGTTACATGGCGACCCGGCACAAAGGTGATTCTCCATTCTCAGAAAATCACCGACGCTACCGGGCCAACCGCGATCATGAGACGCCGAAAAATTGCGCCGCGGCGGGGGTGTAACTCCAGTCGGGCTACGCCCTCCCTTCGTCACACCCCCGCCGCCGAGTCTCATCCTGATTGACGCTGAGTCTCACCTTGTTTGTCGCCGCGCAGATCTCGGCTTTCGCCAGATGGTGGCCGTGATCGGCGGCGCACATCCGGCATCGATTGCCCTGCATCGCGCATTGGGCTTTGAGGAAACCGGCCGCCTGAGAGCAACAGGTTACAAGCATGGCCGCTGGCTCGATACGATGATCATGCAGCGAGCCCTTGGTGAAGGCGCAGCCACGGACCCCGATGCCTCGACTTATCCCGGTACCCTTTTCAAAGCTTGAGCCGAGCTACTTCTCGACCAGCTTCAAGGCCTTATTGAAGACCTTCAAAACCTGCTGCAGCTCGTGGCCGCGCTTCAGGATGACGCCGTGAGTGTTGAAAACGGAATAGGCACCCTGCTTGGTGGCAAGCTTCGGATTCTTCTCGATGCGAAAAAGCGGCATTTCGCCCGATCGCTTGAAAACCGAGAAGATGGCGCAGTCTCTCAGATGATCGATCGCGTAATCTCGCCACTCACCCTCGCCGACCATGCGGCCGTAAATCCACAGGATCGCGTCGAGCTCGCGACGGTGAAAGGTGACCGGCGGTGGGTCCTTGCTCTGCTTGTACTCCTTGAGATCTACGACGACTGAGGAACTGTTCTCGGCGGACCGGCTTTCGCCGCGCCGCAAATCCGGCTGATCTGTCATCAGTCTCCCTGTGCCTCCGCTCGTGACAGGAGAATGACAGTTTGCCTTAGCGTTTATAAATTGCAAGCAGGTGATCAGTCACATTAATCATAGTCTGTGCAATCTCCCGAGCGCCGCAATTCAGTCAAAACAGCGCCTCATTTGCAAGGGAAATTCCCTCACGACTGCGCCGCGGGGCCATTCGGACCCGTCGTCGCACCCGAATTGCGCATGATCTTTTGCCAGATTTGGTCTGCTGAAACGGTTGTGTGTGAGTTTGGCGCCAGCGCGCCAAAGGGCCCGGCTGACCGTATCGACCTTAACCCCAGCCCCGAATACGATCAGCCGGGCCACCCCGTTTTCCATCCGCAGAAGCAGATGAAACGGTCAGATGTTCTTCCCGGCCATGACAACCGTCGCTCCGAGGATCGCAGATGGATTGCCATCGGCGGTGGAGGATTGAAGTAGAATCGCGCAGCCCTCAAGGTCCGGCTTCTGCATCACGCTGGCCGGCAGCGTCAAGCTCGTTTCCTTGCCCTCCCACATGCCGACGGTCTCAACATCGGCAACGCTGTTGAGGTATGCAATCTTCTGTCCGCTGTTTTCGCCCTTCTCGACGTCGATGGTCTTCTCGCGATTGAAGTAGACCATGACGACATTGGCCTTGCCCTGTCCTGCGCCGATCTTGATCTCGAGTTGGTCGTCGCGCATCTGCGCAGTCACCGGCACTGACAACCCCATGCCTTCGGCTGCATAGCCATCGATCTTCTTATTGATCGCGCCGAGATCGGCTCCCGCTACGTGGTCGCGGCCGTTGACGATGACCTGCGGCGTATAGACGTTGGCGCGTCCCATCGTCTGCGCGTAGCCATACTGCCGCTCCGTATTCTCCTTGGAACTCAGCGTATCGGCCCATCCCATATAGTTCCAGTAATCGACGTGATAGGCGAGAGCGATAACGCCGCCGGCCTCGACGAGCTTGCGGAAAGCCGCATCGGCTGGAGGACAAGAAGAACATCCCTGCGAGGTGAAGAGTTCAACCACACCTTTCGGCGCGTCCTGGGCAAAAAGTGGGCCGGCAAGCGCCACACCTGCAACCATGGAAATCAGAAACCGCGGGGACATTCACTGCACCTTTTTATTCAGTACCTACCGCCACCTTCGCCGCAGGTTCCGATGTATGAACGTAGAGATAGTGGTTCTCGCTCCAAACGGAAAGTCACGAACGGGTGAGACCAAGCTTCGTGGAAGCCAAGCTGAAACACATCGTCGTGACCGGGCATCCAATATCTCGCGCTCAAACAAAAACCGCCGGAAATCTCTTTCCGGCGGTCATTGTCACGGAAGCCCGTTAACAATCAGGCAGCGAGATCGCGCAGAACCGTCTGCAAGATGCCGCCGTTGTTAAGGTAGATCACTTCATCGAGCGTATCGACACGCGACAGCAGTGGAACGTCCTTCACGGTGCCGTCGCCATAGGTGATCTTGGCGATCTTCTTTTCGCGCGGCTTGATGTTTTCAAGGCCTTCGATAGTGACGATTTCGTCGCCCTTCAGACCGAGGCTTGCCCAGGTCGTGCCTTCTTCGAACACAAACGGGATGACGCCCATGCCGACCAGGTTCGAGCGGTGGATACGCTCGAAGGACTGCGCGATCACAGCCTTGACGCCAAGCAGGTTGGTGCCCTTCGCCGCCCAGTCGCGGGACGAGCCGTTGCCGTATTCGACACCTGCGAAGATGACGAGCGGAACGCCCTCGGCCTTGTACTGCATGGCCGCGTCGTAGATCGATTCTTCTTCCTTGGAGGGATAGTGGATCGTGTAGCCGCCTTCCTTGCCGTTCGGGCCGAGCATGTGGTTGCGGATGCGAATGTTGGCAAATGTGCCGCGCATCATCACTTCATGGTTGCCGCGGCGCGTACCGTACTGGTTGAAGTCCGCGACGCCGACATTGTGCTCGAGCAGGTAGGCACCGGCCGGAGACGCCGCCTTGATCGAACCGGCCGGGGAAATGTGGTCGGTGGTGATCTTGTCGCCGAACAGGCCGAGAACGCGGGCGCCCTTGATGTCGGAGATACCGGAGCCGGACTTGCCCATGCCCACGAAGTAAGGCGGGTTCTGAACGTAGGTCGAATCGTCGTCCCAGGCATAGGTCTGGCCAGGAGGAACCTGAACGGCCTGCCAGTTCTCGTCGCCCTTGAAGACGTCAGCATACTTCGTCTCATAGAGCTCGCGCGTAACGTACTTCAGGATGAATTCCTGAACTTCGTGCGAAGTCGGCCAGATATCCTTGAGGAACACCGGATTGCCGTTCTGGTCTTCGCCGATCGGCTCTTTGGTCAGGTCCTTCTGGACCGAACCGGCAAGCGCATAGGCAACGACCAGCGGCGGGGACGCCAGGTAGTTCGCCTGAACATCAGGAGAGATACGGCCTTCGAAGTTACGGTTGCCCGACAAAACGCCCGAAACGATGAGCCCCTTGTCGTTGATTGTCTTCGAGATCGGCGCCGGCAGCGGACCGGAGTTGCCGATGCAGGTCGTGCAGCCGAAGCCGACGAGGTTAAAGCCGAGCTTGTCGAGGTCAGCCTGCAGGCCGGACGTCGCAAGGTATTCGCCGACCACCTGCGATCCTGGAGCGAGCGAGGTCTTGACCCACGGCTTGGACTTCAGGCCCTTGGCAACGGCGTTACGGGCGAGAAGGCCGGCAGCGATCAGAACCGACGGGTTGGAGGTGTTGGTGCACGACGTGATGGCGGCAATCGCAACGTCGCCATGGCCGAGATCGAAGTCGGTGCCTTCGACCGCGTAGCGGTTGGAGAGCTGGCCCGGCTTCTTGTAGTCGGCGTCCATCGAACCAGCGAAGCCGGCCGCGATGTTTTCGAGCGGGATGCGGCCTTCGGGACGCTTCGGGCCGGCCATCGCAGGCACGACGTCGGCGAGGTCGAGTTCGAGCGTGTCGGTAAAGACGAGGTCCGAACCGTCGCCGTCGCGCCACATCCCCTGAGCCTTCGAATAGGCTTCGACGAGCGCGATGCGGTCCTTGGTGCGGCCCGACATGTTGAGGTAGTTGATGGTTTCGCCGTCGACCGGGAAGAAGCCACAGGTCGCGCCGTATTCCGGACCCATGTTGCCGATCGTCGCGCGGTCTGCCAGCGGCATGTTGTCCATGCCCGGGCCGAAGAATTCGACGAACTTGGAAACGACGCCCTTCTTGCGCAGCATCTGCACGACCATCAGCACCAGGTCAGTCGCCGTGACGCCTTCCTTGAGCTTGCCGGTGAGCTTGAAGCCGATGACTTCAGGCAGGAGCATCGAGACCGGCTGGCCGAGCATGGCCGCTTCGGCTTCGATACCGCCAACACCCCAGCCGAGAACGCCAAGGCCGTTGATCATCGTCGTATGGCTGTCGGTGCCGACGCAGGTGTCGGGATAAGCGATCGTCTCGCCGTCCTCTTCCTTCGTCCAGACGGTCTGGCCGAGGTATTCGAGATTCACCTGATGACAGATGCCGGTGCCGGGAGGAACGACGCGGAAGTTCTTGAATGCCTGCTGGCCCCACTTCAGGAAGCGGTAGCGCTCGCCGTTACGCTGGTATTCCAGCTCGACGTTTTTGGCAAAAGCCTGCGGCGTGCCGAATTCGTCGACGATAACAGAGTGGTCGATGACGAGGTCGACCGGAACCAGCGGATTGATCTTCTCCGGGTCGCCACCGAGGGACACCATCGCGTCACGCATCGCGGCCAGATCGACGACGGCGGGAACGCCGGTGAAGTCCTGCATCAGCACGCGCGCCGGGCGATAGGCGATTTCGTTTTCGACAGCACCCTTGTTATCAAGCCATTCGGCAACCGCCAGAATGTGTTCCTTGGTCACCGACTGACCGTCTTCGAAGCGCAGCAGGTTCTCGAGCAGAACCTTCATCGAGTAAGGAAGCTTCGAAACACCCGGCAGGCCATTCGCCTCAGCCTTGGGCAGGCTGAAATAGACGTAGTCCTTACCGTTCACGGTGAGCGTGGAACGACAATTGAAGCTGTCAAGAGATTTAGACACGAGAGACCCCGTTTCTGATAGCGAACACAATCGTGCGGACGCCTATGCACGTAATGCACATCAGGATGCGGGTACGGCCATTTCCGCTGTCCGCACGTGGAGCAAAGCCCATGTTCGGCGCAAGGATGAAATTCACGCCGACCGCTGGCGTGGTTGCGGGTCTTATAGATAATTTCTAAGAAAGGTGCCAGAGAGAGCGTGGCCCATTTCGGATTTTTTTGCATTGCGATGACTGAAAAATTAAACGACGGAAAAGTCATGTATCTCGAGGCCGCCAATCTGGCCGCGCGCCGGGGAGAAGAGCTCATTTTCGAGGGCGTATCCTTTCGCCTGGAATCGGGCGAAGCGCTGGTTTTGACAGGCAAAAATGGATCGGGAAAGTCAACTTTGTTGCGCGTCGTCGCCGGTTTGCTGCATCGGGAAAGAGGCTCGGTTGGCTTCACCGATTCGCATGGCAACACTCACCGGCGCGTCGGCGAAATCAGCCACTATCTCGGCCACCGCAATGCGATGAAAAGCGAGTTGACGGTCGCCGAAAACCTCGACTTCTGGCGTTGCTTTCTGGGAGATACGCACGGAGGTTCGACCGTTTCCATCGATGAGGCAGCCGAGGCGGTCGGGCTCGCGGGAATAACGCAGCTTCCCTTCGGCTACCTTTCGGCTGGCCAGCAACGTCGCTTTGCCTTCGCCAAGCTGCTTGTCGCCTACCGGCCGGTCTGGATTCTCGATGAGCCTACCGCTGCGTTGGACACAAGCGGCGACCGCCTTTTTGCAGAGCTTATCGAGGCGCATCGGCGCAGGGGCGGGATCGTGCTTGCCGCAACCCACCAGCCGTTGGGCCTTGAGGGTGCGCAGGAGCTGCGGATGGCGGGATTTTCTCACACTGGTCCGGGAGTGTGGGCATGACGGCCCTTCTGCTGCGTGACCTCAAACTTTCCATTCGCGCCGGCGGCGGCGCGCTGATCGGCGTTCTCTTCTTCCTGACCGTTGTCGCGGTCATCCCCTTCGGCGTCGGGCCTGACCTCGCACTTCTGTCTCGCATCGGTCCGGCGATCGTGTGGATCGGTGCGCTGCTTGCCGCGCTTCTCGGCCTCGACCGCCTGTTTCAGGCCGAACGCGACGATGGCTCGCTCGATCTCATGCTGATGCACGAACATCCGCTTGTTCTGACGGTGCTGGTGAAGTGCCTGGCACACTGGATCGCCACCAGCCTGCCGCTGGTCATCGCCTCGCCGCTGCTTGGCCTCTTCATGAATATGAGTGAGACGGCGATCGGCGCGACGATGCTGACGCTCCTCGTCGGCTCGCCCGCGATTACCTTCATCGGCGCCGTCGGCGCAGCCGCTGCTGTCGCCTTGCCGCGTGGCGGACTGCTGGTCTCGATCCTGGTGCTGCCGCTGACCATTCCGGTGCTTATTTTCGGCGTCAGCGCCACTTATGCGGCGGTCGAAGGCCCATCGCCCTTTCTGCCGCCTTTCCTCATTCTGATCGCACTCACTCTGTTCTTCGCCGTCATCGGCCCGGCCGCGGCCGCACTGGCACTACGCAACACGTCGGATTGATGGGGCGCTCGATTGCGGCATCGGGCATATCGCGGTAAGGAAACGGCATGAGCGAAACGAGCCTAGCCATCACGAAATTCAGCGATCTCGCCAACCCGACGCGGTTTCTGGCGCTGGCGGCACGCATCATTCCCTGGATGGCCGGTTTCACGGCCCTCTGTTTTATCGTGGGGCTGTCTCTCAGCTTCACGACCGAAGGCGACTATCAGCAAGGCGAAACGGTTCGTATCATGTATGTCCACGTGCCGGCGGCCTGGCTGGCGATGATGGGCTATACGATCATGAGCCTCTCAGCGATCGGTACGCTGGTCTGGCGCCATCCGCTGGCGGATGTATCGGCAAAGGCTGCCGCCCCGCTCGGCGCCGCTTTCACGCTGATTGCCCTGGTGACAGGTTCGCTCTGGGGTAAGCCGATGTGGGGCACCTGGTGGGTATGGGACGCCCGGCTCACCTCCGTCTTCGTCCTGTTCCTGATGTATCTCGGGCTCATCGCCCTCAATCGCGCGATCGACGACCCGTCAAAAGCCGCCCGCGTCAGCGCCGTCCTGATCCTCGTTGGCTTCGTCAACATCCCGATCATCAAGTTCTCCGTCGAATGGTGGAACACACTGCATCAATCCGCGAGCGTACTGCGCCTCGACGGCCCAGCCATCGATCCGGAGTTCCTGCGGCCACTGCTGGTGATGGCCGTTGCGTTCACCGCGCTCTTCTTCACGCTGCACATCATGGCCATGCGCAACGAAATCTGGCGACGCCGCGTCACCGCACAGCGCCGCTTGGCAGCACGCTTGGCGAGCCGCGAGGGACAGTCATGACGCATGCTTTCTATGTCTATGGCGCCTATGGCTTTGCGGCCCTCGTCACCATCGCAGCCACGCTTTGGACGTGGGCGGACGGCCGTGCGCGCCGCAGCGAGATGGCAACCCTCGAAGCCGCCGGAATCCGCCGCCGCTCCGCGCGGACAAAGGATGGCGAATGAGCACCACACCGGAAACGAGCCGTGCCAAGCGCGGATTTGGGCGCTATGCCGTCGCCTTGATCCCGTTGATCGTCTTTGCCGGCATTGCAGCCACCGCGGCAAAGATGCTTTACGACCAGGACGTCCACGGCAAGGATATCTCGGAAATCCCCTCTGCACTGATCGGCACGAGGGCGCCGGCACTGAACCTTGCGCCGCTTGAGGGTACCAACCTGCCGGCGCTGACTGACAGCGCCATCAAGGGCAAGCTGACCCTCGTCAACGTCTTCGCCTCCTGGTGCATTCCCTGTCGCGAAGAACATCCGATCTTGAAGGAACTGGCAAAGGACGGCCGCCTCAACGTGGTTGCGATCAACTACAAGGACAGGAACGACAACGCACTTCGCTTCCTCGGCGAACTCGGCAATCCCTTTGCCGCCATCGGTGTCGATCCCAAGGGGCAGGCAGCCATCGATTGGGGTGTGTACGGCATCCCGGAAAGCTATCTCATCGCTCCCGACGGCACGATCCTCTACAAGCGGGTCGGCCCGTTCGACGAGGTCAGTCTGAAGGAAGGGCTTTTCCCCGCCATGGAGATGGCGCTGGCCAAGCCGGCGTCCTGACTAGATCCCGCCTTGCCAGGTCTTGATCGCCTCAATCGGCCAGATCAGCATCAGCACGTTGAGCGTCAGGTTGTCGCGAATGAGGTAGCCGGTCAAGAGCTCGAAGAAAATCGCGATCGCGACCGTTAGTGCGACGGGCGCTCGCGAGGCGAACAAGAACCCGACCACCATGAACACGGTGTCCATCGCGGAATTCAGAATGCTGTCGCCGTAATAGTCGAGTGAGATCGTTGCCGTCCGATAGCGGTCGATGATCAAGGGTGAATTTTCCAGCAATTCCCAACCGGACTCGATCATGAGCGCCAAAAGCAGCCGCACGGCGATCGGCTTTCCGCGCATAAAGAGGTGTGCGATGCCGTAGAAAATGAAGCCGTGGATGATGTGGGAGGGCGTGTACCAGTCGGAAATATGCTGCGAGTTACCGCTGGAATTGACGGTGCCTTCCCATAGCTTGACATATCCGCAGGTGCAGATGGGTGTGCGACCCATCATGTATTCGGCGATGATCTGGACGAGCAGAACGGCAACGCACGCAGCAAACCAGAAGGTCTGATGCTTCTCCCTGTCTGCCGTATTCAGTGTTGTCAATTCTCGGTCTCTCCCGCCGGCGTGACCGTATGCTTCATGATCAGTGGCATCTGTGCAAGCGTGAAGATGATGGTGATTGGCATTGTGCCCCAGACCTTGAAGGCGATCCAGAAATCATCGGAGAAATTGCGCCAGACGACCTCGTTCAGCACCGCGAGGAAGAGGAAGAAGATGCCCCAACGGATCGTCAGCTTGCGCCATCCCTCCGCATCGAGCTGGAAGGCCGCGTTGAAGACGTAGCCGAGCAACGATTTGCCGAAGGCGAGGCCGCCAAGCAGAGCAACGCCGAAGAGCGCGTTGACGATGGTCGGCTTCATCTTGATGAAGGTCTCATTCTGCAAATAGATCGACAGCGACCCGAAGATGACGACCACGATGCCCGACACGAAGGGCATGATCGGCAGATGCCCGAGCACGACCTTAGAAACGATCAGTGAGATCACCGTTGCCGCCATGAAGAGGGCCGTCGCCACGAATAGTGGTCCGCCAAGCTCCGAAAGAGCCGGGAGCCGCTCGACCAGCCAGGGGCCGCGTAGGTTGGCGAAGAAGAAGATCAACAGCGGGCCAAGTTCCAGCGCCAGCTTCAGCATCGGGTGATGCCGGTCGGCCGCGCTTGGGGTGATATCGCTCTCTGTCGTCATTCTATCTCAAATCCGTTTGGGAACACGAAACCCTTGCCCGTGCTTGTCGGCATATCTGTGGCATTATTGGCCGAGACCGGCAATGGCATGCGCGAAATCCTCGGCCTCGAACGGCTCCAGATCCTCGACGCTTTCTCCGACACCGATGAAATAGACCGGCAGCTTGTGCTTGGCCGAGATCGCCACGAGAATGCCACCCCGCGCCGTGCCATCGAGCTTTGTCATGATCAGGCCGTTGACGCCGGCGACATTGCGGAAGATCTCCACCTGCGACAGCGCGTTCTGCCCCGTCGTGGCGTCGAGCGTCTGCAGCACGGTATGCGGCGCATCCGGATCGAGCTTGCCGAGTACGCGAACGATCTTCTCGAGTTCCGCCATCAGTTCCGCCTTGTTCTGCAGGCGGCCGGCCGTATCGATGATCAACACATCGCACCTCTTGGCCTTCGCCTGCTCGAAGGCGTCATAGGCAAGACCCGCGGCATCGGCGCCGAGCTTGGTGCCGATGAATTCCGACTTGGTGCGGTCAGCCCAGATCTTCAGCTGTTCGATGGCAGCGGCGCGGAACGTATCGCCGGCCGCGACCATGACCTTGAGGCCGGCACCCGAAAGCTTCGCGGCCAGCTTTCCGATCGTCGTCGTCTTGCCGGTGCCGTTGACCCCAACGACCAGGATGACGTGCGGCTTATGGCTCAGATCGAGCTGTAGCGGCTTTGCGACAGGCTTCAGCACCTTGGCGATCTCGCTTGCCATGATGCGGCTGACATCCTCGCCGGTGACGTCCTTGCCGTACCGCTCGGATGCGAGCGTATCGGTAACCCGCATCGCCGTCTCGACGCCGAGATCGGCCTGGATCAGCAGATCCTCCAGATCCTGCAGCGTCTCGTCATCGAGCTTGCGCTTGGTGAAGAGTGCCGCGATCTGGCCGGTAAGCTGCGAGGAGGTGCGGGCTAGGCCGGCGCGCAGCCGCTGGAACCAGGAAAGCTTTGGCGGAGGGACCAGGGCCACAGGCTCGGAAGCCGTAGGACCCGTGGCAAATCCCTTGGGAAGGACGGGAGCGGCAAAAGGATCACTTGAAGAGCTGTCGTCTTCCCCTGTTCGGTCGGATATCTCTTCCGCGGCCGGAGAGATAGGATCGGCGATGGGCTCCTGCTCCGCGTCAGCTTCTGCGGCCAGCCCTGCCGCAGGCGCCTCTTCAGTTTCGCCGACAGATGCCACTTCCGCGACACCACCCTCATCCTCTGGCCGATCGCCACTCCCCGGCTGAAGAGGCAAAGCAGCAGGAAGCGTGTCTTCGATAGTGCTTTCGGCAGGCGCCCCGGTCTCGGCTTGCGCTTCCGCCTCAAGCAGCGAGAGCGGCACAAGGCCCATATCGCCAGCCTGCACCTCAGCTGGAAGAACATCGGAAACATCGTCCTCTTTCGGCGCGAGCGCTTCCGCCTGCTCGGCAAGCTCCTCCACGGAGGCATCCTTGCCTACGTCATCGGCAGGCCCGCCGGCCGTCTCCATCTCTTCCGCCAGGACCGGATCGGCGGCAACGGGAAGGTTCTCCTCACGCGAATGCGGCTCCAGTTCGGATTCGAGTACCCTCGCCTCGACCGCCTCCGGCGCCTGTTCTTCCTCCGGCTTGGGGCCGAAGGTGAAGACCTTTTTGATGAAACTGAACGCCATGAGGATTCCGTAAACTCAGGCCGCGTCGGCGGCCGTCAATTGCATGTCGAGGTGCTTGCCGTTGTGGCCCGTAATTGCCGCCTGCACGAAGCTTCGAGGCGCAAGCCCCGCTGCGGCGACAAGCGTGAAGTTTTCGGTGTGCGCCAAACCGTTGTTTTCCACCAGCAGCCATTGCCGCGTTCCCACCATTCCGTCGAGATGGGACTGATGCAGGCGATGTCCAGTGGTGCGAAGCCGTGCAGCCCGCTCCTTGACCAGCGCGCGATCGAGCTGTGGCATTCGCGCGGCAGGCGTCCCTGGCCGCGGGCTATAGGGAAAGACATGGAGATGGGCGATATTGGCCTCTTCCGCCAGCCGCACGGCATTGGCGAACATCTCTTCGCTCTCAGTCGGAAAGCCGGCTATCATATCGGCGCCGAAGCTCATGTCCGGTCGCACGCCGCGCACGTCGTTGATAAAGGCCAAGGCATCCGCGCTAGAATGGCGGCGCTTCATCCGCTTCAGGATCATGTCGTCGCCATGTTGCAGCGAAAGGTGGAGATGCGGCATGAAGCGCGCTTCGTCGGCGATAAGATCCAGCAGATGCCTGTCCGCCTCAATGCTGTCGATCGATGAAAGCCGCAGGCGGCGAATATCCGGCACCTGTTTCAGAAGCGTCTTGGCAAGCAGTCCGAGCGTCGGCTCCCCAGGCAGATCGACCCCGTAGCTGGTTGCGTCGACCCCGGTCAGCACGATCTCTCGGTAGCCGCTTTCGACGAGCTTGCGCGCCTGGTCGACGACTGCCCCCATCGGCACGGAACGCGAATTGCCACGGCCATAGGGAATGATACAGAACGTGCAGCGGTGGTCGCAGCCGTTCTGGACCTGGATGAAAGCCCGCACATGACCATCGATGTGCTTGACCATCTGCGGCGCCGTCTGGCGCACGCTCATGATATCGTTGACGCGCAACTTCTCTTCCGCTGAAACGCCGAAATCCGGAAGCGTGCGATAGGAGGCGCTTTTCAGTTTCTCTTCGTTCCCGAGAACGACATCGACCTCGGCCATGCCAGCGAAGGTCTCTTTTTCCGTCTGCGCCGCACATCCGGTAACGATAATGCGGGCATGCGGGTTGTCGCGCCGTGCGCGTCGGATCGCCTGGCGAGCCTGGCGCACAGCCTCGCCGGTGACCGCACAAGTATTCACGAGGATGGCATTGTTGAGCCCGGCCTTCTCGGCCTCCGCCCGCATCACTTCGGATTCGTAGGTGTTCAGACGACAGCCGAAGGTAATGACCTCGACGCCGCTCACCGCGCTTGCGCTCCCTGTGTCGCATCCCGCGACCACGCACCCGTCGACGGATCGAGCGCGCCGGACCACTCCCACTCGGCAGGGCCCGTCATGATGACGCGACCATCATGCTCGCGCCATTCGATCGTCAACACGCCCTGGTTGGGGCTGCTTGCGACCGTCACCGCGACTTCACGCCCCGTCCGTCCGGTGCGGGCGGCAGAAACGGCCGTGGCGCAGGCGGCAGACCCGCAGGCAAGCGTCAGTCCCGCGCCCCGCTCCCAGGTGCGCGTCGTGATCGAGCTTAGAGAGGTCACCTGCGCCAGCGTTATGTTGGCGCGCTCGGGGAACATCGGATGGTTTTCGAGCAACGGGCCGAAGCGCCCGAGATCGAAGGACATTACATCCCTATCTACCCAGAAGATCGCGTGCGGATTACCCATCGAAGTGACGGAAGGTGAATGCAGCACCGGATTGTCGATCGGCCCGATTTGCAGCTCGATGCGGCTCGTGTCGTGGAATTCCTCCGCAAGCGGAATCTTGTCCCAGTCGAAGACCGGCTTACCCATATCGACGGAGATCGTCCCGTCCTCGTGTTCGACGGCATTCAGAATGCCTGCCACCGTCTGGAAGGTGAAAACCTTCTTGCCGGTTTCCGCGGCGAGTGCCTGTACGACGCAGCGCGTGCCGTTGCCACAGGCCTGCGCCTTCGATCCGTCGGAGTTCAGGATATCGATCCAGGCATCCGTGCCCGATGCCTTCGGATCGTGGATTGCCATGATCTGGTCGAACTGCGTGTCCGGCTCGGCATTCAGCGCGATTGCCGCGGCAGGCGTCACCCTGTCGGCGCGGCCGCGCATGTCAACGACCAGGATCTTGTTGCCAAGCCCGTTCATCTTCGCGAATTCGACCGTTGCGCTCATGGGTGTCACGTCCGTCTCTGTTTGGGCTGTATATGGCGGAAATGCGGGGGAATTACCAGTGGGTTGACGGACCCGAACGCAGCGACACATTGATGGGAGCGCTATACCGAAGCCTCATATTTAAGAATGATCGCAACTGTCTGGCGCTTTTCTTCGCTTCGAGGCATTCTTTGGTTTCGGATGCGTGCTTTTGGCAGGGAGGATCGCCGATGCGCTGCTTCACGGTACTTGGGCCCTCGCAGACGGGAAAAACGACGCTCGTCGCAAAGCTGGCCTCGCTCGAGGGAACGCCCAGAAAGTCAGCCTCTCCATACGGATCAAGCCTGACGGAATTCGATTTCAAGGACGAAGCGTGGTGTGCGGTCGACACGCCTGGGGCAAACGAGGCCCTGGCCTTGGCGCAGGATGCCCTGCTCGTCAGCGACGCCTGTATTCTCTGCATATCACCGACGCCGGATGATGCCGTTCTGGCCGCACCTTATCTGCGCGCCATCGAGGCCTCCGGCACGCCCTGCGTGGTCTTCATCAATCGGATGGACGAGCCGCGCGGTCGACTGCGTGATGTCATTGCCGCACTTCAGGCCTATTGCAACCATCCCCTCGTCTTACGACAGGTCCCGATCCGTGACGGCGACACGATTGTCGGCAGCTGCGACCTGATTTCCGAGCGCGCCTGGCGCTACCGGGAGGGGCAGCCCTCCGCGCTGATCGAACTGCCGCAGGATGCCGTCGAGCGCGAGCACGAGGCGCGGGCAGAGATGCTCGAGCAGTTGTCGGAGTTCGATGACTGGCTTCTCGAGGAGCTCATCGAAGACCGGGAGCCGGCAAGTGACACGCTGTTTGCCATCTCCTCGCGCATCCTCAAAGAGAACCGGGTCATCCCCGTGCTGTTCGGTGCCGCCTCCCACAGCAACGGCATCATGCGCCTGATGAAGGCCCTGCGCCACGAAGCCCCACCGGCAACGGCACTGCGGACCCGTCTCGCAACAGGTTCCGGTGCGGAAGGAGGGGCACTTTCCGCCGTCAGTTTCCATGCCTATCACAAGGCCAATGTCGGCAAGACGGTGCTGGTTCGCGCGCTGGCCGACGGCTTGAAGCAAGGTGCCTCCTTGGGCGGCGCAACTCTGGGCCCGCTGCAGGAGGCCGGCAGCGGAAAGCCGATCAGCGGCAGCGTGCAGCCAGGCGGCGTCTTTGCCGCTCTGAAATCAGACCATCTGCCCGCGCCCGCCCTGCTGACACAGTCGGCAAGCGTCGAACCGCCCGACTGGACTACACCGCCGACACCGATGCTGGAGAGAATACTTGTTCCCGGCAGCGAGCGTGACGAAACCAAGCTCTCGGCAACGCTGGCGAAATTGGCGGAAACCGATCGCGGCCTGAAGGTGATGCAGGAGGAAGGCACCGGCGCGGCACTGATCTGCGCTCAGGGACCGGTCCATCTACGCGAACTTCGCAAGACGCTGTCGGAAGTCTTCCGGGTCGAAGTTTCGGACCGCGCGCCAAACCCGATCTACCGGGAGACCATCTCGAAGCCCTCGGACGTCCACTACCGACACCGCAAACAGACGGGCGGCGCCGGACAATTCGCCGATGTGCAGCTCAGCGTCCGGCCGAACGAGCGCGGCCAGGGCTTCACGTTCGGCGAAAGCGTCAAAGGGGGCACTGTGCCGCGAAACTACATACCGGCCGTCGAGGCCGGTGCCCGCGAAGCGATGGAGAAAGGGCCGCTCGGCTTCCAGGTCATAGACGTCGATGTGACATTGACCGATGGCCAGTATCATTCGGTCGACAGCTCTGATTTCGCCTTCCGTGCGGCCGGCAAAATGGGCGTCAAGCAGGCGCTTTCACAGGCGTCCGCCGTTCTCATGCAGCCGGTCGTACGGGTGGAAATCCATATCCCCTCGATCTTTTCGGGCGGCATTGTGACGCTCGTCTCCTCAATGAGGGGTCAAGTGCTCGGCTTCGATCGGGACGAGAACGCGAAGGGCTGGGACATATTTCGAGCACTCGTCCCCGGCGGGGTGCTTGACGAATTGGGGCGGTCGCTCAGGTCCGCAACGCAGGGCATTGGCCATTTCTCCAAGAGTTTCGATCACTTCGAGGAGCTCTATGGCAAGGAGGCCGACACCATCATCAATGCGCACGGCGCGGGGGCACAAGCGCACTAACGATCATGCCGACGGCACGTCGAATACCTCGCCTGCCCTGAGCGGACGGAACCGCTCGGGCGGTATGCCATGCTCAACCATGGCGGCTTTCAGCGCCTTGACCGGCGCATCGACCGCCTCGTCGGTCAGCTGGAACGTTGCAAAGTGATGCCCTGCCACATAGGCCGCATTCGCCAGCTGCATGCCCATCACCGCTTCCGAAGGATTCTGATGCTGGCCCTTCATGAACCAACGCGGCTCGTATGCCCCGAAGGGCAGGATGGCGAGGCGAAAGGCGCCATGCTTTTGCCGCGCGGCCTCATAGTTGACGCCGCCGTGGAAGCCCGTATCCCCGACGTGGTAGATCTTCCCGGCCGGCGTCGCCAGGACGAAAGCAGCCCACAGCGCCATGCGGCGATCCCCGGTGCCGCGTGCGGACCAATGATGCACGGGTTCGGCATCGATGCTGATTCCCGCAAGGGAGAGGCGCGTGCCCCAATCCATAGCCGTCACCTGCATGTCGGGCACCGCACTGCGAATGATCGTATCGTTGCCGAGGGGCGTCACAACATGCGGCCGATGCTTTGCCTGCAAGAGCTTGAGCGTCACAACATCAAGATGGTCGTAGTGATTGTGGGACACAAACACGAGATCGATCGGCGGCAGATCGTCGATTGCGATGCCCGGGGCAACGGCGCGCTTCGGGCCGGCAAAGGTGAAGGGGCTGGCACGCTCGGACCAAACAGGATCCGTGAGAATGTTAAGCCCCGCGACCTGCACCAACAGTGTCGCATGACCGACCATGGTCACCCGCAGATCATTTCCATCCACGCGCAGATCGGGTTTTACTGGTGCGAACGGGCTTGGAACCGACCTCGGCCAGCGATCGCGACCGCCGCCGAACTGCCATCTCATCAAATCTCGGAAGCCGAGAGGCTCGATACCATCCGGATTGAAGAAATGCGTGCCGTCGAAGTGATCGGAAACAGGCCCCTGATAGTATGGATTGCGTCGCTTGGCTGTCGGCATTCGAAAGCGGTTCCGTTTGAGAGCAAAACAGGATCTGGGTTTTAGCGCGTACTTTTGAAAGACCCGCGCGTGGTCTTTTCTCGGCGTTCCCTTGACTCCCAGCCCGTTTTCCTGTTTATCGCCGCTCAATCTGCGACGAGCTTCAAGACTCGAGCCACCGACCGGGACCCGTTAAAAGGTATAAAGAGATCCCGGAGGTCCACACCCGACAGCGCGATGCGCCCTCGGGTGCTTTTTGGTTATGCGTCTTGTTTTCGTCAAGGAAAAGCACGAGGTTTCCGCTATCCCGGAAACACAAGGAAGAGCCGATGTTTGAAAACCTCCAGGACCGTCTTGGTTCCATTCTCAATGGACTGACAGGCCGTGGCGCGCTTTCGGAAAGTGATGTTTCCGCAGCGCTGCGCGAGGTTCGCCGTGCGTTGCTGGAAGCCGACGTCGCGCTCGACGTGGTGCGTGCCTTCACCGACCGCGTCCGCGAAAAAGCCGTCGGCGCCGAGATCCTGAAGTCGATCAAGCCTGGCCAGATGGTCGTCAAGATCGTCCATGACGAGCTGATCGAGATGCTCGGTGGAGAAGGCGTCGGTGTCGACCTACACGCAGCCGCCCCCGTCGTCATCATGATGGTCGGTCTGCAGGGCTCGGGCAAGACTACCACGTCCGCCAAGATTGCCCACCGCCTGACGACGCGCGAGAAGAAGAAGGTGCTGATGGCATCGCTCGACACGCGCCGTCCGGCAGCGCAGGAGCAGTTGCGCCAACTCGGCGTCCAGGCGAGCATCGACACGTTGCCCGTCATCGCGGGCCAGTCGCCCACCGATATCGCCGCCCGCGCCGTGCAGGCAGCCAAGCTCGGCGGCCATGACGTCGTCATCCTCGACACCGCCGGCCGCACTCATATCGACGAACCCTTGATGGTCGAAATGGCCGATATCAAGAAGAAGTCGAATCCGCACGAAATCCTGCTGGTCGCGGACTCGCTGACCGGTCAGGACGCCGTCAACCTCGCCCGCAATTTCGACGAGCGCGTCGGCATCACCGGCCTCGTTCTGACCCGCATGGACGGCGACGGCCGTGGCGGCGCCGCGCTGTCGATGCGCGCCGTGACAGGCAAGCCGATCAAGCTGATCGGTGTCGGCGAGCGCATGGGCGAGTTGGAGGAATTCCATCCCCGCCGTATCGCCGACCGTATTCTCGGAATGGGCGACATCGTTTCGCTGGTCGAGCGCGCTGCCGAAAATATCGACGCCGAAAAGGCGGCCGCGATGGCCGCCAAGATGGCCAAGGGCAAGTTCGACCTGAACGACCTCGCCGACCAGCTGCGCCAGATGCAGAAGATGGGCGGCATGGGCGGCATCATGACCATGATGCCCGGCATGGCCGGCATGAAGGACAAGATGGCCTCCGCCGGCCTCAACGACAGCCTGTTCGGCCGTCAGCTCGCCATTATCGGTTCGATGACCAAGGCCGAACGCGCCAACCCTGACATGCTCAAGCATTCGCGAAAGAAGCGCATCGCCGCCGGTTCCGGTACCGATGCCTCCGACATCAACAAGCTTCTGAAGATGCACCGTCAGATGGCCGACATGATGAAGATGATGGGCGGCAAGGGCAAAGGCGGGATGATGAAGCAGATGATGGGCGGCCTTGCCGGCAAGATGGGCCTCGGTGGCCTTGGCGGCGGCATGGGCGGCATGCCTGATCTCTCCAACATCGATCCGAAGCAGCTCGAAGCACTGCAGAAGCAGGCGGAGGCCGCCGGCCTCGGCAAGCCGGGCGGCGGCATGCCTGGTCTCGGCAATGGTTTGCCGGGTCTGGGCGGCGCCAAGCTCCCCGGCCTTGGCGGTGGTTTCCCGGGTCTGCCCGGCTTGCCCAAGAAGAAGTGAAGGGTCGCGTAGAAGATGATTGATCCTGAAATCAAAGCCCAGCTTTCGAGCTATCGCCAGTCGATCGACAACATCGACGCGGCATTGGTGCATATCCTGGCCGAACGTTTCCGCTGCACCAAAGAGGTCGGCGTTCTCAAGGCCAAGTACAAGTTGCCGCCGGCCGATCCGGCGCGCGAAGAATACCAGATCGAACGCCTTCGCCACCTGGCGAAGGATGCCAATCTGGATCCGGATTTCGCCGAGAAGTTCCTGAACTTCGTCATCAAGGAAGTCATCCGGCATCATGAGCAGATCGCCGCGGATCACGCCGAAAACGGCGCCGCAGCAAAATGAACCATACCGCCAAACCAGGCGGTCCAAAAAGTCCAAGGAGTAAAGAAAATGGCACTGAAAATTCGTCTCGCCCGCGGTGGCTCCAAGAAGCGCCCGTACTACCATGTTGTCGTCGCCGACGCCCGTTCGCCGCGCGATGGCCGCTTCCTCGAAAAGCTCGGTTCCTGGAACCCGATGCTCGCCAAGGACGATGCAAAGCGCATTGAACTGAACGCCGAGCGCATCAAGCATTGGCTCGACAACGGCGCACAGCCGACCGACCGCGTTTTGCGCTTCCTCGACGAAGCTGGCGTTGCAAAGCGCGAAACCAAGAACAACCCGGTCAAGGCAAAGCCGGGCAAGAAGGCTCAGGAGCGCGCTGCTGAAAAGGCTCAGAAGGTCGCTGACGCTGCCGAAGCTGCTGCTTCCGCAGAATAATCGGGATCCTTCCCTTATGACGCGGGCGGCATGGCGACATGCCGCCCGTTTTCGTTTCCATTCCGCCGCACTTCGGTTAAGAGAAGCCCCAGATTTGCGGCTTCATGTGAAGGACGTCATGGCAAAGCTTGAAAATCCGGTTCTGATGGCAACGATCGGTGGCGCCCAGGGGCTGCGCGGCGAAGTGCGGGCTAAGGCCTATACCGCCGACCCAACCGCGCTCGGCGACTACGGCAACCTGCACAGCACGGATGGGCGCACCTTCGAGATCCTCGATATCCGGGAAATGAAGAACGTTGTCGTCGTCCGCTTCCGCGGCATCAACGACCGCAATGCGGCCGAGGCGCTGAACGGATTGGAGCTCTACATCGAGCGCGACAACCTTCCGGACGAGGAGCTGGAGGAGGACGAATTCTTCTACGCCGATCTCGAGGGGCTGGAAGCGCTCGACGACCAGGGCGTCAGCTACGGCACCGTGACCGGCGTTTTCGACTTCGGCGCCGGCGATCTCCTGGAACTGAAGGGGCCCGGCAAGCGCCCGGTACTGATCCCCTTCTCGGAAGTCTCGGTGCTCGACATCGACCTCGAAGGCGGAACGATCACCATCGATCCGCTGGCCGCCGGCCTCGTGGACGGTGAGGATGACGGCCCGAAATTCACACCCGACAAGCCTAAAAAGAAGAAGTGAGGCCGTCGATGGCGTTCCGCGCGACCGTGCTGACCCTCTACCCGGAAATGTTTCCTGGCCATCTCGGCTACTCCCTTGCCGGCAAGGCAATCGAGCGTGGCCAGTGGTCGCTCGATACCGTGCAGATCCGCGATTTCACCACGGACAAGCACCGCACCGTCGATGACACGCCCGCCGGTGGCGGCGCCGGTATGGTGCTGAAGCCCGACGTTCTCGCCCGCGCCATCGATAGCGCCTGCGAAAATGACACCCGCCCGCGACTGCTGATGAGCCCGCGCGGCAAGCCGTTGACACAGGAGCGCGTGCGCGAACTCGCATCCGGCGACGGCGTTATCATCGTTTGCGGCCGCTTCGAGGGGGTGGATCAGCGTGTCATCGATGCACGCGAGCTCGAAGAAGTCTCGATCGGCGACTACGTGCTCTCGGGAGGCGAACCGGCGGCGTTGACCGTGCTCGATGCGATCGTCCGCATTCTACCCGGCGTCATGGGCAACGATCTTTCCGGATTGCATGAGAGCTTCGAAGGCGGCCTGCTGGAGCATCCGCACTATACCCGGCCGCAAGAATGGGAAGGCCGGGAAATTCCGGCGATCCTGACATCGGGGAACCACGGTGCGATCGACAAATGGCGCCGCGAGCAGGCACTTCAGCTGACCCGGGAACGGCGCCCGGACCTGCTGGAAGACTAGGAAATGCCCGGGCGAAGCCGGGCACTCGATCTTCAGGGTGGTCAGCTGGTGGCTCCGACCGCCGAGCCGCGCGCGCTCATGCGCAACACGTAGTAGACGAGGCCGCCAATGCCGACGCCGAAGAACCAGCCATAGGTCGCCCACCAATCCGGCAGGATTGACGTGAAGGTCGGTAGGATCGATGAGAACAGCGCACCGATCACGAAGGCGATGAAGGCATTCGTGTGCCAGCCGTTCTGGAAGCGGAACTCACCATTCTCCTGATAGAGGGCCGCAACGTTCAACTCGCCCTTCCGGATGAGATAGTAGTCCACCATCATGATCCCGAAGATCGGCCCCATCGTCGAACCGATGAAGTTGACGAAGTGCGCGGCACCCGTTTCCCACGGTGCGAACGGATAGAGCACCAGCGCAATCAGAGCAGCGATGTAACCGCCCCGCTTGAAGCTGATCTGCCGGGGGAAGACATTCGAGAAATCGAAAGCCGGCGAGACGAAGTTTGCAACCACGTTGATGCCAAGCGTTGCGACGGCGAAGGTCAGAGCCGCAAGCAGCGCCAGGAACCAGCTGTCGAATTTCGCCGAGATCGCCTCCGGATGCAGCAGCACTTCACCGTAGACGGTGAACGCAGCCGTGGTCGTGACGCCGGCGACGAGGCAGAAGGCGATAAGGTTGATCGGCAGACCCCAGAGATTGCCCTTGCGAAGCGTCTTGGTGTCCTTGGCATAGCGGGAGAAATCGCAGAAATTCAGGTAGAGAGCCGCGAAGTAGGTGATCCATGTCGCGGCAACCGCGGCAAGAGCCGGGAACGAGCCCGGTTCGCCCGGAATGCCCGCATCCTTCGTCTTCTCAAGCAGGACGTCGCGCGGGATCTCGGCTCCGAAGGAGAAGGTGCCTGCCTTGATGACAAGATAGACCGCCAGGACAAGCATCATCACCCAGACGGCCGGACCAGCCATATCCTGGAACTTGCGCACCGTCTCCATGCCACGCTGGATGATCAGGAGCTGCAGGGCCCAGACGACGACGAAGCATATGACCTCCAGCGTCGAATGGCTGAGCATGTGGCTATTCTGATGGAAGGCGAGCATGCTCTCGTTGCGGATCAGCAGGGCAACAATCGCGCCGGATGCCGCCGCCGTTTGCGCGCCGTACCAGAAGCAGGCGACGACCGCGCGCACGAGGGCCGGGGCATTGGCCCCGAACGTACCGAACGAGGCGCGGGCAAGAACCGGGAACGGCACCCCCGTCTTGACGCCGGCATTGCCGACGAGGCTCATGAGGAAGAAGATGACTAGCGATCCGATACCAATCGCGATCACGAAGTTGATGAAGCTGCCGCACAGCAGGAAAAGGCTCGCGGCAAGATAATAACCCCAGAGGCTGTGAACGTCCGAAGTCCACACATTGAAGATACTGAAGGCGCCCCACTTCCTCTCCTGAGCGGGCGCCAAGTCCTCGTTATATAACGAGGGCGACGGATTGCTTGTTGTCATTCATTCCCCTCCGAAACTGAAACGGATCACAATTTGACCCAAACGCGAATCTGCTCCCCTCTTGTGCATTTGACAAATATTTAATCAAATGAGTCACAGGCTTGGCATCGAGCAATGCTGGCAAAAGCCGCGTTTGGCGTTCGGCGCGGCGAAATTTCCAGCCCGAAGGGGTGACAAAGCCTGCGTAATAGGGTATCCGCACGCCCGGAATGGGAAATTTCCCATCAACCACGTAAAGAAAAACAGACGAATTCGCTCCTGCCCTCACCGGCAAATATCTGCGGCTTGACCAAGGATAGATCGTCAGAGCGCTCTGGCTGTTGAACCAACAAAGAGGTTGAGTCATGAATATCATTCAGCAGCTTGAGGCCGAACAGGTCGCCAAGATCGAAGCCCAGCGCACGCTTCCGGAATTCTCCCCGGGCGACACCGTTCGCGTCAACGTCCGCGTCAAGGAAGGCACCCGTACCCGCGTACAGGCCTACGAAGGCGTTTGCATCGCTCGCTCCGGCGGCGGTCTGCAGGAAAACTTCACGGTTCGCAAGATCTCCTACGGCGAAGGCGTCGAGCGCGTATTCCCGGTCTACTCCCCGGCTATCGAAAGCGTAGAAGTCGTTCGCCGCGGTAAGGTCCGTCGCGCCAAGCTCTACTACCTGCGCGACCGTCGCGGCAAGTCGGCTCGTATTGTCGAGAACACCGGCACCCGCGCCCGCAAGCTCAACGACGCCGAGCGTCAGGCCGTTGCTGAGGAAAAGGCACGCCTGGAAGCCGAAAAGATTGCAGCAGCTCAGGCGCTCGCAGCCGAGAAGGCAGCACAGGAAGCCGCAGAAGCCAAGGCAGCAGCAGAAGCTGCAGCCGCTGCGGAACCGGCAGCAGAATAAGTTCTGCGGCAACGCAAAAATCTTTGCACGGAAAGGCGGTCTTTGGGCCGCCTTTTCTGTTTTTGGATGCCTGCATACGGCAATGCTCTTGCCATCGGCTTTGCACCTATGACAGGTTTCGCGAGCTATGTTTCGGGGAGATATTCAATGCCGTTCCGCCGCACCGTCCTTGCTGGACTGACCGCTCTCATTCTGTCGCCACTGGCAGCCTTCGGCGCCGATCTTCCGAACCTTCAAGGCAAGTCGGTCGTCGTCGTTACCGAGAACGCCTACCCGCCTCTGCAGTTCGTCGATCCGAAGTCGGGCAAGGCGATCGGCTGGGAATATGATGCGATGAACGAGATCGCCAAGCGGTTGAATTTCAAGGTCGAGTACCAGAACACCAGCTGGGACGCGATGATCCAGGCCGTCTCGGACAACCAGTACAACATCGGCATGACCGGCATCACCATCAAGGATGATCGCAAGGCCAAGGTGGATTTCTCCGATCCCTACATGCGCTCGCAGCAGTTCATGCTGGTACGCGGAGACGAGAAACGCTTCACCGACGCCAAGACGTTCGGTGCCTTCAACGACGGCCTCGTCGGCGCACAGCCGGGTACCTCGCCTTTCTATACAGCCGTCTACGAGATTCTTGACGGCAACGAGCAGAACCCCCGCGTGAAGCTCTTCGAGACCTTCGGCGCCACCGTGCAGGCCCTCAAGGCGGGCGACGTCGACGTGGTGCTGACCGACAGCGTCGCTGCCAAGGGTTACGTCGATGCCTCGAACGGCGGCCTGAAGGTCATCGGCGGCCCGCTCGGCACCGAGGATTTCGGCTTCATCTTCCCGAAAGGCTCCGATCTGGTTGCGCCGGTGAATGCCGCGATCGCAAGCCTGAAGGCCGACGGCACCTTTGATGCCCTAAACAAGAAGTGGTTCCTCGACTACAAGATGGGCGAATGAACCTGTCTTCGGCTAACACGTGATGGCTCCTCAGCAAGCCCCTGGCGGGCATAGTAAGGGCGACTACCCCTGGTGGCTGGTCGCCCTTATCGTGATCGGCATCGTCCTTGCCGTCGTCATCATTACCAACGACATCTATGCGCAAGTCTTCCGCACCATCTTCAACGGCGTCGGCGTCACCATCTTCGTGACGTTGGTTGGATTCGCACTGGCGACCATCCTCGGCCTAGGCATAGCGCTGCTTGGGCTGTCGGACAGCGTCGCGCTCCGCCAGATCTCGCGCTTCTATATCGAGGTTATCCGCGGCGTGCCGATGCTGGTGCTGCTGTTCTATGTTGCCTTCGTCGGCGCCCCTGGCATGGTCGCCGCCTACAATTTTCTGACCACGCCGCTGGTCCGGGCCGGCTTGAGCGAGCCGGTGATGGTGCGGGACTTCTCGCTGATGTGGCGGGCGATCATCGCCCTGATGATCGGCTATTCCTCCTTCATCGCCGAGGTTTTCCGCGCCGGCATTCAGTCCGTCGATCATGGGCAGATCGAAGCGGCCAAAGCGCTCGGCCTGTCGCGCTATCACCGCTTCCGCTTCGTCGTCTTTCCGCAGGCGATCAGGGTGATCTTCCCGCCGCTGTCGAACGATTTCGTGGCGATGGTGAAGGACAGTTCGCTGGTCTCGGTACTCGGCGTTTCCGACATCACGCAGATGGGCAAGATCTACGCCTCCGGTTCGTTCCGCTTCTTTGAGACCTATTCGATCGTCACCTATATCTACCTCATCCTGACAATCGGTTTGTCGCTTGCCCTGAGGCAAGTGGAGAAACGGATGCGCGGCAGGGATCAGCGATAGCGGCTGAACGATTCGAATTGCCGCCGTCGCGAAAAATTGGTATGTGACAGCCCATGGAATCCAAGTTTAGTTGCATTGGGGCGCATGTTTTCGTGCTGCAGGATCATTACCGCCTGCCGGCACGCTTCTTTGCGGCCGTTTCCGGTGCACTCAACAGCCGACTTCGTTGATCGAACGACGGCGCGGCGGACCTGTCCGTCACCAGCTCCATTTCTCCTTATGCATCCAAAAAAACGGACCTACCGCCATGAGCGCACCGCGTACCCTTTACGATAAGATCTGGGACGACCATCTGGTCGATCAACAGGGCGATGGCACCTGTCTTCTCTACATCGACCGCCACCTGGTCCACGAAGTTACCTCGCCGCAGGCCTTCGAAGGCCTGCGGATGACCGGCCGCAAGGTTCGTGCGCCTGAAAAGACACTGGCTGTCGTCGACCACAACGTTCCGACCTCGCCGGATCGTCATCTCGGCATCAAGAACGAGGAAAGTCGCATCCAGGTCGAGCAGCTGGCCATCAACGCCGCTGAATTCAACGTCGAATACTACTCGGAGAACGACAAGCGCCAGGGGATCGTCCACATCATCGGACCGGAACAGGGCTTCACCCTGCCGGGGATGACGATCGTCTGCGGCGACAGCCACACCTCGACGCACGGCGCCTTCGGCTCGCTTGCACATGGCATCGGCACCTCTGAGGTCGAGCACGTGCTCGCAACCCAGACGCTCATCCAGAAGAAGGCGAAGAACATGCTGGTGCAGGTCGACGGCCAGCTGCCTGCTGGCGTCACTGCCAAGGACATCGTTCTCGCCATCATCGGCGAAATCGGCACGGCCGGCGGCACCGGCTACGTCATCGAGTATGCCGGCGAAGCCATTCGCGCGCTGTCGATGGAAGGCCGCATGACGATCTGCAACATGTCGATCGAAGGCGGCGCCCGCGCCGGCCTGATCGCGCCTGACGACATCACCTTTGAGTACATCAAGGGCAAGCCGCGTGCGCCGAAGGGCGAGACGCTGGAGCAGGCTATCGCTTACTGGAAGACCCTGAAGTCAGACGAGGGCGCGCATTTCGACCGGGTTGTGAAGCTCAACGCCGCCGAGCTGCCCCCGATCGTTTCCTGGGGCTCCTCGCCGGAGGATGTCATTTCCGTTCAGGGCGTCGTTCCGAACCCGGACGAAATCCCGGAAGAGACGAAGCGCGCTTCCAAATGGCGTGCGCTTGACTACATGGGCCTGAAGCCCGGCACCCCGATCACCGAGATCAACATCGACCGTGTCTTCATCGGTTCCTGCACCAACGGCCGCATCGAGGATCTGCGCGCCGTTGCCAAGGTCGTCGAAGGCAAGACCGTTGCCTCGACCGTCAATGCCATGATCGTTCCAGGCTCCGGCCTCGTGAAGGAACAGGCAGAGCAGGAAGGCCTCGACAAGATCTTCAAGGCCGCCGGCTTCGACTGGCGCGAGCCGGGCTGCTCCATGTGCCTGGCCATGAACGACGACCGCCTGAAGCCCGGCGAACGCTGCGCCTCGACCTCGAACCGCAACTTCGAAGGCCGTCAGGGCTTCAAGGGTCGGACGCACCTCGTCTCGCCGGCAATGGCCGCCGCTGCCGCGATCGCCGGCCACTTCGTCGACATTCGCGAGTGGAACTAACAATGGATAGCCTCCCTCTCGCAGACGAGGGGGAGGTTATCCCAGCACACGCCGGACGTATTCGGTGAGACAATAGCCGCGTTCGACCCCGGGCTCCTTTTGGATGAGCAACATGAACGCCGCAAAGTCGACCGCGAAACGACGCCTCCTGCTTCTTCGCCACGCCAAATCCGCGTGGCCTTCCAATGTCGCGGACCACGATCGCCCGCTTGCCGGTCGAGGCGAGAAGGCGGCACCGCTGATGGGCCGCTATCTCGCTCATGAAAGACTTATTCCCGATCTGGTGCTCGTGTCGTCCGCTCGCCGCACGCAGGAGACTTGGGAACTCCTCGCCAAGAAGCTTCCATCCTCGATCACAAAGCAGGATGCGGACGATTTGTACGAAGCGTCCGCGGGGAAAATCGCTGCCGTCATGCAGACCATCGGCCCGCAGGTTCGAACGCTCATGCTGATAGGGCACAATCCGGGATTTCAGGATCTCGCAGACGGTCTGATCGGCGGAGGCGATCCGGAGGCATGCGCTCGCATCAGAGAGAAATTCCCGACGGCCGCACTCGCCGTCATCGATTTCGATGCCGATCGCTGGAAGGATCTGAAGCCGAGAAGCGGCATGCTGGAACGGTTCATCACGCCGCGCTCACTTGGCTGACTGCCAAGGCGGTATCTCCCCTGTCTCGAAGCGGAGAAGGAAGAGCGAAGTTCCGATCAGAAGTTGGCCGTGTACGGATCCGGCCCCATACGGGCGCCCTTGTCGTCAAGCTTGGCAATCGCCGCCATGTCGGCCGCATCGAGCTTGAAATCGAAGACCTTGAAATTCTCCTCGATGCGCGACGGCGTCACCGACTTCGGAATGACGACGAGGCCGCTGTCGATATGCCAGCGGATGATGACCTGCGCGGGCGTCTTCCCGTGCTTCTTGGCGATATCGGCAATCGTCGGATCGGCGATCAACTTGCCCTGACCGAGCGGGCTCCAGGATTCGGTGACGATGTTCAGCTTCCTGTGTGCTTCCTGGGCCGCCTTCTGCTGGAAATCGGGATGCAGCTCGATCTGGTTGATGACGGGAACGACGCCCGTGTCACCGATGATCTGTTCGAGATGATCCGGATAGAAGTTCGAAACGCCGATGGAACGGGCGCGGCCTTCTTCCCTGATCTTCACGAAAGCCTTCCAGGTTTCGCGATACAGCCCACGGTGCGGCGATGGCCAGTGGATGAGGTAGAGATCGACATACTCGGTGCCGAGCTTCTTCAGGCTGCCCTCGAACGCGCGCATGGTCGCGTCGTAGCCTTGGTCGGTATTGCGAAGCTTGGTGGTGACGAAAATGTCCTTGCGATCGAGACCGGACGAGCGGATGCCTTCGCCAACACCTTCCTCGTTGTCATAGCCGGAAGCCGTGTCGATGTGACGATAGCCGGCGGCAATGGCCGTACGCACCGTCGATGCTGCGATGTCCTGGGGCGTCTGCCAAACACCGAGGCCGACCTGGGGAATGGAATGTCCGTCATGGAAAGTGATGATGGGTTGCTGTGCCACAATATGTCTCCGGAAGTTTAAAGAATTGCACGGGCGTGATTGAACCCGCGTCCGTTGCGGATTTCCCTGCGCGCATTTCAGCCGGTGCGCCGGTCGGAAGGCATATAGGTCAGCAGGGCTGGTTTATCACCCCCGCGGATCAAAGAACGCGAACGACTGTGCCCTTGCGCATGAAGGGCAGAAGGCGCCGCATATCGCGCGGATGAACCGCCACACATCCCGCGGTCGGCTCGTAGCCGGGCTTGATCAGATGCAAGAAGATTGCCGAGCCGCGATTTCGCGTCCGCGACGTGATATTCCAGTCCATGACGAGGCAGACGTCATAGAGCCCGTCCTTGCGCTTCATTTCCTCGTGGCTCGGCCGAAACGGTGCTCTGACGAGCCTGTTGTAATTCGCATTCTCGGGCTGGTCGCACCAAAGCATATCGCCACGAATGCGGCGAACCGCAAGTGGCGTCTCAAGGCGTATGGGTCGGTCGCCGCGTCGGAAGCCGGAAAGCAGCGTCATCGAGGCTATGGGGGTGGCACCATCTCCCTCGCGCTTGAGAACCGTTCGGCCGGAGCGACCGATTGCGGCAGGCACGGTAATCGTGCCGAACTGGATCAAAGCCCTGCTTTTTTTTCCCGGCGCAGGACGAACGAGGAGGGTCGTCGACTTTATCGGTCTCGGACGCCTTGTTTTCTCCATTTTTCTCACATGTGGTTGCGATTGCTAGGACAACGATTGAAATCATATAGCATCGTATACGACAACAGCTCGGTCGCCCGATCTTTGCCAATGGTAGAAAATTGGCGTAGGAATGAGGGACCGCAGGCGAGGGATAGAGCCGCATGACCGCACGCACCATTCTCTTGGTGGATGATGATGACGACCTCCGCGAGACACTCACGGAGCAGCTTTCTCTCTATGACGAGTTCACGGTCCTTCAGGAAATGACGGCGGCCAAGGGCGTCGAGCGCGCGCGATCAACGCCGATCGACCTGCTCATCATGGATGTGGGCCTGCCTGACATGGACGGCCGCGAGGCTGTAAAGTTGCTGCGCAAGGGCGGACTGAAATCCCCGATCATCATGCTGACCGGCCATGACACAGACTCGGATACGATCCTTGGCTTGGAGGCCGGCGCCAACGACTACATCACCAAGCCATTCCGCTTTGCGGTCCTGCTTGCCCGCATCCGCGTACAGCTGCGACAGCATGAGCAAAGCGAGGATGCTACCTTCAATGTCGGCCCCTACGTCTTCAAGCCGAGCCAGAAGCTCCTCACGATGGACAGCGGCCAAAAGATCCGCCTGACCGAGAAGGAAGCGGCGATCATTCGCTACCTCTATCGCGCGGAACAAAAGGTCGTCACCCGTGACGTGCTGCTTGAAGAGGTATGGGGTTATAATTCTGGCGTGACGACGCACACGCTGGAAACCCATGTCTATCGGCTGCGCCAGAAGATTGAACGCGATCCCTCCAATGCCGAGATTCTGGTAACGGAAAACGGCGGTTACAAGATCATACCGTAAGATGGCACTGAACGATGACATCCGGCTGCTGTCGCAGCTTCCGCTGTTCCACGGCATGTCCGAGGATCAGTTGCGGCTGATCGCCTTCGGCGCGGATAGACGCGTCATTTCAGCCGGCCAGATGCTCTTTCGGGAAGGCTCGCCGGCGGAAAGCGCCTATGTCATCCTCGGTGGCGGCGTCGAACTCAGCCGGATGGGTCGCGATGGCCAGCCCGAAATTCAGAGCACCGTCGGACCTGGTACGCTTCTGTCCGAACTTGCGTTGATCACGTTGGTCGAGCGCAAGTTTACGGCGATTGCAACGGAAGACACGAGTATTATCCGCATCACCCGCTCGCTCTTCCATCGGCTGATCGAGGAGTATCCGGATGCCGCCCGACTGATCGAGCATCGCATCCGCGACAACATCGCGGAGCTCGCGGCCAAAGCCGCTGCCCAACTTCACCGCTTTGTCTGATAGATCAGAGATTGAAGTGCGCCGTGACCGGCACATGGTCGGACGGCCGTTCCCAGCCGCGGGCTTCCTTCAGGATTTCGATGCGCTGCAGGTGCGGTCCAAGGTCTTTTGAGGACCATATATGGTCAAGGCGGCGACCGCGGCCAGCCGCTTCCCAGTCCTTGGCGCGATAGCTCCACCATGTATAGAGCTTTTCGTTTTCCGGGACGTGCTGCCGCATCAGGTCGAGCCAGGCGCCACGTTGCATCACTTCGAGAAGACCTTCGGTCTCCACAGGCGTGTGGCTGACGATCTTGAGCAGCTGCTTGTGTGACCAGACGTCGTGCTCGAGGGGAGCAATGTTAAGGTCGCCGACAAGGATTGCCGAGGTGTTCGCCTCGCTATCTGCATTGAGTTGTTTCATTTCCTCGACGAAATCGAGCTTGTGGCCGAATTTCGGATTGATCGTCCGATCCGGTTCGTCGCCGCCGGCTGGCACGTAGAAGTTATGCAGGCGAATACGCCGGCTACCGCGCTCGAAGACGGCCGAGATGTGTCGCGCGTCACCGACGTTGCAATAGTCCTGGCGGTGGTCCTCGACCAGCGGGAAACGCGACGCGATGGCAACGCCGTGATAGCCCTTCTGGCCATGGACAATGATATGTTCGTAGCCCATTGCGCGCAACGGCGAGGCAGGAAACAGGTCGTTCGGAACCTTCGTTTCCTGGAGGCAGAGGATGTCTGGCTTATGCTTGAGGACGAATTGCTCGACGATCGGCATGCGCAGCCGCAGAGAATTGATATTCCAAGTCGTAACCGAGAAGCCCATTCGAACGCCTTTCAAAACCGGACAAACTGGCTTTAGAGCAAAGGCTGTGCCGATGGAACGGATGCGCGCAAAGAAAAACGCCCCGCGGGATCGCAGGACGTTCTTCTCGTAAAACAGCAGACATCAATCTCGGTAAGCGGCCGTTCCCGGGATCACCTCGTACGGCACCCTGAACACCTTGTCGTCGAACTGGACCCCGGTCTTGACGTTGAAGACCATGACCGAGGTGTCCTTGCCCTGGTTGTCGGTGATCGTCCACTGGCGAAGATCGTAGGTCTTCGGATCGAACATCATCGTAATCGTCGAGTTACCAAAAACCGTGTTGTTGCCGAGAGCGATTGTCGTCAGGTCGGATTCCTGCTTGACGCTCTTCACCGAACCGGACGACAAATCGATACGCTGCGCCAGCAGCAGACTGAGAGGCGTCTTGGAGAGCGGATACAGATCCCACGTCTTGAGCTTCATATTCCCGACAGCCACGTTCTTTCCGTCAGCAATGACGCGGATCGGCGACGGGTTGTCATAGTTGAAACGCAGCTTACCGGGGCGCTGGATGTAGAACTTTCCGCCCGTCTGCTCGCCGCGCGGGCCGAATTGAACGAATTCGCCCTGCATCGTGGCGACACTCGAGAAGTGGTCCGCGATCGCCTGTGCTGTAGCGTTGTTGGAAGCAGCGGATGCCGCCTGGGCATAGGCAGCGATCGGAATCGCAGACGCCGCAGCGACCGCCAGCGTACCCAAAAGATGGCGCCGGGTCAGCGAGATGCGGTCCAGGATGGGATCGGAGTTGTTCATCTATGTCTCCTTTATGCAATTTGAATGCTGCGGAAACGCGGCGCCTTCATGGCGTAGCTCGCAGACCTGCATAAACTAACGGTTTCGAGGCAATCAGGTTTCCGTGAAGACGGCGTCATTCAATTGCTGCCGACTTCAGCGGTCAAGAATATCGCCTTCGGTCGGAACCAGGATCTCGCGTTTACCAGCATGGTTGGCGGGGCCGATGATGCCTTCCTGCTCCATCCGCTCGATCAGTGATGCGGCGCGGTTATACCCAATGCCAAGTCTGCGCTGAATATACGACGTTGACGCCTTTCCGTCACGCAGAACGATGGCGACGGCCTGATCATACGGATCGTCGGAATCGGAGAGATTGGACGTCCCGGCTGGACCACCACTGTAATCGCCATCCTCGTCCTCATCGGCCGTGATGGCGTCAAGGTACTGCGGCGCGCCTTGCGTCTTCAGATAAGAGACGATCTCTTCCACTTCCATGTCGGCAACGAACGGGCCGTGGACACGCTGAATGCGTCCGCCCCCGGCCATGTAAAGCATATCGCCCATGCCGAGCAGCTGCTCTGCGCCCTGTTCACCGAGGATGGTGCGGCTGTCGATCTTTGACGTCACCTGGAAGGAGATGCGCGTCGGGAAGTTCGCCTTGATCGTACCCGTGATGACGTCGACGGACGGACGCTGCGTCGCCATGATAACATGGATGCCGGCAGCGCGCGCCATCTGCGCCAGGCGCTGCACCGCGCCTTCAATGTCCTTGCCCGCGACCATCATCAGGTCAGCCATCTCGTCAATGATGACGACGATATAAGGCATCGGCTGCAGGTCGAATTCCTCCGTCTCGTACATTGCCTCGCCCGTATGGCGGTCGAAGCCTGTCTGGACGGTTCGCGAGATCACGTCACCCTTGGCGAGCGCCTGTTCGACGCGGCTGTTGAAGCCGTCGATGTTGCGGACGCCGATCTTGGACATCTTCTTGTAGCGCTCTTCCATCTCGCGGACGGTCCACTTGAGCGCAACGACAGCCTTCTTGGGATCCGTCACGACGGGCGAGAGAAGGTGCGGAATGCCGTCATAGACCGACAATTCGAGCATCTTCGGATCGATCATGATCAGGCGGCACTGCTCGGGCGTCATACGATAGAGCAGGGACAGGATCATCGTGTTGATGGCGACCGATTTGCCGGAACCGGTGGTACCGGCGACCAGCAGGTGCGGCATCTTCGCAAGGTCGGCGATGACAGCCTCGCCGCCGATGGTCTTGCCGAGCGCCATGGCGAGTTTCGCCTTCGAGCCTTCGAAGTCGCGGGAGGCAATGAGCTCGCGCAGATAGACGGTCTCGCGCGTCGAGTTCGGGAGTTCGATACCGATCGCGTTGCGGCCTGGCACGACTGCGACGCGGGCAGCGATCGCGCTCATCGAACGGGCGATATCGTCGGCAAGGCCGATGACGCGGGACGATTTGATGCCCGGCGCAGGTTCCAGTTCGTAAAGCGTCACGACGGGACCTGGGCGAACATGGATAATCTCGCCCTTGACGCCGAAATCCTCGAGCACGCCTTCGAGCATGCGCGCATTCTGTTCCAGGGCATCAGCAGACAGCGTCGAATCACGCACGACATTCTTCGGTTCGGCGAGCAGGTGCATCGACGGAAGCTGGAAGCCTTCGGGACGAATGAACGATCCCTGCTGTTCGTGTTCGACGCGGGCACCGGGTTTGGGCCGCGCCGCAGGCTGCACGACGCGCGGCTCCGCGCGCCCGGTCGGCTTGGCTGGGGCACGCATCATCCAGTCGTCGTCATCGGGCAGGATATCGGCCGGACGCGGCGGCATATCGTCGAACGGCAGATCGTCGTCATCCTCGTCATCATTAAGCGAAATGGATGGCGCAGAAACAACACGGCGCTGCGAGGCGGCGCGTGTGTCCATTGATGGTTCCATGCGCTCTCCGCGCGCGACCGGCGCCTTTGCGCGGACCGGCTCGTTCAGCTTGCCAAACTCGTCATCATTGAAATCGTAAGGCGACTCGAAATCGCTCTGCCGACGCTTGCGGGGGCCCATGCCGAGCAGGCGTCGCATCCGAGCCTGGCTCATGTACCAGGCGTGCGTCAGCGCACCGAAGGCAAGCCAGCCACCGTCATCGTCATCCTCGTCTTCATCGCCCACCGAACGCAGCTTCGAGCGAGTGTTTGCGTATTCCGCCTCTGCCTCGTCCTCTTCATCCTCGCTGCGACCGACGATACCGGCGGCAAACAGCATCATCCACACTGTCGGGACAGCAAACACGCAGCCGACCGCCGTCGCGAAGGCACCCGTCGGATAGGCGCCAACAAACAGCGCAGGAAACCGCAGGATCATATCGCCGATGACGCCGCCGATGCCATTCGGGATTGGCCAGGTGAGCGGCGGCGGGAAGCAACCGATGACGGCCGAGGAGAGCACGGAACCGAGGCCCCAGGCGGCGGCTCGCGCCGGAATACGGCTGAAACGGCGGCCTGAGATCAATGCGAGCGCCCAAGCCACGACCGGCAAAAGCGCGACGACACTGGCAAGGCCGAAGAATTGCATGGCGATGTCGGCGAAAGCGGCGCCGCTGTAGCCCAGAATGTTGCTCGGTTCGTTCCCGGTCGCATAGGAATAGCTCGGGTCCGCGACGTTCCAGGTCGCGAGCGCTGCGACTGCCAATGCGAGCAGCAGGAAGATCGCGAAGCCAAAAAGCGTCTGCGCCTGCCGGAACATGAAACCCGAAAGGGAAAAACGGTCCGGCCGGCCATCCATTGCTGGCGATGTGCTTCTTGCCATATGTGTACCCGTCCAATGCGTGAGAGCGTGTGAATCGCCAGGCGGCTGCGCTCAGTGCCTTCGCCCCACCTAATCAGAGGACGGTTAAAGCGGTATTAACCATGCCGTCCCCACATCTTGCACCAGAAAATAAAAAAGCCCAAACCTGTGGAGGTCCGGGCCAAGAGCGGTCTATTCGGATGAACAGGCCGCGACGGGGTGTTCAGCGGCGCCTGCTTCCGCAAGCGCCGCAATGCCTTGATTAGGAGTGGTAGGCTGCTTCGCCGTGGGTTGCGAGGTCGAGACCTTCGCGCTCGGCTTCAACAGAGACGCGCAGACCAATGACGACATCAACGATCTTGTAGAGGATCGCGGAACCGACGCCCGACCATACGATCGTCGTCAGGACGGCCTTCAGCTGAGCGAGAACCTGCGTCGCAGTACCCGGATAGCTGGCTGCAAAATCAGCCGTCGAGTAATCGACGATGCCTGCACCACCAAGCGCCGGGTTGACCAGGATACCGGTGCCAATAGCGCCGAGGATACCGCCGATGCAGTGAACGCCGAAGACGTCAAGGCTGTCGTCGTAGTTGAACTTGTTCTTCACGACGTCGACAAAGAAGTAGCAGACCGGCGAAACGATGAGGCCGAGAACGATCGAACCCATCGGGCCGGCGAAGCCGGCTGCCGGGGTGACGGCAACGAGACCAGCGACGGCACCCGAAGCTGCACCGAGCATCGAAGCCTTTCCGCGTGCAAAGTTTTCGACGAGGCACCAGGACACAGCGGCAGCAGCCGTTGCAACGAAGGTGTTGATCATGGCGAGCGAAGCATAGGCGTTGGCTTCGAGGTTGGAGCCGGCGTTGAAGCCGAACCAACCAACCCAGAGAAGCGAAGCACCGACCATGGTCAGGGTCATGGAATGCGGAGCCATGATTTCCTTCTTATAGCCCGTACGCTTGCCGAGCATGATGGCGCCGATGAGACCGGCCATACCGGCATTGATGTGGACGACCGTGCCGCCGGCGAAGTCAAGCGCGCCGTAGGAGAAGATCAGGCCCGATGGCGATGTGTAGGAGCTCGGACCGCCCCAGAACCAGACCATGTGTGCCATCGGGAAGTAGACGAACGTGACCCACAGGATGACGAAGAGCATGACAGCGGAGAACTTGATGCGCTCGGCAAAGGCGCCGACGATCAGCGCCGGCGTGATGCAAGCGAAGGTCATCTGGAAGCAGACGAAGGTCAACTCCGGAATGGCAACGCCCTTCGTGAAGGTCTCGGACAGGGTCGTCGTGTCGACACCCGCGAGGAAAGCCTTCGAGAAGCCGCCGACGAAGCTGTTGAGCGAACCGCCATCGGTAAAAGCCAGCGAATAGCCGTAGGTTACCCAGATGATCATCACCACGGCCGTGATCATGAAGACCTGCATGAGAACCGAGAGCATGTTCTTGGCGCGAACGAGACCGCCGTAGAACAGGGCAAGGCCCGGGATCGTCATCAAAAGGACGAGGACCGTCGAGATCAGCATCCAGGTGTTGTCACCCTTGTCGACCGTCATCGCAGGAGCAGCCGCGGCAGCAGCAGGCGCAGCCGTCGTGGCGGCATCCTGCGCGAAGGCAGCGATCGGCGCGAGCAGCGCAGCCGACGCAGCAGCAAGCCGCGCATATGTGGAAGAAAACTTCGAAATTGACATTGAAAGAGGCTCCCTTGCTCTGCCGCTCTTACAGCGCTTCTGTGTCGGTTTCGCCGGTACGGATGCGCACGGCATGGTCGATCGAATAGACGAAGATCTTGCCATCGCCGATCTGGCCCGTCTTGGCAGAGGACGCGATAGCCTCGACGGCCTTGTCGACGAGTTCGGAGGCAACCGCGATCTCGATCTTGAGCTTCGGCAGGAAGCTGACCGCATATTCGGTGCCGCGATAAATCTCAGTATGCCCCTTCTGGCGTCCGTAGCCCTTCACTTCGGTCACGGTCAGGCCCTGAATGCCGATCGCCGTGAGGGCTTCACGCACCTCATCCAGCTTGAACGGCTTGATAATGGCCATCACAATTTTCATCTGGTTTTCCATCCTTCGTTACCCTCGGCGCGGAGCCGACTCTCCTTGCCGCTGACGTTCCCGAACAGCGACCGCGGATATACATTCAAAGGGCGTGCCAGATTCGAAGGGTGAAACTAACTCATTGAAAAATAAAAGGTATATAAATTGGCGCCAATAAACAGGCAAATGATTGCCCAATAATCGCGCATAAAATATCCAAATGAATAAATATGCCTATAATTTATTCATCTGCCCTTTTACGAATCAGTCCCTCCTGCGCCACCGACGCAATCAGGAGACCGTCTTTCGTAAACAGACTACCGCGGGTCAGCCCCCTCGCGCCCGAGGCCGAGGGACTGTCCTGCGTATAAAGAAGCCAATCGTCGAGTTTTATCGGCCGATGGAACCACATGGAGTGATCGAGGCTGGCGACCTGGATCGTCTGGTCGAAGATCGACGTTCCGTGCGGATGGAGCGAGGTATCGAGCAGGGTCATATCGGAGAGATAGGCAAGAATGGCAGCCTGATAGTACCGATCGTCGGGAACCGGCCCCGTTGCCCGAACCCAGACATGCTGCACCGGATCAAGCTTCTTATCCGAGAAATAGTGCGTGAGTGATATCGGCCGGATTTCGATCGGCCGTTCGCGCTCCCAGTATTTGCGAATCGGGGCCGGCGCGTTGGCGAGAAACTGAGCCGCGATCTGCTGTTCATCGAGCAGCTTCTCGGGAGCGGGCACATCAGGCATGGCGATTTGGTGATCGAAACCGGGCTCCTCGATCTGGAACGAAGACGATAGGGCGAAAATTGCCTTTCCGTGCTGGATCGCCACGACCCGGCGCGTATTGAAACTCGATCCGTCACGAATCCGCTCCACCTGATAGACGATCGGCACCGAGGGATCGCCGGGGCGCATGAAATAAGCGTGCAACGAGTGCACGGTGCGTTCGCGCTCCACCGTGCGTTGTGCCGCCATCAACGCCTGCGCAATAACCTGACCGCCGAAAACGCGCTGCCAGCCGACCTGCGGGCTTCGTCCACGAAAGATGTCAACCTCGATCGGCTCAAGATCCAGCGTAGAAAGCAGGGTCTCCATCGCAGTCGGTTTTTCGGTGTCGCGCGTCATTTTGTATAGCTCCGGGCGGTAGGAAGTGCGGCAGCGATGATCTATATAGATCAATACGATATTCACAAGAAACGGAGCGGAACTCCATGCGGGACATGCTAGTTGTAGGCGCGGGTTATGTCGGGCTTTCCGCTGCCGTGGCAGTCAAGCAGGCGGCGCCTCACCTCGATATCGCGGTCGTCGAAGCAGCGCCTGCTGGCGTATGGCAGAAGGACATGCGCGCCTCGGCGATTATCGCCGCCGCGACCAGGATGCTTGAGGTTTTCGGCATCTGGGACGAGATCGAGCCCGAAGCGCAGCCGATCATCAAGATGATCGTTACCGATTCGAAGACATCCGATCCCGTGCGCCCGGTCTTCCTGACTTTCGATGGCGAAGTGGAGGATGGACGGCCTTTCGCGCACATGATTTCAAATGTCGCATTGGTCGGGGCACTCCGCGGAGCATGTGACCGGCTTGGCATCGAAATTCGTCACGGCTTCAGCGCGACCGGGCTTTCCATTGCCGATACGCATGCAACGGTCACGGCCTCGGATGGCAGCGTGCTGGACGCCCGGCTCGTCGTCGCCTGCGACGGCGTCCGCTCACACCTACGGGATCTGGCCGGCATCAAGACAGTCTCTTGGGACTACGGCCAGTCGGGGATCGTCACGACGGTCGAGCATGAGCGTCCGCATCATGGTTGTGCGGAAGAGCATTTCCTTCCGTCTGGACCTTTTGCCATCCTGCCGCTGAAAGGGAACCGCTCCTCGCTTGTCTGGACGGAGCCGACGTCGGAGGCCAACCGTCTCGTCACATCCGACGATCTCATCTTTGAGGAAGAGCTGGAGCGCCGCTTCGGTCACAAGCTCGGTATCTTGAGGGTTGTCGGCGAGAAGCGGGCCTTCCCGCTCGGGTTGACGCTTGCAAGGGCTTTCGTGGCGCCGCGTGTCGCACTCGCCGGCGACGCTGCGCACGGCATTCACCCGATTTCCGGCCAGGGCCTGAATCTCGGCTTCAAGGATGTTGCCGCGCTTGCCGAGACCATCGTCGAAGCCGACCGGCTCGGCCTGGATATCGGTTCAATCAATATCCTCGAGCGCTATCAGGCATGGCGTCGCTTCGACACCTTCCGCATGGGCGTCACAACGGACGTGCTGAACCGGCTCTTTTCGAACGATATGGCACCACTGCGCGTCGCCCGCGATTTCGGCCTGGGTATCGTCGATCGCCTCCCCGGCCTCAAATCATTCTTCATCGGACAGGCTGCCGGCACCACCGCCAGGGACAATCCCCGCCTGCTGGCAGGGCAGACAATTTAGTCAGTCGTCCAGCCCGCGCGCCTCTGAGACCAGCATGATCGGAATGCCATCACGGATCGGATAGGCTAGGCGCGCCTTCTCCGACACGAGTTCATTGTGCTCCTTGTCGTAGGTAAGCCGCCCCTTGGTCAGGGGGCATACCAGCAATTCCAGAAGCTTCGGGTCAACGCGGCTTAGCTTTTCATCCATAAGACGAACCTACTGCAGAACCGTGTCCGAGTCACCGAAGACACGCGCCAGCACGATCTCCGTGATCGCGATCAGTGTTTCGGCCCGCGTCTTTAGATCGGGCGCCTCCAGAAGGGCTTGCTTCTCGGCCGGTCCGAAGGGCGACATCATCGCGAGCGAATTGACCAAGGTCAGATTGCTGGCGCGCTCGACGCTTTCCCAATCGGCCTCGAGCTTGTTTGCGTCGAGATAGGCTTTGAAGGCGGCTAGAAGCGCGGCACGATCAACGGCATCCTCCTCGTCGCGCGCGGAAAGATCGGCAATGAAGGGGGCGATGCGAAAAGTCCGGAACGGATGATGTGTCTCCCGTTCCTCCAGCAGGCGAAAACGGCAGATCCCCGTGAGGGAAACGATGTAGCGACCATCACCCGTCTCGGCGAACGAGGTAATGCGCCCAAGGCAGCCAACCGGGGCCAGATGAGCCTCGCCTGGCCCTTCCTGGTCGCCCAGGGCCGGCTGAACGATGCCGATTAGCCGATTGCCTGACAAGGCGGCATCGAACATCGCAAGATAGCGCGGCTCGAAAATATTGAGGGGCAACTGGCCGGTGGGCAGCAGCAGCGCGCCGCCAAGCGGAAAGACCGCGATCGTATCGGGCAGATCACCGGGTTTCAGATATCGTGCATTCCCCACTTGCATAGAGACTGGTCCTGCGTCACCGGCAAGCGCGACACGATGCGCCCGCACAAACGGAAATGTGGGGCCCGGCTCCAAAAACGCAAGGGCGCTGATCGAAACTTAGAGGACGGATTACGAAAACAGCATCGCGGAAAGCTTGCGCCGCGCCGAAACCGTGGCAGAATCCTTGAAACCCCAGACGTCGAAGAACTGCAGCAGCTGGCGGCGAGCACCATCGTCGTCGAAAGCCCGGTCCTTGCGCATGATATAGAGCAGATGCTCTGCCGATTCCTCGCGCCGACCCTCAACGTTGCGGATCTTAGCAAGTTTCAGCCGGGCTTCGTGATCATCGGGATTTCGCGCCAACTCCTGCTCCAGGGCAACGGGGTCACCGAGCTTGCGCGCTTCCTCGATCTGGTCGAGCTTCTTCGATACGGCCTGGATCGCCGGGTCCTTCGCCATTTCCTCCGGCAGTTCGGCCAGCGCCTCGCGCGCGCGCTCGTACTGGTTTGCCGCAATCATGCACTCCGCCATTCCCGCCAATGCCTTGGCATTTTCGGGTTCGGCCTGCATGACGGCGCCGTAAAGCTGTGCGGCACCGTTGGTATCGCCGGATGCCAGCAGTTCGTCAGCCTCCTTCAGGACAGCCTCGATTTCGGCCGCCTGATCGGCGCCGGCCGGACCAGCGATGCGGTCGATGAACTGATGAATCTGGCTTTCCGGCACAGCACCCATGAAGCCATCGGCAGGACGACCGCCGACAAAGGCGATCACGGCCGGAATCGACTGGATGCCGAGCTGGCCTGCGATCGAGGGATGGTCATCGATGTTCATCTTGACCAGTTTGACGCGCCCTTGCGCTTCGTTGACGACCTTTTCGAGCACCGGCGTCAGTTGCTTGCAAGGACCGCACCAAGGCGCCCAGAAATCCACGAGAACCGGCTGGTTGCGTGATTCCTCGATGACATCCTTCGCAAAACCCGCAGTCGTCGTATCCTTGATATAGCCGCCCGCGCCCGGGGCCGGTGCTGCCCCGTAGTTTGCCGTAGCCGTCATCTGGCCAAAGGAATTGTTGTAAGGATTGTCGTTGCCGCTCATGGATATCTCCCGCCGCGCCGGTCAGCCGGCTTTTCTAGCGCTAAAATCGTATGTCAGGACGTCACTTTCAAGACAAGCGGCTTGTGCCCTGTCGCTTCCATAAAGCGAATGAGATCGCTGCTTGCGATCGATGTCGTGGCATCATTGGACAACGGATGACAATTGATGGTCTCATCTTCCATCAGATCGACATCGAGAACGAACGTTACGTTTCCGCCCGTATCGTTGATCGCTCCAAACGCCGTGACCGCACCGGGAACGACGCCAAGATACTCCATCAGCTTTTCCGGCTTTCCGAACGACACCTTGCTGGCGGCGCCGATTAGTGTATGCACCGTCTTCAGATCCACAGTCGCGTTCTCTTCCACCGTCAGCAGGAAGAATTGATCCTTCTTGTCTTTGACGAAGAGGTTCTTTGTGTGGCCGCCGGGGATCTCGTCACGCAGCGCGACCGATTCGGCGACCGTGAAGACGGGCGCGTGATCCTTGGTGCAGTGCTTGATATCCAGGCCGTCAAGAAAGGCAAAAAGGTCATCTCTGGTCTTCGGCGTCGCGTCGGTCATCATAAAATCCATGCGGTCAGGAGAGCGATAGGGTGTCTGATTACGTCCCGCCACCGTCTTTTGCAACGCTCGGAGTCGACGCTTTGCCCTGCATTTGCGGCACTTCCGATGACTTCAAGCGAGGTTCGAGAATTTTTCTTCGAGTTTCCGTCATTTCCCTGTTGCATTTGAAAATCGTTTGGGCGATATAGCGCCCGTCGCCGCAAGGTGGCGCCCACGGTCCTCACAACTACCCCGGACCGATGCGGATTGAGCGGGTGTAGCTCAGGGGTAGAGCACAACCTTGCCAAGGTTGGGGTCGAGGGTTCAAATCCCTTCGCCCGCTCCAAATTCTCTAAAAATATCAGTAAGTTATCCCGCTTCGGCGGATTTCTTTGTTTTGGCGACCGTCCCTCGGGCAGCACCGGCACGGTTTGTCGGTGGCGCGCTATCGTTGCTGATACTCGCGGGATGCCAGACAGGCGCGAGCCTTCGTTGGTTCACCTTGGTCGCGACGGTGATCCGATTGAAGCGCGACGGTCAAAGGTAAAGGACTTCGATAGCCTCTATGCGAAATGCGTTTGGTGGAAACCCGGAGCGGTTTGACATCAGGTTAAGCCGAATGCGAAGGGTGTCACAACGGCGCCCATCCTTTAGCGACCAACGAGATGTAGGCCCGGAAGGAGAGTGCAACTGAATCTTGATTTGCAGATGCCGGTTATCATCCCTGCCTGGCATCAGATCAGATGAGACGGCTTGTCTAGTGGCCGCCTGGGGGCCGCGTCCGCATCGGTTTCCGCCAAGATGACGACGGGGCAGAATGGCGCGCAATTTGAAAAGATACCGCCGACCGCTCACTATCAGGCGACCTCGGCCGCCGCGCTCGCTAGAACGTTCTGGACCGTCGCCACGCTGAAACCAACGCTCTTTGCGATCGAGCGGAAGCTTTGGCCGGCTGCCCGTCGCGCCCATATGTCGCTGGCGATTTCGGGCGTGACTGACTTCGGCCGGCCACCAGTGCGGCCCTCAGCTTTTGCCCGCGCCATCCCTTCCATCTGCCGCTCCTCACGAATCTCCGTTTCAATTCCGCGATTAGCGCCAGGATACCCCTGACAAGCTTGCCCGTGCGGCTTGAGGTATCGACGGCCGCACGTCCAGAACCTTGAAGGCAACGCCTTTCTCATCCAGCTTTGAAATGACGCCGTAGAGGTCCATTGTCGATCGCGCCAGACGGTCGAGCTTCGTCACCAAAAGCGTATCGCCCTCACGCAAGTACTCTAGGCATCGCGCCAGCTCGACACTCTCCCGATCCAATCCGGAGCGCTTCTCGCGAAACACCCTCGTCGCGCCGGAACTAATGTACGCAAACAATACGCGCAATAGGCACGCCGTGGAAACGGGAACGGTTCTAGATGAGCGGAAGAGACGACATTGCATGTGAACCGTGTTATCGTTTCAACGGGGGAAATCATGTGACGCTCACTGTCCATTGGCGTCTTTTCCCAAGCGCTCAAACTGGGCGCGCCGTTTTTCGTGCAGATCCAACTCGACCACTACACGGCGCAAAAGTTGACCGATCTCAGGATCGACACGTCGGCAGTCGTCCGGGAGGACGACGTGGGCTACATCAACCAGCTTCTCGGCTCCAGAGCCGACAAAGCGACGATGAAGGCTGAGATCATGAAGCTTCTCTAAGAGGACTAGGCGCCGCCGCCACCAACCAGAGATGAAGGGCATGACGGGATTCGAGCATACCGCGTTAACCCGGTTGGGCCAGTTCTTCAGCCCGGCGGCCGCCGCGCATCCTGGCCTCTCCGGCTTCAGCCTCTTGAGCCAGGCGCGCGAGGCCTTCATCACCCGTTTGGCGCTGGCCGACCTGGCCGAGCGATGTCTCGACATGCAGTACTATGTCTGGGACGGCGATACGACCGGCCGGATCATCGTCGACCGGGTGATGAGGGCGGCCGATCGCGGGGTCCGGGTGCGGCTCCTCGTCGACGATCCCTATTACAAGGCCAGCGATCAGGTCAAAGCTGCCCTCGACGCCCACCCCAACGTCGAGATTCGTCTATTCAACCCGACCAGGAACCGGAGGTGGTCCCGGCTGGACTTCCTTGTCGACTTCCGCCGGGTCAACCGCCGCATGCACAACAAGCTGATGGTGGCCGACAAGTCGGCGGCAATCGTTGGCGGCCGCAATATCGGCGATGACTACTATGGCGTGAACACGGTCGCCAATTTTCGCGATCTGGATGTGCTGGCGGTCGGGCCTGTTGTGGGCGATCTGTCGGAGGTGTTCGACCGATATTGGAACAGCGCCTCGACCGTGCCGATCGCAACCATCGTCGAGCGCGCCTACGGCGTCGCCGATCTCGATGCCATCCTGACCCGCTTGCGCCAGGAGATCGCCGCCGCTGACTACCCCTACCCGATCGACCAGGATCTCGGCGAGCTGGCTGCCCAGAGCGCCGAGCTGCGCGACGGTCTGGTGTGGGCGCCGGGCCGGATCATCGTCGACAACCCGGAAGCAATCGCCCGCGGCAAGGCGGCCGACGACGTGGTCGCCTTCATTCGCGGACGGGTCGCCGAGCTGAAGGAGGAGCTGCTCGCCGAGGCGCCCTATTTCGTCTTGCCCGCCGGGGCACAGGCGACCGTCAAGGCGCTGCACGAGCGCAAAGTCCGGGTGCGCGTGCTGACTAACTCGCTCGCTTCGAACAATCAGCTCGCCGCGCATTCGTGCTATGCCAAGACCCGCAGGCGCCTGCTCGAGAACGGCATGGAGCTCTACGAGCTACGCCCGGACACCGACGCCTTCCGGCGTGACTGGTCGCTCCGTTCGGGACGGTCGCGGGCGGCATTGCACACCAAGGCCATGGTCTTCGACCGCAAGGCCGTGTTCGTCGGCAGCTTCAACCTCGACCCACGATCTGCCGTGATCAACACGGAAGCCGGCCTCTACATCGAGAGCCCGGAGCTTGCCGAGAGGCTGACGGCCTACATGACGACCGGCGTCGCACCCGCCAGCAGCTACCGCGTCTTCCTTGATCCGAATGGTGGGATCATCTGGGAGACTGTGCGGGACGGCGAGATTGTCAGCTACCGGGACGAGCCCGAAACGGGGTTCCGCCGGCGGTTCGTCGCCGACCTCGTGAAACTTCTGCCGATCGACTCGCAAGTCTAACACCAATCGCTTTGCGACCGGCGCGCGGCCTGAGGTCTCGGCGTTGGCGCTAAAACATAAAAGATTCTCCCCCTACGCGCCTCTTGGAGCAGATCAAGTCGGATAGCCGTGTGGCTCTGGAATGGCTAGTTTAGCTAGATGGCCCGGTGCTTTGGGCCCCGCGTGTTTCTCAAAGGGAGGTATGTCGCGCGCAGCTATTCCAACACTACTAGTGCCGCGCCACAGAGATTATGACTCTTTGACGGGGTAAGCTTTGCGGAGCTTTTGGCGGGCTTTTTCGGTTGTGAACATCCATTGGATCTTTGCGCCATTAGCGTTGCGTTGCTGCTCCCAGGCTGCGACTTCGGCGATTATGGTGTCTTTATTGTCGATACGACGGTCGAGGCATTGGCTGCGCAGGACACCGATCTCGATCTCGACCATGTTGAGCCAACTGGCGTGCTTGGGCGTGTGGTGGAACTCCAGTCGCTTCAGCACCCTTCGAGCCTCCGGGGCTGGAAATGCGTCGTAAAGCGCCCCGGCGGAATGGGTGGAGAGGTTGTCCATCACCACGCGGATGATCGGGGCGTCGGGATAATCGACGTCGACCAGTTCGCGCATGCACTGGGCGAAGTCTTGGTTGGTTCGCCGATCGGTGACCTTCACCCTGCGCCAGGGCTGGTGGGCGTCCATGAAGACAAACAGATTGACCGTGCCGTTTCGGCGATACTCGCAGTCGTAGCGTTCAAGCTGGCCAGGCTTGGCCGCAATGGGCTCGCGCACTTCGCCGATGAGTTGGGTCGGGCTCTCGTCGAAGCAGACCACGGGCCTTTGTGGATCAGGCGTCTCTGCGTAGAGGTCGAGAACATCCTCCATGCGCGCGACGTATTCCCCATCGAGCTTTGGGATGCACCACATGTCTTTGCGCCAAGGTTTGAGATGATTCTCAGCCAGCCGGCGACGTACGTTGCGCGGCGACAAACAAGGTGAGACTCAGCGTCAATCAGGATGAGACTCGGCGGCGGGGGTGTGACGAAGGGAGGGCGTAGCCCGACTGGAGTTACACCCCCGCCGCGGCGCAATTTTTCGGCGTCTCATGATCGCGGTTGGCCCGGTAGCGTCGGTGATTTTCTGAGAATGGAGAATCACCTTTGTGCCGGGTCGCCATGTAACCGATCATCAGACGAGGCTTTTTATGAAGTACCGACAAAACAACCCCATTGAGGTCGCTGCCGCCAAGGCGTCGATCAGCCGGGCGACGGCTTACCGCATCGAGAAGGATGCGCGTCTTCCATCGCAGACCAAGCCGCCGCGCGACCGGCGTCGCCCCGATCCCCTTGAGCACATCTTCGACGCCGAGGTTGTTCCGCTCCTCAAGGCCGCGCCCGGCATCCGAGCGGTCGCCGTTTACAACGAGATGCTGCGGCGTCATCCAGAGCTGTCAGAAGGTGTTCGCCGTACGATTGAGCGTCGTATCCGATCATGGCGGGCTGTTCACGGTCAGGAGCAGGAAGTGATCTTCCGTCAGATGCACGAACCCGGTCGGTTAGGACTGTCGGATTTTACCGACATGGGCAGCCTCGGCGTGACGATCGCCGGCCAATCGCTCGATCATCTGCTTTATCACTTCCGGCTGGTCTGGTCGGGCTTCGAGCATGCCCATGTCATCCTGGGTGGAGAGAGCTTCGTCGCTCTGGCCGAGGGGCTGCAGAACGCCCTGTGGTCGGTTGGCGGTTCGCCGCTCTATCATCGCAGCGACAGCTTATCGGCCGCCTTCCGCAACCTCGATGCCGACGCCAAGGTCGATCTGACGCATCGCTACGACGAACTGTGCGCCCATTATCGCATGACGCCGACGCGCAACAACAAGGGCGTCGCGCACGAGAACGGCTCGATCGAAAGTTCCCACGGCCATCTCAAGAATGCGATCCGCGATGCTCTGCTGATGCGCGGAACCAGGGACTTTGGCGACCTCGGATCCTATCGCGCCTTCATCGATGAGATCGTCAGCCGCCGCAATGCCGCACATGGCAAGCGCATCGATGCCGAGCGCACGCATCTGCAAGCTCTTCCCGATCGTCGCACCACCGACTTCGAAGAGGTCATCGTCACCGTATCGAGCACCGGCGGCTTCGCCTTGCGCAAGGTCTTCTACACCGTGCCTTCCCGTCTGATTGGCCACCGGCTGCGGGTGCGTCTGTTCGACGATCGCCTCGACGTCTTCATCGGCGGCACGCATCTGCTGACATTACCCCGAGGCCGCGCCCATGCGAGTGGCAAGCACGATCAAGTCGTCAACTATCATCACGTCATTCATTCCCTGCGCAAAAAGCCGATGGCGCTTTTGGGGCTCGTCTATCGCGACAAGCTCTTCCCCAGGCCGGAATATCGCAGGACTTTCGACGCGCTCATCGAGCAACTGCCCGAGCGGCAGGCTTGCAAGATCACCGTGGAACTGCTTGCCTTGGCTCACGATCGCAGTTGCGAGCGTGAACTGGCCGAGGAGCTTGCCAAAACGCTCGACGCCCACAAACTGCCTGATCTGGCGGCTTTGAGAGCGGTCTTCAGCCCGGACCCGGATCAGTTGCCGATCGTTCATGTGCAACTCGCGTCGCTCAATGGTTATGAAGCCCTGATCGGCACGGCCTATGCGGGAGAGGTCGCATGAAGAGCAACATCCACACAGTCGATGAAGCCCGCCTCGGCATCATGCTCAACGAACTGAGGCTGCCGACGATCAAGACGTTCTGGCACCAATTTGCCGAGCAGGCCGATCGGGAAGGATGGCCTGCTGCCCGTTTCCTCTCGGCCATCGCCGAGCATGAATTGGCCGAACGCGCCCATCGCAGGATCGAAAGACACCTCGCCGAGGCCCACCTGCCACCCGGAAAGACGCTCGACAGCTTCGCCTTCGACGCTGTTCCCATGGTCTCCAAGGCCCAGGTCATGGCGATTGCAGCCGGCGATAGCTGGCTCGCCAAAGGCGCCAATATCCTGATGTTCGGTCCGCCCGGCGGCGGAAAGAGCCATCTCGCCGCAGCCGTCGGCCTCGCGCTAATCGAGAACGGCTGGCGCGTGCTCTTCACCCGCACGACCGATCTCGTCCAGAAGCTTCAGGTCGCGCGGAGGGAGCTTCAGCTCGAAGCCGCCATCGCAAAGCTCGACAAGTTCGATCTTCTCATCCTCGACGACCTGGCCTACGTCACCAAGGACCAGGCCGAAACGAGCGTGCTCTTCGAACTCATCTCCGCAAGATATGAGCGGCGTTCCATCATGATCACCGCCAATCAGCCCTTCGGAGAATGGAACCGCGTCTTTCCAGACCCGGCCATGACGCTTGCCGCGGTGGACCGACTTGTCCATCACGCAACAATCTTCGAGATGAATGTCGAAAGCTACCGGCGGCGTT
>NZ_CP148098.1:0-20514 GCF_042140505.1 Rhizobium sp. T1470
CATTTGCCGCACGTGTGAGGTTGCGTTTTTAGGATGCTGATGTTGCCGTGCCGACCCGCACGTAACGCGGGTCGGAACCGCCGCAGGGCCTCGTGAGAGGCCCGGACAGCGGCTCCGCTTATTTTCGTCTATTAGTTATAGAACCAGATAGGGATTCAGTCTGTCTGGCGGACTCACGTAGATTGATTGCCTTTCCAAGGCGAGCTAGCGCCTGCCCCAAGGGGTTGTCGCCAACATCGAATAGTGTTCTCGACACGATGTCGAGCGATGCCCGATGCACCTCGATACCCGCGGTACGTTCCGCCTCGGCCTGAACATGATCGTCAGGAAGGGGAGGGGCCACGCCCCAACGTCCAAGGATCTGCCGCGCCCGATCGGGTAGGGACATTCGATAGGCGTTACTGGTTTGCTGGACCTGCGGGCCGCGTCCCGCGTTGCCCGTCGGCTGATAGCGCCGCAGCCAGTCGAGGAAGCCATGGGCGCGCAAGTTCTTCAGCGCCCGCACGATCGCGTCACGCGAGCGCCTCAGCTTCAACATGAGGGTGTCGATCGACGGCTCCAGCCGACCGGTGCGGAAATCAACTAGATTGGCCAACAGCTCCATCAGCTCGATCGCCACGCTACCCAGGGGGCCATTGCGTGCGCCTGGCTGTCGGCCTGCCAATTCGTAGCGCCGTGCGGCCAATACGATCGTGCGCACGTCCTGCCGGTTCGTCCGTCGCCAGAATACACCTTCGCAGCGGCCGCGCGCACGGCTCTGCCGCCGAACAGGTGTGCGTTCCCGTTCGGCCGGTGCTCCTGCGAGCACCGTCCCAATCTGTTCAAACATGGTCTTTTCCGCCTCCTTTTCCAGGCGGGCATGACTGTGGACAGCGGACAAAGATTCACCGTTCCTGCAAAGGGCACCCCTTGCAGGTTCGTGAACGCTCGACTATGTTGGGACTAGAAATTGGAAGGCCCCAAAAGCCGACGTCGTAACTGACCGAAAACCCCTAGCCGTTACCAGCGGCGAGGGGTTTTTTCGTTATGCCCTCATTTCATTTTCAACAAACGCCTTCAACGCTAATTCAAACACTTGCGCCCGCGAAGCCAGCCCGCGTTCCGCCTTGATCTTATCAAGACAGTCCACCAGGTCCGCAGGCAGGTCCGTGTTGACATAGATACGCCCTGCCTCACGCAAACGCTGGCGATGGGCTGCCACTTTTTCTCTGACTGGTTTCGCTGTGCTCATCGTTACAAGAAACTGCGATTCGGACTGATTCTGCAAGGTGCAAATTTGCGGCTGCGGTTTCATACGCCTTTCGCGTCCACAGCGAAGGGTGGGCGGAGAGCACGAGAGGCGGGGCCTGGGGCGCCTCTCGTCTGGTCTTGGGCGGGTCGATCCCGATCAAGACCAGCCCACCGCCAAAGCGCCCCAGATATAAACAGATTACAAGCTGCTATCTTTTAATCAGCAAAAACCCAGCACATTGCGGTGCTGGGTCAAGAACGCGTTCAGATCAGCCTGACAACCTTACGCCTCTACGATGAGGAATCTTCATTGATATGGTCGTCTTCGATGGGGAAACGAAGAGGACCGGGGAGCCATATCTTTCCGACCAGCGCCCTTTCGGCCAACGTCACGGCTTCCGCTTTGGGGGCTTTAAGGGCCGCCTTGATGGCGGTTTTTACGCAACCAGCATCCTCCATGACCTCGGCAATCTGCGCCTTGGACAAGCGGGAGAGGAAGGGTGCTCTAGCCTCCCAATGGGCCCTGTCGGCTCGAAGCTGGGATTTTGGCCAAGTTGAAGAACGTTGTGGGAACATTGTCTCGCTAATTGACGAGTGATTTGCGGGGAATGACAGTCTGCTCCGAATTATGGAGTAGGCTGATGGGTTTGAGTATTTCGAATGAGGATTTTATCGGGCGTTGGAGCCTGAGCTTTTCCGACACGGATTTTGTGAACGGCAAGCCGACCCCGGCGCGACTGGGATTGGCGGTTCAGCTTAAGTTCTTCGCCGCACACGGCTTCTTTGTACAGGACCCTGCCTCGATCCCGACCGACAGCGTTTCCTGGTTGGCTGAGCAGCTTGGCGTCGAATGTGACGCCGTGAACCAGTATGATTTCTCCGGCCGGACTGCGCGCCGGCATTGTGCCGAGATTCTGCAGTATCTCCGCTTTCGACGCCTGAAACGGTCCGATCGGGAAGAGCTGACATTATGGATCGCTGGCGAACTGTGTCCGACCGGGCGATCGGTTGGCGCCATGCTCGAGGGGTCGGTTCCGGCTGGGGGCGGAATGACACTCTAAGCCGTTTCTCCGTTAGGCCAGAGATATTCGCCGGTCAGTAATATGTGTGCCCAACCCAGTGGAGAGATATGCGCCAGAAGTTCGGGCGGCACATCAAGTCCTTCATTCCGGCGCTCTGCGATTGCATGGCCGAGATGGAGGGTGTTCCAGTAGATGATGATTGCGGTGAGCAGGTTGAGTCCGGCGATCCGGTAATGTTGGCCCTCGGTGGTTCGGTCACGGATTTCACCCTGGCGACCGATGCGCAGCGCATTCTTGAGAGCATGGTGGGCTTCACCCTTGTTGAGGCCGATCTGGGCACGCCGCTGCATGTCCGTGTCGAGGATCCACTCTATAATAAAGAGTGTCCGCTCCACGCGGCCAACCTCTCGCAGCGCAACCGCCAGATCGTTCTGGCGTGGATAGGAGGCAAGCTTGCGGAGCAACTGGCTCGGCTTGATCTTGCCGGAAGCCATGGTCGCGGCGCAGCGGAACAGGTCGGGCCAGTTCGCGATGATCAATTCCTCGCGGATCTTGCCGCCGACCAGTTTGCGCAAATCCTTGGGTGTCCCTGCGGGATTGAACACGTAAAGGCGCTTCGAAGGCAAATCGCGGATGCGCAGGACAAGGCGGTATCCGAGCATGCTGCTGGTCCCGAACAAGTGATCGGTAAAGCCGGCCGTATCGGCATATTGCTCTCCAACCTGACGACCAGCCTCATTCATCAGCAGGCCGTCAAGGATGTATGGGGCCTCGCTGACTGTCGCCGGAATGGTTTGTGATGCGAACGGCGCGAACTGATCGTTGACGTGAGTGTAAGCCTTGAGGCCGGGTTCGTTTCCATACTTGGCGTTGACCGTGTTCATCGCCTCGCCCTGCCGGGCCGAAGGGAAGAACTGGCCATCGCTCGATGCGGTCGTTCCCAAGCCCCAGAACCGGGACATTGGCAGTTTTGCCTGCGCAGCCACCACGATCGCCAGCGCCTGGTCCATTGCGTCGCTTTCGACGTGCCACCGGGCAAGGCGCGATAGCTGCCAGTAATCATGCGTATTCGTGGCCTCCGCCATCTTCCGCAGTCCCAGATTCAGCCCTTCTGCGAGCAGCACATTGAGCAGGCCGACCTGGTCACCGCATGGAACCCCGGTTCTCAGATGAGTGAAGGCTTCGGTGAACCCGAGCGCAGCATCGACCTCCAACAAGATGTCGGTGATCCGAACTGGCGGCATCCGGTGATAGAGATCGAGTATCAATTCCTCGGCACTGTCCGGAACGTCAGCCGTCAGCCGGTCGATCCGCAGCGTTCCATCCTCGATACTGCCACGAGGGATGGTTCCGTCGCGCGCTGCTCGTGCAAGTCTCTTCAGGCCATCGGCGAGCCGAGCCTTTCGATCAGTCAGCCATACTTGCGGATCGAGGGGCACTGCTAGTCTTGTATTAGCTTGTGCCGCAATCATCGGCACCAACACCTGTTTGAGATCGCCACAGCGGCGCGAATGGTCGAGCCAGATGTCACCGGATCGGAAGGCATCCCGCAGGTGAAACAGGACCGCCACCTCCCGAAGGCGATTGTCGCCCTGGTCTTGTGCTCTCAAATGGCGGTGCCATTTCGAATTTGGCCGCAAGAAGCTGTCGGTCGCCGATGGTGACGCTTGCATTTCGCCGATGGCTTTTGCCGCCGTAATCAAGGGCTGGGCTACCGATGCTGCCTTGAACTTCAGGCACCGCAACATGCGCGGCGCGTAGCGGCGGAAGCGATGATATCCTTGTCCCACATGAGCCAATGGATCGTCCGCCAGCGTATTGCTGAGCTGGGCACCGGCCGCGACCAGTTGTTCGAGCCGACCCCATTCCGCCGATTTGGCGACCGCCATTTCCAGCGGCACACCATCATTGCGGGCTTCGAGCAGGGAAGTTCCGAGTGTGGTGAAGGCGCGTAGCGTATCGGTGACGGTTGCCTTGGAATCGGCAATCCGTTCTTCATGCAGCCGTTTCGCCTCGCGCCAGGTCTTTCCGACGATCCGGTCATGGGTCTCGACCACCGTATCGGCGATCGCCGCCTCCCATTCCACGGCGCAGACGGCAAGGATCGCCCAGCGCCGATCAGAGCTGATGTCCCGCAAGCCATCGGTAAAATAGCGCTCGCCCTGCCGACGCAGGCGTGCGACACGGTGCGGCGGGATACCGGCGAGAAGCTGCGGATCAAGAGTCAGGCCACGCAGCAACTCCAGCCTGTCGAGCAGTCGGTTCGCCGCTGCGGAATTGTTGCCGACCTCGAACTGGCGAAGCCAGATGAACCGGCTGACATTGGCATCGAGCACTTCAGTCAGCAACCCATCAAGCCGTTCGCGTGCGTTATTGTCGAGCTTTTCCGCGATCCGCGTCTCGATCCGCCGCTCGGCGGCGACCAGCGCGTCCGCACATAGTCGCTCGATCGTCGATACCGCTGGCAAGATCGTCAGAGTTTCACGACAACGTGCGACCAGGCGCTGAGCAAGATCTTCGTTCGAGCGGGCGTCTTCAGCCTGATGGAAAAGCCAGTCCCGCAGATCACGGGCACCACGACCCGCGAAGGTCTTATAGCCATAGATCTCGCGCAACCCCTCCATATGCTCCTGGCGGGTCTGCCGCCGGGCAGCATAGGTAAGAAGCGCATCGGCTGGGACGCCGAGCTGAGCCCCGATGAACGACAGGACATCAGGCGGGATCACCTCGCCCGGAGCCAGCGCGCGCCCTGGATATCGCAACGCGCAAAGCTGCAGGGCGAACCCAAGCCTGTTCTCCGGCCTGCGGCGTTCCTGGATGTGTCCAAGATCGTCGTCGCTCAGTGTGTAGTGCCGAAGCAGCGACAATTCATCGATTGGCAGATCGAAGAGTGCCGAGCGCTGTCGCTCGGTGAGAATATGTCGCCTTGGCATGCCGCAATTGTCCCTATTGAAGTATAGTCTGTTTTGGACAACAATGAGTCCATACAAATCAAGGCCTTCCGACACTAAAATCCACGAGGGTTCAATTGGGACAGCGCGCCGCAATTTATTGCCGTGTTTCGACTGCCGATCAGTCATGCGAACGACAGGAGCGTGACTTGGCTACATTCGCAGATCGTGCCGGCTACGACGTGGCAGCGGTTTTCAAGGAGACAGGCTCAGGCGCAAAGCTCGACCGTGCCGAACGACGCAAAGTCATGGCGCTGGCGCAAGCTCGGAAGATCGACGCGGTGCTTGTTACCGAACTTTCGCGCTGGGGCCGCTCCACGGTCGACCTGCTTAACACGTTGCGCGAGTTGGAGGGGTGGAAGGTGTCGGTGATCGCCATGAACGGAATGGCGTTTGATCTGTCCTCGCCACATGGCCGCATGCTGGCGACATTGCTCTCGGGCATTGCCGAGTTCGAGCGTGACCTCATCAGTGAGCGGGTTAAGTCCGGGCTCGCCGCTGCTAAGGCGCGAGGTAAAGTGCTCGGTCGTCAGACCGGAGAGCGTCCCAAGTCAGATCGGCTTGCGCCGAAGGTAATGGCTTTGATTGCTGAAGGCCGTAGCTATCGCTGGATCGCGCGCGATCTCAGCATCAGCAAAAATACCGTCGCTGACGTTGTTCAGCGCAACCGCATCGACGTTAAAACACCTGAGGAAGCATAGTCTGGAGAATGGAATGACCGACAAAGCACACCATGAAGTCGCCGCTCGCTGGAATCAAAACGCCGACCAATGGACCGATGACGTGCGCAACGGCTACGACGTGTATCGCGACTTGTTCACGTTTCCGGCTTTCGTGGAATTTCTGCCAGATATTACTGGCCTGGACGTTATCGATTTTGGATGCGGTGAAGGCACCAATACCCGACACTTCGCGAAAATGGGCGCTAAGGTGACGGGCATCGATATTTCGCAGGGCTTAATCGAGCATGCCCGGCAGGCGGAGATCGCAGACCCAGTCGGCGTAAAGTATAAAGTTGGGTCGTATAGTTCAGAAACCGGACTGCCTGCCTCTTCCTTTGATGCAGTCGTCTCAACTATGGCGTTAATGGACGGCCCTGATTTTCAAGGCGCTATGAATGAAGCCTACCGCCTGGTCCGTCCGGGCGGGTTCATCGCGTTCAGCGTCCTGCACCCGTGTTTCATTACGCCCGGCTTGCAATGGCAGAAAGATGAGCATGGTAAGACGACCGGTCTGTGTGTTGCTCGCTATTTCAGCAAAGAAGTTTTTACAGAGAACTGGAAGTTCGGAAATCGCCCCAAAGATGAGAATATCGTGCCATTCTCCGTTCCTCGCTTTCCAAGAACAATCGGAGACTATCTCAACGCAGTGGCGTTTGCCGGCTTTCGCTTAACGCGCATCGGAGAGCCTCAACCCACGGAGGACGCTTGTAAGATAGTGCCACGATTCAGCAGGTGGCGCGATCTCGGGGCTTTCCTGCTGCTGGTTATGGCAGAGCGTCCGAAATAAGGCTGTTGCTCCATTCTTATGCGACCATGCTTCCTTAGAGTGTCATTTCGCCCTCTACCGGAACCGACCCCCTCGAGCAGGTTTGTCTGTGGTGCCGGGACCGTAGTATATACGGCCCGTCGCACAAGGAACTGGAACGCCTGGTGCGTTCGCAACGGCAACATTATCTCGACGACTGGTTGACCGGGGTGAGCGCTCGTCTTTCATCAAGCACGCTCGCATTGCTGGAAGCTTCTATTGCCGAGGCAGACGGCCAGACCGGCTTCAATACGATGAGGGGTGATGCTGGCCAGGCATCGCTCGACAACATCCTCAGCATGACGGCGAAACTTGCCTTCATTCAGAAACTTGATCTGCCACGGGATATCTTGTCGACGACCGGCAAAGCATGGGTGGAACAGACTGTCCGCCGTGTCGCCGGCGAAAAGGCCTGGGAGATGCGGCGGCACGCGCCGGCCAGACAAATCGGCCTCTATGCGATTTATCTCTTGTCGCGGGAAGCACAACTCACGGACGCCATGGTCGACCTGCTGATCGAGACGGTTCACAAGATCGGGACGCGTTCGAAACGCAAGGTGGTCGGCGATATCGCCAAGGATATCGAGCGGGTCTATGGCAAGGAACGGTTGCTGGTCGAGATTGCCAGCGCTTCGCTCGACGAGCCGGCAGGGCGCGTCTGCGATGTCATTTTCCCGATCGTCGGCAAGGACAAGCTGGCGGCGATCGTCAAGGAGAGCCAGGCAAAAGGGGCTCTCGACCGGCGCATATATAAGGTGATGCGCTCATCCTGGGCCAATCATTACCGGCGTATGCTGCCCAGCCTGCTTTCGGTTCTGGAATTCCGGTCGAACAACACCGTGTGGCGTCCGGTACTAGTGGCGCTGGATTGGATCAGGAGCAAGGTGGATGATGGCTGCCGTTTTGTGCCGATGGAGGATGTGCCGATTGACGAGGTTATTCCTGCCAGGTGGCGCAGTTCCGTAATCGATGACGATGGCCGTGTGAACCGGATCAGCTACGAGCTTTGCGTCCTCACCCAGTTGCGTGCCGCATCCGTTCCAAGGAGATCTGGGTTGTCGGCGCGGACCGCTACCGGAACCCGGATGACGATCTACCCAAAGACTTCGAAATCCGCCGTGACGCCTATTACACAGGCCTGAACCTGACCCCGGACGTTATCCTGCCGTTGGCGCTGTCGGGCACTTTTGACATAATCACCAAGTTCAGCCGATGCGCTCTCGAGGCCATGACCCCGGGCTTCGATCATGCGAACGGCGCTCGCCGAGATCCGGTCACCGGCGTTCTCGAGCACGCGGGCATAATGATCCGGTCCATTCTTGAGCGCCGGCACCTTCTGCAAGGTCTCAAGGGTCTGGTTCATAGAGGTAAGCTGTTTGACGATGCGGCCAAGCTCCGGGCCGTAATCGGGTGGCTGCTGGAATTTCTCAAACTCTTCGAACGCTGCTTCCACGCCTTTGCGAATGACGGTCATTTCTCCGCCAACATCTCTCGCCAGCTTCTCCACCGACCGCCGCAACTATCGAAAGCCTCGGTCGGATCACCACCTGTATCCTGGTCGTCCGGTTCGAATCCCTCGTTCTCGTTCATCATGGCGTCACCGTTGCGGCCGACTTCTTTTTCCTGCGTCGGGAGTGGGAAGCTGCTATCCGTTCCAGATCGTCTTTCGTGACTGTAATCAGTTCTTCGATCGGCACATCCCATTCGCGCGTCATCTTGTCGAGCGTCGAAACCTTCAGGTCCCTCATTGCACGAGTGACTTGCGATATATATGCCTCTGAGACGCCGAGTTTCTCTGCCAAATCCTTATTCGTCGTTCCACGCTGCGCTTTCAATCGACCTAAGCTAACAGCTATTTTTTCCTGCAAGGACAGCGACTCCAGGTCTGTGCTCGCCTTAGCCGCTACTCTCTCCTCAAATCCTATTCGACGTTCCGTCACGGCATCTCCTATCGTTCGATTCCAATACTTTGGTTCCGGTTCTCTGTGAGCTGTTGTTCCATTGCTCGCGAGAGGTTCTGACTCTGTTGAAGGTTGCGGATGCCGAGATCATCGCTCCGGTCGCGCAAGATCGATTCAACCTGCGGGTCGCTCTCAAGACCTTTCACCATGCCGTGCATTTGTCCTTCGACCTTTCCGCGCGCCTCATCGTTCTGCCAGCCGCGTAGCTGCGTGCGCTCGTCCTGTAGGTCCTGCCAACGCTGCACAAACCGTTCAGCCCTTACGTTCGGATCTGCCTGCGCGGCGCGCTCACGGTCCATGCCGGCGCTGAGCTGCCCCACACGTTCGCGGCCGGAAAGCTCGGTCATCGCCTGCCGCGTCTCAGGGTCATGCTGCAACGCCGACGCCATCAGCGCCGATGCTCCCGGCCGCGCGTGGTCGAGCTGCTGGCCAGCCTGCTGCAATTCTCGGCTCTGGGTCTCAAGGATCGGCAAGCCCTCGCGGTGATTCCGCTCGGCTGCGTCATAGGCCCGCGCATAGCGATCTATGGCGCGTTCAATGTTGGATGGGCGGGCCAGCCTTTCCTGCGCCGGCGCCTCCTGCAGACGCTCCCTTCTGCCCGGCTCGTCGTGGGCAGCTGAGGTTTCGTGTCCTGCATTGAGCTTCAAGCCATCGAACATGCTGCCCCGTGGCGTCTCGGTTTGCTCCGAACGGTCTTGCACAGTCGGCCGCTCGGCCGCCGCGCTCCGCCCGAGTTTCAGGCCGTCGAACGTGCCTCGGCGCTGGCGCTGCTGCGGATCGCCGCTGCGTTCAGGACCGGTCCGCGAGGGGGTACGCTCCTCGTAAGCAGAACGCTCGCTGAAGGACCGATCCTGAACAGCCCTTGCGGAAGGAAGTGCAAGGGAGTGGGCCTCTTGCCCTCTCTTTTGGGCAGGAGCAAGATCGATCTCGCTTACGATCCCCGTCTGCTCCGCGATCCCGCGCCGCTCGGCAAAGTCGCGCGTGTAATCGAGCGTCGTTTCCTTCACGCCCGACCGGCTGAGCCGATTTTCAAGCTGCCGATAGGCCAGCTCGCCGGCGTCCTGCACCTTCCATGCGTTCCGGTGCGTCTGCGTGCCATCCGGCAGGGTGACAGGGGTGGAACCCTCATGCTGAAGGCCGATCTTCTCCCCGATCTCGGGCATGGCCTCCTTCATGGCCCGCTCAAGATCGACGCCCCATATCGTGCGCTGCTGGCCCTTGTCGTTTTCCAGCGTCACGAAATAGCTCTCGCTATTGCCTTCCTTGTGCTCGAACGGTGCACCCCCATGCTCAATCAGGCGGCCAGCATTCCGGTCGGCAAACTCGTCCATGCCGGCATAGAGCTGCACGCTGTCGCGATGCCGCGTCATGGCGACATAGGTCAGATGCCGGTCCATCGTGCCCGACCCCATCACAAAGGCGCGGTCCACCGTCGCGCCCTGGTTCTTGTGAATCGTCGTCGCATAGCCATGGTCGAAAGCCCGATAGTCGTTCGTCGGCACGCTGATGCTGTCGCCCCTGCCCTTTCCTCCGGGACCGTCGAGCTGCGCGACGATCATGGGGCCGGCACCCGGCCGGCCGGCCTCGACGCGCTCGACCGTGCCAAGCATTCCGTTCTTGACGCCAAGGTCACGATCGTTCTCCAGGAACACGATACGGTCGCCCGGCGCGAACTCGCGCTTGCCGTCATTGGTCTGGAAGGTCAGCGCACCAGCGTCCGAGCCGTCGCCGGGCACGCTGCCCTTCGCCAACTCGCCGCGCTCCTGCAGGGCCGATCTGATCTCGTCGTTGATGGCGCGAACATCGGCCCGGCGATGCGCCATCGCAACGCGCGTTCCCTCCGGCCGCTCGTCGCGATCGGCAAGGTAATCGCGTACGATCTCGCCGCGCGCGTCGTCCCGCGTTTCGCTAAGCCGGATGTTACCATTATCCCGATAGGCCGCCAGGCCCTCGGCCGTCCGGTGCGTGGCGAAGTCAACGGAGGCCTCCCGCTGCCACTCCACGCGCTGCCGGCGTATCTCGGAAAGCTCCGCGTGGCCGATCTGCTCGGCAATAGCGCGGAATGGTGCGCCGGCCCCGATCGCCTGGAGCTGTTCATTATCACCGACGAGGACGATCTTCGCCCCGCGCTGCTCGGCCTCGGTGACGAACCGGGACAACTGCCGGCTTCCGATCATGCCCGCCTCGTCGATCACGAATACGTCGCCGCGGCCGAGTGTGCCGCGGTCGTTCTGCCATCGATGTTCATACGAGGCGAGCGTGCGGCTCTGGATGCCCGAAGATTCCTCCAATCCTTCGGCCGCTTTCCCCGACAAAGCCGCGCCATGAACCGTATAGCCTTGCGCCTCCCATGCCTCCCGCGCTGCGGCAAGCATCGTGGATTTGCCAGCGCCGGCATAACCGATAACCGCCGCGATGCGCTCCGGCCCGGTGATATGCTCGATCGCCTTCCGCTGCTCGTCCGAAAGCCGTGCAGTATCATCGCCGGCACTTGCCCGGATAGCCGCATCCTGCTTTTCTATCGCTCGATCGACATGACGGCGATCAACGCCATGGTCGTGGGCATGGCCCATCCTATACGCCCTGTCGGCCATGACGCTTTCAAGCTCGACCATTTCGCGGGTCGAATATCGGGCAAGCTCGATCTCGCCTGTCTCAGGGTTCGACCGCTCATGCTGTAACTCGACTAGGGCAGGCGATGCCATGACGGTCGCAAAGGCGTTCTGGAACGCTTGCGCGTCGTCGTTGATGTAGCGATGCAGTGTCCGCGCAATGTCGTGGCGATCGAATACGCTCTTCTCGTTCGTGACGATCGAAAGCACCTGCTCGGGCTTTTCCCGGATCAGCTCGGCATTGCGCTTTGCCGCATCTTCATCGATCCGGCCGCGCGACACGTCACGCCCGCTCCGCTGCATCTGCGTCGCATGCACGCCCATGTGCTCGGTCGGCTCAAGCTCTAGGCCGCGTTCCTGGTGCGAGCGATGATCGATCCGGATATCGTGCCCGGCCATGGCGAGATGCTGATTGGCATGGCTCTCCCACGATTGACGGATATCGCGCAGCTGCATATGCGAGGTCGGCAAGTCGTTTTTCAGGAGCCACTTGTTCTCCCGCTCGATGAAGGTTTTCTCGCCCAGCCCCTCCTCGTTCACCTGCCGCGTCGTCATCAAAAGATGTGCGTGGTGGTTTCGAAGGTCGCTCGCGTCATGCGGCCGATGAATGGCGAAATCCACCCCCGCGCCGTAGCGGTTCGCCAGGTCCTGGGCGAACTCCCGCGTCAGCTCCAGGCGCTGCTCGGCCGTCAGCTCATGCGGCAATGCGATTTCAAATTCGCGGGCGACACGAGCGTCTTTCCGGCTTTCGGCAAATTCCGCCGCATTCCAAAGCTTCTCGCGGCTTTTCGCCCATTCCGCGCTAACGCCCTCAGGCAGCACGATTTCCGCATGCTCCACGCCCTCTTTGCGGGTGAAGTCATGTGTGAGGCCGTCGCGTTCGTTCGTCAGCCGTTCGCCGGCACGATAGGCAGCCGAGGCAACGGCGCTTCTGCCGCTGGCCCGCGATACTGGCTTCATGCTTGCATGATAGATCGCCAAACGCCGTCTGCCCTTTCCCGATCTGCGATCGGCGCATCTGAGTTGCGCAGCAACTCGTAAGTGCGCCCTTGTAACCTCAATCGCTTCGCTCTATCGGCCCACGGTGTGGCGCAAGCGGATAATCATGGAAGCATGAAATGCATGCGCATTTTCAGCATTCCAGTGGGGGATTTTCAACCGAAGCATGTACAAATGTTTGTGAAATGCTGGAAAAATGCATATCGCTCGTTAGAATGCGCGCCGGAGGTTGCGGATGAACGACAATCACAAATCGGAAACAATGTCCCAGATCGAAATGCTGTCGGGCGACGAACGCCTGACCGTCCTGTGCAGCCATCGCGCCGACCCCGCCTGCGTCAAGCTGGCGGCAAATATAATCCGTGCGAATACTTGCCTTCGCTACGCCGAGCTTCAAGACATCAGCGGCAACAAGATATTGGCTTATCGCGGCAAGCATCCGGAGGAGGCGAGTTTCAGGATATTATGACGCAAGACACCCTCGCCCTGCTGATCGATGGCGATAACGCCAGCCCCAAAATCGTCACCGGCCTACTGGCCGAGATTGCCAACTATGGCACTGCCAGCGTCAAGCGTATCTATGGCGACTGGACAAAGCCCAATCTCAACGGCTGGAAGGCATGTTTGCTCGAACACTCCATCCAGCCGGTACAGCAGTTTGCCTACACCACGGGGAAGAATGCCACCGATGGCGCAATGATCATTGACGCCATGGACCTGCTTTACACTGGCCGCTTCTCCGGATTTTGCATCGTCTCAAGCGATAGTGACTTTGCCCGGCTTGCCGCGCGCATCCGCGAACAAGGCGTCACCGTCTACGGATTCGGCGAGCGCAAAACGCCTCGACCGTTCATCACCGCTTGTGACAAATTCGTCTATTTCGATGTGCTCGGCGAGCCACCCGAAGAGCCGGTAGCAAGTGCCGTTCCGCAGCGCAAAGTCGCCGCCGCTCGAACCGCGATGAAGGCGCTGATCCCTGAGAAAACCGAGCCGGAGAAGGCCACGCCCGCGCTGTCTGGATCGTCGAAAGGAAAGCTCGACGATGCCGCTTTGCAGATGCTTGAAAAGGCCGTATCCGCCTCGGCCGATGAAGATGGCCGCGCCCACCTCGGACGTGTCGGCACCCATCTCGCCAAACAGGCCCCCGATTTTGACGCTCGCAACTATGGCTTTGCCCGGCTGAGCGATTTAGCGGAGGCCTCCGGGATCCTCGATATCGAGCGTGTAGGCGATCATCCGAAAGTCGTCATGGTAAAACTTAAAGCCAGACGCGGGTAAGCGATGCTGAGAATTTCCGCAACTGATGAAAGGAGCAATCGCTGTGCCAAGAAAATCGATCCAGGAGAGGCTCGCCCAGCTCGAAGCACAGAAGAAAACCCTTCAGGCTCGTCTCAACAAGCAGGAACGCGCCAAGGATACACGCCGCAAGGTCCTACTCGGTGCGCTGGTTCTGCATCGCCTCGAAGCGGGCCGCGACGACTTTTCTAAAAATCTCGGTGACTGGTTGCGCCGCGAGCTGCCGGGCTTCCTCACCCGCGATGCTGACAGGGAAGTTCTTGACGATCTCCTGAAGCCAAGGGCGGCAAATGGTAGCGACGCCACGTCATGAACCAGGTTACACTTGCATGGGCCGCCTTCAGAAACATGCTGCGCAAGGCGGCAAGCGATCCCGTATGGGCTATTATCAATATAGTCATATCGCCGTTCCGCGCGGTCGTTTATTTTTACCAGGTCGGGCTTGGTTTTCTCGTAATCGCCATCATCCTCGCTGCGATCCCTTTCGCCATTCCCGAAGCCTGGTTTGTGTCCCGATGGATCGCCAATATAGTCGTGACGATCGTCATTCTCATCTTCGCCTTTCGGTTTTTTACCAATCCAATGATCGAACACTTCGGGGATATGGATGGGGATACGCACGGCACGGCTCGCTTCGCCACCAACAAGGAGGTCGCTCCCCTCACCCGCACTAGCTCGGGCCTGTTGATCGGCCGCGACAGCAAAACCGGAAAGCTGCTACGCTATGATGGACCGTCCCATCTGCTGACGATGGCGCCGACGCGCACTGGCAAGGGTGTGGGAACCATCATCCCGAATCTCCTGACCGCCGACCGCTCGGTGATCTGCATCGACCCCAAGGGCGAGAATGCCAGGATTGCTGGTCGTGCCCGTCGCCAGTTCGGCCCAGTCCACGTCCTCGATCCCTTCGGCGCGACGGCCGAACCGCTGGCCGCCTTCAATCCGCTGGACGCGCTCGATCCGAACGGCCTCGATGTCGCGGAAGACGCGAGCACCCTCGCCGACGCTCTTGTCTTTGACGAACCAGGCATGGCCGGTGAGGCGCATTGGAACGAGGAGGCCAAGGCGCTCATCGGTGGAATGATCCTCCATGTCGTCGCGCACGAGCCCCCCAGCCGGAGTTCGCTGGTCACTCTCCGGGAAAACCTCACCCTGCCACCTGAAGCCTTTACCGGGCTCATGAAGGAAATGCAGGACTCGACCGCTGCGGGTGGCCTGGTCGCCCGTGCCGCCAACCGCCATCTCGGAAAATCCGATCGCGAAGCGGCCGGCGTCCTCTCGGCCGCCCAGCGCCATACCCATTTCCTCGACTCGCCGCGCATGGCCCGCGTGCTCGGTCGGTCGGACTTCTGGTTTGCCGATCTCAAGAGCCGCACCGCAACGGTCTTCCTCGTGCTGCCGCCCGATCGCCTCTCAACCTATTCGCGCTGGCTGCGTCTGCTTGTGACGCAAAGTTTGCTCGAAATGGCCCGCGCCCCCGGTAAGCCTGCCGTGCCGGTCCTCTACCTGCTGGATGAGTTCGCCTCTCTCGGGCACTTGGCTCCCGTCGAGCGCGCCATGGGTCTCATGGCCGGTTACGGGGTGCAGCTGTGGCCGATCCTGCAGGACGTTCATCAGCTGCGCGCCACCTACGGGCAGCGGGCCGGCACCTTCCTATCCAATGCCGGCGTCCTGCAGGTTTTCGGCGTCAATGACCACGAAAGCGCCCGTCTCGTTTCCGACATGCTTGGGCAATCGACCGTCGTCTTCGAAAGCATGGGCCGCGCGCTCGATTCCGATAAGACGGGGATCTCCTACGGCGAACAGCATGTCGGCCGCCCGTTGCTGACACCCGACGAGGTCCGCAACCTGCCGGAGAACGCCGAACTGCTGTTCCTCGCCGGGCAACGCCCCATCGTTGCCGGCAAATTGCGCTATTATGCAGATGCAGAGTTCAAGGGAGTGTTCGATCGTGGCTAACACGCCAATTGGAGTGTGTTTCGGCACGCAAATTTTGACCCCCCACCTGTTTACCGTGTGACCATCCGTCTTTTGCTGGCGGACGAAGGGGGAGCTCACGTGCGGTACCTCGGCAACAAAACGCATCCACAACGATTGGATTTATCGATACAGCATCGCGTGCGGCACCTGCCATGCAAGGCGTTGATTGAAGTAATCTAGCGGCATGGTCAGGTCTGGACCTTTCTGAGGGTCATGGAAAACAACGCGGCTGGTATTTTTGTCAACACCAGTGAGAACTGACATGTGCCAAATGCCCTGTGGCGTTTGCCACCCGAAAATAATGGGGCCATGCCGGTAGAGAAGTTCACCTAGCTCTTCGTGTGAAAATTGTTGTGAATCCGGTAAGTCTACCTTCGTCAGTCCCTCGTTCAGGATAAATTGCTCGACATGAGTCAGATCCCGTAGACCGTCATGACCAGATCGTGGGTTGTAAAGCTCAGGAAGGCCTAGCCTGGGACCGGCTTCGACACTATGGCCAACCATTCTGGCACATGCATACCAGCAACCCATGCGCTCACTCCCTTGGGAGACGTAGGGCACGTGGCGTAAGCGGAATTGTGGCAGTTCGGTTGCCTGCGAAGCTTCGTTGTGAGAAGAACTCGCTGCCGTCGAACCGGAACTCTTCTTGCTGCCCCCCCCGAACGACGGCGCGCTGCTGCGTGGAGAAATGACGCCGGGCTGGCGCTCCGAACTATGACGCGATATAACATTTTGGCGCGGTGGTTGACTCGCCCCTGCGCGCTTTAGCGCCGACACGTAGGAAGTGTCCATACCGTGGCGGGCGCTGCTGAACTCGCCGTATCCGAGGGATGGCTGCGCCGGCATATGCATCGACTCGCCCATGGACGCTCGCCCAATCGTACCGCTGTCTAATTCAGTATCGAATCCGCCTAGACTTGGTTCACTCAGCTGCTGATGCGCGTCGTTCGCCTGCATTTGAGCGCCTGACAATGCCGCGACCCAAGTAGCGACCTCATGATCATTTATCGGAGTAGCATCGTATGGGCGCAATGCCCGTCGGATTTCGTCCATTCGTCTCTCCATGAAGCCACCCCTTTGTTCGGAGATGATTGCGCCCCTAGTTTCCGGGATGATCTCGCCCCCGGTTTATTGGAGTCTGCAGGCGATGATTGTTATCAATTCATTCAGTATGTGTCAAAATTCTGTCGGAAGGCACCCGCCTCGCGGCGTCGAGCCAGCACCTAGATCGGCATCAATCTGGCCGCGTTCGGTGCGCGCAACAGCCTCGCAAAGCATCGCGTAATCTCCTGACTGCCGACCGCTCGGTGATCTGCATCGACCCCAAGGGCGGGAATGCCAGGATTGCTGGTCGTGCCCGTCGTCAGTTCGGTCCCGTCTACGTCCTCGATCCCTTTGGCGCCACAGCCGAACCGATCGCCGCATTCAATCCGCTCGAAGGGCTCGACCCCGATGGCCTGCGGAAGATGCAAGCACCTCGCCGACGCTCTTGTCTTCGACGAACCGGGCATGACTGGCGAGGCGCATTGGAATGAAGAAGCCAAGGCGCTCATCTCGGGCATGATCCTCCATATCGTCGCGCAGGAACCCTCTAGCCGCCGTTCTCTCGTTACCTGCGTGAAAACCTTACACTGGCCCCTGAAGCCTTCACAGGGCTCCTCAAGGAAATGCAGGACTCGACGGCAGCCAGCGGCCTCGTCGCGCGCGCGGCCAACCGCCACCTTGGCAAATCCGATCGCGAGGCGGCCGGCGTTCTGTCCGCGGCGCAGCGCCATACCCATTTTCTCGCATTGCCCGTATGCTCGACCGGTCGGATTTCCGGTTTGCGGATCTCAAGAGCCGCACCGCAACGGTTTTCCTCGTGCTGCCGCCCGATAGGCTTTCGACCTATTCGCGCTGGTTGCGTCTGCTTGTCACCCAAAGCCTGCTCGAAATGGCTCGTTCGCCAGGCAAGCCGGCGATACCGGTACTCTATCTCCTCGACGAGTTCGCCTCCCTTGGTCACCTGGCCCCCGTCGAACGTGCCATCGGCCTGATGGCCGGTTACGGGGTGCAGCTGTGGCCGATACTGCAGGACGTTCATCAGCTACGCGCCACTTACGGGCAGCGGGCCGGCACCTTCCTATCCAATGCCGGCGTCCTGCAGGTTTCGGCGTCAATGACCACGAAAGCGCCCGCCTCGTTTCCGACATGCTTGGGCAATCGACCGTCGTCTTCGAAAGCATGGGCCGCGCGCTCGATTCCGATAAGACGGGGATCTCCTACGGCGAACAGCATGTCGCCGCCCGTTGCTGACACGCGACGAGGTCCGCAACCTGCCACAATACACCGAACTACTGTTCCTCGCCGGACAGCGACCGATCGTTGCCGGCAACTCGCCTATTATAGCGACCGGGAGTTCAAGGGAGCGTTCGATCGTATCTGACGCGCCAATCGGAGGGAATATGTCAACCGAACTGGAGATATTAGTGGAGAACGCCGGCGTGGTGGAAACGATGCGCCAATTGCTGGAGGCACAGGACAAATTCAAAACGTCCCGTTCGGCAGTCGAACAGCGCTTTTCCGTTGTCTCATCGTTTCTGCTCATGCCGACCAGGCGGGCCAAGGACCTGTACAAGACGGTTAGCGCGGTCGCCGCTCTGGGCGACATTGTGCGTTCCCCGGATGAAAAGCTTGACCGGATCGCCGATGGCTCGGTTTCAGACAGTGAGCGCGCAACTGGCCTCGCGCGGCTGAGCACCTGCATCGCAGGCGCTGGAATCATCGTCGCGCTCGAACAGGCGATCGCATCCCCTGCCCTGTTCGGACTTACCGAAGCTGAAATTGCCTACAAGTTGCAAAACATAAAGAGGGTGATGGCTATACCTGACGGCGCCATTGGGACCGTGCACACCCTGGAAACCGCATTGGGGAGATTAACGCCCGAAGAACGAGAATCGTCCCGGCGCTGACGTACCGGGGCATTGTCACGGGCGGCCCTCCGGCTCTCTACCGCCCAACTGAAAGAGCATTCGCTTCCGGGCCGCACGCGACTATCGTCGCGCAATCAGGCGATCGCCTGTAATCCCTTGTTCCGTATAACAGTCAGCAAACGCAGAGCAGGACCGCTTGGCCTTTTAACGCCGCGTTCCCAATCTGACACCAGCCCCTTGCTAACGTTGAGATATCGGGCAAACACCGGCTGAGAAATGCTCTCGCGCTCACGGATAGTGCGAATTTCCTCCGGGGTTAGCGGCTCCACGGTTGTCAGGCACCCTTCATCAAATTCACGCATCGTCTGTTTGTCGATCGCGCCGGACTCGTAGAATCCCTCCATCATTTCATGGACGGCTGCCAGTGCCTCACTCTTGTAAGTCTTTGTCATCGCATTTCACCTCTAACATTCGACCCGCATCGACTTCCGTTTTCATTTGCGCGTCTGTAAATCCCAAGACGAGTTTCGCGGCCTTTTTGATGTAAGCTTCATCCCCAGCATCGAGATTGGCCATATCACTCTTCGCAAACCCAAATGCAAAGACCGCTCTCGTTTGCGCTCGAAAGAAAACCAGCGTCCGGAATCCGCCAGACTTCCCAGCGCCGGGCCGAGCAACGCGCTGCTTGATAAGGCCAGCTCCTAGATCGGCATCAATCTGGCCGCGTTCGGCGCGCGCAACAGCCTCGCAAAGCATCGCGTCAGAGATTTTCTCTTTCCGGGCAAACTTCTGAAACCAACCGTTTTTAAAAACTCTCACGAGATTTCCTACACCCTAAATATAACACCGAGCGTTACACTTCAAGAGCGTCACTTCGCATCATTCCTAAGAGCAGCGACTGCGCGCTCGATGGTCTCAGCCAGCGTGATCTCATGCTGATCCGCATAGTTGTAAATCGCCTCGATCGTCTCTGCCCGAAGGCGTGTAGCGAATTGTTCTGTACGTCCTGTTTTTCGACGTGTTCTACGGGTGGCTCGGATGGGAACTGTTGTTTCGGAAGCGGAAGCCTTGGGCGTTTCTCGGAACCCTGCAGCTCTGGTGGCAGCCTTCACAGCATCACTGTCGACAGGCGGCGCTGGCGTATCGTTTAGATTTCCGAAATCGAGGGTCGCTCGCTTCTTGTCTTCGCTACTCATGCACCCTCTCCTTTCAAAACGTTGATAACTGCCTGAGCAAATTCGCGACCATTTTCCTTGGCGCTCTCCAATCCCGACACATCGGATCGTTCCAGATCGTGAAGAATTCCGCCAAGAGAAAACAACGCCCGGTACGCGGCACGGTCAATAAGAGTTGCAGGTAAAACTGGTATGGCCGCGTCGGAAAACTGCCGGTCGATATCTCGCGCGGTCCGCTCGCGAATAGCTGGCGGGACGCGCGTGAAGAAAACCCTGTAAGGAATCTCCCGATTGGCAACCTTCCGCATCTGGTGAACCAGCTTCACGGACTTAGCGGCCTCTGACGCGTCAAGAACGGAGCTTTGGAGCGGAATTAAAACGAGATCCGAACGGGCAATCGCAAAACCAATTCGGTCGGTGGCGGTTCCTTCCAGATCAACAATGACAAAATCGGCGTTTGCCCGGGCTTCCTCGATCGTATCGATGATGGTTTCGGCGGAATCGTCAATCATAAGCTGCAGTGTTTCCGGCGTCCCCTTCAGGCGGGCCCAGGCTTCAAGCGGGCGGTTGGGATCGGCGTCGATCAGAACCACCTCGCGACCGGCGGCAGCGAATTCGCCGGCAAGTACGACAGCAGATGTTGTTTTCCCGACTCCGCCTTTGCTCGACACGAATGAAATGACTGGCATGAAGCATCTCCAAAACTGCTAATCAGCAGAAAGCTAGCAGATGTGTATTTATAAACAATTTACATGCAGCTTGCTATCAGCCAATAAAAAGCTAGCAGCTTGCAAGCTGCTAAATAGTTTCGTCCTGCCTTTCTTCCCCACCTTTTTTCAAAAGCCATAG
>NZ_CP148097.1:0-28606 GCF_042140505.1 Rhizobium sp. T1470
GGGCCACTCGACTTGTGGTTTCCATCGCCGGCCGAAAGCACTGGCTTTGGCGTGCCGTCGATCAAGACGGCTACGTTCTCGATGAAATCGTTCAAAGCCGGCGCGACACCAGGGCTGCAAGGCGATTGCTGCGCAGGCTGCTGAGAAGCAAGGCATGCCACCCAAGCGGATCATCACCGACAAACTCCGCTCCTATAGTGCGGCCAAACGTGACCTCATGCCAACGGTCGAACACCGGTCTCATAAGGGTCTCAACAATCGAGCGGAGAATTCTCATCTGCCACTGCGAAAACGGGAGCACCAGATGCAGGGTTTCCGATCAGCTGGAGGTCTGCAACGTTTCATAACGACCTTCTCCGCCATCCGAAATCTCTTCGTCGCACAGCATCGCAGCCGCTCTGCTCTCGCCACTCACATTCATCGTGTCCGCGCCATGGCGCATTGGAAAATAGTGACGGGTGCCATTGCCTGATCTTAGGCAGCCGCGCGGTCGTTCGTTCTCCGCTCGATAATGTGACAACTCCGACTTTACGCAGTGTGAAGCCCCCGGTGCGCGCGACACGCAGAACGATCTCCTCGAAATCGGTCGTTCGTCTTTCGGGCAAACGTTGCAGATGCGTTCGTTCCACATCGGTTCGCTTGCCCTTCAGCGCATTGCGACGGCCGATAATCTCATCGATGAAGCTGCGATAGCTGTCGAGGTCGTCGAAATCATTTGAACCTCGCATCAAGAGTGCGTCCTTAATCGCACTCTTGAGATGGCCATGGGAGCTTTCGATCGAGCCGTTCTCATGGGCGATACCCTTATTGTTGCGCGTCGGCGTCATCAGGTAGTGCTCGCAGAGCTGCTCGTAGCGTTGCGTCAAATCCCGCTTTGCGTCGTTGTCGAGATTGCGGAAAGCAGCAGAGAGGCTATCCGTTCGGTGGTTCAAGGGTGCCCCACCCACCGACCACAAAGCATTCTGCAAGCCTTCCGCCAGGGCGACAAAGCTCTCTCCGCCCAAAATGACGTGCGCATGCTCAAAGCCGGACCAGACAAGACGAAAGTGATAAAGAAGATGATCAAGCGGCGCAGCGGCGACGCGAACGCCAATGCTGCCCATATCGGTGAAGTCGGATAGTCCAAGCCTGCCTGGCTCATGAACCTGCCGAAAGATAACCTCCTGTTCCTGACCGTGCATTGCCCGCCATGCGCTGATCCGCCGTTCCAAAGTCCGCCGAATTCCCTGCCCGAGTTCCGGATGACGCCGCAGCATCTCCTCGTAGAGGGCCACAGATCGAATACCTGGCGAGGACTTCAGGATCGGCACGACTTCGGCGTCGAAGATGTCGACGAGTGGATCGGGACGCCGCCGTTCACGGGCCGGCTTCTTTTGGGATGGTAGCCTGGCATCGCTATCAAGGCGGTAGGCTGTGGCAACGCTTATGGAGGATTTGGCGGCCGCAACGGTGACCGAATGCGTCTGACGCAACTTCATAAAAAGCCTCATTTGATGATCGTTTACATGGCGACCCGGCAATCGGTGCTCCTCTCAGGAATACACCTCGATACTGGGCCGGCCGCGATACACAAACGAGCCGAAAAATCTCGCCGTCAGCCCTGCTGGAACTCCGGTCGGGCTACGCCCTCCCTACGCTCCAGCAGGGCTGACGGATTCTCATCTTGATTGACGCGCATTCTCATCCTGATTGTCGCGCCGCAGAGCGCCCCAAGGGACGAGACGGGCGTGGCGTTCTGATCATTGACGGTCCACTCTCCGGAGAAGCCAAACCCTTTTCGCAGCCACAGCATCGCTTCGAACCCTGCGACAGTTCGACGCGCGGTTTTGAAGAATTGGAATCCGCCGATCCTCGGCATGTTCTTCTTCACGCGGAAAATGGTCACTGACGTCTTGATCGCCGGCGCGGTTCAAGGTCTCGGTAGCTGAGCGGATACCGCAGATAACCAGGCCACCGCCTGCACAATGCAGCTATGCCTCGAAATGCCGCCCTTTGAAATCATCTTTCGACCGGCGCTTCAACTTCTCGGCAATGGTATTCAGAATCACAGGCTCGCTCCTCAAATTCGAAGCGAGAATTTCTCCGGCGAGCGTCAACAGCCGGGTAACTAAGATAATTTGCGACAGGCCCGATCGGACTGGCACAAGGGGGGGGGAATTTAGATCCCCTTGGTTCCCCATCCCTCCTGAAGGCCTTCCTCTGGCATTTGGCAACCGTCCGCCGCTGATCCGCAGCGGCGGCCCGGAACCCGATGGAGGCCCTACCAATGCGACCCGATTTTGCCCCTCTACCGCCGCGCTTCCTGCGCACCAAGGAAGCCGCCGAGTTTCTTAGCCTCTCCGCTCGCACGCTGGAGAAGCACCGCACCTATGGGACCGGCCCCGCCTACCGCAAGCTGGGCGGCCGTGTCGTTTATGGTGTTAACGATCTTGAAGCCTGGGCCGCGCGAGGCGCCGTTACCTCGACGTCCGATCCGCGTGGTTCCGTTCATCCGGCCAGGAGCCAGGCACTGCCGGCCGTGCCGAAACGCCGCCGCGACGCTCGTTGATCGCGATTCCAGAATGGCAGCACGGCATCGATCTTCTTCGCTGCGCGGACAGCTCTACCTGTTTCGGGCGCTCTCCGGCAACTTCGCAGCCCGAGACATACAGGATCTCATGGCTAAACCTTTTTTCTCCCTCTCCAAATCCCCTCGCGTCACGCCGATCGACTTTTCCGACAACAAGAGCTCGATCCTCGTCGAGGCCGCCCCCGTTCACGGCATGGCCAACATGTGGGACGCCGACCTCCTGATATGGGTGACAAGCCAGATCGTCGAAGCGCGCGACGCCGGACTTCGCACCTCGCGGCGGATAACCACCACTCCTTACCAAATCCTCAAGTTCATTGGCCGCGGCACCAGTTCGCGGGATTACCAGCGCCTGAAAGCTGCCCTGAACCGGCTCCAGTCCACGACGATCTCAATCGCGATCCGCCAGCCCCTCAAAGGAGGTAGCCACCGATTCTCGTGGATCAATGAATGGAAGGAACTCGCCGACCGCAACGGCCGGCCCCAAGGCATCGAGATCATCTTGCACGACTGGCTTTACCGAGCCGCGCTCGACGATCGTAGCGTGCTCACCATCGACCGGGCCTATTTCGACCTGACGGGCGGGCTGGAACGCTGGCTCTACCGGATCGTGCGCAAGCATGGAGGCAAGCAGCGCGGGGGATGGCGCTTTGATTTTCGCCACCTGCATCAGAAGTCCGGCAGCCTGTCGCCGTTCAAACGCTTCGCCTTCGAGTTGCGCGATATCATCCGTCGACAGCCGCTGCCGGGCTATACGCTCACTGAGGTTAAGGTCGGTCGGCAGGTCTTGCTCGCCTTCAAACCATCGGCTCCCTGTGACTCGGGACCCAAACAAGGGGTAATGCACGAAGCCAGAAACGAAATTCTTAGTCTTAGAGCCTGTCCGAGAATGGGGTTGAGTGATCGGGCCAATGATGATTCCAAGACGGTGTCTGAAGCCTGAATGGAAGCGTCATGTGGAACCCGACCACCCGGCGGCAGTATAGTCGCAATCAGCCACGATACGAAACCGACCTGACGGATGCAGAGTGGGCGGTGATCGCGCCCCTTCTTCCGCAGCCTGCGCCAAGGGGGCGTAAGCCAGCCTGGCCGCTGCGAGAGATCATCAATGCCATCTTTTACGTTCTACGAGGCGGAATTCCGTGGCGTCTCATCCCAAAAGACTTGCCACCCAAGAGCACGGTTTTCGGTTATTTCTGTCGTTGGCGAGACTGCGGCGTCTTCACGCGGATCAATCACTGCCTCGTCATGGCGGATCGTGAGCGGGCCGGCCGCCAGGCCTCTCCGAGTGCTGCTGTGCTGGATAGTCAGAGTGTCAAAACCACCGAGAGCGGCGGTCCGCGCGGCTATGATGCGGGCAAAAAGATCAAAGGCCGCAAGCGACAAGCAATGGTCGATATGGACGGACGCGCTCTCGTGCTTGATCCTCAACCGGCCGACGTTCAGGATCGCGATGGGGCCATCCCGGTTCTGCGCCTGTCGCGGAAGTCCTTCCCGTTCGTGGCCAAGGCATTTGCCGACATGGGCTACTCAGGCGACAGGCCGCAAAATGCGACGCTGGTCGATGTCGAGATCGTCCGCAAGCCAAAGGATCAGGTCGGCTTTGCCGTTCATCCAAAGCGTTGGGTTGTCGAGCGCTTCTTCGCCTGGATCAGCCGAAATCGGCGGCTGTGGAAGGACCCGGAATCGACCATCAAGTCCGCTAAGGCGTTCCTCTACGCCGCATCCATCATGACGCTCGTCAGAAGGATTGCTCGCCGCTGTTGAATTCTCGGACGGACTCTTAGTCTTTAGTCTAACATAGAATCTAACTCTGAAGAGCGCGCGCGCGATCTGGAAACCCTCATTCTCAACGTCGCGAAAGCGCTCGAGGCGTCGGTAAGAAGGTGAAGGGGCCTGTCGCAAATTTTCTTAGTTACCCGCCTGTTGACGCTTGCCGGAAATATTCTCGCTTCGAATTTGAGGAGCGAGCCTGTGATTCTGAATACCATTGCCGAGAAGTTGAAGCGCCGGTCGAAAGATGATTTCAAAGGGCATTGTGGACGTCAGTCGACGATGGGCGCCTGCATCCGGATCCGGTTCATTATGTCACCAACCGGCGATGTCACGTTATCAGCAGCTTAACGGTTGATGGATAATTCGGCTGAGATGACCTCATCGACCATCAGCTACAAGAACCACCGTTTTCCACCGCAGATCATCGCCCGTGCGGTCTGGCTGTATTTCCGGTTCCCGTTGAGCCTGCGGCTGGTCGAGGAAATGTTGCTGGAGCGCGGCATCGTCGTTTCTTACGAAACGATACGGCGGTGGTGCCGCAAATTCGGGGCAGCCTACGTCAAGCAGCTGCCTAGAAAGAAGCCGTCGCGGAAGGATATCTGGCATCTGGACGAGGGTGCGCCACGAAGGCGCGAAGGAGGAGCTATGATTTAGGCACTTCCCAAGCAGCCATGCTGCACAGGAGATGAGGGCTGGCCCCTCGAAGCCGGCTTGCAGGAGCGGGTTTCAAACCACCTCAAGCTGCTGTCGTAAAGAGCGATGGTGGTGAGCGTTGAGGAAAAGGCCGGACTTGATCCGGTCAGGTAAGATGCAAGGAGACGAGCGTGAGCGAACCGCTGACGACGTGTCGAAAAGTGCATAGATGGCGTCAAAACCGGGTGGGCTTCGTTAACCCGGGAGAAGTCTGGGAGATACCTGTCTACTGCCCAGATGGCGTCCGGCATGAAGGCGGCGTGACCTTGCTTCAGGCTCTTGTGTGGAACGTGGGAACCTGTCGCCCCGATGCGAAGGGAGACATCCAAGTGGAAGCACCATGAGGATCCGAGTACCGATGCGGGGCACAGGGACGGAGTTGCGTGTAGTAGTGAAGAAGGTGCTGTAATGGCGTTGGAGCGAAGGCGCAACACTGTCCAGCTTTATCGAAAGGTCAACCGTCATGCGGGAGGAGCCTTTGGGTAAAGCAAAGCCGTTCGATATTCCTAAACGGGCTGTTTGGGAGGCTTATCAACGGGTAAAGGCGAACCGGGGTGCAGCCGGGGTCGATGATCAGTCGATCGAGGATCTTGAGCGGGATGTGAAGAACAACCTGTTCAAGCTCTGGAACCGATTGTCATCTGGCAGCTACTTTCCGCCGCCAGTCAAACGGGTCGCGATCAAAAAGCGGCAAGGTGGTACAAGGCCGTTGGGCATTCCCACGGTCTCAGACCGGATTGCGCAAGGGGTGGTGAAGGCATACCTGGAACCGGAACTGGAAAGACATTTCCATCCCGATTCCTATGGGTATAGGCCCGGCAAGTCGGCACTCGAGGCCGTGGGTATGGCAAGGCAGAGATGCTGGCGCCATGACTGGGTTCTCGATCTCGACATTCAGGCCTTCTTCGACACCATTCCACACGACCTGTTGCTACGGGCGGTGCGAAAGCACACCGACTGCACGTGGGTGTTGTTGTACATTGAACGGTGGCTGACGGCTCCCGTGCAACTGGAGAACGGCACTTTGGAACCTCGGGAGAGGGGAACTCCGCAGGGGTCAGTTATCTCACCCTTGCTGGCGAACCTCTTTTTGCACTATGCGTTCGATCGGTGGATGGCCAAACACCGTCCTGAGATTCCGTTTGAACGCTTTGCCGATGATGCCGTTTGTCATTGCAGCAGCGAGCGTCAGGCCCAAAAGTTGCAAACGGATCTTGAGCAACGGTTTGCTGAATGCGGACTGAAGTTACATCCAAACAAGACACAGATCGTGTATTGCAAGGATAACGTTCGGCGGGGGCATTGCCCCAATCAGAAGTTCGACTTTCTCGGCTACACCTTTCGACCGAGACTGGCAATGAACCGATGGGGCAAGACCTTCGTCAATTTCAGTCCGGGTATCAGCAACCGAGCCGCGAAAGCCATCCGTCAGACAATGCGGGACTGGCAGCTTGACCGCCGTATCGACAAGCGCATCAATGATCTGGCCAAGATGTTCAATCCGATCCTTCGTGGTTGGATGAACTACTATGGTCGTTACCACAAATCGGCACTTTCCCGAGCATTGATGCACCTCGATCTGCGCCTGGCACGCTGGGCCATGTCGAAATATCGACGCCTGAGACGCCATCGTCGGCGTGCGCGGTACTGGGTCCAGGACGTAAGGCGTCGGGAGCCAGCGCTGTTTGCACATTGGCGATTGCTGTATCGGGCAACGGCTGGACGGTAGGAGCCGGATGAGTGGAGACGCTCACGTCCGGATCTGTGAGAGTTGCGCCTTGCAAGCGCGTTGAATTCAGCCGTCTGAGATGACGGCCACGGCAAAGCCTAGCGAGCAGCCGTGTACTGAGTCTTGCGTGGTGTCCGGTAACGGCCGCTGCGAAGCGTAGACAAGGAGATTGTAGGCCGGAACATACGTGAACGGATAGATAGCCCCGAAATCGAACGTGATCGGAGTAGCCGACCCTGTCTCTCAAAGGGGAAGGCGGAATCGCAGGCCGCGTCTTTGCGAGTGGTCCAAGGTGCTCCCGGGGTTCGTACCGCCAGCATGCAATCGAAGGATTTGACGTGAACAAGGGAGATCCAACCGGTTCAAGCGCAAGCTTGTAGGACCTGCCAAGCCGATGAGGCGAGAAGGGGCTGATGACCGGGTGGAAGTCAGACTGACTGATAGTACTCCGAGGTCGGGAGAGCCGGCCACATGGGGAAGCGGTCAGCGGTAGTTGAAATGTTTTTGGGCAACATGGGCTCCATTCAACGGGAGACACGGCCTTTCATGCAAAGGGAAGATCAGCTGACCATGGAAACGGGACTTGAACATATAGCAGCGAAAGCTCGGTGTGAGCCGAAACTCCGCTTTACGTCGCTTGCCCATCACATCACGCGCGAACGGGTGCAGAGGAATCTGTTGAGGATTCCGCAGCGCTCGGCCGCCGGGGTGGATGGTCAGACGGTGAAGGCGGCGAAGGAGAGCTTTGGAGAATGGATAGAGCCGATGCTCCAATCCATTCACCGCCAGGGATATCGCGCGCCGGCAGTGCGGCGCGTTTACATCCCCAAGCCCGGCAAGACGGAGAAGCGCCCGCTCGGGGTGCCAACTGTTTCGGACCGGGCGCTTCAGCGCAGCACAGCTGAGGTGCTGTCGGCGATCTACGAGCAGGACTTCTTGCCCTGCTCGTTCGGCGGCAGGCCGCATCTTAGCGCTCATCATGCCCTGTCGACCCTCAACGAGGCAATCTGCGGCGGCCGGACGAGCTGGGTGCTGGAGGCGGACTTGAAGGACTATTTTGGGAGTCTGTCGCATGAGTGGCTGCTCCGGTTTGTCGAGCATCGAGTCGGGGATCCGCGCGTGATCAGCTTGATCAGGCGCTGGCTGAAAGCAGGCGTCCTTGAGGACGGGGCTGTCCACCCGAGTGATGAAGGAACTCCTCAAGGAGGGTCGATCAGCGTTTTGCTGAGCAACGTTTATCTCCATTATGTGCTCGACCTCTGGTTCGAGCGCGTGGTGAAGGTCCAGCTCAAGGGCGAAGCCCGGCTGGTGCGTTATATCGACGACTTCGTGATCTGTTTCCAACATCAATCGGATGCGCTCCGCGTCGAGGACGCTCTCCGTCATCGTTTGGGGAAGTTTGGCCTCACTCTTGAGCCGAGCAAGACCAAGTTGGTCGAGTTTGGTCGGTTTGCTCAGAGAGATGCGAGCAAACGCGGCAGAAATCGCCCGGAGACGATCTACTTTCTGGGCATGACGCTGTACTGCTCGCGGAACCAAAAGGGTAACTTCAAGGTCGGGATGCGCACGGAGAAGTCTCGGCTTCGACGTAGTCTCTCGTCTCTGCAGGAGCTGATGCGGCAAGTTCGACATTACGTCATCAGGGACCAGGTCAGCGAAATCAACGCTGCTCTTCGTGGCCACTACGCCTATTATGGCATCGCCGGAAACCTTCGGTCGCTGCTCAAGGTGTATCGGGCCACGGAACGGTACTGGTGCCGAATGTTACGCAGCCGCAGCCGAGATGGTGGCCGCCTCACATGGGACACTTTCAACCAGATCAAAGAACGGAACCCGCTGCTGCGACCCAAGCTGCGGCTTCCTTACGGGAAGCTGCAAGCACTCGCGGTGCTGTGAAGCTGCCGAAGAGCGTAGTGCGGGAAATCCGCACGCTACGTTCTGTGGGAACCGGGGGCGGGTGACTGCCTCCGGTGACCCAGTCCTGGGGGTGAAATTCCCCCGGGCCACTCGACTCGTGATTTCCATCGGCGGTCAAAAACATTGGCTGTGGCGTGCTGTCGACCAAGACGGCTACGTTCTCGACGAGATCGTCCAGACCCGCCGCGATACCAAGGCTGCCAAGAGATTGCTGGTCAGGCTGCTGAAGAAGCAGGGCCTGTCACCGAAGCGCATCATCACCGACAAACTGCGCTCATACGGAGCGGCAAAACGGGACGTGATGCCCGCTGTCGAACATCGATCGCACAAGGGCCTTAACAATCGCGCAGAGAATTCTCACGTGCCGCTTCGAAAACGAGAGCGGATGATGCAGGGCTTTCGATCCGTCGGAGGTTTGCAACGTTTCATCTCGGTCTTTTCAGCAGTCAGAAATCTTTTCGTCGCGCCGCACCAGAGACACTCAGCCCTAGCCACCCATATTCATCGGATCCGCGCCATGGCGCAGTGGAAAGCCGTGACCGCTGCAATTGCCTGAGTTTACCGACAAGCGACTTTTCGGCCGTTGATCAAACAACGTGACAGCGCCGGGACGAGTCGTCGAGATTGTGGCCAAAAAAGAAGGGCTTGTTTCGGCACCAGGCGCGCGAAGCATTGGCACGGTGCTGATCCGCGTATGAATGACAAGCGCCCTGATCCGCTGCGCGTCGTGCTTACCAAGTAACAGAAGCAGTTCAGCCTGCCCGCCAACGAGGGCAGGCTGTAGTGTTTTCAAGCAACCAGTCGAGTAGATTGAACTTCCGGTGTCTGCCTCGCGGTTCACACGCTTGGAGCGCCGCAAAGTCCAGCGCTCCTATTGGAGCGATTGACGCCGACCGCTCCGAACCGGCAGTGATCGCGGAACACAATCACACCCGCGGAGCGCCACGTTCCGCATCAAACCCCAGTCCTGCTCCGAAACAGGTGCAACATCACATTCCGGTATTGGTTCACGGATTTGCCCAGCTCAAGTTAACCTTGATGCACTATGGGAACTCGGTCTATGAGCCGCCGGAATATTTGCAGGTGCCGTTCCCGACGTGGAGCGGATGCATCAGGATAAAGAGTGGGTGAATGAGCGTGTTAAGCAGCAATTTTGTTATGTCCAAGCTATTTCGTCAAGCCAACGGCAAGGCAGACCCCAAGCTAGCCCATCCCACATCAGCCAAGTTCGATTATGACCTGTGGAAGAAGTCGTTCGCCGAGGGCTCAGAGATGACATCCCGCGATGCTACCTTGGTCAAGGCCGCCCTCTTGATTGGAACAAGTGTTTCTGTCCTGAGACAATGTACCGAACGGCTATTTGAGGGGCTTACCCCGCGACAGGCGATCACCTTCGCAGTCGCAGATGCCAATCGAGCTTGGGCCATTATCCGGCAAAAGAATCTCCAGGCCATGCGCAAGACTGCATCGGCGAATACTACGGCCTATTCTTCGACATTGGGGCGATCAAAGCTGGATGTGGGGCCACATGTAACGTCTGCCTCGGCTGATATCTTGAACATGACCTCGGTGGACTGCTTGCCTCACTGGTTCGCAGGAGCGACCTCAGCAACCCCGACGGACGATGGCACCACTTTTGATTATTCAGAAGCCGGCTGGAAGGCGCAGTATCTCTATTCTCTAGAACACGTCTTTAAGGAGATATGGCTCCAGATTCTCTGGGAGCCGTGGGATATCGTGAAGACTGAAGTCGACTGGGAGGTAAAACCGCATGTGCCGGACGATCGCGGATTGTGGAGTGCCTGGGGCTGGCGCGACGAGTCCTTGGCATTCCAGCAGGCAATGGTGCGCCGTAACATAGGTGTATCCTCACGACATCCGTCTACCGGCCAGATAGTCAAGACGGCCATCGGTCTGACGGTCGATGGGGGTGATATCAAGATCGTCGTCGGGGCGCCCAATAACGAACACATGGACAAGTATGACGATGCCATGGTGACGCTCGACAGTTGTTACCTGGGAAGTTTCGCTGACGAACCTATTTCATCCGCGCAGTCCGGACTAACGCTTAGACGCCTGGAGCTCGCCGCCCGCGTGATTCAGGACTTGGTGGGTCTCATGCTTCCTGACGACGGAGACGTCGAATATCAGTCGGAAGCCGACCTGGATCGAATTTCTTGCGCCATTCGCCGCTCCGAAATTGTGGACTTGCTCGCTTCGGCGTTTGGCGTGGGGCACGATATCGCCACCAAGTATCTGGAACACTTTCTCTCAGCGCCATTTGCGAACATGACCGCAGTCTTCCGCAACAGCTTGTGGCATCGCCCTATCGTTTGCGTAGACGACGACCCAATCTTAAATATTGTCGCTGGCGCAATGATGTGGGGATCCCCTGTCAGACGATTTGAGCGTTGGCTCCAGGAAGCAAACAAATCCAAAGACGGCGACGACCTTACGAAGACCCCGCTGGGTATGAAGTATGAAAGCGCCACTCGCACCAAACTACAGGATGCGCTTGCTCGTAACATTGTGCTGGCCCCGGTGTCATCGCCGATGACGTCAATACCGAAGGGTAAAGCAAAGGAAGAGGTTGACGGCCTCGTGAGGATCGGCTCGACGGTTCTGGTCCTCGAAATAAAGTGTTTCCTTTCGCCATCTGAGCCGATCGATCGTCACAATTATCTCGTCAAGCTCGAAAAAGCGACCGCACAGGTGTCTCGCAAGGCTCAATGGCTGCAAGACAATCCGGAAGAACTCGCGCATTGGCTCGGGTCGTTGCCGTCAGACACCAAGCTACGGTTCGTACCACTCGTCGTCGTCAACCAAAGTGCGGGAGCCGGCTTTCGTAGCGGCGATGCCGTTGTCGTAGATGCCCACTTTCTCAGTCTGTTCCTGAGCGATGGAACTTATAGAGCAGGCGCGGCGCGCGACTTCACCACATCAAATCGGTTCGGATTTCTGGACTTCGAGATGTACGCCTCGGTCGAAGAAGCAGAATGTCAGCTGCCGCAACTCTTCGAGAACCACCCGGGGCTCGCACCGTATCTCTCAGCAGTCGCGTGGGACGAGGCGGTTGTTCCGCTACACAATCACATCAACATGCGTATGCGATTTCCTGTGATGAACACGGGCGCGATCGAGAACCATTACCCTGCCGCTGAAGATTTCTTACCCCGCTAGCTTAAGCTGAGGGTGGTATAGCGGGATCGGTTGGACATCCCGGTCCTCGTCCGGCCGCGGGTGGCCGCGCGTTTTCCAGCGCCCACGGGTGACGTGGACGTGGTCGCAGGTTTTGGGTCCGGGACAGGTTCGGAGCATGCGTGCCTTGTCTTCGTTGATCAAAAGCGAATCAGCGCACGCAAATCGACACATACCTTGTAAAATTCGTCGGTTAAGCGCGAGCTCAGTCGCTCTCGAACGCCTTTAGCTTTGCGAGCAGCTCCTTCGAAATCTCGAACTGCCGCGCCGTTCCGCGTCCCATGGAGTTCCTGCCGAGCGTCTCCTTCAACATCCCCCTTTTGACAAGAAGATCGACGGTCTCTTTTACGCCGCTTCGCGTCAATTTGGTGATTTCCACCATATTTGAGATAGTTAGCGCCTGATGCGTCTGATTCATCGAATAGATGATCGTCATCATGCCGATCTCTTTCAGCCGCGCCTGCGGTGTCTCGTCATCCAGTTCGTGATCGAAAATTTCCTGTAGGACAAGGCTGTTGAAGGCGATGGCGTGCAAATGAGTCTTGAGCACCCTTGTCATGTTATTTAACTGTGTTAAAAGAGGCGGTCAAAACGGTATGTGAACGGGATGGCCGATCCCGTCTGCGGGTCTGTTCCACGATTCGAAGGGGCGTGTCCATGAAAATCCTTTTGCGCATTTTGCTGTTCCCTGTTTTCTGCATCGTAGCATTCAATTCTCTTTCCGGCAGCCCCGCGAGAGCGGATGACTGGGGATGCGAGGTGATTTTGTGCCTCTCCAATCCCGGCGGTCCGACCCAAGTTGCCGAATGCCGCCCGCCGATCGAAAAGCTGTGGCGGGAGCTTGCCAGGGGGCACTCGTTTCCGACCTGCAGCGGTGTCGGGTTTCAGAGCTCCCGGCCGGGATACGAGCCGTACTATTGCAATGACGGCTACAAGCTAGTCGGTGACTATGGTCCGCGCGGCCAGGAGGGTACCTGCGTGTCGCAGTCACTCAAGAAGGTCGTGAGCTCCCTTTGCACATACGGCCACGACGACTATGGCGGCAATTCGGGTTCTGTTGTTTCGCCGCACTGGCAGAAGGTAGACGGCCGCTATGAGTGCATGGCCTATCCGATCGTCCGTCCCAACGTCCGCGCGCAGCCGCACTATATCGACGTCACCATCGACGGGTCCGGCACCCAGCGGGTCTGGTACTGACGATGGATGCCGCATTCGTCGATCTCGCCCATAGCTGTGCCCCGTCCGTGGAGGTCGAAACGCTCGCCGCTGTCGTCAGCCTCGAGAGCCGGTTCGAAGCCCTGCATATTCGCATCAAGGGTGCGCCGCCGCTTGGCGCGCGGCCCGCCTCGAAGGGCGAGGCGGTCGCAATTGCGACGTCGCTGATGGCCGAGCATCAGGACATTCAACTCGGGCTCGGCGGCATCGGCGTCCGTGAGCTTCAGAAACTCAACCTCACCACCTCCGACGCCTTCGATCCCTGCCTGAACCTTCAGGCCACGGCAACACTGCTCGACGGCTACTATCGGCTTGCCTATCGCGCCGGTGCCGACTCAGCGCGCGCCGAAACCGTGATGGTGCGCTCCTATTATGGTCGCAACGACCCGACCGCGGCGGCAATGGATACGTATGAACAACGCGTCCGGGCGGAGACGACGCGACTGGCCCCAGAGCTCGCTCAACTCAGCGTCTTGGGGGCGGAGCAACCAGCCGATGTCGCCAAGCCCGATGACGACCAGGCTGAGCGTCAACCGGCCGTCCAATCCTCCCAAACCGCCGAAGCAATGCCGTGGGATGTGTTCAGCACGCGCGGAAACTCGTCTCTTCTCATCTTCCAACACGATCGAACGGAACCGACAGAATGACATCCAAATCCTCTTTCCGGCCGCTGGCCGCCTCGACACTGATGGCAGCAGCCATGGTCGCCCTTCTGGTCGAGCCGGCCTTTGCCCAGTCTGCCGGCATCGAAAGCGTGCTGCAGAACATCGTCACGATGCTGACGGGCAATATCGCCAAGCTCCTGGCGGTGATTCCGTCATCATCATCTGCATCGCCTGGATGTTCGGCTACATGGATTTGAGACGCGCCGGCTTCTGGATCATCGGCATCGGCGGCATCTTCGGCGCCACCGAACTTGTCAACACGATCGTCGGGGGGTGACCCGGTGACGAGCGCCACGAGGGTTGAAGAAGACACGCTGTTTCTCGCCTGCACCCGCCCGGCGATGATCGCCGGCGTCACCATGGAAGCGATGGGGTTCAACATCATGCTGACGACGATCCTCTATATCGTCGCCGGATCGATCGCCTATGCGCTAGTCGGCGTCGTCTTCCATTTCGTCTTCCGGACGCTGGTCAAACACGATCACAACATGTTTCGGATCCTCCTGGCATGGGTGGAGACCCGCGGCCGCTCGCGCAACGCCGCCTATTGGGGCGGGTCATCGGTGTCGCCGCTCAGGCTCAAACGGCGCTACAGCGAGAAGGATTTCAGCCTTGCCTAGTATTGCCTCGCTGCGATCCCGCGACCTCGAGCCGGACACCTATATTCCTTATGTGCGTCATGTCGACGAGACGACGATCGCGCTCCAGTCGCGGGCGGTGATGGCGATGCTCGTCATCGAGGGCGTGTCCTTCGAGACGGCCGATACTCTCGATCTCAACGGACTGCACCGCGATCTCAACACGCTCTACCGCAACATTGCCGACGAGCGCCTGGCGCTCTGGACGCATGTCATCCGCCGTCGCGACAACAGCTATCCGGACGGCGAATTCAAGAACCCATTTTCGGCTGCGCTCAACGGCAAATACCGCGCCCGCATGGTCGAAGAGGACCTATTTCGCAACGATCTCTATGTCGCGCTCGTATGGCATCCCGATCGCGATCCGGCGGAAAAAGCAGCGGCTCTTCTCAAGCGTCTCAAAAGGGCGCGTAGCGCAAATCTCGAGGTCGACGAGGCCGCACTCAAACATCTGCGCGACAAGGTGACGGATCTGCAGGCTGGCCTCCGGCGCTTCGAGCCGCGGCTGCTTACGCTTTACCAGCGCGACGGCATCCTGTTTTCCGAGCCGAGCGAAGTTCTTCACCAACTGGTCGGCGGCCGCCGCGAGCCGGTTCCGCTGACCGAGGGGCAATTGTCGTCCGCCATCTATTCCGATCGGGCGATTTTTGGCCGCGAGACGGTGGAGGTTCGCCATGAGGCGGCGAGCCGCTATGCCGGAATGTTCGGCTTCAAGGAATATCCGGCGACGACGCGATCGGGAATGCTCGACGGCATCCTGACCGCGCCCTTCGAGCTCATCTTGGCCCAATCCTTCTCCTTCGCCTCAAAAGCCGATGCGCGCACCATCATGGGGCGCAAGCAAAACCAGATGGTCAGTGCCGGCGACAAGGCGGCCTCGCAAATCGGCGAACTCAGCGACGCCATGGACGATCTGGAATCGAACCGCTTCGTTCTCGGCGAACATCATCTTACGCTCTCAGTCTTCGCACCGTCTATCAGCGAATTGACCGACAATCTGGCCAAGGCACGCGCCCACCTCACCAATGGGGGCGCGGTCGTCGCCCGCGAGGATCTCGGGTTGGAAGCCGCATGGTGGGCGCAATTGCCGGGCAACAGCCGATTTCGGGCGCGATCGGGCGCTATCACCTCGCGCAACTTTGCGGCACTTGCACCGCACCACTCCTATCCGGCTGGCCAGAAGGACGGCAACGAATGGGGGCCGGCCGTTGCCATGCTCAAGACCGCGTCGGGTTCGCCGTTCTATTTCAATTTTCATCATGGCGATCTCGGCAACACTTTCGTCTGCGGCCCCTCGGGCGCCGGCAAGACCGTGCTTTTGAACTTCATGCTGTCGCAGCTCGAAAAACACGATCCGCATATGGTGTTCTTCGACAAGGACCGCGGCGCCGACCTTTTCGTACGCGCCGCCGGCGGAACTTATCTGCCGCTGCGCAACGGCGTTGCGACCGGCTGCGCGCCCTTGAAAGTGCTCGAACTGAACTCGGCAAACAAGGTTTTTCTGGCTCGGTGGGTTGGCAAACTGGTCGGGAGCGGAACACGCGAACTCACGGTCACCGAACTGCGCGACATCGCCGCGGCGATCGATGGCCTTGCCGATCTTGCCATGGAGCGACGCTCGATCGGGGCGTTGCGCACCTTTCTCAACAACACCGATCCCGAGGGGATCGCCTCGCGGCTTCGCCGCTGGGAAAGGGGAGGGCCGCTTCGCTGGGTGTTCGACAACGACATCGATGACATCGGCATTGGCGCAAAATTCATTGGCTACGACATGACCGATTTCCTCGATAACGAGGAAATCCGGACCCCGCTGATGGCCTATCTTTTCCACCGCATCGAGCAGCTGATCGACGGGCGCCGCATCATCATCGTCATCGACGAATTCTGGAAGGCGCTGATGGACGAGGGTTTTCGCGATCTCGCCCAGAACAAGCTCAAGACAATCCGCAAACAGAATGGGCTGATGCTGTTTGCGACCCAGAGTCCTCGTGACGCCATCGCTTCGCCGATCGCACACACGATCATCGAACAGTGCCCGACCCAGATCTTTTTGCCCAACCCGCGCGGCAATCACACCGACTATGTCGGCGGCTTCAAGCTCACCGAGCGCGAATTCGAGCTGGTCGCCCGTGAACTCTCGCTCGAGAGCCGGCGCTTCATCGTCAAGCAAGGCCATAACAGCGTCGTGGCGGAACTCAACCTCAGCGGCTTTGACGACGAACTCGCGATCCTCTCGGGTCGAACCGCCAATGTCGAGCTTGCCGACGCCATTCGTGCCGAGATCGGCGAGGGTGATCAGGACTGGCTGGAGCTGTTTCAGAAACGAAGGAGAGCAGGCTGATGCGCATGTTCAAAGCCCCAAGGATCCTCACTGTCATGGCGCTGACCCTTGGCGGGTCATTTGCCCCCGGGCCGGTCTCGGCGCAAGGCATCCCGGTTATCGACCAGACGTCGATTGCCAAACAGATCGAGAGCATCGTCCAGCTCAAAGCCCAGCTCGACGCGCTCAACCAGCAGCTTGAGCAGGCCCAGCAGCTCTATGGGTCGCTCAACAAGATCACCGATATGGCGGATGTCGCAAGCGTGCTCAACGATCCGTCGGTCCGCCAGGCACTGCCACCCGAGTTCAGTGCCATTCAAAACCTGTTCAACGGTCAGGGAAGCGGCGTCTTCGAGAACTCGGCAAACAAGTTTCTCGACAGCAACTCCACCTATCGCACAAGCGCCGACGACTTCTACGCGCAGGAACTGTCGCGCGTCCAGAACCAGAATGCCGGACAGATGAGCCTGGGCCAGCAGATCTATGATGCCGCGACCAAGCGCATCGATCAGCTCCGCCAGAAAATCTCCAGCGCATCCGACGCCAAGGACATCGCCGATCTCCAGGCACGCCTGCAGGCGGAGCAGGCGTTCCTGCAAACCGACGTTCTGAGAATGCAGGGCCTGCAGATGATCCAGCAGGCGCAGGTCCAGGTCGATGATCAGCGTCAGGCGGAGGACTGGAGAAAGCGCATGGACACGATGGGAGCGGCTCTCAAATGAAGCGCTCCTTCCTTGTCATGATGATGCTCATCGCGCTTGCGGCCTGCTCGAACGATGATGAGAGGCATTATAGCGTCGATGAGCTTCTCGCCGACCAGCCCCTGCTGTCGACGATCATTGGTCAATGCCGCAACAATCCTGGTGAGCTGGGCGACACGCCCAACTGCCGGAATGCAGAAGCAGCCGACGGCAAGCTCAGGCTTGAGCGGATGCGACAGTCGCTTGGGGGTTGATGGATGTACCAGGTCTTCAGCTTCGTCGACGCCCAATTCAAAACGCCGCTCGAGACCTTCATCTCATCGGGCACGTCTAATATCGCCAACTGGGTGAGCGGACCGCTGACGGCGGCGCTGACGCTCTACGTCGTGCTCTATGGCTATCTGGTGCTCAGGGGGTCGGTGCAAGAGCCGATTCTTGATTTCGCCATGCGGGCGATAAAGCTCGCGATCATCGTCATGCTGGTCAGAAACGCCAGTGACTATCAGACCTATGTCACCAACATCTTTTTCGAGACCTTACCGAAGGAGATCTCACAGGCACTCAACAGCGGGACGGCGCCGAGCGCATCGACCTTCGACAGTCTCCTCGACAAGGGCCAGAAGTGTGCCTACGAGATCTGGTCGCGCGCCTCTTGGCCGGTCGATATCGTTACCGGCATCGGCGGCATGATGGTGATTGGCGCGAGCTTCATCGTCGCCGCAATCGGCTATATCGTCTCGCTCTACGCTCGCCTCGCACTTGCCATCGTGCTGGCGATCGGTCCGATCTTCATCGCGCTCGCCATGTTCCAGTCGACGCGACGCTTTACCGAATCCTGGATCGGCCAGCTCGTCAACTTCGTCATCCTGCAGGTGCTTGTCGTGGCGATCGGTTCGCTGCTGATCACCTGCATCGATACAACGTTCACGTCCATAGAAGGCTATAGCGACGTGTTGATGCGGCCGATCGCCCTTTGCGCGATCTGCCTCGCCGCCCTTTACGTCTTCTACCAGCTGCCCGGAATTGCCTCGGCACTCGCGGCCGGAGGCGCTTCACTCACCTATGGCTATGGCGCGGCCCGCGATGCCCACGAGAGCACGCTTGCCTGGGCAGCCTCTCGCATGGCGGGCGCGGTCGGCCGCCGAGGCCGTGCTGGCCCTCCCACGGGCCAGTAAGCACTTTTCCAGAAACGACAGGTTTATTGCCGCATGATCCGCATCACAGTCTTGCTCTTTATCGGCGCATCACTCGCCGGCTGCGCCTCGATCTCCTACCCACTCCCGAAATGCGATGGCTATTCCCGCCGGCCGCGGAACCGATCGATGTGGCAGTGGGACGACGAAAAACAGACACAGCAGCCGAAAACGCAAACCGATTCAACTACCGCCGATCCGACGACAACGAACGGGATCACGCCGTATGTCGAGGAAGAGAGCCGGTCGCGACCTCAGGCTTTCGAACACTTCGACATCGCCGGCTCCTACCGGCCTTGCGAGGAGCAATGAGATGGTAACGAACGACAGCCTTAGGAGCTATTTCGACAAGGCGCGCCGGTTCGACCAGGACCGGCTCATCCAGGTGGAGCGCTCGGCCCGGATCGCCTGGTCGATTGCCATCGGCGCCAGCGTGCTGGCGGGTGCATCGATCTTTGCGGTCGCGGGCCTCACCCCGCTAAAGACCGTCGAGCCCTTCGTCGTTCGCGTCGACAATTCGACCGGCATCGTCGACGTCGTCTCGGCGCTGACCGCGACCGCCGGCACCTATGACGAAGCGGTCACCAAATACTTTGCCGCAAAATATGTGCGGGCTCGCGAAGGCTATGTCTGGAGCGAGGCGGAAGAGAATTTTCGCACTGTAGCGCTTCTGTCGACTCAGCCCGAACAGACCCGGTTTGCCGGCCTCTATCGCGGCAGCAATCCGGAATCCCCCCAGAACACCTATGGCCGCTCGGCAACCGCCCGCATCAATATCGTGTCGATTTCGCTGATCAACGACAAGGTCGTATCGGTTCGTTACATGCGCACGGTGAGCCGCGGCGAAGACGTCAAAACCACCCATTGGGTGACAACGCTGACCTTCGCCTATGTCAACCCCGATGTCGTCGACCGACCGCCTCACCAATCCGCTGGGCTTCGTGGTCAGCGACTATCGCGCCGATCCGGAGGCCATCAATTGAGACCGAATTTTATCATCGCCCTGCTGTTGACAGCGGGTTGCGCGCAAACTGCGCTGGCACTCGATGTGCCGAGCGGCGCCATGCAGGACAATCGCGTCCGCTTTGTGAATTATCAGCCATACAACATCACGAAGATCGTCGGCACGCTCCGGTCGTCCGTGCAGATCGAGTTTGCCGCCGACGAGGAAATCGCCCATGTTGCGCTCGGCAACTCGGTTGCCTGGGAAGTCGCGCCGGCCGGAAACATCCTCTTCCTGAAGCCGCGCGAGAACCAGCCCGTCACCAATATCTCGGTGGTGACCACAAGGCGCGATGGATCGACCCGTAGCTATCAGATGGAATTGACGGTGCGCGACGGTCCGGTCGGCGCAGGACAGAACACCTATTTCTATGTCAAGTACCGGTACCCGGCCGATGAGGCGGAACGGCGGCGGCTGGAGGCGTCGGCCCGGGCGCAAGCAACGCAGTCGGCACGCGCAGATCAGGTGCTTTCCCTGCACGAGGCCTACGGGCCGCGCAATTGGCGCTATTCGGCGCAAGGGGCCCAGGCACTCGAGCCGCAGGCGGTCTACGACAACGGCAAGGTCACCACCTTTGCCTTTGTCGGCAACCAGGAAATGCCGGCAATCTATATCGAAAATTCCGACGGCAGCGAAAGCCTGGTGCCGAAATCGGTCGACGGCAATCTGGTGCTGGTGCACGCCGTCAGCCGCAAGTTCATCCTGCGGCGCGGCGGCGACGTGCTCTGCGTCTTCAACGAAGCCTATGACCGGGTTGGCATCAATCCCGATACCGATACGACGTCGCCGTCTGTCGAGCGCGTCCTCAAGACACCGCCGAACAAATAGGGTGAACCATGGCTGAAGACGACAACCACCGGATACCGGGCCAGATACCGGGAGAGCGCGCCGAGACGACGGCGGGGCGCAAGCCCGACAACAATCCGCTCCTGAAGCGAGGCGCGGTAGCGCTTGCCATCGTCGCCTTCGTCACCTTCGCGCTCTGGTCGATGCGCGGGCAGGAAAAGCCCACAGATGGCGCGCAGCCGGAGCGCGTCGTCATCCGCCAGACATCGGACTTCGAGCCGGCGAAAGACAAGGTCGAGCCTGTCGTTACCCCGGCCGAGGTCAAATTGCCGACGCCTGTGGTTACCGAACAGGCACCCTCGGAAGATGACAAGCTGCTGGATGCGGCGCGCCGCGCGCCGGTGATCGCCTATGGTGGCGAAAAGACGCCCTCGAACCAGCGACGCACCGACGACAAGAGCGCGGACACGACGTCCAATTACGTGCCGCTCGGCGTCAATCCCACCAGCCTCAACGCACAATCCACCGAGGATCAGCGCTTCAACCGGCTGATGACGCCGACCGAATTGCAGGGATCGCGTGCCGGCACACTCGGAAACCGCAATTTCATCGTCGCCATGGGCACGTCCATCCCGTGCGTGCTCGAAACCGCGCTCGCCTCCGACCAGCCCGGATTTACCAGCTGCGTCATCAACCGCGATGTCCTGTCTGACAATGGCCGCGTCGTGCTGATGGAGAAGGGCACGCAGGTGGTCGGCGAATATCGCGGCGGCCTGCAACGCGGCCAGAAGCGGCTCTTCGTGCTCTGGAACCGGGCAAAGACCCCAACCGGCGTGATTGTCACGCTGGCGTCGCCGGCGACGGATGCGCTCGGGCGCGCCGGCATGGACGGCTATGTCGACACACACTGGTGGGAACGCTTCGGCAGCGCCATCCTGCTTTCGATTGTCGGAGACGCAACGTCCTACGCCAACAGCCAGCTGCAGGACGGCGATGTCAGCGCGCAAAACACCACGAGCGCCGGCCAGCAGGCAGCGGCGATCGCCGTCGAACAATCGATCAACATTCCGCCGACGCTGATCAAGCACCAGGGCGAGCTGGTTTCGATTTTCGTGGCGCGCGACCTCGATTTCTCCGGCGTCTATGGGCTGCGCGTCACCGAGCCGCGCAATCGCATCTACGACCGGGCGGTGCTTGGCGATTTCAGCCCGCCCTCCACACTCGTGACGAAATAGGAGCGGGAATGACGGAGGGTGCCGATGCAGCGGTGGTTCGCGAACTGCTCTCGCCATTCTCTAAATTCCTCAAGGATAAATCTCTCTATGAGGTGATTGTGAATCGGCCCGGGCAAGTTTTGACGGAAGGCACTGGTGGGTGGCGGACCCATGATCTGCCGGAGCTTTCCTTCGAAAAGTTGATGCGTCTTGCCCGGGCCGTGGCCAGTTTCTCCAGCCAATCGATCGACGAGACCCACCCGATCCTCTCGGCAACCCTTCCCGGCGACGAACGAATCCAGGTCGTCATTCCGCCGGCGACGACGAAAGACACCGTCAGCGTCACCATTCGCAAACCGTCCTCAGTGTCGCTCAGCCTCGACGATCTCGAGCATGGCGGCCTGTTCGGCGAGGTGAAGACCGCTTCGCATGCTGGGGGTGCATCCGACGATCGCTTGCTCCAACTTTATAAGGCTGGCGCCCACAAGGAATTTCTCCGGGAGGCGGTTTTGGCGCGTAAGAACATGATCATCTCCGGCGCCACAGGCTCCGGAAAGACCACGCTTTCGAAAGCACTGATCCAGCATATCCCACAAGCCGAGCGGATCATCTCGATCGAGGACACGCCGGAGCTTGTCATTCCGCAGCCCAACCACGTGAAGCTCTTTTATTCCAAGGGTGGTCAGGGGCTGGCAAGGATTACCGCCAAGGAACTGCTGGAATCCTGCCTGCGTATGCGCCCCGATCGCATCCTGTTGCAGGAGCTGCGGGACGGAACGGCCTTTTACTACATCCGCAACGTCAATTCCGGACATCCCGGTTCGATCACGACGGTGCATGCGGATTCCGCGGAGTTTGCCTTCGAACAACTGACGCTGCTGATCAAGGAATCGGACGGCGCCCGGGATCTCGAACGCCACGACATCAGGGATATGCTTAAAGTCGCTATCGATGTCGTTGTCCAGTGCAGGCGCATCGATGGGCAGTTCCGGGTGACCGAGATCTTCTATAAAGGTTTGGCCTGAGCGTGGCGGGCTTGAAAACCACTCCGTGCGAGATGCGACGCCAAGGACCGCACGGGTAGTCGACGTAGGTTCTGGGGTCCTCGCGACGAGACGGAGATCACGGGTTTCAAAAAAATCGTGTTGAGAAAGCCGCTTTTAGCGCGGAGAAACAAACATGAGTTATCCGTCATGCGATATTCATGTTGAAATATCCGCGCTATGCGCGGATAATAGCGCATGGTTTACGATCAACGATCCGCTCTATCATCGCATATCGCCAGTCTGCTATCGGCTGGCGAGATCGTGTTTACGAGTAAGGAGGTGGAGCAGGTGCTCGGGTTGGGGCGTGGCGCGTTCCTTGACGCGGCCGAGCGCCTGCAACGCCGTAAGGCGCTGATCAGGCCACGCCAGGGCCTTTATGTCGCTGTTCCCCCGCAGTTCGCTTCCTGGGGCGCGCCGCCGCCATCATGGTACATTGACGCCCTGATGCGGCATGAACAGCAGCCCTATTATGTCGGCTTGTTGAAGGCGGCCGAACTCCACGGTGCCACGCACCAGGCCGTCATGGAATTTCAGATCATTACCGGCAAGCGCATGCCGAAGATCAAGGCGGGGCGCAATTTGATCGTCTTCTATTTCCGCAAGGACGTCGCGGCAGTGGAAGCGGGCATCGAGGACCGGAAAACAGATACAGGCAGAATGAAGATATCCTCACCGGCGCTCACAGCGCTCGATCTCCTACGCTATCCGCAGGCAGCGGGCGGGATCGACAATGTCGCGACGGTCCTCACGGATCTCGCCGAGAAAATCTCGCCTGCCCAGCTTGCCGTGCTTTCTGATGCGGCCGAGCGGTCTGTCGTGCAGCGTCTTGGCCACTTGCTGGATCGGCTTGAGCACGCGGATTTGGCGGAACCGATGCACGCCGCTCTGATGGCCCGCGGTGCACCACCATGGACGGAGCTCGACCGGCAGGAGGTGCGCGACCCGGATTTCACGCCCGAACCGCGGGAGCGAGACGAGCGCTGGCATGTGATCGTGCGCCGCTCGCCGGAGGTCGATGAATGATCCCGGCTCAAAACATCGTCGCCTGGGGCAGCGTCGTTGCGTGGGCGGACCAGCGGCAGGTGGAACAAGACCTCATTATTAGCCGTGCGCTCATCGACATCTTCGACGACAAGATGCTGGGCACCGAACTTCGCTTCCGTGGCGGTACCGCTCTGAACAAGCTCCACTTCCCACGACCGCTTCGCTACTCTGAAGATATCGATCTCGTCCGGACGTCCTCGGGTCCGATCGGGCCGATCCTCGATCAATTGCGCGTTGTCCTCGAACCTTGGCTCGGCCGCGCGCAATTTGACCAGAGCCCGGTCGCTCCAAAATTTCGCTTCCGCGTGGATGCCGAAGACGGAAGCGGCGTACCGATCCGGCTGAAGGTTGAAATCAATACGCGCGAGATCGCAGCCTTGGATCCCCCTCAGTCCATCGTGTTCCGGGTCGACAATCCCTGGTTCGCCGGTGAGGCAGCAATCCCGACCTTTTCGCGCGAGGAGATGCTGGCGACGAAGTTGCGCGCGCTTCTGCAACGCGACAAAGGCCGCGACCTCTACGATCTTTCCCATGCGCTGGAGGCGTTCGACGGATTGAATGTGGAGCGCATCGCAGCGTTGTTTGGTCAGTATCTCGATCTTGCAGGGCAATCGATATCGCGTGCCCAGGCTGAAGAGCGGATGTTCGCCAAGCTGGCAAATCCGCGTCTCCTGATCGACATGAAGCCGCTGCTTCCTCTAGAACAGGCGGAAAGCCTGACTGAGAAAGCCACCAAACACGCCTTCGTGCGTGTCTTCGAGGAGATGATCGTCAAGATCGCCGGTGATCCCTGGGTCCGAACACCCGAGATGAGAGAGCGTTTTGGACTATAGACAGCTCTGCGACGCACATCCCGACATAGACTCGGTAACCTGTGAGATCGCGGGCGCCCAATCCGGGCCGACAGCGCCGAGCCTGTCGACAGGATCTCTGTCGACGTAGCCCCCTGTTTGCACGCCAACTTGGCTAAGCCGGTGTCGCTTCGCCGAACAGGCTCGCGTACGGCCTCCTATGCTCGGGGCTTACGAAGTCGCCTGCATGCTCCACCTGATTGCAGCATTCGTCGAATGAAAACAATAATAACGCGCGCTCAAACTTAAGTAATCGTCGTGAGTGGGCGAGGGCCGCCGCGCTAATTGAGGTGCAGAATTGCACCTTGGCAGGCAACTCGAGGGCTCCTAAGACAGCACACGCAGGTCCGACCCAGACGAGATCACAATGGGTCGCCTTGTTGTGGGGAGGGTGTCAGAGGGGCCGCCTCTTTGGTCGCCTTGATGCCTTGACTGGATGCCTTTGGAAAGGAAAACGGATTTGAATGGCCAAAAACGACCACGCCGGATGCTCGAGAGCGAAATTCCGGACTTTGTTGCAGAAATCGTGGCCACTGGTTGCGACATGTGTGCCATCGGAGACCGCCATTATCTCATAGGCGACGCGGACCTTTCGGATGAAGAGGACGAAGTTGCTCAACGGCGATGTCACGTTATCAGCAGCTTAACGGTTGATGGATAATTCGGCTGAGATGACCTCATCGACCATCAGCTACAAGAACCACCGTTTTCCACCGCAGATCATCGCCCGTGCGGTCTGGCTGTATTTCCGGTTCCCGTTGAGCCTGCGGCTGGTCGAGGAAATGTTGCTGGAGCGCGGCATCGTCGTTTCTTACGAAACGATACGGCGGTGGTGCCGCAAATTCGGGGCAGCCTACGTCAAGCAGCTGCCTAGAAAGAAGCCGTCGCGGAAGGATATCTGGCATCTGGACGAGGGTGCGCCACGAAGGCGCGAAGGAGGAGCTATGATTTAGGCACTTCCCAAGCAGCCATGCTGCACAGGAGATGAGGGCTGGCCCCTCGAAGCCGGCTTGCAGGAGCGGGTTTCAAACCACCTCAAGCTGCTGTCGTAAAGAGCGATGGTGGTGAGCGTTGAGGAAAAGGCCGGACTTGATCCGGTCAGGTAAGATGCAAGGAGACGAGCGTGAGCGAACCGCTGACGACGTGTCGAAAAGTGCATAGATGGCGTCAAAACCGGGTGGGCTTCGTTAACCCGGGAGAAGTCTGGGAGATACCTGTCTACTGCCCAGATGGCGTCCGGCATGAAGGCGGCGTGACCTTGCTTCAGGCTCTTGTGTGGAACGTGGGAACCTGTCGCCCCGATGCGAAGGGAGACATCCAAGTGGAAGCACCATGAGGATCCGAGTACCGATGCGGGGCACAGGGACGGAGTTGCGTGTAGTAGTGAAGAAGGTGCTGTAATGGCGTTGGAGCGAAGGCGCAACACTGTCCAGCTTTATCGAAAGGTCAACCGTCATGCGGGAGGAGCCTTTGGGTAAAGCAAAGCCGTTCGATATTCCTAAACGGGCTGTTTGGGAGGCTTATCAACGGGTAAAGGCGAACCGGGGTGCAGCCGGGGTCGATGATCAGTCGATCGAGGATCTTGAGCGGGATGTGAAGAACAACCTGTTCAAGCTCTGGAACCGATTGTCATCTGGCAGCTACTTTCCGCCGCCAGTCAAACGGGTCGCGATCAAAAAGCGGCAAGGTGGTACAAGGCCGTTGGGCATTCCCACGGTCTCAGACCGGATTGCGCAAGGGGTGGTGAAGGCATACCTGGAACCGGAACTGGAAAGACATTTCCATCCCGATTCCTATGGGTATAGGCCCGGCAAGTCGGCACTCGAGGCCGTGGGTATGGCAAGGCAGAGATGCTGGCGCCATGACTGGGTTCTCGATCTCGACATTCAGGCCTTCTTCGACACCATTCCACACGACCTGTTGCTACGGGCGGTGCGAAAGCACACCGACTGCACGTGGGTGTTGTTGTACATTGAACGGTGGCTGACGGCTCCCGTGCAACTGGAGAACGGCACTTTGGAACCTCGGGAGAGGGGAACTCCGCAGGGGTCAGTTATCTCACCCTTGCTGGCGAACCTCTTTTTGCACTATGCGTTCGATCGGTGGATGGCCAAACACCGTCCTGAGATTCCGTTTGAACGCTTTGCCGATGATGCCGTTTGTCATTGCAGCAGCGAGCGTCAGGCCCAAAAGTTGCAAACGGATCTTGAGCAACGGTTTGCTGAATGCGGACTGAAGTTACATCCAAACAAGACACAGATCGTGTATTGCAAGGATAACGTTCGGCGGGGGCATTGCCCCAATCAGAAGTTCGACTTTCTCGGCTACACCTTTCGACCGAGACTGGCAATGAACCGATGGGGCAAGACCTTCGTCAATTTCAGTCCGGGTATCAGCAACCGAGCCGCGAAAGCCATCCGTCAGACAATGCGGGACTGGCAGCTTGACCGCCGTATCGACAAGCGCATCAATGATCTGGCCAAGATGTTCAATCCGATCCTTCGTGGTTGGATGAACTACTATGGTCGTTACCACAAATCGGCACTTTCCCGAGCATTGATGCACCTCGATCTGCGCCTGGCACGCTGGGCCATGTCGAAATATCGACGCCTGAGACGCCATCGTCGGCGTGCGCGGTACTGGGTCCAGGACGTAAGGCGTCGGGAGCCAGCGCTGTTTGCACATTGGCGATTGCTGTATCGGGCAACGGCTGGACGGTAGGAGCCGGATGAGTGGAGACGCTCACGTCCGGATCTGTGAGAGTTGCGCCTTGCAAGCGCGTTGAATTCAGCCGTCTGAGATGACGGCCACGGCAAAGCCTAGCGAGCAGCCGTGTACTGAGTCTTGCGTGGTGTCCGGTAACGGCCGCTGCGAAGCGTAGACAAGGAGATTGTAGGCCGGAACATACGTGAACGGATAGATAGCCCCGAAATCGAACGTGATCGGAGTAGCCGACCCTGTCTCTCAAAGGGGAAGGCGGAATCGCAGGCCGCGTCTTTGCGAGTGGTCCAAGGTGCTCCCGGGGTTCGTACCGCCAGCATGCAATCGAAGGATTTGACGTGAACAAGGGAGATCCAACCGGTTCAAGCGCAAGCTTGTAGGACCTGCCAAGCCGATGAGGCGAGAAGGGGCTGATGACCGGGTGGAAGTCAGACTGACTGATAGTACTCCGAGGTCGGGAGAGCCGGCCACATGGGGAAGCGGTCAGCGGTAGTTGAAATGTTTTTGGGCAACATGGGCTCCATTCAACGGGAGACACGGCCTTTCATGCAAAGGGAAGATCAGCTGACCATGGAAACGGGACTTGAACATATAGCAGCGAAAGCTCGGTGTGAGCCGAAACTCCGCTTTACGTCGCTTGCCCATCACATCACGCGCGAACGGGTGCAGAGGAATCTGTTGAGGATTCCGCAGCGCTCGGCCGCCGGGGTGGATGGTCAGACGGTGAAGGCGGCGAAGGAGAGCTTTGGAGAATGGATAGAGCCGATGCTCCAATCCATTCACCGCCAGGGATATCGCGCGCCGGCAGTGCGGCGCGTTTACATCCCCAAGCCCGGCAAGACGGAGAAGCGCCCGCTCGGGGTGCCAACTGTTTCGGACCGGGCGCTTCAGCGCAGCACAGCTGAGGTGCTGTCGGCGATCTACGAGCAGGACTTCTTGCCCTGCTCGTTCGGCGGCAGGCCGCATCTTAGCGCTCATCATGCCCTGTCGACCCTCAACGAGGCAATCTGCGGCGGCCGGACGAGCTGGGTGCTGGAGGCGGACTTGAAGGACTATTTTGGGAGTCTGTCGCATGAGTGGCTGCTCCGGTTTGTCGAGCATCGAGTCGGGGATCCGCGCGTGATCAGCTTGATCAGGCGCTGGCTGAAAGCAGGCGTCCTTGAGGACGGGGCTGTCCACCCGAGTGATGAAGGAACTCCTCAAGGAGGGTCGATCAGCGTTTTGCTGAGCAACGTTTATCTCCATTATGTGCTCGACCTCTGGTTCGAGCGCGTGGTGAAGGTCCAGCTCAAGGGCGAAGCCCGGCTGGTGCGTTATATCGACGACT
>NZ_CP148096.1:0-143020 GCF_042140505.1 Rhizobium sp. T1470
GCGTGCAAGCGATTCCGTAAACCTCTGATTAGTCCCTCTTGCCAAATCCGCGATCCAAGCGTCGGCGTTGGGATGATTTTGTTCGGAAGTGCCGTGGGGCCGCCCCCTGCTTGTATTGTCCATTGTGGTCTCCGGTAACACATCAAGCAACTACACTAGCACCCAACGGCCGCACCGCAGCCATGCACAATTCATATTCAGTCATTCTGCCCGGACATAGTGATGCCCAACTTGAACAGTTGGAGGTGACGGATGGCGAACACTGTCCGTTAAGCTATTGAATTCTTCTTCCTTGGATTTCCGGCGCGAAAATGTGTAGTAACAACATTTGTGCTGTTACCGCGGTTCTGTATGGATTTTACGGCAACTATTCGCTAACAACGCTGGCATGTTTGTCGTTGAGAGAGTCGTCCGCGGCCACCGCTATCTCTACCTCGTGGAAAGAGTCCGCGACGGCGATGTCACGTTGTCTAGCTAAACTGCCCAAGCACGGCGTTGGTGCATGGATCGGGACTTGAGCGGATCTGGATCTGTGATGGGGCTATCTATGTGGTTGGTCCATTGCGGCGGATGGATTTAGGGTGCGCATGCAAGCATACGATTGAGGGCGGCGCAGCCGATGGCCACTTTCGTCTGCTGAGCGTGAAACGACCGAGCCCGCAGACGCCGCCCGATGATGGACTTGTATCGGCCGATGGCAGTCTCGACCAGCGAGCGCTTGCCGTAGCCGGTGGAGACCTGCCATTTCATTCGCCCGTCTCTGCTGATTGCAGCGATATGCTGATCTCTTTGTCCGGGAGATTGATCGCCGGCTGGTTCGATCGCGTTGGCGGGTTCTGTCGCAAAACTTTTCACCGGGTTTGCAACCAGTATGGTAGGCGTAGATCCGGGTTGAAGATGAGCAGGCAGATTGAGTTTCCAGATCATGGTCGATTTCAAAGGCAGTCATTACCCGAAAGACGTGATTTTATACGCGGTATTTTTCTACGTGAGATATGCGGTCTCCTATCGTGATCTGGAAGAGATTATGGCCGAGCGCGGCGTTACCGTTGACCACGCGACGCTGAACAGATGGTTCGTGAAATATTCGCCCCTGATTGCCTGCCAGGCCCAGCGGCGCAAATCCGCAACCAGCAGCTCCTGGCGGATGGACGAGACCTATATCCAGGTCAAAGGCAAGTGGACCTATTTCTATCGGGCTGTCGACAAATTCGGCAAAACCCTTGATTTCATGCTGTCTGAGCACCGCGATGAGGCCGCGGCCTGCGCTTTCTTCGCCCGCACGATTAAGACCAATGGCTGGCCCGAAAAGGTCGTCATCGACAAGAGCGGCGCGAACCTGGCAGGATTGCAAAACATCAACTGGCTGCTGTTGTTGTATGGATGGTTCTGGCTGATCGAGATCCTGCAGGTCAAATACCTCAACAACACGATTGAGCAGGACCACCGGTTTATCAAGAAGCTGACCCGCCCCATGAAGGGCTTCAAATCCTTTCAGTCTGCGTCAGCAACACTGGATGGTATCGAGGTGGCTCACATGATCCGCAAGCGCCAATTTTCAACCAGTGGCCAATCGGCATTTCAGCAATTCGCCGCACTCGCTGCATAACTGTGTCCAGCGATGGCCGCTTCTGCGGCCTTTTAAAAAGTTTGCGACAAAACCGATTTTACTCCGCCCGCGGCAAGACTATTCCGCCGCTACCGTGGCCGGTTTTTGCACTGCCGCTCTCATCCCGGACTTACTGAAATCGGTGTCCGCGACTTTCTGAAATCCTTGTCCCGAACTTTGTGAAACCCGCACTTTGCCTTCATGCCCCGCATCCCCGATCTCGACGGGCGTGCCTCTATGGCTTCGGGCCTGCAAAGCAATATGGCATTCTTCAGAATGTCATGGGTGACCACATCGACGCCAATCTGGTCCGCAGCCATTGGGACGACATCCTGCGTCTCATGACCTCGCTGCGCACGCGCACCGTCAGCGCCTCGCTCATGCTGAAACGACTGTCAGTTACAACGCGCCGGAGTGGTCTCGCCCAGGCGCTGCGCCAGATGGGGCGGATCGAACGAACCCTCTTTACCCTCGATTGGATCAACGACGAGCAGTTGCGCAAGACCACGACTGCCGAACTGAACAAGGGTGAAAGTCGCAACAGCCTCGCGCGCGCCGTCAATCTTCATCGCCTCGGACGCTTCCGCGATCGCAACCAGGAAAACCTCTCGATAAGGGCATCAGCCCTCAACTTGGTCGTCACCGCGATCGTCCATTGGAACACGATCTATACCGGCCGTGTCGTCGGTCCTCTGCGCGAAGCCGGGAAGACCGTCTCGGAGCACCTGCTTGCCAGCCTTTCCCCGCTCACATGGGAGCTCTTGAATCTGACCGGCGATTACCTCTGGGAAGACAAGCCCGCTCTCGACGAAAACGGCTTCCGCGCCATTCCGTTCTCCCTCTGATCCGCCTACCGTATATCTGTGCCCGTTTAATGATGTTCAGCGGCCATTAATGAGGTCGGCGAAGAGGCCGGAGCTGGCAGTTCCCGATCCGTTCTTCAACTTGGCCAAAATCGCAGCTTCGAGCCGACGGGGCCGGTAGGGCGGAGATCGGGTCATGGGTCGGACGGGAAGAAAAAACGGAAGGTTTGGCGCCCTGGCGGTGAAAGCCGTTTTATCTTCACGGCCGACAGCGCCCTGGCGCGCTTGCCCATTGGCGCGAGCACCGGCCTATCGTAAGAGCGGCATGTTGCGGAGAAGATGCGCATTCGCCTCTCGCGGATGCTCCTTACAGATGTGAGCGCGGGTCGCGCTCTCAACTTCTCGCCCTTTTACACGAGAACGCGCCGTGTAAGAGATCGTAACCCCGAATGGGCCGCACCCGTTTGCGGGTTCGGTGGAGCAGAACACGATGCGGCACAGTTGAGCCCGCCTCGTTTGTTATGCGCCACCACAGCCAAAAATACATCGCCAGTGTGCACACTAGGGATGTACATTTGATCAATATAAGGCTATTGTACATCCACGTACACACAAGGATGAGCGCTATGCACACCACGAAAGCTTTCAAAAACGGAAATTCGCAGGCCGTGCGTATCCCGGCCGAGCTTGCTTTCGACCGGACCGATGTCGAGTTGGAAATCGAGCGCGTCGGCGACGAGCTTCGTATCCGTCCTGTGCATCGCTCCCTGGCCGGCGTTCTGGATGTATTCGCCCGCTTCTCTCCGGATTTTATGCGTGACGGAAGAGGGTCCCATGAGCAAGACGAGCGGGATAAGATCTGATGGCGCGCTACATGCTCGATACGAATATGTGCATCTACCTGATGAAAAACCAGCCGGAGCAGGTCGCCCGCCGCTTTGCCAGTTGCTATGTGGGAGACGTGGTCATGTCCGCCATCACCTTCGCCGAACTCGAGTATGGTGTATCCGCATCCGATGATCCCGCACGGGAACTTGATAATCTCGCAGCCCTGGCCGAGCTGATCACAGTGGAACCGTTTGGGATTGCCGCAGCGAGAGCCTATGGGCCGGTTCGGATGGCGACAAGAGACCGGAAGAAAGATCATCTCGATAAACTGATCGCGTCGCATGCGATCGCACTTAACACGGTGTTGGTGACCAATAACACGCGCGACTTCCTGGTGTATACCGGACTGAAGCTCGAAAACTGGCTGGACGCGTAACGCAGAGAAACCAATTAACCCGTCCCAGCGGCTATGCCGTGAGGCGGGCAGGGAGGAGGACCTTGCCAAGGCGTTCGTGCCGGTGCGAGTGCCAACGACCAAGGCACGATCAGCGAAAAATGAAGAGTATCGGAGAAATCAGCATAGCGCCGCTCCCAGGCGGGATATCGGGAATTCTCGAAGCGCAGGGAGCGGGAAAAGGCAGCCGCAGGAGCCTCAACATAGTGGCCCGAAGGGGAGGCGGGATCGACTGCCGCCGCACGCTGCGCACCGTTTGCATGGGGCAGAAACAAGAAAAAACCCAAACGCCAAAAACGACCGTTTTCCACCAAGCTCCGGAAAACCCTACAGCGCAATGCGGGAGCGCGGGTTTCCTCCGCTTGGCTGCGCTCGCCTTTTGGGCTCGCTTCGGCCGCGGGCGCGCCGTCTGACGGCACTGCGGCTGGAAAACAGTCGAACAATACCGCGGAATGAACTCCACGATGGCTGTGAGAGCCCTTAGCCCTGGATCCAGGACAGGGGAGGGGGGCAGGGGCTCCCTCGAACCGCGCGACGCCCAGGTCGATACGGGCGACGCGCGGTAATGCCTGTGATATTCCCCTGGACAGAGGGAGGGCGAATGCCCGTTCCACGGCGACGCACGAGACTGTCAAGTCGCGCGGCGCGGAAGACGGAGGTCTTCTCGGGTCCGGACAAGCGATCGTCACCGGGATCGGCGAAGACGGCCGAAGGGCGGCTTCGTGCCATCGGCATAGAGCGCGGCCAACCCGTCGGTTGGTGTCGCCATCTCTCGCGTAGGCAAATCGGCAATGCGCAACGCACTTACAAAGGCCTTGCCCCAAATCCTCGGAGAAGACCGCGGAACTTGCATACGGCAGATTGTGCGTTCCTATCATTTGTCGGCGGGACAGTCAGAAAAAATGGAGGGCAGGGAACACACCTCGCTTGCAACGAGCGCCTATAATGACGAGCAAACCCGGTGGGCCGGAAGGAAATGCGAGAGTGTGGGACTTGGCCGTACCCCGCGAAGCTATCAGCGCTCAAAGCCTAGACAACCTGGTTTTTTATCCGTGCTGGCTGCGTCGCTGTAGAGCAGCCGATCAATCGATCCTTGTCGTATTCCGGCGGAGGATTGCGGCAAAAGCCGTCAGACCCTGGCGTTCCACGGCTCCAACAAAATCTTCGCTTGAAGGCAGCGATTTGCGAAGATTGCCTCGGGCACGAGCGACACTGTCGATCAGTGCCTCGGGAAACTGCCCGTAAAGCTCGACCAGAAAAGCATCGGGCGTGATGCAAGCCACGCCATGGGATCGGAGATTTTCGATAGGAAAATCCTTAATATTCCAACTGACGATCAGTGTTGCTTTTCCGATTATGGCGGCCGCCAGGACGTGCCGGTCATCCGGATCGGGCAAATCCAGTTCGGGAATGAGAGATTGGTAACCGCGGACATCGGCTTGCGGCAAAACATCCTTCATCCGGTCGCGCGTGACCTCAAGTCGATCCACCGTGACATGCGGAGCGTTTGCAGCGAGATTGCGTATCCACTCGGCGTGAATGTCGTCGGACCAGTGCGCATCGAAAAGACCGTCGAAAGCGGCCTGAACAAGGAGGTTGCGAAGATGGAAGGGGTAGAGAACGCAGGCATCAAGGTGAGAGCGGCGGTGCAAAAACCGGCCACGGTAGCGGCGGAATAGTCCTGCCGCGGGCGGAGTAAAATCCGGCCACCTATTTCCTTTCTGCAATGAACGCAGGAGGGACAGGGGATCTACACCGTGGAACTTTATCTGAAGGTGCGGCTGGCTGTTTCGGAAGGGATGAGCCGGCGTCAGGCAGCAAAGCATTTCAACATATCGCGCGACAGCGTTGCCAAGATGGTGTCGTATTCGACCCCACCCGGCTATCAGCGGCGATCACCGATCCTTCGGCCGAAGCTGGATGCGTTTGTTTCGACGATCGAGTATTGGCTGGAGGAAGACCTCAAGGTGCCGCGCAAGCAGCGCCATACGGCCAAGCGGGTGTTCGACCGCCTGCGCGACGAATGCGGGTTCACCGGCGGCTATACGATTCATGAAGGATCACATGCGCGAGCAGGATCAGCGCCGGCAGGAAGTGTTCGTGCCGCTGTCGCATCCGCCCGGCCATGCGCAGGCCGACTTCGGCGAGGCGATGGTGATGATCGGCGGCGTCGAGCAGAAGGCGCGTTTCTTCGTGCTCGATCTTCCGCACAGCGACGGCTGCTATGTGCGGGCCTATCCGGCTGCAGTGGCTGAGGCCTGGGTCGACGGCCACATCCATGCGTTCTCATTCTTCGGGGCCGTGCCGCAGTCGATCGTCTATGACAACGATCGTTGCCTTGTCGCCAAGATCCTGCCAGACGGCACGCGCAAGCGAGCGGCGCTGTTCAGCGGCTTCCTGTCCCATTACCTGATCCGGGATCGCTATGGTCGTCCTGGGAAAGGCAACGACAAGGGGAACGTCGAGGGTCTCGTCGGATATGCCCGGCGCAACTTCATGGTGCCGATCCCGCAGTTTCCGACATGGGATGCGTTCAACGTCTGGCTGGAAGAGCAATGCCGAAAGCGCCAGCGCGACAGATTGCGGGGTGAGAGCGAGACGATCGGCGAACGGCTGCAGCGGGATCTGGCGGCTATGCGTCCATTGCCAGCATCACCCTTCGATGCCTGCGATCAGGCCAGCGCCAAGGTCACGGCCCAGTCTCTCGTACGCTACAAGACCAATGATTATTCCGTGCCGGTCGCCTACGGTCATCAGGATGTCTGGATCCGGGGCTATGTTGATGAGGTGGTCATCGGCTGCCGTGGCGAGATCATTGCTCGCCATCCGCGGAGCTGGGAGCGGGAAGACGTCGTCTTCGACCCTATCCATTATCTGCCGCTGATCGAGCAGAAGATCAATGCGCTGGATCAGGCCGCTCCTCTGCAGGGCTGGGATCTGCCGGACGAGTTCGCCACGTTGCGCCGGCTGATGGAAGGCCGCATGGCCAAGCATGGTCGGCGGGAATACGTGCAGGTTCTGCGACTGCTGGAAAGTTTCGAGCTCGCCGATCTGCATGCGGCGGTGAAGCAGGCGATCCAGCTCGGCGCAATCGGCTTCGATGCGGTCAAGCATCTGATCCTGTGCCGGGTAGAACGCCGGCCGCCACGGCTGGACCTGTCGATCTATCCCTACCTGCCGAGGGCAACGGTCGAGAAGACGTCGGCAAAGGCGTACATGCGCCTCTTGTCATCTGATGCGGGAGAAGCCGCATGAGCACCGAAGTACCAGAGATCCTTCTCGCCCATTATCTCAAGACCCTGAAGCTGCCGACCTTCCAGCGCGAGTACCAGAAGCTGGCCCGGCTATGCGCCACCGAAGGCGTCGATCATGTCGGATATCTGTTCCGACTTGGTGAGCGGGAGGTGATCGAACGCGATCGCCGAAAGGTCGATCGCCGGATCAAGGCGGCCAAATTCCCGGTCGTCAAAAGCCTCGACAGTTTCGACTTCGCCGCTATCCCGAAGCTCAACAAGATGCAGGTGCTGGAGTTGGCCCGATGCGAGTGGATCGAGCGACGCGAGAACGTCATTGCTCTCGGTCCCAGCGGCACGGGCAAGACGCATGTAGCGCTCGGCCTCGGTCTGGCCGCCTGCCAGAAGGGTCTGTCCGTCGGCTTCACCACGGCGGCTGCCCTGGTCAGCGAGATGATGGAGGCGCGTGACGAGCGGCGTCTGCTTCGGTTCCAGAAGCAGATGGCAGCCTACAAGCTCCTGATCATCGACGAGCTGGGCTTTGTGCCGCTGTCAAAGACCGGCGCGGAATTACTGTTCGAACTGATCTCGCAACGCTACGAGCGGGGTGCCACCCTGATCACCAGTAATCTGCCTTTCGACGAATGGACGGAAACTCTGGGATCCGAGCGCCTGACCGGCGCGCTGCTCGCTCGCATCACCCACCACGTCAACATCCTCGAGATGAACGGCGACAGCTATCGTCTCGCTCAAAGCCGCGCCCGCAAGGCTGGCTGAAACCCCTCTCCAGAAAGCGCCGCGCGCGCATGAGACCCCCGCTCGGGCTACGCCCTCCCGGGGGTCTCATGCGCGCGCCACAGTGGCCGACTTTTGCTCCGCCCCGTGGCCTGTTTTTACTCCGCCGTTGACAGCTGCCACCCGAGATCGCCACAAAAGTCGTTCATGAGTTTTTCGACAAGCAGTATCGCGAAACCCTCGATCAGCCCGTCGGAATGCTGGGTAATATTTCCCCGCGCGAGGCCATCAAAACCGCCAAGGGTCGCGAGAAGGCCGCCGAATGGCTCAAATATCTTGAAAACCGTTCTTCAAGCCAGCCTGACCCCAACGATCCCATGGCGACCTATGATTTCCAGTGGATCTGGACCGAACTCGGTATCGAAAATCTTCGCCGATAATCGCTACCGTATATCTGTGTCCCTATAATGTACTGGAGCCAAGGAGTGTTCTGGCGACTACTCTTGCAGCACCGCTTTGGCGGCGAACTTTGGTGACAGCGCGTCCCAACGAGGTAACTTCGGAAGCGTACAAGGTGGAGTCGTCAGCCGGTTCTATTGGACGGATGCCGACGAGGATGTTCTGTTGATCAATGGTGATAGTCTCCATTCTGTCTGGTCCCTTTGAGCTTTTCGAATGAGAAGTTCAGCCAATGCAGCTTGGCCTTGGAATTGCTCGACTCGGTCGTCGATCAGCAGCGGCGGCAGACCACATATGCTTCCCATCTTTGGATCACCGAGCCAGAACTCTCCGACATTTGGGGATTGTCGCGATCCGAGACTGAACCTCGTCTGGGTGCCAGAACCTTCGGTGCAGTTCGCTAGGGATCTTTTTCAAGAACCCCGGTTAAGGGCGTAGAAATAGCTCGGGCCAGAGCCTTGCGGCTTTCCAGAACACTCATCATCGTCACGTGGTCGCCTACAATCGGTACGGCAGTAATGGCCTCCGGACTCAAGACCCGGTCCCAACCGCGCATGGGCGAGCTTGCCTCTGGACCTAGTGGTACCCGACGACTGAAGAGAGCCTCGGTGGCATAAAACTGATGTATCCCAGTTGGCAGGGACGGAACTTGATACGACGGCAGCGCCGTATGAAATTGGTCGATTCTTTCATACATCAGAACGTCATTGTGGAGATCACGATCCGGAGGTAGAGCTCCAATTTGCTGTGCCTTTTCAAGCAGCTGAGCAATTGAACATTGTCCAGCAAAGCGTTCCAACACTTCGAAGCTCTCATCATCCAAGGGTTCAAAAGAATCCAGTACTACGTTTCGTATCATTTGGGTGGGCGATATGCTTGATGGATTTGCAGGTAGCGTAACATCGATGAGAGCGATGAACGACACAGCGTCATCGAGACTCAGCAAGCGCTGGGCGATTGCGTAAGCCAAGATCCCGCCTGATGAGTATCCAGCGAAGCGATATGGACCCTGCGGTTGAATTTCTTTGATCGCGAGGATCACCTGATCAGCTATCGCTTCAAGGGTCAGTGGACGAACTTCATCGAAAGACGGCCATGACAAAGCATAGACGGGACAGTCTACGTCCATTTCCTTTACCAAACTGGGGACATAGGAACAATCGCCCAAACCTGTGGGAACAAAGAACAGCGGCGGCTGCGAGCCGGTTGCTTGAACGGATATCACTCCCGGATTGCTGGGCTGTGGTTCCAAGTGGATCTTCGATGCAAAGTCCGTCAGAACAGGGGCTTGGAAGAGGTCGGCGGTGCTAAACTTCAGCCCAAGATCTGATGCTCGGCTGAGCAACTGCACGGCCAAGAGCGAGTGGCCGCCCAGTTCGAAGAAGTTGTCGTGGCGCCCGACCCGCTCGACACCGAGAAGCTCCGCCCAGATCTGCGCCAGCGCCGTCTCGATCGCGCCCTGCGGCGCCTCATAGGCGGTGCGCGCATAGGCGCCGTCGTCGGGGGCCGGCAGTGCCTTGCGGTCGAGCTTGCCGTTCGCCGTCAGCGGCAGCGCCTCGAGCCGCACGAACGCAGCCGGCACCATGTAGTCCGGCAGCCGCCCGCTCACATGCGCGCGCAAGGCGCCGGCAAGCCCGCCGCCATCGGCCTCGTCCGAGCCTGCCTCGGGTCCACACACGACATAGGCGACAAGCTGCTTGTCGCCGGCACGGTCCTGGCGCGCCACCACCACCGCCTCGCGCACCCAGGCGTGCTCGCAAAGCCGCGCGGCGATCTCGCCCGGCTCGATGCGGAAGCCGCGGATCTTCACCTGCTCGTCGTTGCGGCCCAAAAACTCCAGATTGCCGTCCGGCAGATAACGCCCCAGGTCGCCGCTCCGGTACAGCCGGGCGCCTGCCTCATCGCTGAACGGATCGGCCAAAAACCGCTCCGCTGTCAGCTCAGGACGGTTCAGATAGCCACGCGCAACCCCCGCCCCGCCGATGTAAAGCTCACCCACCGCCCCGAACGGCACGGGAGCACCATGACCGTCCAGCAGATACACCCGCGTGTTCGCAATCGGGCGCCCGATCGGGACAACTGACCCATCAAAATCAGCCGGGCAATTCCAAACCGTCGCGCAGACCGTTGCTTCGGTCGGGCCATAAGCGTTGACGATAGATGCCGAGGCCAGACTTCGGACGAGTTCAGCCTTCGGCAGTTCGCCAGCAAGAATGAGAACGTGCGATGCCAAACATCCCGGATCCCGGCTTGCCTGAAGCAAGGCTGGAGGCAATGTCGCATGGGTTATGGCTTCGCTTCGCAGGTAATCCGATAGCTTGTTACTCGCTTGGCGGAGCTCGTCCGCAGGCAAGTGCAATGCGGCGCCTGAGCCAAACGCCATGACAAGCTCCCAAGCACTTGCATCAAAACCGAAGGAGGCGAACTGCACGACACGGCTATTTGAACAGACGCCAAAAAGCCCGATCTGAGCCAACCCCAGATTGACCAGGTTGTGGTGCTCGACCATGACGCCCTTTGGGGTTCCGGTGGAGCCTGAGGTGTAGATGACATAGGCGAGATGGCGCGGGCTCAGGCCCAGCGCACGCGGGTCGGGATCCGAGGCGGGCAGTTCGGCCCAGGCCGGGGTCGCCGTCTCCAGATCGACCACGCTGACATCGGCCAGCGCCTCCGCGCCGAGGGCGGCGCGGCCGGCGGCATCGCAAAGCAGCAGCCGCGGTGCGGCATCCTCGACAATCTGCCGCAGCCGCGCGCAGGGATAGGCCGGATCCAGCGGCAGATAGGCGCCGCCCGCCTTGAGGATCGCCAAAAGACCCACCACCATCGCCGGGCTGCGTTCCAGGCAGATCGCCACCGGCTGATCCGGCTTCACACCCAGGGCGATCAGATGATGGGCCAGCCGGTTGGCCCGCGCGTTGAGCTCGCCATAGCTTAGGTGCTCCTCCTCATGGACCACCGCCACCGCCTCGGGCGCCTGGCGCACCTGTTGCTCGAACAGCTCGTGGATGCAAAGATCCGACGGATAGGCCGCCGCCGTCCGGTTCAGATCCTCCAGCAGATAGGTGCGCTCCTCGGACGACAGCAGCTCGATGCGGCCGACCGGCTGCCCGGCATCGGCAGCCATCGCCCGCAGCAATGCCAGCAGATAACCACGCTGCCGCTCGATCGTCGCCTGATCGAACAGCGCCGTGGCATAGCCGATTGTTCCGGCGATCTCCTCGCCATGCTCGCCAAGGCTTAGCTCCAGATCGAACTTGACCTGATCGAACCCATCCCCGGCAGCCTCCACACTCAGCCCGGGAAGGTCCAATGACCCGACCGCATTGTTCTGCCAGGCCAAGATCACCTGGAACAACGGCGTGTGATCAAGATGCCGTGGCGGCTGCACGATCTCGACCACCTGCTCGAACGGCAGGTCCTGATGCTCCTGCGCGGCCAGCGCCGTGCGCCGCGTCCGCTCCAGAAGCTCCGACACGCTCGGCTCGCCCGACAGGTTGACCCGCAGCGCCAGCGTGTTGACGAAGAAGCCGATCAAGTCTTCGATCTCGCGCCGGCCTCGATTGGCGCTCGGCACGCCGATCACAAGGTCGTCCTGCCCCGACAGGCGCGACAGCACCGCCGCCCAGGCCGCCAGCACCGTCATGAACAACGTCGTGCCATGCTGCCGGCTCAGCCGCTTCAGCCCCCGCGTCAGATCCGCATCGATGACAACCGGCACAGCGGCCCCGGCAAATGACTGCTGGGCCGGCCGCGGCCGGTCCGTCGGCAAGACAAGACGGGCCGGAGCGCCAGACAGGGCGTCGCGCCAATACTGCGCCTGGTTCTGCAGCCGTTCCCCCGACAGCCATTGCCGTTGCCAGGCGGCATAATCCGGGTACTGGATCGCCAGCGGCGGCAGCGGATCGTCCTGTCCAGCCTCGAACGCCCGGTAAAGCTGACTGAGTTCACGCACCAGCACGCCCATCGACCAGCCGTCCGAGACGATGTGATGCTGCGTCAGCAGGAAGACGTGCTCCGCATCCGACATCCGGATCAGACGCCCGCGGATCAGCGGGCCACCCGCAAGATCGAACGGTATGCGCGCCTCTTCATGGCACAGATCCAAAAGCGCCGCTTCCGCGTCCCGCCTGTCCCGCAGATCGTGCTCCAGCACCGGCAGCCCTGCCTCCGGCGGCAGGACCTCAACCCGGGGCTTGCCATCCGACGCGACAAAGACACTGCGCAGCGCCTCGTGTCGGGCAAACAGACGGTCGAGGCTGCGCTGCCACGCGGTGCGGTCGAGCACACCACGCAGCCGCAGGGCCAGCGGAATGTGATAGTTGGTGCTGCCCTCGTCCAGCTGCGCCAGGAACCACAGCCGCTGCTGCGCGAACGACAGTGCAAGCGGCTCGTCGCGCGACACGGCAACAATCGCCGGCAGGTCTTGCGGACCGCAGCGGCTCAACACATCGACGATGCTTGCCGCCAGATCGGCCAGCACCGGGTTGGCGAACAGCGTCGACAGCGGCAGCTCGACACCCAGGGCCTGCGACAACCGGCTCAACAGCTGCACGGCCAAGAGCGAGTGGCCGCCGAGTTCGAAGAAGTTGTCGTGGCGTCCGACCCGCTCGAGCCCGAGAAGCTCGGCCCAGATCTGCGCCAGCGCCGTCTCGACCGCGCCCTGCGGCGCCTCATAGGCCGCCCGCGCATAGGCGTCGTCGTCGGGGGCCGGCAGCGCCTGGCGGTCGAGCTTGCCGTTCGGTGTCAGCGGCAGCGCCGCGAGCCGCACGAACGCAGCCGGCACCATATAGTCCGGCAGCCGCCCGCTCACATGCGCGCGCATGGCGCCGGCAAGCCCGCCGCCATCGGCCTCGTCCGAGCCTGCCTCGGGTCCACACACGACATAGGCGACAAGGTGCTTCTCGCCGGCACGGTCCTGGCGCGCCACCACCACCGCCTCGCGCACCCAGGCGTGCTCGCAAAGCCGCGCGGCGATCTCGCCCGGCTCGATGCGGAAGCCGCGGATCTTCACCTGCTCGTCGTTGCGGCCCAAAAACTCCAGATTGCCGTCCGGCAGATAACGCCCCAGGTCGCCGCTCCGGTACAGCCGGGCGCCTGCCTCATCGCTGAACGGATCGGCCAAAAACCGCTCCGCTGTCAGCTCAGGACGGTTCAGATAGCCACGCGCAACCCCCGCCCCGCCGATGTAAAGCTCACCCACCGCCCCGAACGGAACCGGCGCACCATGACCGTCCAGCAGATACACCCGCGTGTTCGCAATCGGGCGCCCGATCGGGATACGGCGGAATGTCTCATCAATCGCGGTGATCTCGCAGACTGTCGCGAAGGTCGTCGTCTCGGTCGGACCGTAGCAGTGAATGAGGCGTACAGGACCTTCTTCTCTCAGCAATCTCAAAAATGAGGGAACGTCACTGGCCTCGCCTCCAGAAAGGAGGTACTTAAGTTGTGCCAACGCTGGAGCGATCGATAACGTATATTGGTTGAATAACGCTGTTGTTAGAAAAAGGGTTGTCACCCGTTGCTGTTCAAGTGACTTGGCAAAATTGGAAGGATTTATGACGGTCGTGGCATCCAATGCAATAATGCAGCCACCGTTGAGCAGCGGCGCCCACACTTCAAATGTGCTGGCGTCGAAGGCGGGATTACCCACCCACGCCACACGATCTCGGGCATCGATCTTCGCATACCCATTGTTGATGACGAGCCGATTGACCGCACGATGAAGAACAACAACCCCCTTGGGAAGGCCGGTCGAGCCGGAAGTGTACATCACGTAAGCGGCAGCCTCGGCGCTCAACGTCAAGCCAGGGTCGGCACTAGACCCAGTCCCAGCCATGAGCGGCTCAATAGACAGAACAGGGGTCGTCACATCAACCAATTCATCGTCACCCTCGCTAAGCACGAGGCGCGCAGCACAATCGGCAATCAGCCATCCTTGTCGCGCAGACGGAACGCCACGATCGATCGGCACGTACACTCCGCCCGCCTTAAGGATCGCCAACTGCGCCACGACAAGAGCGACGGAGCGGTCCAGCACTGTCGCAATGCGGTCCCCCGGCTTGACACCCAGTGCGATCAGATGATGCGCCAGCCGGTTGGCCCGCGCGTTGAGCTCGCCATAGCTTAGGTGCTCCTCCTCATGGACCACCGCCACCGCCTCGGGCGCCTGGCGCACCTGTTGCTCGAACAGCTCGTGGATGCAAAGATCCGACGGATAGGCCGCCGCCGTCCGGTTCAGATCCTCCAGCAGATAGGTGCGCTCCTCGGACGACAGCAGCTCGATGCGGCCGACCGGCTGCCCGGCATCGGCAGCCATCGCCCGCAGCAATGCCAGCAGATAACCACGCTGCCGCTCGATCGTCGCCTGATCGAACAGCGCCGTGGCATAGCCGATTGTTCCGGCGATCTCCTCGCCATGCTCGCCAAGGCTTAGCTCCAGATCGAACTTGACCTGATCGAACCCATCCCCGGCAGCCTCCACACTCAGCCCGGGAAGGTCCAATGACCCGACCGCATTGTTCTGCCAGGCCAAGATCACCTGGAACAACGGCGTGTGATCAAGATGCCGTGGCGGCTGCACGATCTCGACCACCTGCTCGAACGGCAGGTCCTGATGCTCCTGCGCGGCCAGCGCCGTGCGCCGCGTCCGCTCCAGAAGCTCCGACACGCTCGGCTCGCCCGACAGGTTGACCCGCAGCGCCAGCGTGTTGACGAAGAAGCCGATCAAGTCTTCGATCTCGCGCCGGCCTCGATTGGCGCTCGGCACGCCGATCACAAGGTCGTCCTGCCCCGACAGGCGCGACAGCACCGCCGCCCAGGCCGCCAGCACCGTCATGAACAACGTCGTGCCATGCTGCCGGCTCAGCCGCTTCAGCCCCCGCGTCAGATCCGCATCGATGACAACCGGCACAGCGGCCCCGGCAAATGACTGCTGGGCCGGCCGCGGCCGGTCCGTCGGCAAGACAAGACGGGCCGGAGCGCCAGACAGGGCGTCGCGCCAATACTGCGCCTGGTTCTGCAGCCGTTCCCCCGACAGCCATTGCCGTTGCCAGGCGGCATAATCCGGGTACTGGATCGCCAGCGGCGGCAGCGGATCGTCCTGTCCAGCCTCGAACGCCCGGTAAAGCTGACTGAGTTCACGCACCAGCACGCCCATCGACCAGCCGTCCGAGACGATGTGATGCTGCGTCAGCAGGAAGACGTGCTCCGCATCCGACATCCGGATCAGACGCCCGCGGATCAGCGGGCCACCCGCAAGATCGAACGGTATGCGCGCCTCTTCATGGCACAGATCCAAAAGCGCCGCTTCCGCGTCCCGCCTGTCCCGCAGATCGTGCTCCAGCACCGGCAGCCCTGCCTCCGGCGGCAGGACCTCAACCCGGGGCTTGCCATCCGACGCGACAAAGACACTGCGCAGCGCCTCGTGTCGGGCAAACAGACGGTCGAGGCTGCGCTGCCACGCGGTGCGGTCGAGCACACCACGCAGCCGCAGGGCCAGCGGAATGTGATAGTTGGTGCTGCCCTCGTCCAGCTGCGCCAGGAACCACAGCCGCTGCTGCGCGAACGACAGTGCAAGCGGCTCGTCGCGCGACACGGCAACAATCGCCGGCAGGTCTTGCGGACCGCAGCGGCTCAACACATCGACGATGCTTGCCGCCAGATCGGCCAGCACCGGGTTGGCGAACAGCGTCGACAGCGGCAGCTCGACACCCAGGGCCTGCGACAACCGGCTCAACAGCTGCACGGCCAAGAGCGAGTGGCCGCCGAGTTCGAAGAAGTTGTCGTGGCGTCCGACCCGCTCGAGCCCGAGAAGCTCGGCCCAGATCTGCGCCAGCGCCGTCTCGACCGCGCCCTGCGGCGCCTCATAGGCCGCCCGCGCATAGGCGTCGTCGTCGGGGGCCGGCAGCGCCTGGCGGTCGAGCTTGCCGTTCGGTGTCAGCGGCAGCGCCGCGAGCCGCACGAACGCAGCCGGCACCATATAGTCCGGCAGCCGCCCGCTCACATGCGCGCGCATGGCGCCGGCAAGCCCGCCGCCATCGGCCTCGTCCGAGCCTGCCTCGGGTCCACACACGACATAGGCGACAAGGTGCTTCTCGCCGGCACGGTCCTGGCGCGCCACCACCACCGCCTCGCGCACCCAGGCGTGCTCGCAAAGCCGCGCGGCGATCTCGCCCGGCTCGATGCGGAAGCCGCGGATCTTCACCTGCTCGTCGTTGCGGCCCAAAAACTCCAGATTGCCGTCCGGCAGATAACGCCCCAGGTCGCCGCTCCGGTACAGCCGGGCGCCTGCCTCATCGCTGAACGGATCGGCCAAAAACCGCTCCGCTGTCAGCTCAGGACGGTTCAGATAGCCACGCGCAACCCCCGCCCCGCCGATGTAAAGCTCACCCACCGCCCCGAACGGAACCGGCGCACCATGACCGTCCAGCAGATACACCCGCGTGTTCGCAATCGGGCGCCCGATCGGGACAACTGACCCATCAAAATCAGCCGGGCAATTCCAAACCGTCGCGCAGACCGTTGCTTCGGTCGGGCCATAAGCGTTGACGATAGATGCCGAGGCCAGACTTCGGACGAGTTCAGCCTTCGGCAGTTCGCCAGCAAGAATGAGAACGTGCGATGCCAAACATCCCGGATCCCGGCTTGCCTGAAGCAAGGCTGGAGGCAATGTCGCATGGGTTATGGCTTCGCTTCGCAGGTAATCCGATAGCTTGTTACTCGCTTGGCGGAGCTCGTCCGCAGGCAAGTGCAATGCGGCGCCTGAGCCAAACGCCATGACAAGCTCCCAAGCACTTGCATCAAAACCGAAGGAGGCGAACTGCACGACACGGCTATTTGAACAGACGCCAAAAAGCCCGATCTGAGCCAACCCCAGATTGACCAGGTTGTGGTGCTCGACCATGACGCCCTTTGGGGTTCCGGTGGAGCCGGAGGTGTAGATGACATAGGCGAGATGGCGCGGGCTCAGGCCCAGCGCACGCGGGTCGGGATCCGAGGCGGGCAGTTCGGCCCAGGCCGGGGTCGCCGTCTCCAGATCGACCACCGTCAGATCGACAAGCGCCTCGGGGCCGAGTGCGGCGCGGCCGGCCGCATCGCAAAGCAGCAGCCGCGGTGCGGCATCCTCGACAATCTGCCGCAGCCGCGCGCAGGGATAGGCCGGATCCAGCGGCAGATAGGCGCCGCCCGCCTTGAGGATCGCCAAAAGACCCACCACCATCGCCGGGCTGCGTTCCAGGCAGATCGCCACCGGCTGATCCGGCCTGACCCCAAGGGCGATCAGATGATGGGCCAGCCGGTTGGCCCGCGCGTTGAGCTCGCCATAGCTTAGGTGCTCCTCCTCATGGACCACCGCCACCGCCTCGGGCGCCTGGCGCACCTGTTGCTCGAACAGCTCGTGGATGCAAAGATCCGACGGATAGGCCGCCGCCGTCCGGTTCAGATCCTCCAGCAGATAGGTGCGCTCCTCGGACGACAGCAGCTCGATGCGGCCGACCGGCTGCCCGGCATCGGCAGCCATCGCCCGCAGCAATGCCAGCAGATAACCACGCTGCCGCTCGATCGTCGCCTGATCGAACAGCGCCGTGGCATAGCCGATTGTTCCGGCGATCTCCTCGCCATGCTCGCCAAGGCTTAGCTCCAGATCGAACTTGACCTGATCGAACCCATCCCCGGCAGCCTCCACACTCAGCCCGGGAAGGTCCAATGACCCGACCGCATTGTTCTGCCAGGCCAAGATCACCTGGAACAACGGCGTGTGATCAAGATGCCGTGGCGGCTGCACGATCTCGACCACCTGCTCGAACGGCAGGTCCTGATGCTCCTGCGCGGCCAGCGCCGTGCGCCGCGTCCGCTCCAGAAGCTCCGACACGCTCGGCTCGCCCGACAGGTTGACCCGCAGCGCCAGCGTGTTGACGAAGAAGCCGATCAAGTCTTCGATCTCGCGCCGGCCTCGATTGGCGCTCGGCACGCCGATCACAAGGTCGTCCTGCCCCGACAGGCGCGACAGCACCGCCGCCCAGGCCGTCAGCACCGTCATGAACAACGTCGTGCCATGCTGCCGGCTCAGCCGCTTCAGACCCCGCGTCAGATCCGCATCGATGACGATCGGAACCGTCGCCCCGGCAAACGACTGCTGGGCCGGCCGCGGCCGGTCCGTCGGCAAGACAAGACGGGCCGGAGCGCCAGACAGGGCGTCGCGCCAATACTGCGCCTGGGTCTGCAGCCGTTCCCCCGACAGCCACTGCCGTTGCCAGGCGGCATAATCCGGATATTGGATCGCAAGCGGCGGCAAAGGATCGTCCTGTCCAGCCTCGAACGCCCGGTAAAGCTGACTGAGTTCACGCACCAGCACGCCCATCGACCAGCCGTCCGAGACGATGTGATGCTGCGTCAGCAGGAAGACGTGCTCCGCATCCGACATCCGGATCAGACGCCCGCGGATCAGCGGGCCACCCGCAAGATCGAACGGTATGCGCGCCTCTTCATGGCACAGATCCAAAAGCGCCGCTTCCGCGTCCCGCCTGTCCCGCAGATCGTGCTCCAGCACCGGCAGCCCTGCCTCCGGCGGCAGGACCTCAACCCGGGGCTTGCCATCCGACGCGACAAAGACACTGCGCAGCGCTTCATGACGCGCAAGCAAACGGTCAAGGCTGCGCTGCCACGCGGTGCGGTCGAGCACACCACGCAGCCGCAGGGCCAGCGGAATGTGATAGTTGGTGCTGCCCTCGTCCAGCTGCGCCAGGAACCACAGCCGCTGCTGCGCGAACGATGGTACTAGGACGCTTTCGCGTCCGACCCTTGGTATCAACGTAGCTTCTTGGCTGCCACTCCGGCTTCTCTCTTTGGCAAGTGAAAGAAGCTCAGTTAGGCTTTCTGTATCCAGTTTTTCCAAACCGGATCTAATTAAATCTGTCATTTCAAGACCCCGGAGAGAGCAGCTTCAGAAGCTCGTCACGATCAAACTCTCGTTCGATCAAAGTGATAGAAGTTGCGCGAGCCAGATCGGAAAGCACCGGTTTGGCGAACAGCGTCGACAGCGGCAGTTCCACACCAACAGCCTGTGACAGCCGGCTCAAAAGCTGCACGGCCAAGAGCGAATGGCCGCCGAGCTCGAAGAAGTGGTCGTGGCGTCCGACCCGCTCGAGCCCGAGAAGCTCGGCCCAGATCTGCGCCAGCGCCGTCTCGACCTCGCCCTGCGGCGCCGCATAGCTGCGGCGCGCATAGGCGTCGTCCTCCGGCGCCGGCAGTCCCTTGCGGTCGAGCTTGCCGTTCGGCGTCAGCGGCAGCGCCTCGAGCCGCACGAAGGCCGACGGCACCATGTAGTCCGGCAGCCGCCCACCCAGATGCGCCCGCAAGGCGCCGGCAAGCGCGCCGCCATCCTCGTCGTCCGAGCCTGCCTCGGGTCCACACACGACATAGGCGACAAGCTGCTTGTCGCCGGCACGGTCCTGGCGCGCCACCACCACCGCCTCGCGCACCCAGGCGTGCTCGCAAAGCCGCGCGGCGATCTCGCCCGGCTCGATGCGGAAGCCGCGGATCTTCACCTGGTCGTCGTTGCGGCCCAGAAACTCAAGATTGCCGTCCGGCAGATAACGCGCCAGGTCGCCGCTCCGGTACAGCCGATCGCCCTCCACAAACGGGCTGGCGATGAACCGCTCCGCCGTCAGCTCGGGCCGGTTCAGGTAACCCCGCGCAACGCCTGCACCGCCGATGTAAAGCTCACCCACCGCCCCAAACGGAACCGGCGCACCATGACCGTCCAGCAGGTACACCCGAAGATCGGGGATGCGCTTTCCGATCAGACTGCCCGAGTTGGAGGTGTCAGATTGATTTAGAGGCCGATAGGTTACATGCACGATAGCTTCCGTGATGCCGTACATGTTAATCAATTGCGGAGCACCGTCTGGATGCCTGTCATACCACGGCTTCAGAATTGACGGCTCCAGCGCCTCCCCACCAAAAATCACATATCGAAGGCGGTTTCGAACATTGCTCTGGCACTCTACATCCATGAGAGCTTTGAAAGCCGAGGGGGTCTGATTGAGAACCGTGACGTTAGACTTGCAGACTAGCTCATGGAAGTCGGGAGCAGAACGGGCGGTATTACTCGGCACGAGAATCAAACGCCCGCCATAGCGCAGTGCACCCCACAATTCCCATACTGAGAAGTCGAACGAGAAGGAATGGAACAGGCACCATACGTCGTGCTCGCTGAAGCCATACCAGTCCTGGGTCGCCTCGAACAAACGAGCAATCTGAGCATGCTCGACCATGACGCCCTTTGGGGTTCCGGTTGAGCCTGAGGTGTAGATGACATAGGCGAGATGGCGCGGGCTCAGGCCAAGGGCGCGCGGCTCCGGGTTCGAGGCCGGCAGTTCGGCCCAGGCCGGGGTGGCCGTCTCCAGATCGACCACCGTCAGATCGACAAGCGCCTCGGGGCCGAGTGCGGCGCGGCCGGCGGCATCGCAAAGCAGCAGCCGCGGTGCGGCATCCTCGACAATCTGCCGCAGCCGCGCGCAGGGATAGGCCGGGTCGAGCGGCAGATAGGCGCCGCCGGCCTTGAGGATCGCCAAAAGACCCACCACCATCGCCGGGCTGCGCTCCACGCAGATCGCCACCGGCTGATCCGGCTTCACACCCAGTGCGATCAGATGATGCGCCAGCCGGTTGGCCCGGGCGTTGAGTTCGCCATAGGAGAGCGCCTCGTCCTCATGAACCACCGCCACCGCCTCGGGTGTGCGGCGCACCTGCTGCTCGAACAGCTCGTGGATGCACACTTCCGACGGATAGTCCGCCGTCCGGTTCAGCTCCTCCAGCAGATAGGTGCGCTCGGCGGCCGGCAGGATGTCGAGGTCGCGCACCGGCCTATTGGGGGCATGCTCCAGCGCCTCGGCCAGTTGCTCGAGCACCTGCTGCATGTAGCCGCAGACCCGATCCGCAGAGATCGGCTCCACCACCTGTGCGGTGAGGCCGAGCGCCTCGCCAAAATCCTCCACCGACAGGGTCAGCGGATAGTTGGTGCGTTCCTCGCCGCCCAGCCATTCCATGCCGGACAGCACATCATCCGTTCCAGAACCGGCCATGGCCGCCGGCGTGTTGTGGCGGTAGTTCAACAGCGCGCTGAACAGCGGCGCCGGCGCCGCCACCCCGCTGCAGCGTTGCGCCAGCGCCAGCGAGGCATGCTCGTGCGCCAGCAGCTCGGCCAGACGGGCATGGGTGAGACGCAGACTTTCCTCGACCCCGGTCCCGTCCAGGTCAAGCCGCACAGGCAGGGTGTTGATGAACAGGCCCAGCGCCCGGTCGGCGCCCGCCCCCGCCTGCATGCGGCCAAACAGCACCGTGCCGAACACCACCTGCTCTCGCCCGCTGCTCAGCGCCACCACCTGCCCCCAGGCCAGATGGCACAGGCTGGCCAGGCTCACCCCCAGCCGCCGCGCCTGGGCCCGCAGCCGATCGTTGAGCGCCTGCGGCAACATCCGATGCGCCTCGCCAACCCCGCTGCCGTCGCCATGCACTTGGCTGAGCCCGAACGGCAGCGTCGGCTCGTCGATGTCGGCCAGCATCGAGCGGAAGAACTCTTCATGCGCCTTGGCATCGCCCCCCAGCCGCGCCTGCGCCACCAGATTGCGGAACGGCTGCGGTGCGGCAAGCTCATGCCCGCGACCCTCCAGCACGGCCCGCACCTCGGCATGCATCACTTCCAGCGTCGTGTGATCGCCGATCAGATGGTGCAGCAGCTGCAGCAGCAGCCAGCGCCCGCTGCCCGGCTCGCGCGCGATCACAAACCGCAACAACGGCGCCCGGCCCAGATCGATGCGGTACTGGCGCGGATCGAACCGGCGCCTGAACTCCTCGGCGCCGGAACCGTCACAGCCATCCAGCTCGACCTCGGTCACCTCCAGCGGCGCCTTCCGCCACACCACCTGGGCCGGGCGCGACAGCCCTTCCCAGACAAAGGCCGTGCGCAGGATGTCGTGCCGATCCACCACCTGCTGAACCGCAGCAAGGTAGCGATCGAGCACACCCCGCTCGGCAAACGCCATCTGCGACACCAGCAGATAGGGATCGCCCCGGCTGGCCAGCAGATGATGGAACAGGATGCCGTCCTGCAGCGGCGACAGGCCATAAATGTCCTGGATGTTGCCGACGCCGCCGGGCACCGTGGCGACGATCCGGTCGATCTCCGGCTGGGCCAGCTCGATGAGCGGCAGCATCTGCGGCGTAATCGCCGTGCTGTGCTCGCTGATCAGGTTGGCAGGGACCGCCACCTCGTGATGGCTGCCAAGGCTTGCAGCCAGATCGCAAAGCACCGGCCGGGCGAACAGGGTGCGCACCTCCACCCCCAGCGACAGCTGCCGCAGCCGCTCCATCAGCTGCACCGCCAGGAGCGAGTGGCCGCCGAGCTCGAAGAAGTTGTCGTTGCGTCCGACCCGCTCGACACCGAGGAGCTCCGCCCAGATCTCGGCCAGCGCCGTCTCGACCGCGCCCTGCGGCGCCTCATAGGCCGCCCGCGCATAGGCGTCGTCGTCGGGGGCCGGCAGCGCCTGGCGGTCGAGCTTGCCGTTCGGTGTCAGCGGCAGCGCCGCGAGCCGCACGAACGCAGCCGGCACCATATAGTCCGGCAGCCGCCCGCTCACATGCGCGCGCATGGCGCCGGCAAGCCCGCCGCCATCGGCCTCGTCCGAGCCTGCCTCGGGTCCACACACGACATAGGCGACAAGCTGCTTCTCGCCGGCACGGTCCTGGCGCGCCACCACCACCGCCTCGCGCACCCAGGCGTGCTCGCAAAGCCGCGCGGCGATCTCGCCCGGCTCGATGCGGAAGCCGCGGATCTTCACCTGGTCGTCGTTGCGGCCCAAAAACTCCAGATTGCCGTCCGGCAGATAACGCCCCAGGTCGCCGCTCCGGTACAGCCGGGCGCCTGCCTCATCGCTGAACGGATCGGCCAAAAACCGCTCCGCTGTCAGCTCAGGACGGTTCAGATAGCCACGCGCAACCCCCGCCCCGCCGATGTAAAGCTCACCCACCGCCCCGAACGGAACCGGCGCACCATGACCGTCCAGCAGATACACCCGCGTGTTCGCAATCGGGCGCCCGATCGGGATACGGCGGAATGTCTCATCAATCGCGGTGATCTCGCAGACTGTCGCGAAGGTCGTCGTCTCGGTCGGACCGTAGCAGTGAATGAGGCGTACAGGACCTTCTTCTCTCAGCAATCTCAAAAATGAGGGAACGTCACTGGCCTCGCCTCCAGAAAGGAGGTACTTAAGTTGTGCCAACGCTGGAGCGATCGATAACGTATATTGGTTGAATAACGCTGTTGTTAGAAAAAGGGTTGTCACCCGTTGCTGTTCAAGTGACTTGGCAAAATTGGAAGGATTTATGACGGTCGTGGCATCCAATGCAATAATGCAGCCACCGTTGAGCAGCGGCGCCCACACTTCAAATGTGCTGGCGTCGAAGGCGGGATTACCCACCCACGCCACACGATCTCGGGCATCGATCTTCGCATACCCATTGTTGATGACGAGCCGATTGACCGCACGATGAAGAACAACAACCCCCTTGGGAAGGCCGGTCGAGCCGGAAGTGTACATCACGTAAGCGGCAGCCTCGGCGCTCAACGTCAAGCCAGGGTCGGCACTAGACCCAGTCCCAGCCATGAGCGGCTCAATAGACAGAACAGGGGTCGTCACATCAACCAATTCATCGTCACCCTCGCTAAGCACGAGGCGCGCAGCACAATCGGCAATCAGCCATCCTTGTCGCGCAGACGGAACGCCACGATCGATCGGCACGTACACTCCGCCCGCCTTAAGGATCGCCAACTGCGCCACGACAAGAGCGACGGAGCGGTCCAGCACTGTCGCAATGCGGTCCCCCGGCTTGACACCCAGTGCGATCAGATGATGCGCCAGCCGGTTGGCCCGCGCGTTGAGCTCGCCATAGCTTAGGTGCTCCTCCTCATGGACCACCGCCACCGCCTCCGGCGCCTTTTGCACCTGTTGCTCGAACAGCTCGTGGATGCAAAGATCCGACGGATAGGCCGCCGCCGTCCGGTTCAGATCCTCCAGCAGATAGGTGCGCTCCTCGGACGACAGCAGCTCGATGCGGCCGACCGGCTGCCCGGCATCGGCAGCCATCGCCCGCAGCAATGCCAGCAGATAACCACGCTGCCGCTCGATCGTCGCCTGATCGAACAGCGCCGTGGCATAGCCGATTGTTCCGGCGATCTCCTCGCCATGCTCGCCAAGGCTTAGCTCCAGATCGAACTTGACCTGATCGAACCCATCCCCGGCAGCCTCCACACTCAGCCCGGGAAGGTCCAATGACCCGACCGCATTGTTCTGCCAGGCCAAGATCACCTGGAACAACGGCGTGTGATCAAGATGCCGTGGCGGCTGCACGATCTCGACCACCTGCTCGAACGGCAGGTCCTGATGCTCCTGCGCGGCCAGCGCCGTGCGCCGCGTCCGCTCCAGAAGCTCCGACACGCTCGGCTCGCCCGACAGGTTGACCCGCAGCGCCAGCGTGTTGACGAAGAAGCCGATCAAGTCTTCGATCTCGCGCCGGCCTCGATTGGCGCTCGGCACGCCGATCACAAGGTCGTCCTGCCCCGACAGGCGCGACAGCACCGCCGCCCAGGCCGCCAGCACCGTCATGAACAACGTCGTGCCATGCTGCCGGCTCAGCCGCTTCAGACCCCGCGTCAGATCCGCATCGATGACGATCGGAACCGTCGCCCCGGCAAACGACTGCTGGGCCGGCCGCGGCCGGTCCGTCGGCAAGACAAGACGGGCCGGAGCGCCAGACAGGGCGTCGCGCCAATACTGCGCCTGGGTCTGCAGCCGTTCCCCCGACAGCCACTGCCGTTGCCAGGCGGCATAATCCGGATATTGGATCGCAAGCGGCGGCAGCGGATCGTCCTGTCCAGCCTCGAACGCCCGGTAAAGCTGACTGAGTTCACGCACCAGCACGCCCATCGACCAGCCGTCCGAGACGATGTGATGCTGCGTCAGCAGGAAGACGTGCTCCGCATCCGACATCCGGATCAGACGCCCGCGGATCAGCGGGCCACCCGCAAGATCGAACGGTATGCGCGCCTCTTCATGGCACAGATCCAAAAGCGCCGCTTCCGCGTCCCGCCTGTCCCGCAGATCGTGCTCCAGCACCGGCAGCCCTGCCTCCGGCGGCAGGACCTCAACCCGGGGCTTGCCATCCGACGCGACAAAGACACTGCGCAGCGCCTCGTGTCGGGCAAACAGACGGTCGAGGCTGCGCTGCCACGCGGTGCGGTCGAGCACACCACGCAGCCGCAGGGCCAGCGGAATGTGATAGTTGGTGCTGCCCTCGTCCAGCTGCGCCAGGAACCACAGCCGCTGCTGCGCGAACGACAGTGCAAGCGGCTCGTCGCGCGACACGGCAACAATCGCCGGCAGGTCTTGCGGACCGCAGCGGCTCAACACATCGACGATGCTTGCCGCCAGATCGGCCAGCACCGGGTTGGCGAACAGCGTCGACAGCGGCAGCTCGACACCCAGGGCCTGCGACAACCGGCTCAACAGCTGCACGGCCAAGAGCGAGTGGCCGCCGAGTTCGAAGAAGTTGTCGTGGCGTCCGACCCGCTCGAGCCCGAGAAGCTCGGCCCAGATCTGCGCCAGCGCCGTCTCGACCGCGCCCTGCGGCGCCTCATAGGCCGCCCGCGCATAGGCGTCGTCGTCGGGGGCCGGCAGCGCCTGGCGGTCGAGCTTGCCGTTCGGTGTCAGCGGCAGCGCCGCGAGCCGCACGAACGCAGCCGGCACCATATAGTCCGGCAGCCGCCCGCTCACATGCGCGCGCATGGCGCCGGCAAGCCCGCCGCCATCGGCCTCGTCCGAGCCTGCCTCGGGTCCACACACGACATAGGCGACAAGGTGCTTCTCGCCGGCACGGTCCTGGCGCGCCACCACCACCGCCTCGCGCACCCAGGCGTGCTCGCAAAGCCGCGCGGCGATCTCGCCCGGCTCGATGCGGAAGCCGCGGATCTTCACCTGGTCGTCGTTGCGGCCCAAAAACTCCAGATTGCCGTCCGGCAGATAACGCCCCAGGTCGCCGCTCCGGTACAGCCGGTCGCCCTCCACAAAGGGACTGGCGATGAACCGCTCCGCTGTCAGCTCGGGACGGTTGAGGTAGCCACGCGCCACCCCCGCCCCGCCGATGTAAAGCTCACCCACCGCCCCGAACGGAACCGGCGCACCATGACCGTCCAGCAGATACAACCGCGTGTTCGCAATCGGACGGCCGATATGTGGCACAACGTTGTCACTGAAGAGCCGTCCCGAGGTTGCCACGACGGTAACTTCCGTCGGGCCATAATTGTTTATTAACTTGAGAGGCGACGGTAGCCGGGAAGGCACACGCTGGAGACGATCACCGCCAATAAGCAAGTACTCCAACGTGGGATTTATCAGCTTGTCTTCTAATGCGGTTGTAGCCAGCGGTGTTACTAAAAAGGCGGCCTCCAGTGGTTGATCACGCCACCATTGCAGGAGAAGCAGGGGATCTCCTGCTGCTGCCCTTGGCGAGAGCAGCAATGTGCTCCGATTGGATAATGCAGACCACAGCTCCCAAATGCTGGCATCGAATGCCACTCCGGCCGTGAGTGCGCAGCAGGTTTCTGGTTGCCGACAGAACGTTTGCACATGCCATGCTGTGAGATTGACCAGGCTGTGATGCTCGACCATGACGCCCTTTGGGGTTCCGGTGGAGCCTGAGGTGTAGATGACATAGGCGAGATGGCGCGGGCTCAGGCCAAGGGCGCGCGGCTCCGGGTTCGAGGCCGGCAGTTCGGCCCAGGCCGGGGTGGCCGTCTCCAGATCGACCACCGTCAGATCGACAAGCGCCTCGGGGCCGAGGGCGGCGCGGCCGGCCGCATCGCAAAGCAGCAGCCGCGGCGCGGCATCCTCGACAATCTGCCGCAGCCGCGCGCAGGGATAGGCCGGGTCGAGCGGCAGATAGGCGCCGCCGGCCTTGAGGATCGCCAAAAGACCCACCACCATCGCCGGGCTGCGCTCCACGCAGATCGCCACCGGCTGATCCGGCTTCACACCCAGTGCGATCAGATGATGCGCCAGCCGGTTGGCCCGGGCGTTGAGTTCGCCATAGGAGAGCGCCTCGTCCTCATGAACCACCGCCACCGCCTCGGGTGTGCGGCGCACCTGCTGCTCGAACAGCTCGTGGATGCACACTTCCGACGGATAGTCCGCCGCCGTCCGGTTCAGCTCCTCCAGCAGATAGGTGCGCTCGGCGGCCGGCAGGATGTCGAGGTCGCGCACCGGCCTATTGGGGGCATGCTCCAGCGCCTCGGCCAGTTGCTCGAGCACCTGCTGCATGTAGCCGCAGACCCGATCCGCAGAGATCGGCTCCACCACCTGTGCGGTGAGGCCGAGCGCCTCGCCAAAATCCTCCACCGACAGGGTCAGCGGATAGTTGGTGCGTTCCTCGCCGCCCAGCCATTCCATGCCGGACAGCACATCATCCGTTCCAGAACCGGCCATGGCCGCCGGCGTGTTGTGGCGGTAGTTCAACAGCGCGCTGAACAGCGGCGCCGGCGCCGCCACCCCGCTGCAGCGTTGCGCCAGCGCCAGCGAGGCATGCTCGTGCGCCAGCAGCTCGGCCAGACGGGCATGGGTGAGACGCAGACTTTCCTCGACCCCGGTCCCGTCCAGGTCAAGCCGCACAGGCAGGGTGTTGATGAACAGGCCCAGCGCCCGATCGGCGCCCGCCCCCGCCTGCATGCGGCCAAACAGCACCGTGCCGAACACCACCTGCTCTCGCCCGCTGCTCAGCGCCACCACCTGCCCCCAGGCCAGATGGCACAGGCTGGCCAGGCTCACCCCCAGCCGCCGCGCCTGGGCCCGCAGCCGATCGTTGAGCGCCTGCGGCAACATCCGATGCGCCTCGCCGACCCCGCTGCCGTCGCCGCGCACCTCGCTCAGCCCGAACGGCGTGGTCGGCTCGTCGATGTCGGCCAACTGTTCCTGGAAGAACGCTTCATGCGCCTTGGCATCAACCCCCAGCCGCGCCTGCGCCACCAGATTGCGGAACGGCTGCGGTGCGGCCAGTTCATGCGCGCGTCCTTCCAGCACGGCCCGCACCTCGGCATGCATCACTTCCAGCGTCGTGTGATCGCCGATCAGATGATGCTGCAGCTCCAGCAGCAGCCAGCGCCCGCTGCCGGGCTCGCGCGCGATCACAAACCGCAACAACGGCGCCCGGCCAAGGTCGATGCGGTCCTGGCGCGGATCGAACCGCCGCTTCAGCTGCTCGGAACCGGGACCGCCATCCTCATCCAGCTCGACCTCGGTCACCTCCAGGACCGCCTTCCGCCACACCACCTGGGCCGGGCGCGACAGCCCTTCCCAGACAAAGGCCGTGCGCAGGATGTCGTGCCGATCCACCACCTGCTGAACCGCAGCAAGGTAGCGATCGAGCACACCCCGCTCGGCAAACGCCATCTGCGACACCAGCAGATAGGGATCGCCCCGGCTGGCCAGCAGATGATGGAACAGGATGCCGTCCTGCAGCGGCGACAGGCCATAAATGTCCTGGATGTTGCCGACGCCGCCGGGAACCGTGGCGACGATCCGGTCGATCTCCGGCTGGGCCAGCTCGATGAGCGGCAGCATCTGCGGCGTAATCGCCGTGCTGTGCTCGGTGATCAGGTTGGCAGGCACCGCCACCTCGTGATGGCTGCCAAGGCTTGCAGCCAGATCGCAAAGCACCGGCCGGGCGAACAGGGTGCGCACCTCCACCCCCAGCGACAGCTGCCGCAGCCGCTCCATCAGCTGCACCGCCAGGAGCGAGTGGCCGCCGAGCTCGAAGAAGTTGTCGTTGCGTCCGACCCGCTCGACACCGAGGAGCTCCGCCCAGATCTCGGCCAGCGCCGTCTCGACCGCGCCCTGCGGCGCCTCATAGGCCGCCCGCGCATAGGCGTCGTCGTCGGGGGCCGGCAGCGCCTGGCGGTCGAGCTTGCCGTTCGGTGTCAGCGGCAGCGCCGCGAGCCGCACGAACGCAGCCGGCACCATATAGTCCGGCAGCCGCCCGCTCACATGCGCGCGCATGGCGCCGGCAAGCCCGCCGCCATCGGCCTCGTCCGAGCCTGCCTCGGGTCCACACACGACATAGGCGACAAGCTGCTTCTCGCCGGCACGGTCCTGGCGCGCCACCACCACCGCCTCGCGCACCCAGGCGTGCTCGCAAAGCCGCGCGGCGATCTCGCCCGGCTCGATGCGGAAGCCGCGGATCTTCACCTGGTCGTCGTTGCGGCCCAAAAACTCCAGATTGCCGTCCGGCAGATAACGCCCCAGGTCGCCGCTCCGGTACAGCCGGGCGCCTGCCTCATCGCTGAACGGATCGGCCAAAAACCGCTCCGCTGTCAGCTCAGGACGGTTCAGATAGCCACGCGCAACCCCCGCCCCGCCGATGTAAAGCTCACCCACCGCCCCGAACGGAACCGGCGCACCATGACCGTCCAGCAGATACACCCGCGTGTTCGCAATCGGGCGCCCGATCGGGACAACTGACCCATCAAAATCAGCCGGGCAATTCCAAACCGTCGCGCAGACCGTTGCTTCGGTCGGGCCATAAGCGTTGACGATAGATGCCGAGGCCAGACTTCGGACGAGTTCAGCCTTCGGCAGTTCGCCAGCAAGAATGAGAACGTGCGATGCCAAACATCCCGGATCCCGGCTTGCCTGAAGCAAGGCTGGAGGCAATGTCGCATGGGTTATGGCTTCGCTTCGCAGGTAATCCGATAGCTTGTTACTCGCTTGGCGGAGCTCGTCCGCAGGCAAGTGCAATGCGGCGCCTGAGCCAAAAGCCATGACAAGCTCCCAAGCACTTGCATCAAAACCGAAGGAGGCGAACTGCACGACACGGCTATTTGAACAGACGCCAAAAAGCCCGATCTGAGCCAACCCCAGATTGACCAGGCTGTGATGCTCGACCATGACGCCCTTTGGGGTTCCGGTGGAGCCTGAGGTGTAGATGACATAGGCGAGATGGCGCGGGCTCAGGCCAAGGGCGCGCGGCTCCGGGTTCGAGGCCGGCAGTTCGGCCCAGGCCGGGGTGGCCGTCTCCAGATCGACCACCGTCAGATCGACAAGCGCCTCGGGGCCGAGTGCGGCGCGTCCGGCGGCATCGCAAAGCAGCAGCCGCGGTGCGGCATCCTCGACAATCTGCCGCAGCCGCGCGCAGGGATAGGCCGGATCCAGCGGCAGATAGGCGCCGCCCGCCTTGAGGATCGCCAAAAGACCCACCACCATCGCCGGGCTGCGTTCCAGGCAGATCGCCACCGGCTGGTCCGGCTTCACACCCAGGGCGATCAGATGATGCGCCAGCCGGTTGGCCCGCGCGTTGAGCTCGCCATAGCTTAGGTGCTCCTCCTCATGGACCACCGCCACCGCCTCCGGCGCCTTTTGCACCTGTTGCTCGAACAGCTCATGGATGCAAAGATCCGACGGATAGGCCGCCGCCGTCCGGTTCAGATCCTCCAGCAGATAGGTGCGCTCCTCGGACGACAGCAGCTCGATGCGGCCGACCGGCTGCCCGGCATCGGCCGTCACACCATATAACAAAGTTTGCAAATGCTGCGTCATACGGTCGATCTGCTCCGGTGCTAATCGACTTGCATCAAAATGCCATCGAAAGCTCCCATCCTGAGTGCAAACCTCAAACGTCAGCAAATCGCCGCATGGGGCTGACCCAGCACTTTGGCTTGTCGTCAGATCGCCAGCGACAGAACAGCTGTCTGTCGTGATCGTGATGCCAATCGGCCAGGGCTGGTGCGACCGTAGCGCCTCCACACCTCGCAATGTCGGGCAGCGCGCGATAAGATCCCGGGCAAAGCTAGCGTGCTCGCTCAGCTGAGCGCATTCGGCCGCCACCGCTTTGCGCACTTCTTCAAAATCATGTGCAAGATCAATGGTAACTTCCATCGGCACGACAGAGGCGATAAGCACCTCCACCGCTTTCAAACCGGCTTGCGATCGATCCGATTCAGGCGTCCATCCCAGTTGAAGCTCTGTTTCTCCGGTGATGCGGGCGAGATAGATCAGCCAAGCCGTTACCAAGTATTCCGTGCGATCATTTGGCGACAGCTTAGCCAAAGCACTTGCCATGAACCACGAACTCGACTGCCGTTTGGGCGGCGCCTCAGCCACGCACGACGACAGGAAAGGAAACTGCAATATTCTAAGCTGCTCTAGCCGCCGTCGCCAAAAATCCTCTGAAGGCGCCAGCAATTCATGGGCCGCAGTTATGCTCCGCGCCTCATCGTCGCTCAAAATTGGAAGGCGACCACCTTCATCCAGATTGGAGTGCCTGGCGAGGGCTCGCGCGTCCAGCGCCTGACCATCGGAGCTGCCAAAGCAAACATCGACATCCTGTGTACCCGTCGCCACCCGCCAGTGGCTGGAGTGGATTTCAAGCAGAGAACCTGCCGGGAGGCCCGAGCGTTGAGGCAGCACCTCCAAGCGCCTGACTGTGACCACCTCATCGCCTACGAGAGCCTTGGGCAGACCCAATGGATTGAGATGATGTAGGCCCAAGTTCAAGGCACGCGTCATCGCTGACAGATCTTGCGCGGGCCGATCCCATCGCAGACAGCCTGCCGCATCCGGGCGCCGACGTCTCGGAAAGTAACTTCTGCTCACCAGCGCCTGCGGATAGGCAGCAAGCTCTCCCTTTGCCAAGCCAGTTAAAAGCTCGCGGAAGCCCTCGATCGCGGCTTCATCACATTTAAGGTTCAGGGTCAAAGCCGTATCGGCCGGCGCAATCAGCACTTGGAGCTGAACCACGACGTCACCCGTATGAACACCATCATCGATCCGATGCCACGTGATGGCATATTCGGTCTCCTGCGCCAGCAGCGCCCAGGACGTCGCGTGCGTTCCCGCATATCGTGGCAACGGACCGTCGTGGTAATTGAAAGCACCTTGACGCACTTGCCCAAACACGTCCGGTGGCAATATGAACGGATTGGCAACGGAGAAAATCCAATCTACCGGTTCGGCCTGCAAAAAAGACGAGAGCTCTTCAACGCTTCCTACACACGGGATCTTGGCGCGAGTCGCCCACTCTGCGAATATAGCGTCGCCGGACAGGGCCGCACCAATGACGTGGCCCATCTCAATTGCCAGCTGAGCGCAGCGGATAGCGAGCGTACCACTTCCAACAACGACACTGGAGGAGATCGATCGCGCTGCAGGATCCATGCCCTGATCGCCTGGTTGGCAGGCACTCCCGCGCGTCGGAGAAGTCTGATATGTCATCTTTACCCCTCAGCCACTCGACCCAGTTGGCTGGACTGTTCCCGCTCTAGATCCGAGTATTTCGGCTGACCACCCCGCGATGTCCGCCTCCGCGCCGTCCCTAAAGACAGCGCCTCATCCTTCACCCAGATGGTCAAATCACCACGTTGACGCAGGCCGCGCGACTTGGATGTCGTCCAAGAGTTTCCAACATCGTACCAAACGGCCCATCATTCAGGATGGGATCGTAGCGACCACCGATGGGGCTGCACAATCCCCAATTGACATGCAATCATAACCCAGTCGCATGACGCGCTTGCACATCTCAGCAAAACGGGATAGCAATTCCGGTAAGGGACATGCGGTGCGATCAGGGCGCGGATCCTCGACACGGACATGCAACGGCGTGGGTAGATCGGGCTCAACAGAATGCGCTATGCATCGGTTGCCAAGCTGAAATCCGTGACCGCACCACCAAGGGCCAGTATCACCGCATCGCCGGCGCGTTGGTGCATGGATCGTTTAGCGGTCGTGGTGTAGGCGATCGGCAACCTCAATAACCGATCTGTGACCTTGATGCCTTTCAAACATAACGCCGCCCGCCGCCATCGCATCGGCAGGATGAAATTCAATTCAAGGTGACGAACTGGCCGGAATATGAGGCGGGGTTACGGCGACGTGGCAGCTTGACCCTGTGGCTGACACCGGAGGTGCTTGCCATGTGGCTTGCTCCACGCCCAGCGACGCGTGGTGGCCAGCCTCGTTATTCCGATCTAGCCATCGAGACCGGCTTGACGCTGGGCCTGGTGTTCGGCTTGCGGCTGCGTCAGGTCGAAGGATTATTAGGATCGGTGCTGCCCTTGATGGGCTTGGCGCTCGCTGTCCCCGATCATACCACCCTGAGCCGTCGGGCGCGAACATGGCAATCGCCCAACAAGGCGCATGACCTCCAGGGTCGACCGGACGGGCCAGTGCATATTCTTGTCGACAGCACTGGACTGCAGGTCTACGGCGCGGGCCAATGGTTGGAGGAGAAGCATGGCGCCAGATCCCGCCGTGGTTGGCGAAAGCTGCATGTGGCGCTGGATGCCGATAGCAGCGAGATCATTGCACATACGATGACCGACCAGGACGCGGGCGACGCATCGCAGGTGGAGCCGTTGCTCAACCAGATCGATGGTCGGATCGGGCAGTTCACAGCCGACGGCGCCTATGACGGGAAGCCCACCTACGACGCGGTCACCGACCACAGTGCGGCTGCCGTCATCGTCATTCCCCCGCGCGCCAACGCGATCGAACCAGCCGGCGATCAATCTCCCGGACAAAGGGATCAGCATATCGCTGCAATCAGCAGAGACGGGCGAATGAAATGGCAGGTCTCCACCGGCTACGGCAAGCGCTCGCTGGTCGAGACTGCCATCGGCCGATACAAGTCCATCATCGGGCGGCGTCTGCGGGCTCGGTCGTTTCACGCTCAGCAGACGGAAGTGGCCATCGGCTGCGCCGCCCTCAATCGTATGCTTGCATACGCACGCCCTAAATCCATCCGCCGCAATGGACCAACCACATAGATAGCCCCATCACAGATCCACATCCGCTCAAGTCCCGATCCATGCACCAACGCCGCAAAATTGGGCGGTCATGAGTGCTGGTCATGCGGCTTGACGGAGCACCGCAGCGATCTGCTCAAGCAACAACTCAAGTCGATCGAGTTCACGGTTTATTTGAGCCTTGAGATACGTCGGCAACCCGCGCCGGTCTCCGGTCTGGAATTCCTCCAGTCGTTTGCGCCGATCCTTGTGTAGCGGTTGGTAACCGCTGACACCCTGAGCGAAAAGCAAACCCTTGATGCGGTTAACATGCCTCACCCGTTCCGCAATGAGCGCTTAGCGCTCCCGGCAGATGCGCCGCCGATCTTCGTCCCCTGGGACCTGCGCTTTGACATTGCGCATACACGTGCTCGCCGCGCTTGAACGCGAGCAGTGCCCGGACCAATGCTTCACCATCAACCTTGTCGGTCTTTGTTGACGCGGCTTCGATCGCTACTTCACGTCGGTGTCGGCGTGTGCGCTTGCAACCCGGACCAGCCGGTCAGATCGGGGCTGATCCTCGTGTCGCGTCCGGGATAAAGTCGCCCGGAGGCCCTGAACCTGCCAATGTGCGGACCATCGTTGTCGACGTCGCGGGACGATGGAGGGGCCAATCGGCCACAATCGATTCGCCGAATTAGGGCACGGCGGAAAGCAGGAGAAAAACAACAAAAATCGAGAGGTGAACGGCACCTTGGAGCACGGTGGTTCTGCCCGTGCCGAGGGTGATCGTGCTGACGAAGAGTGTCAGGATGAGCATTACGAGGTTCTCCGGGCGGAGCCCCAACGTAATTGTTCTGCCCAAGTGTGACGGAGATCGCAGCGACCACCGGAACTGTCATGCCTATGCTTGCGAGCGCTGACCCGAGAACAAGATTTACGCTGTTTTGAAGCCGGCTCAGCAATGCTGCGCTGTCGAGGGGATGAGACAGCAGCTTGGCCAACAAGACGACTGACACGAGGGCCAGCACGAGCAGGCCTCCAGTTACCGGCATATTGCCCTTCGGGCGTTCGTGCTCGGCCGGAAGCGCCTTGCCGTCATCGATGGCACCCGTGTGATCCATAAAATAGTCGCGATGGCGGACCGTCTGCACGTATAGAAACACGCCGTAGAGGACCAGCGACACAAGTCCAATGATGGCAAGCTGTATTCGAGCGAACTGCTGCGGCTGTCCTGCGATGACGAAATTCGGCAGCACGAGAGACAGTGTCGCGAGTGTGCCAAGCACCGCCAGTGCCGCCGAGGCCGCATCCAACTGAAACGTCTGCTCGTGGTGGCGTCGGCCGCCAACCACTAGACAAAGGCCGATGACTCCGTTGAGCACGATCATCACCGCGGAAAAAACCGTGTCTCTCGCGACCTCTTCGTTCCCTCTGCGCCCGACAACATTATGGAAACGATGACCGCCACTTCGATGATTGTCACGCAGATGGCGAGGAGGATAGCTCCAAGGCTCACCCACCCGCTCGGCAAGAACTTCGGCGTGATGCACCGCTGCAAAAACAGCACCTGCAAGCAAGGCCGCCGACGTCAGAAGTATCGGGACAGAGACTTCAGGCAGCACGTGCGCTAGTGCCAGAGCCGCAATCACGCCACCGAAGAGCGGAATGATCCAAGACCACAGCGGCACGTGTGTGGAGGTGCTATCTTGCATTGTCGGCTTCATCTTCCCCGTCCGCTGTTAACGTGAATACGCCGCCCTGATCTCGCTCGGCGCTCCGGGGCAGAGGAGACGCGAAATCGGGCGACGTTGCTACCTCTCGTCAGAATGGTGAGCAGTATCGGTTTTTTGCCGGCTCCAGATCAAAGGCGGGAACGTCGCTCATCAAAACCGTTGCTAAGGCGCCCCCGATCACCTTCAGAAGGGACCGGCGGGACATTTGCTCGGCGATGGCGATTCGGGCGTTGATCTGAACATGTCAGGTCAAGGATTATCGCCCCGGGGGTCGCGCAATCGGGCCTGGACCGCTCCCCGGTCGCCGGGGAGGTCGCGGACGATGATCGGTGGCCGACCTTGTGCCAATTCTCCAATCAGCGCCCGCGCCGCCTCCAGCAAAAAGATGCCGCAATCACGACCGTTGTCCTGCTGGGTCATCGCCATTTGGATTGCCTCGGGGGCTCCCAAGGCGCGTGCGATCCGTCGGGCAGAGGGGTTGTTTAAGCCGTTGAGGGAGTCGAAGTGATAGGCCATCGGACTTTGCCGTTGGCGGCGATCAAGGAGCAGCAGCGACCAGTGGGTGCCGCGGCGATCGGGATCATCACCCTCGGCGTTACTCACTGGAATGAACACGAAGTCGGCTGCATTATCGTGACCGTACAGGTTGCGGACCATGGGACGACGTCCCGTATCCGGGGCCGTCCCCAGCAGCATTGGTACTTGCGAGGGGTCCGCCAGCGCCGTGATGGCGGCGAGTCCCGGATAGTTGTTCAGCAACTCGAGGCTTATTAGATTGAAATTCCTACGGATGTTGTCTTCCCACAGCCACTCCTTGTCACCGAGCCAAGCTCCGAATTGAAAGGTGAGGTAAAGACGCCCGTTGTCCCGCAGTTCGGCCCTGTAAAACCTTCGGTTGATCAAGAAGCTTGTCCGTTCGTTCCAGGCTGGCATGAGGCCGCGCTCTCTCAGGGCGTTGGTCAGAGCGTCCGGGGCAAACTCGCTGTAGTGCCGCCAACCCGGCCCGACGGCATCGCCGAGATCCGGAAGATGGGCTGGGGTCCAACGTGGATTTGGGACAAAACGTGGATTATTGTCCGCTGGCGGAGGAGGTAGCTCGTTCTGCGTCGAGTCGTAATCCGGCGTGAAGGGCGAGCCAAACTGCTTAATAATCTCCTGCTCATGCCAGTTCTGCTGCGGATCGTCCGATGACGGACCTATCTGGCTCTGGGGAGTTACGAGCTGCCACTGAAAAGGTTGGATTTCGCCTGCATCCTGCGAATTGTTCGCCCGCTGGAACTGGCGGTATAGCTCAAGCATAAGCAACCCGCCTTGCATGGAGTTGCTGTCCAGGTCCAACTTCGCAACCCATCCTCGCAGCGCCGCGTCCTGTAGTCCAGTGATGGTTTGTTTGTAAGACCGGAGCTCCTCAGATAACCTGCGAAGACTACGGGCATATACGTCAACGGTTGTTTGGGTGTAACCGCCACGCGCCACTCCATACTCACTCGCCTCATTGATGAGGGCCTCGTCTTCAGGAGAGGCAACACGCCGTGGGGCGCCCCGCTTTACTCCGTCGCCCGCATCATTCCTGTATTTCTCAAGCATGCGCAGCGCAGCGAGGCAATTTTTGCGGCGCGAGGAACATTCTTCTTTTGGCGCGGGTAGTTGTCGTCAACATAAACGCGCAACTGTTCGTCACTAAGTTGAGCTAGACCGCCGAGAGAGTTGAGCTCATTAGATAATGCGCGAAGATATGTAAGATTATCTTTGATGGTGCTCTCACTATAGCCCCTGCGCCTGTACGCCTCGGCCGCCCCGTCGATGAGGTTAGTGTCTTCGGCAGAGGCCGCAGGCGTGGCCTTGGCATGATGTTGGTGAAACGTCGTCTCGACGTATTCGTAAGACGCGTCTGTGCTGTGGCGCGCGCTGCTGTTGTTGTCTCGCAGGGAAGGCTGCGCCGGCATGCGCATCGAGCCACCCATGGAGGTACGCCGAATTGCACCACTGTCTAAATGTAGATCGCTCAGCTGCTGCACGACAGCCTCCGGCTCGCGCGTCCAGTCCTTCGACGATTTCTTGCCGCTGCTTGGAACGACGAGCTTCTTCACACCATCTTTGACTTTTGCAAAGCCTTTTGTGAACCAACCTTTTTTTTCTTTTTTCGGCTGTCGGGTTATCGGCTCCTCCTGCGAGGCGGTCGAATGCCTGGAGCGGCTCGAGGCCACATCTTCCCCTTGCAAACCCGCGATCCAAGTATCAGCCTCGCTACATTGTTCGGGACTAGAGTCCGACGATTCATCACCTGTACTGCCCATCGCGGCCTCTCCTTTGACACATCAGCCAGTATCATACGGCCGAGTCGTCTCTCGCCGTCATGCAAGATTGGTATTCCATGATAATCACGGCGAGAGGGACGATTACATCGGGCAAAATGAAAACTGACCCTGGCATTGTCTCAAGCAGAGATGGCATGGGCGCGCTGTCCGCGGATGGTGGATGGCGAGTTGGATCAGTATGGCGACTCGATCCGAGGCTGGTAGCAGCAAATCGTCGAAGGTTTCGACTGATCATGTCCCAGGGAGTTCTCTAATCGCGGTTGTCAAGTTGATCGCCGAGGAGCTGTGCGGCCATAGCACTGTTGCATGGATCAGACTTTGGACAGGCAACCCTATCCACTGCATTTTTGCAACGCGCTCGAACTTGGGCCGGCCAAGTTCTGTCATCCGGTTAAGAACACGGACGCCAATCTTTGCTTCAGTCTTCTGATTGTCAAAATGTCGCGCTTTGAGTTTGGGCCCGATCACAGCCTTCCATCGACCCATCTGGGTCTCAGCGCGACTGCGCTTGTTGTAGCCGGTGGATTTCTGCCATGCCATCCGCCCTTTGGTCTGGATTTCTGCAATATGGCGATCGCGGACAGGTGGAACCAGCACCGATTGAGGGCTGGCAACGGCAGTCTTGGGAGGTGGGATAATGACCTCCACGATCTCACCAAAGCGTGTCGCCAGAAGATCTCGGGTTGGCGTTCCATCATAGGCGCCGTCGGCAATGAACTTCTCGACGGGGCCACCGATCTGGTCCAGAAGTCCTGATAACGCTGTCGGATCGCCGACATCATCCGCGGTCAGATCGGAACAAACAATCTCACCACTGACAAGATTGAGACCAAGGTGCAGTTTGCGCCATCTTTTGCGTTTGGCCTTGGTTTTGTGCTTGTTTTCCAACCACTCGCCCTCGCCGAAGACCTTCAAGCCGGTGCTGTCGACAACCAGATGGGCCGGACCTGATGTTGTGGCTCGGGACTTTGTCGACGGCAACGCCAGCCCTTTGCTCCGGCGAGACAGGGTGGAGAAGTCAGGCACGGCAATATCGAACCCCATCAGCGCCGCGACACTGCGCATCAAGCCTTGGGTCTGGCGTAGCGCCAGTCCGTAGACGACGCGCAGGGTCAAGCACAACGTAATCGCCAGATCCGAGTATTTCGGCTGACCACCCCGCGATGTCCGCCGTCCGCGCCGTCCATAAAGACAGGGCCTCATCCTTCACCCAGATGGTCAAATCACCACGTTGACGCAGGCTTTCATTATATGCCGGCCAGTTCGTCACTTGATATTTCTGCTTGGCAATCTTGTCCCGCCGAGCGGCATTGAACGTGTGCGGCATCGTCGAAATCCCGATCAGGAGACTGAAAACAACCGCTCCATATCAGTCGCCGGGTGATCCACGCAACAACGCCCATCGTTGTCGCGTTTAATGCCAACCGCGTCCAAGGTGGCTTCACTTACGGCATCAGTCCCGCCGCAGTTCCATACGTGGTCGCAGGATTCCTCGGCTTGCTAGGGATCAGTCACTTTATCGCGGCATTTCGATCCGAAACCGCTGAAGCCGGACCTGCGGATTGAAACGCTGTCTTGCTGATGGGGGGCGGCCTGCTGGGTCTCATGGCGTCGATAGCGGTCGGAGGAGGCTTCATCGTCGGATCGGCGTTGCTGTTTGCATTGACGGCACGCTCCTTTGGGCTACGCGCACTTCCGGCCGATCTCGCGATCGGAGCTGGCTTGGGCTCGTGATCTTCCTACATTCAACGAGCTTCTATCGCTTGCCCTTCCCATGGGGCCGATCGAGCGTCGTCGGCGTCCTGCCTGGTATTGCTCTGCTGCCTCGCTCATTGCTGCTTCTCCGGAGCCGGCACGGTGACGGTGCATTTCTGGTCCTTCCCCGTCTGCCTGGCATTCTCCAGGCACGCCGAAATCTCCCCGCCGCCGGCATCGTAAAACTGCCCGCCCCATTTCATTTTCTTGACCGTAAAGGGATCGACGGCCTCGATCATGGCATAGCCGGCGCTGTCGCGATCGCGGCCCATGACGAGGCTCGCGACATGGCTGTCGGCGGAGAACGGCAGGAAACGTGGCAAGATGAGAAGCAAGGACATGCCGGCGATGACTCCAAAGCCCGCGGCCGTCCACATCCGAATGTCCTGATCCTTTCTGAGAAAGGCGCTTCTGCTATGGGAGGCGAGAACGCCGCTGATGCGCTCGAGATCGGACGCCTGCCGCTCGAGTTGCTGAACGGCGTTGCGAACCAGCCCGTCGCCGCTACGCTCGAGAGCGCGGGCATAGTGCTCGGCACCCTGCCGCAGAACGGGGGATTGCTCCACGGCCTTTAACCGCTCGCCCACCGTGGTGAGGCTCTGGACGATGCGCCCGAGCTCGGCGCTGTAGTCGACTGGCGTACCCTGCCGCTCGATCTGGTCGAATGCGGTTTCCACGCCCTTGCGGATCGTCGTCATTTCTCGCGTTAGATTGGCGGCAAGGTCTTCGACCGTTTCCCGCAATGCCTCGAAGGCGGCTGCCGGATCGCCGGCGTCATCCTCGGGTGATGTGTCCGGCTCGAGATCGTCCCGGCCGTCCAGATCCTCGTCGCGGTACTCTTCCGCCATGTCTTCTCCTTATCGTTCCAGCCCGAGGCTTTGGCTCCGGCTCTGGGTTATATGGCGCTCCATTTCACGGGCAAGATTCTGGCTCTGACGGATATGACTGATTCCGAGTTCCTGAGCGCGATTGCGCAAGACCGATTCAAGCTGTGGATCGCGTTCAAGACTTTTCGTAAGGCCTTTCATCTGGCTGTCGATCTTTGCCCGTGCTTCCACATGCCAACCGGTTGTGAGCGTCCGACGCTCAGCCTGTAGTTCCTGCCAGCGCTCGATAAAGCGATCGGCCCTCACGTTAGGGTCTGCCAGCGCCGCCCGCTCCCGGTCCATGCCGGCGACGAGCTCGCCGACACGCTCGCGGCCGGAAAGCTCGGTCATCGCCGTTGCCGTCTCCGGATCGTATTGCAAGGCCGATTTCATGAGCTCGTGCGATCCCGGCCGCGCCTGATCGAGGCGCTCGGCTGACGTGCGCAGTTCCTGCCTCTGCGTTTCGAGAACGGGCAGGTCCTGCCGAAGCTGCTTGTCGGCGGCGCTGAATGCGCGCGCATAATGATCGACGGCCTGCTCAAAGCCCGTTAGAGGCCGCGCGCGCTCCGCGAGCCGGTCCTGCGCGGCAGCTGGCCGCAAGCTCTCTTCCCTTCCCGGCCGCTCCGCCTGCGAGGCCTTGTCGCGCTCCTGCGCGGCGCCACGACCCGCATTGAGCTTGAGGCCAGCGAACGTGCTGCGCTTCTGCGTCTCGGCTCTCTGCGGGCGTTTCTCGGCCTGCTGATGGCCGGGTGGCGCAATCGCATGTTCAGGCCTCCGCGGTGGCTGATCCAGAGGCAAGCTTTCGATCGCCTCGCGGCTGTAGGTTGCCTGCTGTCGCGGACCCTCGCGCCCGCCAACAGGGCCGGCCAGATCGTCGGCACGTTCCTCGTGGACACGCTGACGCTCAGATGGCCGGTCCTGTTGCTCCTGTCCTGGATGGCCCAGACGGGAGGTGATGTCCTGCGACAGTTTCTGGGCCGGAGCAAGCTCGATCTCGCTCTTGACTCCGAACGCCTCCGCGATCCCACGCCGCTCGGCAAAGTCTTTCGCGTAGTCCAGCGTCGTTTCTTTCACCCCCGATCGCGACAGACGGCTTTCGAGTTGGGCGTAGGCCAGCTCGCCGGCGTCCATCACCTTCCACGAATGCCGCTCGACCGTCTGTCCGTCCGGCAGGCGAACCGACTCCGATCCCTGATGCCGAAGGCTGATCGTCGCGCCGATCTCCGGCTTGGTCTCAGCCATGGCGCGCTCAAAGTCCACGCCCCAAGTGGTGTGACGCTCGCCGGCTGCGTTTTCCAACGTCACGAAATAACTCTGGCTGTTGCCCTCTTTGTGCTCGTAGGGCGCGGCCCCATGCTCCACCAGTTTGCCTTGGGCCAACATTTGGTCGGCGCGGGCGTTGGTGAACTCTTGTCCGTCGACATAGAGCTGCGCCCCGTCGCGATGCCGGGTCATGGCGACATAGGTCAGATGCCGGTCCATCGTTCCGGACGCCAGCACAAAGGCGCGATCGACCGTCGCCCCCTGGTTCTTGTGAATCGTCGTCGCATAGCCGTGGTCAACGGCTTGGTAATCATTGACAGGTACATCGATGATGCGCGGACCGTCCGTTCCCGGCGCATTTCCGTCGAGCTGAACTTGTATTGCGTGCGGCTCGACGGACTGAACGGTGCCTAGCATGCCGTTCTTCACGCCGAGGTCGCGGCTGTTCTCCAGAAACACGATCCGGTCGCCCGGTGCAAAACTGCGCTTGCCGTCATTGGTCTGGAATGTGAGCTCTCCGCCCTCCGCGCCGCGCCCCAGCCGATGGCTGTCCTGCAGCTCGGAGCGGATTGCCTCATTGATGGCCCGCACATCTGCCCGACGATGCGCCATCGCAACGCGGGTGCCGTCCGGGCGCTGATCACGATCGGCAAGGTAATCCCGAACGATCTCGCCGCGCGCGTCTTCCCGGGTCTCGCTGAACCGAATATCGCCATGCTCATGATAAGCGGCCAGGCCCTCGGCCGTCCGGTGCGTGGCGAAGGCAACCGACGCCTCCCGCTGCCAGTCCACGCGCTGCCGGCGTATCTCCGAAAGCTCCGCATGGCCGATCTGCTCGGCAATGGCGCGGAACGGTGCGCCGGCCCCGATCGCCTGGAGCTGCTCATGGTCGCCGACAAGGACGATCTTCGCCCCGCGCTGCTCGGCCTCGCCGATGAAGCGGGCGAGCTGCCGGCTTCCCACCATGCCGGCCTCGTCGATCACGAACACGTCGCCGCGGCCGATCATCCCCCGTTCGTTATCCCAACCGCGGGACCAGGATGCCAGCGTACGGCTCTGGATGCCGGCACTTTCCTCCAGACCCTCGGCCGCCTTTCCGGACAGTGCTGCGCCATGCACCCGATAGCCCTGCGCCTCCCACGCCTCGCGGGCGGCCGCCAGCATGGTGGACTTGCCAGCGCCGGCGAACCCGACGACAGCGGATATGCGTTCCGGTCCGGTAATATGCTCGATTGCGCGCCGCTGCTCGTCGGAAAGCCGCGCGGTTTCATCGCCGGAACTGCGCCGAATAGCATCGTCCTGCCGCTCCATCGCCCTAACGACATGCCGCCGATCGACACCATGGCTGAGCACCTCGGCCATACGCTCGGCCGCTCCCACCATGCCGGATTCGATCTCGACCATTTCCCTTGTCGAATACCGCGCCAACTCTGTCTCGCCCGTCTCGCGATCCCCCGCAATGTGGGTGCGCTCCGGCTGAAGCTCGACCAGCGCCGGCGATGCCATGACGGCGGCAAAGGCATTCTGGAATGCCTGCGCATCGTCGTTGATATAGCGATGCAGCGCCCGCGCAATATCGCGCCGGTCGAAAACGCTCTTTTCCTGCGTGATGATCGAAAGAACCTGTTCCGGCTTTTCCCGGATCAGCTCGGCATTACGCTGCGCCGCCTCTCCGTCCAGCCGCGCCCGCTCAACCGCCATACCCTTGCGCTGCATCTGCGAGGCATGCACACCCATATGCTCGGTCGGCGAAAGCTCAAGTCCGCGCTCTGCATGCGAACGGTGATCGATCCGGATATCCAGCCCCTCGCGCTGAAGCTGGCTGTTGGCGATGCTCTCCCACGACTGGCGAATGTCGCGAAGCTGCATGTCGGTCGTCGGCAGACCATTCGACAACAGCTGCGCATTCTTGTGCTCAAGATAAGTCTTCTCCCCCAGGCTGCTTTCTTCGACCTGCCGCGTTGTCATCATCACATGCGCATGGTAGTTTCTGATATCGCCCTGCTCATGCGGCGCATGGATCGCGAAGTCTACCGCTGCGCCATAGCGATCGGCCAAATCCTGAGCGAACGTCCGCGCCGCCGCAATCCGCCCTTCAGCCGATAGCTCATGCGGAAGCGCAATCTCGAACTCGCGGGCGACACGCGCGTCTTTCCGGTTCTCGGCAAACTCAGCCGCATTCCACAAGGTCGAACGATCCAGAGCCCAATCGGCGGAAACGCCCACTGGAAGCACAATCTCGGTATGCTCCACCCCCTCTTTCCGGGTGAAATCATGTACAAGCCCGTCGCGCTCATTGGTCAGGCGAACCGCACAACGATAAGCCGCCGATGCCACAGCACTATCTCCTGTCGCTTTCGCTCAATCGGCCACGGTGTGGCGCCTGTGGCAATGTCGATGCAACAAAGGTGAGGTCGCGAATGCGCAACACAGGGGATGCATTTTCAAGCGGAGAACGCAACTTTTCCGTGAAATGACAGCAACATTCCTGTAGTAGCAATCGTATCGGCAACGAGATGGAGCGTCACAATGAGCGGACAGGCTGATGACAGGGTCGTAATCGGCAAGCTGAACGAAATCAGGACGCGTCGCCCGCCATGGCAATTGCTGATGGTCGGAAACACCGATGGGATGATCGCGTTCAGTGCCGAGACAAACAACGCCCTGATGCGCATATTCGATCTCCTGCCGCATCTCGGTGGCGTCACGATCAAGACCACGAGCGGCGACCTGAGTTTGAGCCGCGACTTTCCCGGCAATTACGTGAACGAAGTCGATGCGCTCCTGGCGGGCATTCTCAATAGCGAACCCGAAATCACCGGCATCGTGTTTCCCGCGACCGGCACGCGTCCCGAACATATGGCCACAGTCGAGGATCCGCATCTGCTACCGGAAGCAAAGGAGCTTGCCGCTGCTGAAGCGGCGAACGAAACCGGCGAGCCGCCGCGTGCACGTGACGAGAAGTAGACTGATGGCTTCCGACACACTCGCGCTTCTCATCGACGGTGATAATGCATCGCCGTCGATCGTCACCGGGCTGCTCGCGGAAATCGCCAACTATGGCGTGGCAAGCGTCAAACGCATCAATGGCGACTGGACCGGTCCGAACCTGAAAGGCTGGAAAGACTGCCTGGTTGAGCATTCCATTCAGCGGGTCCAGCAGTTCGCCTACACGACCGGCAAGAACGCTACCGATGGCGCCATGATCATCGAAGCCATGGACCTGCTTTATACGGGTCGATTTTCCGGCTTCTGCATCGTCTCGAGCGACAGCGATTTCGCCCGACTGGCGGCGCGGCTCCCCGAACAGGGCGTGGCGGTCTACGGTTTCGGTGAACGCAAGACGCCGCGCCCCTTCGTTACCGCTTGTGATTTCGACGTGCTCAATGGCGCCGCGCCGGAAGCAGAAGCGCCGGTCGCCCCAGAACGAACAGTCCGCAAGCCGGTAGCCGCAGCAGAAGCCGCCGCGCCGACCGCCAAGCCAGTTCCGGCAAAACCAGCGCTCGATCGAGCTGCCCTCGACATGCTCGCCAAGGCCGTCACCGCCTCGGCCGACGAGAACGGCCGCGCCAACCTCGCGCGCGTCGGCGCGCACCTGGCCAAACAGGCTCCGGACTTCGATGCCCGTAATTACGGCTTCGCCCGCTTGTCCGATCTGGTCGCGGCTTCCGGCCTGGTGGACATGGAGAGCACGGGCGATCACCCGAAAATCATCATGGTCAAGCTCAAGGCCGCGCCCGCACCGAAATGAAAGGAACAAGCATGGCACGCAAAACCATTGAACAGCGATTGGCCGAACTGGAGGCGCAACGCTCGGCGCTCAAGGCGCGGCTGTCGAAACAGGAACGCGCCAACGATACCCGCCGCAAGGTCCTGCTCGGCGCGCTCGTCCTGCATCGGCTCGAGAACGCCAACGATCCCGAATTCACCAAACGCCTCGGCGACTGGTTGCGCCGCGAGCTGCCCGGCTTCCTCACGCGCGACAACGACAAGGCGCTCTTTGCCGATCTGCTGAAAACCCCGGATGGGACAACGGCGGTTCACAAAAGCGAGGCGGGTGAATGAGTCAGGCGACCTCGGCGTGGGTCGCCTTCAAGAACATGATGCGGGCGGCAGCGCGCGATCCGCTATGGGCTTTCGTCGCAGTGCTCTCCGCACCTTTTCGGATCTGGAAGCCGCTGCTCGGCCTTCTGTTCTTCCTCATCATCGTCCTGTTCGTGATCGGCTTCGGCGGCCGGTTCGTCCTCGAGAAAATGGGCTTCGGCGTCGGCAGCAGTCCGGTTATCGCCCTCGATCTCGTCACGCTGCTGGTGCTTGCCGCCCTCGCCTTCCGCTTCATCACCAATCCGCTGATCCTGCATTTCGGGGACATCGCCGACGACACTCACGGTTCGGCCCGATTTGCTACCAACCGGGAAGTGGCTCCCCTCAAAGGGTGCTGGCATCTTCGGCGACATCGAGGCCGGCCACATCGAGCCCGTCGAGCGGATTGAAGGCGGCCGAGGGCAGGCCGGTGACGCCGAAGGGATCGAGGACATGGACCGGGCCGAAGGATTTTCTGGCGCGGCCGGCGATTTTGGCATTCTCGCCCTTGGGGTCGATGCAGATTACCGAGCGATCGGCCGTCAGCAGGTTCGGGATGATGGCGCCGACGCCCTTGCCGGTGCGCGTCGGCGCCATGGTAATGAGATGCGCCGGCCCGTCATAGCGCAGGAGCTTTCCGGTCTTGCCGTCGCGGCCGATGAGCAGGCCGGAACCGGAGCGGGGCCGACGCCCTCGTCTTCGACGAACCGGGCATGGCCGGCGAGGCCCATTGGAACGAGGAAGCCAAGGCGCTCATTGCCGGCCTCATCCTCAAGATCGTTGCCGTCGAATGCCGGCCTGCTGCAGGTGTTCAGCGTCAACGATCACGACAGCGCCCGCCTCGTCTCCGATCTGCTCGGCCAGGAGACGGTGGTGTTCCAGACCATGGCCCGCGCGCTTGATTCCGAAAAGTCGGGGATCTCCTACAGCCAGCAGCACACCGGCCGGCCCCTCGCAGAGTTCAAGGGAGCGTTCGATCCGGCATGAACAAAGAGGTGGAAAGCTTGTCAAAGACGCTAGCTTGGGCCGTCGACTCAATCGCGCAATGCGGACCTGATGACCGCAAACACATTGCGCTGGCCTATTGGCAAGCGCAGGAATTGGTCGCCAACATCCCGAAGGACGATGACGGCGATCCAGGAGCGGGTGAACGAGCGCAACCTCCCGGACTGGCGAAAGCTCCGCAAGGTCATAAACAAAACTCTGAAAATGCTTCCCCTGTCGGAGCCGACGGTGCACTGAAGGGCCCACTATGGAGAATCATCGACCCACCCATTTGCGCCTAACGGCTCGGCACCCCAATTCAAGCGGCGCAGAGGCGGGATAAATGTCATAGCGCTGTAACGTGCTCCCAATATGGCGTTGTGCATGAAGAGGACGATGCTTATTACCGGGGCACGACGCGGAATTGGACGCGCACTTGGCGTGTTTGCTTCGGAGCAAGGGATTGACGTCATTGCGTTAGTGCGCGCCCACGCTGGTGGCCCCGGCGAGGTCTTCGACGGAGTCGATGTCACCGGCAAGGACGCGCTTGACCGCGTAGCTGCCATGCTCGGGGACCGTCCAGTCGATCTTCTCGTCAACAATGCCGGGATTATCGGCCCGGAGCGCCAGTCCACCCTTGATATGGACTTCGACGGCTTTCGCCACGCACTGGAAGTGAATACCCTCGCGCCGCTGCGCGTCGTGCAGACCTTCCTTCCCAACCTACGCGCTGCGAGAGACCGAGCCGGCATCGCCCGGATCGTCACGATCTCCAGCCAGATGGGAAGGATGAACTATGCGAAGTCCGACCGAATCGCCTATCGCGCGTCCAAGACGGCTGTGAACAAACTGATGCAGGGCTTGGCGACCGACCTCGCCGCCGAGTCGATCGCGGTCAGGGTGGTCGATCCCGGATGGGCGCGAACGGAAATGGGCGGACCCGACGCCACGGTAAAGGTTGAGGACGCCGCCGCAGGAATCCATGCACGGGCATGGGAGACTGACATGGATTCGACCGGGACCTTCGTAGACTATCTCGGTGCGGAGGTGTCCTGGTAGCATAACAAGTGGTCCCGGCTGAAGCCGCCGGGGCATTGTCACTGGACGGCCCTCCGGCTCTCTACGGCGCAACGAGGAAGCGCGTTCGCCTCCGGGCCGGCGCGGCTTTCGCCGCAATCAGGCGATTGCCTGAAGGCCCTTCTTTTGCACGACCGTCAGGAGACGCAGTGCTGGTCCGCCCGGCTTCTTGACGCCGCGCTCCCAACCGGACACCAAGCCTTTGCTCACATTGAGGTAGCTGGCAAAAACTGGCTGTGAAATATGCTCGCGCTCTCGAATGAAACGGATTTCTTCGGGGGTCATCGTCTCGACCGCGGTCAGGCACCCTTCATCGAATTCACGCATCGTCTGCTTGTCGATCGCACCAATCTCAAACAGGCCCTCCATCGTTTCATGGATCGCGGACAGAGCCTCGCTCTTGTAAACCTTGGCCATTAAATCACCTCTAGCATTCGACCCGAAGCGACTTCTCGCTCTTCCCGAATTCAAATGCCAAAAACGCCCTGCGTTCCCGCCTTGAAGAAAACCACAGTGCGATGCCCTCCATCTGTACTTCAGTTTCAAAAGAGCAAGTGCCCCGTCAGGTTTCATCTTCGTCCGACGGGAACATCTCTATTATTTCCAGTTGCTCCCGGAGTGCTGTTTTCATTAGATTTTCGATTTGGGCCACCCGCATTCCATGGTCGGCAAGTCTCAGTACCAAGCTAGTAATCTCGTTATCGCGCACCTCATTATGCGCCATCCAGTTAGAAAGCGCCGTGTAATCGGGTGCGGTTTGGATTTTCCGTTCACCATAGGCGTCTCCTACCGCCGCTAAGCGGCAATGCCCGGCCGGGCGGATCAACCAAGCGATTACTGACATAGCGATGCGCAATTATTGGTCATCCCCAAGATCCGCCTCGTAGTCTTGGCCGCCATAATAGACGCCAAGAATATTTACCGTGTCGCCCGCCACTTCAAACGCGATCGTCACACGCCGGCGATATCCAAGCGTCCGGAGGCCTGGCCGAATGTCATCGCGCCGCGTACCTCGATGCGGGAAAGTTCGCAGATTCTCGCAGTGGGCCACGATGGAATCGATGTATCGAGCCGCTGTGATGGGCGACCCTTCCGCGGCTATATGGCTTTCCAATTCGTCCAGCTGGTTAAGGGCTTCCGGCGTAAAATGGACGATATGGCTCACGCTGAGGCCGACCGCTTACGCTTGTCGGCAAGGTGTTGCCGCACCTGGTCTACGCTCAGCGCACGGCTCGGATCGGCCTTCAGCTTGTCATACGTGGTGGCGACTTCCGTGCGCAGCCAGGCTTCTAGGGCCTTGTCACGCGCCTGTAAGGCGCGCAGGCCATCGCGGATAACCTCGCTCTCGCTGGCATACTCGCCCGACGAAACCTTGCTTTTGACCATCTGCGCCATATCGTTCGGCAATGTGACGCTGAATTGTTGCGTGCTGCGCATGGGGAATCTCCTTATTTCGGATCGCGCTGAATAGGATTAAACACTATCACAATATAGGCCAGAGTGGGAATGCGACAACTGCTCGGCGGGCCTTTGTGATAGCAATCACGATAGCTTGCCTGCGTGATATCAGTCTGCTTGCAATCACATTGCGCTTTAGAAAGCTTTCACGAATTCATGCTAGAAATCTTGCAGGGTAGCATAGGAGCCTCGCCATGCACGGTAATATGTGCAGCCAATCCGCGTTGGTGCACGGATCGTTTAGCGGTCGTGGTGTAGGCGATCGGCAACCTCAATAACCGATCTGTGACCTTGATGCCTTTCAAACATAACGCCGCCCGCCGCCATCGCATCGGCAGGATGAAATTCAAGGTGACGAACTGGCCGGAATATGAGGCGGGGTTACGGCGACGTGGCAGCTTGACCCTGTGGCTGACACCGGAGGTGCTTGCCATGTGGCTTGCTCCACGCCCAGCGACGCGTGGTGGCCAGCCTCGTTATTCCGATCTAGCCATCGAGACCGGCTTGACGCTGGGCCTGGTGTTCGGCTTGCGGCTGCGTCAGGTCGAAGGATTATTAGGATCGGTGCTGCCCTTGATGGGCTTGGCGCTCGCTGTCCCCGATCATACCACCCTGAGCCGTCGGGCGCGAACATGGCAATCGCCCAACAAGGCGCATGACCTCCAGGGTCGACCGGACGGGCCAGTGCATATTCTTGTCGACAGCACTGGACTGCAGGTCTACGGCGCGGGCCAATGGTTGGAGGAGAAGCATGGCGCCAGATCCCGCCGTGGTTGGCGAAAGCTGCATGTGGCGCTGGATGCCGATAGCAGCGAGATCATTGCACATACGATGACCGACCAGGACGCGGGCGACGCATCGCAGGTGGAGCCGTTGCTCAACCAGATCGATGGTCGGATCGGGCAGTTCACAGCCGACGGCGCCTATGACGGGAAGCCCACCTACGACGCGGTCACCGACCACAGTGCGGCTGCCGTCATCGTCATTCCCCCGCGCGCCAACGCGATCGAACCAGCCGGCGATCAATCTCCCGGACAAAGAGATCAGCATATCGCTGCAATCAGCAGAGACGGGCGAATGAAATGGCAGGTCTCCACCGGCTACGGCAAGCGCTCGCTGGTCGAGACTGCCATCGGCCGATACAAGTCCATCATCGGGCGGCGTCTGCGGGCTCGGTCGTTTCACGCTCAGCAGACGGAAGTGGCCATCGGCTGCGCCGCCCTCAATCGTATGCTTGCATGCGCACGCCCTAAATCCATCCGCCGCAATGGACCGACCACACAGATAGCCCCTTCACAGATCCAGATCCGCTCAAGTCCCGATCCATGCACCAACGCCACCAAGGTGCAGTTTGCGCCATCTTTTGCGTTTGGCCTTGGTTTTGTGCTTGTTTTCCAGCCACTCGCCCTCGCCGAAGACCTTCAAGCCGGTGCTGTCGACAACCAGATGGACCGGACCTGATGTTGTGGCTCGGGACTTTGTCGACGGCAACGCCAGCCCTTTGCTCCGGCGAGACAGGGTGGAGAAGTCAGGCACGGCAATATCGAACCCCATCAGCGCCGCGACACTGCGCATCAAGCCTTGGGTCTGGCGTAGCGCCAGCCCGTAGACGACGCGCAGGGTCAAGCACAACGTAATCGCCAGATCCGAGTATTTCGGCTGACCACCCCGCGATGCCCGCCTCCGCGCCGTCCATAAAGACAGGGCCTCATCCTTCACCCAGATGGTCAAATCACCACGTTGACGCAGGCTTTCATTATATGCCGGCCAATTCGTCACTTGATATTTCTGCTTGGCAATCTTGTCCCGCCGAGCGGCATTGAACGTGTGCGGCATCGTCGAAATCCCGATCAGGAGACTGAAAACAACCCGCTCAATATCAGTCGCCGGGTGATCCACGCAACAACGCCGTTCAGCATGAACTCACCATCGGCAACAGGTAAGTGCCTTCATGCTCAAGCACGGGCGCGTCTACTACCGGCGGCGGTAGATGCGAACGTCGGAAACCTGATTTATTCGTCCATTGTATACAGCCGTGCAGAGCTGCCCACTGACAGTGATAGTTGTCATTTGCCGGTACTCGTCCGGGAGTACATTATTGTAGTACAATCGGCGCAACATGTTCATGTCCGCCTGGATGCCGTCGTCCCAATTTGGAGGGAGGTATTGTCCGAAGTCGACGGCGCCGGCGCCGGCGCCGAATAGCCATGCCCCGTAGCCTTGATCCGACATTGGCGGGCTTGATTGATTTACACTTTGGGCCGGCGAAGGGGAACCGTTTTCCGGGTCGAAACTACCGAACCTATCGGCGGGCAACTGGCCGGCTTGCTCCGCTCCTGCCCAAAGCTCCTCCGCACTGAAACTATCGGCGGGCGCCTGGCCGGCTTGATCCACTTCCATTGGAAACGGCGCAGCTTGATGAGAGCTGCCTTCTCCAGCCTGACGATTGTTCTTGGCACGCTCCTCCGCCCGGTATTCTTCAAGCTGACGCAATGCGGCCCCGATCTTAGAGTTTCCCGGCATCAACTGAGCGGCCCAATATTGCAGCGCTGCATCGTCAAGTGCACCCAGAGTCAGCCGCTGGTGCCGGAGCCCATCCGCCAACTGGCGGAGAAGAGAAGAACGGTTACCGACGTTCGAAGTCATTCCGCGGCGCTTAGCCGCATTCTCCGCCCTCCTAATCAACGCATCATCTTCAGGGGAGACAATAAAACGACTGCGACGATCCACTGAGCTGCTTGCGCCCCGATGCCTCGACAGCATGTTAACCGCCTCTGGTCCGTCCGGGATTAGCTGTTTAGCAGCTTCAACCAAAGATTTAACATCAAGGTCGACGAGTCTTTTCCCGAAAGGTTCTAGCCGATGGGCCAACGTACGCAAGTGCGTAATATTACGGCCGATGGTGGTTTCGGCTAGCTTCCCGCGAGCCCGCTCCGTCGCCGCCGCCGCCTGGATCTCCGTCTCGTCGGCTGTAGAGATAGAGTATGAAGGGCCCCTGGTCCGCCGTCTTTGGCCTGCGTATAGCGCGACGATCAGGATGAGACGCGAGCGACAATCTGGATGAGATTCTTATGTCGCGGTTGGAGCGAAGTTATCATGTTGATTGTCGCTGGCAAGAGTTTCATCGTGTTCTGATTGCCGCTCCGCGACAAGCTGGGAAGAGCTTTTGATTGTCGCGAATGAGGCGGGTCTGCCGCGCTGGCGTTTGGCTTCCATGGCCGAACGCCGCCGGTAGCTTTCGACATTCATCTCGAAGATTGTTGCGTGATGGACAAGTCGGTCCACCGCGGCAAGCGTCATGGCCGGGTCTGGAAAGACGCGGTTCCATTCTCCGAAGGGCTGATTGGCGGTGATCATGATGGAACGCCGCTCATATCTTGCGGAGATGAGTTCGAAGAGCACGCTCGTTTCGGCCTGGTCCTTGGTGACGTAGGCCAGGTCGTCGAGGATGAGAAGATCGAACTTGTCGAGCTTTGCGATGGCGGCTTCGAGCTGAAGCTCCCTCCGCGCGACCTGAAGCTTCTGGACGAGATCGGTCGTGCGGGTGAAGAGCACGCGCCAGCCGTTCTCGATTAGCGCGAGGCCGACGGCTGCGGCGAGATGGCTCTTTCCGCCGCCGGGCGGACCGAACATCAGGATATTGGCGCCTTTGGCGAGCCAGCTATCGCCGGCTGCAATCGCCATGACCTGGGCCTTGGAGACCATGGGAACAGCGTCGAAGGCGAAGCTGTCGAGCGTCTTTCCGGGTGGCAGGTGGGCCTCGGCGAGGTGTCTTTCGATCCTGCGATGGGCGCGTTCGGCCAATTCATGCTCGGCGATGGCCGAGAGGAAACGGGCAGCAGGCCATCCTTCCCGATCGGCCTGCTCGGCAAATTGGTGCCAGAACGTCTTGATCGTCGGCAGCCTCAGTTCGTTGAGCATGATGCCGAGGCGGGCTTCATCGACTGTGTGGATGTTGCTCTTCATGCGACCTCTCCCGCATAGGCCGTGCCGATCAGGGCTTCATAACCATTGAGCGACGCGAGTTGCACATGAACGATCGGCAACTGATCCGGGTCCGGGCTGAAGACCGCTCTCAAAGCCGCCAGATCAGGCAGTTTGTGGGCGTCGAGCGTTTTGGCAAGCTCCTCGGCCAGTTCACGCTCGCAACTGCGATCGTGAGCCAAGGCAAGCAGTTCCACGGTGATCTTGCAAGCCTGCCGCTCGGGCAGTTGCTCGATGAGCGCGTCGAAAGTCCTGCGATATTCCGGCCTGGGGAAGAGCTTGTCGCGATAGACGAGCCCCAAAAGCGCCATCGGCTTTTTGCGCAGGGAATGAATGACGTGATGATAGTTGACGACTTGATCGTGCTTGCCACTCGCATGGGCGCGGCCTCGGGGTAATGTCAGCAGATGCGTGCCGCCGATGAAGACGTCGAGGCGATCGTCGAACAGACGCACCCGCAGCCGGTGGCCAATCAGACGGGAAGGCACGGTGTAGAAGACCTTGCGCAAGGCGAAGCCGCCGGTGCTCGATACGGTGACGATGACCTCTTCGAAGTCGGTGGTGCGACGATCGGGAAGAGCTTGCAGATGCGTGCGCTCGGCATCGATGCGCTTGCCATGTGCGGCATTGCGGCGGCTGACGATCTCATCGATGAAGGCGCGATAGGATCCGAGGTCGCCAAAGTCCCTGGTTCCGCGCATCAGCAGAGCATCGCGGATCGCATTCTTGAGATGGCCGTGGGAACTTTCGATCGAGCCGTTCTCGTGCGCGACGCCCTTGTTGTTGCGCGTCGGCGTCATGCGATAATGGGCGCACAGTTCGTCGTAGCGATGCGTCAGATCGACCTTGGCGTCGGCATCGAGGTTGCGGAAGGCGGCCGATAAGCTGTCGCTGCGATGATAGAGCGGCGAACCGCCAACCGACCACAGGGCGTTCTGCAGCCCCTCGGCCAGAGCGACGAAGCTCTCTCCACCCAGGATGACATGGGCATGCTCGAAGCCCGACCAGACCAGCCGGAAGTGATAAAGCAGATGATCGAGCGATTGGCCGGCGATCGTCACGCCGAGGCTGCCCATGTCGGTAAAATCCGACAGTCCTAACCGACCGGGTTCGTGCATCTGACGGAAGATCACTTCCTGCTCCTGACCGTGAACAGCCCGCCATGATCGGATACGACGCTCAATCGTACGGCGAACACCTTCTGACAGCTCTGGATGACGCCGCAGCATCTCGTTGTAAACGGCGACCGCTCGGATGCCGGGCGCGGCCTTGAGGAGCGGAACAACCTCGGCGTCGAAGATGTGCTCAAGGGGATCGGGGCGACGCCGGTCGCGCGGCGGCTTGGTCTGCGATGGAAGACGCGCATCCTTCTCGATGCGGTAAGCCGTCGCCCGGCTGATCGACGCCTTGGCGGCAGCGACCTCAATGGGGTTGTTTTGTCGGTACTTCATAAAAAGCCTCGTCTGATGATCGGTTACATGGCGACCCGGCACAAAGGTGATTCTCCATTCTCAGAAAATCACCGACGCTACCGGGCCAACCGCGATCATGAGACGCCGAAAAATTGCGCCGCGGCGGGGGTGTAACTCCAGTCGGGCTACGCCCTCCCTTCGTCACACCCCCGCCGCCGAGTCTCATCCTGATTGACGCTGAGTCTCACCTTGTTTGTCGCCGCGCAGGCCTGCGGCTTGCTGTGGCTGCCCCGCTTGCTGCTGCTGTTGCTGCTGGACCGCCATTTGGTACTGTTGCATCCATCCATCGATGTTTGCCCCCATTAGTGCGTTGGCCCACTGATCCACCTCCGGGTCGGAACCACCGGGTGACTGGGGCTGCCTTGGACTTGTCATTGCTGTTATCTCTCCCTCTCACCAGATCAGACACGTAGGATCCTAAGCCGAGCGCGCGTTCCAGTCTATGCTAGTACCGCGCCACAGAGATTATGACGGGTTGGGTTATCGTAGAATGGGCAAGTCTTCTGGTGGGATGAGAAGTTGGATGCTGCGTGCTGCGCCTGGCACGCGGGATATAAATCCTGCCTTCTCGAGGGTCAGCACCATCTGGTGAACAGACGGAGCCGTAACGGCGAAGTGGCGACGCATGTCGGCTTCGGCCGGAGGCTGTTTGAAGATGCGGCTGTAGGCGTAGATGAAGGCCAGGTACTGGCCTTGGACTTGCGTAAGGCCATGTCTTGCCGTTGCGGCTTGCGGGTCAAGTGAGGGACTCATTTTCGGATTCATCTGCGTCTCCGCGCTGAAGGAGGTGTCGATGACTATAAAGTTTCACGTAGAGCTTAGCCAATCGGAACGTGATCAACTGGCCGTTTTGTTGAGCGGGGGACGCCATGCGTCGCGCAAGATCAAGCGCGCCCAGATCCTGGTGGCGGCGGACGAAGGCTTCAGCGACGAGGTGATCGCGGCAACCTTGAACGTCAGCGGATCGACGATTTACCGGACCAAGCGCCGGTTTGTGGAAGCCAATCTGGAAGGCGCGCTCAGTGAAGAACCGCGCCCGGGTGTTGAGCGCAAGCTATCGAGCAAGGAGGAGGCGCTGTTGGTGGCGACCGCCTGCTCAAAGCCGCCGCCCGGGCGAGCCCGCTGGACCCTGGAGCTTCTGGCCGATGAGATGGTCCGACTCACCGATCATGACGAGTTGTCCTCGGAGACCGTACGTCGCCGGCTGGCTGAGAATCATCTCAAACCTTGGCGCAAAGACATGTGGTGCATCCCAAAGCTCGATGGGGAATACGTCGCGCGCATGGAGGATGTTCTCGACCTCTACGCAGAGACGCCTGATCCACAAAGGCCCGTGGTCTGCTTCGACGAGAGCCCGACCCAACTCATCGGCGAAGTGCGCGAGCCCATTGCGGCCAAGCCTGGCCAGCTTGAACGCTACGACTGCGAGTATCGCCGAAACGGCACGGTCAATCTGTTTGTCTTCATGGACGCCCACCAGCCCTGGCGCAGGGTGAAGGTCACCGATCGGCGAACCAACCAAGACTTCGCCCAGTGCATGCGCGAACTGGTCGACGTCGATTATCCCGACGCCCCGATCATCCGCGTGGTGATGGACAACCTCTCCACCCATTCCGCCGGGGCGCTTTACGACGCATTTCCAGCCCCGGAGGCTCGAAGGGTGCTGAAGCGACTGGAGTTCCACCACACGCCCAAGCACGCCAGTTGGCTCAACATGGTCGAGATCGAGATCGGTGTCCTGCGCAGCCAATGCCTCGACCGTCGTATCGACAATAAAGACACCATAATCGCCGAAGTCGCAGCCTGGGAGCAGCAACGCAACGCTAATGGCGCAAAGATCCAATGGATGTTCACAACCGAAAAAGCCCGCCAAAAGCTCCGCAAAGCTTACCCCGTCAAAGAGTCATAATCTCTGTGGCGCGGCACTAGATTGGATATGCGATCATGCTCATGAGAGATGGTTACGCTCGGGGAGGAGTTAGACGATGCCATAAAGTGACTGAGGAGTTCGTCCGGTGATGTCACGTCCGAGCCCATGTTTGAGACGCAGATGGGAAAATTTTACGCAGATTTCCAACATCCAGTTCGGCAACTCACGGGAAAGATCGGGCCGCTCGTCCGTATAGATCGACATCAGGCTCTTGCCGCGCCGATACGGCGAGACCTGCACCTTTCTCCCGAACAGCGGATGCCAAGGATATGCGATCGTCGCAAAACGAAAACCGTATGCAGAATGTTGGTAATTGGGCGCATTTTCCGCGGAAACCGAAGATTGCGCCAGACCCCGGCGCTTCCTTTATGACCGTTTCGACCAATGCCGACAGTCCATCAATGCCACGCCGCATGTCGGTCACCCGCAGGCCAGAAAGACCCGCACATTTCCAGAAGGCCCGATCATGCCGCCTCCACACAAGCGACCAGCGACGATAACACCTCGAGATCCATGTCCGCTGCAATTCTCAGCAAGCGGCCATTCCTCAGGACGATTTCAACGTCTTTGCACCTCGACCGGACACCGCTCCTCTTGGAACCGTCGCTGGGGTTCTCCGACGGTCCGATAAGCGAAACCGGGACGAACGATGCGGTCTCTGGAGATTCCAATTTGGGCGGCGAGAACTTCTTTCGCCAGGCGTATATCTGTTGCGGAAGAACGTCGTGCCGGCGCGCCACATCCGAAACGCTGCCATCCGCACCGAACGCTTCCTGCAATATCGAAAGCTTCAGTTCTGTGGACCATCGACGTTGTCGCTCGGCACCCGTCAGGATCTCAACCTTGGCCAGTCATACCCTGTTACGTCACAAATGAATCATCTGTGTCGTAACTTGCGCTAATTCCGCACCCAAACAAAACCGACTCACCGGACGTGTGTGGACGCTCCCTAGAATGCAAGCAAAATCTTCACTCAGTCTTGAACGGTGGTCGGGTGCTGACGTGTGTCCGGCCTCTCGTTGCGACCTTAATACGTCGCGGGCCCATATGGGAGTTCGCAGATCAGGTCCAAAACGCTCACGCGCACTCGAGGTGCCGTCCGGCAGAACTGGTTTTCCTAATCCCGTCTCTTGACCGTTTGTCCATATCCTTCGTTCGACCTGCTTACACTCGCAATGGCGGTTAGAAATCCTCTCCGCCAGAGCTGATCTTAGCTTAGCTCGACTTTGTACATTATGCAGCGAAGCAAAGTGCTTGTGTCATCCGCTTGAGGCGGCTTGGTTGAGTTTCAGGAATGTCCGGGTCTGGCGGGTGCTGTCGATAAATATCCTGATCCCACAGGATCATGCGAACCGCACCGATGGCATCGGAGAAGGTGAACTCTGTTTTCTTGTACCAGGCGGCGGCATAGGGAAGGACGCCATGACCGAGCAGATCGCATGCCCAGAGTGTGACGAGGCTGTAGAGCGCCAGCAGCGACGGGGTCGTGCGCATGATGGCTTTGTCGTTCCACTGCCGTTGGGTTTCCACGCCAAGATGCGCTCGCGTTTCGGCGAAGGTGACCTCGATCTGCCAGCGCCGAACGAAATAGGCAATGATCTGAGCGGGCTCAAGGTTGACGTTGGTGCTCATGAACGCCTGGGGTTCACGACGGCCTGATGGATCGCGAACGAGAACCCAGCGAATTGGTCTTGGGGGCGTTCCACGCCGATACCAGAGGCCGGTTCCTGATGTGACATCAAGGGTTTTGTCGGTTTGCTTGCCGTACCAGGACGATGCGACGATGCGCTGCCACTCGGTCTTTGCGTCTTTGAGGAGCGTTTTCAGTTTCGGCAATGGCCTGCCTTTTTGCGCCGGTCGCCCGAGCGTATGTTCGTGCCGTTGATCTGGTGGAGCAAAGAGACTGGCATCCAGACGCAACCGCGTGATGAGAGTGGCCGTGTCGGGAAGAGCCGCAGCCAGTGTATGAACGGCAAAGCTGCTATCGCCGACAAAGATGATTTCGCGGCCCGGCAGCCAGCGGCAAAGCTGCAAGACGCCTTGCCTTGCCCAATCAGTCAGCAGCTTGTGCTTTCGGCCCTTCTTCTGATCATGGCGCTCAGAGGGACACAGGATCGTCAGCACCGGCAGGGCTTTAATACATTTTGCCCATGGGACAGGTGAAAGAACAATGAAGCTCAACCATCTCAAGCCGCTGGCCTTGACAAAGTGGCCATGGCTGGAGCGCACCGGGTCACGATAAATTCCACGCGCGGCGATGCGTTGGCCCCAACGCCGTTCGATTGTATCATCCATGCCAATCACGACAGGGCCCTCGGGCACGAGCCGGGCAACAATGACGGACAGCAGACGGGCCGCCAACGTGCGAGGGTTCCAGCGGGCTCGGTTGAGGAGTTGATGATAGGCGGCAAAATTACTTACCTCCGCGCGTCCGGTATGCGCAGGCAGGCCGTCACCGTTCGCTTGCCAGGCGAAAGGAGCGCACCCATCACCAGGACCAGCAGATGCTCCCAGCTTGGCGCGGTAAACCAGAAACGAAACGGCGACAGCCATTTGCGAAGGATGTGGGGGACCGCGTCTCCCGGCTCACGGCTACAATCATGCTGTTCGCTCATCCATTCGTTCGAATCCGATCAAACGAATGGCGCAAGGCCGGGACCCTGCGGCGAATTGATTCACCCAGGGCTGCTCAGATGCCCCCGAAATCACCACCGATTTTGTACAAAGTCGAGCTAAGCGATCTACATTTAGACAGTGGTGCAATTCGGCGTACCTCCATGGGTGGGTCAATGCGCGTACCGGCGCAGCCTCCCCTGCGAGACAACAACAGCAGCGCGCGCCACAGCACAGACGCGTCTTACGAAGCGTTCGAGACGAAGTTTCGCGTCGATTATTCCAAGCGCGACCGCCCGCCCGATGTGGACCAAGCCCTCATTCAAGACGCCGCGGCAGATGTCGCGCCAACCACGGAACAGCTACGGAGTGCGAGCGAGGTCTTCGCCGTCATGAGATCGAGCAACTCCGTCAGCTGCGTCGGGATCAGCGGCAGCAACTGCGCCTTGCTGTGCAACGAGACCTTCCGCAGGAACATTACCTGCGGCATCCTCAAGCGTGCATAGAGATGGCCGCGACAACGTGTTAGCAGACCACAATGAGCACGGCTGGGCGCTGCCATTTCTCGATGGCGGTGCGACGCCAGAGAAGAACGCAGAATGGCTTGGCAAGTACTTTCAGATGCTGAAGCGCTCCGCCACTTCTCCACAAAGCGATCGGTATCGACCGGATCTGGAACGCTGCACTGACTTGGCCGCGCACTACTTGGTCAAGACCGACTGGTTCGTAGACGCCCCGCTGCAGCAGCTCGTGCGCCTGGGCAGCAACCTGAGCAAGCACCCGCGGAGAGCCACGTGCATGCAGGCCGTAGCCTGGATCGCCGGTGAGGTGCTTGAACACGACAGCCTGCCGGAGCTGAGTGCCAAGAACCTGGCATTGCTTGCGAACGCTTTGTCGAAGAACACCCGCAGCGATCGCTGCGAGCAAGCCGTCGCTCGCCTGGGACGCGTTCTGCTGCGTGAGCGGCTGGACCGGGACCTGACGGCACAAGGGGCCAGCAAGGTGCTCAACGCGCTGAGCAAGTGGCCCGGCAGCCCCGCTTGCCGAAGTGCCGGCGAGAGCTTGGGCGAACGGGTCGCGAGCGACGACACGTTGCTGCAGGAGATGAACGCCGAAACGGTTGCCAGCACATTCACCGCTCTGAGCAAGTGGCTGGATAGCCCCGTCTCTCAGATGACTGGCAGACTCATGGCCGAGCGAATCGCCAATGATACGCCCCTGGTCGAGGACATGGATGAACGACATCTCGCCGAGTTGCTCAACGCCATGAGCAAGTGGCCCGAGAATCGTTCGTGCAGGAAGGGGGGCGGGCGCTTGGCCGAACGGATCACGCACGACGATGCCCGGCTCGACACGTTGTTCTTGACGATGCCGATCGCCTGGAAGGGGACCCTGGCACAGTATGTCGGCCGTCTGCATCGCCAGCACGATGACAAGAAAGACGTCTTGGTCGTTGATTATGTCGACAACACCGTTCCGGTTCTGGCCCGGATGGCTGCCAAGCGACGTGCGGGTTATCGGGCGCTGGGCTACATGATCGAGTAGCCGCCGTGTGCGGGACGCGGCGTGCACTTGGCGGGTTCGCCGCAAAGATGAATTCGGGCTAGCTCTGGTCGTCGCCATCCAAACCTGGGTCCGCGAACGCCTCCTTTACGAGGGCCTGCCGGCTGAGCAGGCCCGCGTCCTCCAACCGCTCGAGGTCGGGCAAGTCGCGTAGCGTCTCCATGCCAAAGACGGAGAGAAAGTGCTTCGTCGTCACGTAGGTATACGGCGCGCCAGGCGTGGGGCTCCGTGGACCGGAGACGAGGAACCCGGCGTCGCGCAGGCTAGCAATTGTGTCGCGACTGACCTCCTTACCGAAGATTTTCGACAACTCCCCGCGCGTCACCGGTTGCAGATAGGCAATGGCCATCAGCACGGCCGCCTCGTGCTCCAAGAGGCGTGCTCCCCCTGAGCGGGTCGGCACCTGCGATGCCCGGATCGCCGGCGCGTAAACCGAACGGCTTCGATATTGCCAGCCGCCGGCCACAGCAACGATGTCATAGGGACGTGCGCGCAGTTCCTCGCGCAGATCATCGATCAGCAGGTCGATGCTGCAATCCTTGCCGACCACACGCGCCAACGTCTCACGGGTGACAGGCTCGGCGGAGGCGAAGATCACCGCCTCGACGCGCAGCATCCATTCGCGCCAGCGAAGCTCCGCCGGCAGATCCTCCAATTCCCGGTCAAACAAGTGTTCACTTGCGCCGTTCGTCTTGGCGCTGCGCGGTGTCCTCTTTGCCGCCGCTCCGGTCATCGTCACAACCCATATATCCGGAAGGACGGACGCCCCGACAGTTCGCGCACCGCGCCGGCGGCTTCCAGCCGTTCAAACAGTCGTTTGCTCGCCCAGCGGGACAGGTCCGTTCCCGGCGCCGAGACCGACACGGCATCTTCATCGAGCAGTTTACGGATGACCGGTTCGGCGCCCTTGGTGCGCACCTTCGACGCGGTCGCGACAAGCAGGTCCGCGCGGCGGGCAATCTCGCCCGCCGAGTGCAGCGCAGCGCTCAAGCCTTCGACCAGGGCGAGGCACACCGCACGGGGGAAGGCGGTCTCGCCTGGCCGCACCCGTCCTCTGCCCCCAAGCGTGCGGAAGGCCGGGCCATAGCGTTCGCCCATCAGCAACGGCACGGGGACCGGCCAGTTCAGCATGGAGGCGACCAGCGCATCGGCGAGTGCCCAGGCGAGCGGCTCGGCATCTGGACGGGTGGCGTAGATGGCGCTCACCAGGCCCGCGGCGGCAAAGGGCGCGGCGCGCCCGGACTGCAGAGCATCGTCGGCAAGATCGACGGCCGCCGCCAGATGGTCGTCCCAGGCAAGCTCCAGCAAGTCCGCCAGTTCGGCGACACTTTTCGAGGAGAAGCCAAGTTTTCGGCTGACAAGCCTTTTGTAGGCCAGAAACACCTTTCCGGCCGGTCCCGGATCGTCTCCGGCGGCAGTGAGCAAAAGCGCATCACGCAACGCGTGTTCGTCCTCAGTGCGCCGCATCAACCGCACCGCCACGGCGGCACATTTCAGCGCCTGTCGCGCGCGCCAGCAGCCGGCCCAGCATGGTTCGGCTGTGACGAGATCATCGAGCGATTTCAAAGCGATGCCAGCTGCGAAGGCGGCGTCCGGCTCGCTCGGCTCACGGCCGCGGGGCAGCGCCCATGCCGGCAGCTGCGCGGATGAAAGGGACGGCGACGGAGGCTGAAGCGGGCGCGAATCCATGGGGTTCAGCTTACGACGCCTGTGCACTTATTGCCATTAAATTCGACGGAAACCGCACCGCCCGTCGATCCCATATGATGTCCGATAATCTTGCCTTATCGGACATTTTGCTCTTTATAGAAGGAATGGCACAAATCGTCGCGCAAAACCGTAAAAATCACGCAAAACAGACCTCTGCTCCGTCTGACGGCACGGCCCATTCTGGTGACGATCCGGCGTTGGTGTCGGCGGCGGAGAGCCCCTCCCCTCTTCCCGGCCAACTCGAAGACCTTGCCGATCGCGCCCGCGGCTATGTCGAGGCCGCGAGTTCCGCCAACACCCGCAAGGCCTATGCCTCGGACTGGACGCATTTCTCCGCCTGGTGCCGGCGCCAGAACCTCGCGCCCCTCCCCCCGGACCCGCACGCCATCGGCCTCTACATCACCGCCTGCGCTTCCGGAACCGCCGAGCGGGGCGTGAAGGCCAATTCCGTATCCACGATCGAGCGCCGCCTCTCGGCGATCGCCTGGAACTGCACCCAACGGGGCCTATCGCTCGACCGCAAAGACCGCGCCATTGCCACCGTCATGGCCGGGATCCGCAATCGCCATGCCGCCCCGCCGCGGCAGAAGGAGGCGATCCTGCCGGAAGACCTCATCGCCATGCTCGAAACCCTGGAACGCGGCACGCTGCGGGGCCTGCGCGACCGCGCGATCCTGCTCATCGGCTTTGCCGGTGGCCTGCGCCGCTCCGAGATTACCGGTCTCGACCTCGGACGCGATCAGACCGAGGACGGGCGCGGCTGGATCGAGATCCTCGACAAGGGGCTGCTGCTGACGTTGCGCGGCAAGACCGGCTGGCGCGAGGTCGAGATCGGCCGCGGCTCCACCGACACCACCTGCCCGCTCGTCGCCGTCGAGACCTGGATCAGGTTCGCCAAGCTCGCCAGAGGCCCCCTCTTCCGCCGTGTCACCGCAAGCGGCAAAGACGTTGGCCCGGACCGCCTCAATGACAAGGCGGTCGCCCGCCTCGTCAAGGCCACCGCCCTTGCCGCCGGCCTGCATGGCGACCTGGGCGAAAGCGAGCGCACGGCAAAATTCTCCGGCCATTCGCTGCGCGCCGGTTTGGCCTCCTCGGCCGAGGTCGATGAGCGTCATGTGCAAAAGCAGCTCGGCCATGCGAGCGCCGAAATGACCCGCAAATATCAGCGCCGGCGCGACCGCTTTCGGGTCAATCTGACCAAGGCATCCGGGCTTTGAGAAGCCCTCCCCCGCTGGTCGCGTGAAGCCGTTAGGTAAAAATCGAGGGGCGAAATTTCAGCTTAGCGCTTCAATTGAAATAGGTAAGTAAAAGCCACAGCCCCGGTCGCCTTCGCGACGGGCGCGATGACAGTGTCGAGGGACAGTTTGCCAATGTCGTAAGCCATTGTTTTCACGTTAGATGATTCGCGATCGTCAAGCTATCCAGTCCCTCGCTGGACTCGCCGGCGGTTTCTTCCGGGACGAATAACACTAGCGATAATGACCTCATATCGGGACTGTACAGCACCACGCCCTTGGGCTCTCTGGAGCCTGAAAAACGGTGCTTGTCAGGCTCACCGAGGCCGTAGGGCCGATGCAAAGGGTGCCTAAAGACGTTTACAACCGATCGTTTATCCATATCTCCTGTATTTGGAAATCAGACTTGCGAGCCCAATAAATGTCGATAGAATCTCTTTTCATCGACCTGAATTGTTGATGTGTCGATGCGATCGACATATCCAGCGCGACATGTCGGAAAAATGTGGATTGATCGACATGACGTTCCGCCCTGATCGTCCCTACAATGATCTTCCGTCTCTGCCGCCGCGAGAAGACGTCGAGACAAAAGCCGTGCTCAAGGCATGCATAGCTGCACGGGCCTCACTGGCCCAGCTCCGCGTGTCAGGACAACTCATTCCCAACCAGTCGGTCCTCATCAATTCGATACCGGTGCTTGAGGCCGCAGGCAAGCTCGGAAATCGAAAACATCGTCACCACGACGGATCGGCTGTTCCGCTTCGCCAACGAACCAGGGGATAAAGCAGATCCCGCAACGAAAGAGGCGTTGCTTTACCGCACGGCTCTCAGTGAAGGGTTTCAGTCGCTCAAAGAGCGCCCTGTGTCAATATCCACGGCCGTCGCCGTCTGTCGCAGGATCAAAGGTTGTTGATCTCGATATTCGCTCAACGCCCGGCACAGCACTCATGAACGAGGCCTCCGGCGCAGTCATCTACACCCCGCCGGAAGGACAGGAATTGCTCCGGGGGCAAGCTTGCCAACTGGGAACGCTACATTCACGAAGCTGAAGAAATAGACCCGCTGGTCCGCCTGGCTGTGATGCACTACCAGTTTGAGGCCATTCATCCCTTCATCGATGGAAATGGCCGCACAGGTCGCGTTCTCAACCTCCTCTATCTGGTCGATAAAGGCCTGCTGGACATCCCGGTCCTCTACCTCAGCCGATATATCATTGGTAACAAGCGCGCCTATTATGATCGGCTTCTCGCCGTCACCACTAAGGGGCTTGGGAAGAGTGGATTCTCTACATGCTCGAAGCTGTGCGCGAGACAGCAAATTGGTCGACGGCACGTATTCGCGCCATTCGCGATCTGCTCGATCAAACCGCTGAACGAATTCGCCGCGATCTCCCCAAACTCTATACACGGGAGCTGGCTGAAGTGATTTTCGTCAACCCGTACTGCCGCATTAGAGATATTGTGCAGGCCGGAATCGCAAAACGTCAGGCGGCATCCGTTTATCTAAAAGCACTCACCGATAACGGCTTGGTTCAGGAGCTGAAAGCGGGACGCGAAAACCTTTACATCAATCCGGCCCTGCTGACACTTCTCCGCGATCGGCCTCCTGCTCAGGCTGACCGATGACCCGATCGAGCACAAACCCCCGCCTGATTGGCTACGCGCGCGTGTCAACGGACGAGCAAACGACCCACGCTCAGGAGATCGAACTGCGCTCGGCCGGTTGCGAGATCATCATTCAGGAACAGGGTTCCGGTGCCTCCCGTACCCGACCGGCCCTTGTCAAACTCGTCCGCGAGATCGGCGCCGCGGACACTCTCGTTGTGGTGCGCCTCGACCGTCTGGCGCGTTCCGTCAGCCATCTGCTTGAGGTGATCGAGGATATCACCGCCAAGGGCGCACATTTCCGATCGCTACGGGATCCGATTGACACGTCGACGCCGCAGAGCATGTTTTCCCTGCAGGTCCTCGGCGCCGTCGCCCAGCTCGAACGAGCACCGATCTCCGAACGGACGAAGGCCGGGATCAGCGCAGCAAAAGCGAAGGGAAAGAAGCTTGGCAATCCCGCATTCGCGAACGTCGACCGGATGTGCTGGCGAAGATGACCGCCGCTCAGAAGGCGGCCTACGGCGATCGCCTTCAGGCGACGGCCAATCAATGGCTTCCCATGGTACGGCGCATGCGCCCCGATCACACCTGGAACGATATCGCCCGTATCCTGAAACAGCGCGGGCTCGACTGGACCCCGGAACGTCTTCTTCGCGCCGTTAAATGGATGGTTGCCGAAGGCATGGCGGATGCGGCCTTGCTGAAAAAAATCCCCACCCCGCCCTCCGAAAGACCGGCTGATGACGCTTGTAGCGGGAATTCATTCCTCCAACCCGGAGCTCACGCTGCGGAAGATCGCGCTCCAGCTGGAGCGGCGCCATGAGCGTACACCGCGCGGCGGAACCAAATGGTCGCCTTCTTCCGTAAAAAAACTGATCGATCGCGCCCAGAGATCCAGCCTGCTCCCGGCCGAAGCCGACGGAGCCTAAACCAGTCTTCATCGCGCCCTCGGCTTGCTGAGGCTTCTCAGCAGTGCATCCGAGGCACGCAGACCACTTCCCGCCGCACTGTCAGTGGTCGACGGTCGGTCGTCGTCCCTCTCCCTCTCCCTCTCCTTCTGCGCGTGAAGCTTGGTCCGCAAGAGCGCCATGACCATCGGCCAAGTCGAGAATTTGCCGTCACGGGCTCGATCCGTCAGGCTGCGCAAGTATCCGCCAGCCGATCCGATCTGGTCAGCCCGCTGGTAGATCGCAGCAAGCGTGATCGCAGCATGTTGCTCTCCCAGAACCGCGCAAGCTTCCCGCCAGGCGCTCGGACTGATCCCCAGCATCGGCCGGGCGAGATCCGCCGCCGCCAGAAAATCGCGCCAATGGCGGATCTCGCCGCCCTGGGCCAATTCCCGCACGCCGGGGCAGGCATCCAGAACAATCCCCAAGGGCAACTCCCGTTTCGGTAAGCTCCGTACGTTGTCGGTTTCCTCGACCGTGCCGCCCGCTTCCTCTTTGTTTCCAGTGCCGTATTCAGATTCATAATTAGAGTCTGGTTTTGAATTCTGTATGTGCCGACCAGAATGGGACTCATTGGCGACCGAAAGTTGTGTTTTAGTGAATGATTCCAGTACGTCACGGATTTCCGTATAGAGTGCACGGAGATCGGCGCAGATGTCATCTACGAGCTGACGCGGCGCCGAGCGGGGCAGCCTGGAGATGATCGCCTGATATGCTTGCTGCACCCTGCCCCAGTTGCCGGGGACGCGTTCTTCGATCCCCGCATCGATCATCTTCACAATATCACGGCGCAGCAACGTCAGCCGCTCCTTCGCAACACGAAAGGCCTTCTTCTCGGCCTGGATCACCTCGGCCATGTCCTTGAATTCGTCAGCTCGTGCAACGATCGGGGACAGATCGAAGCCATAAGCCTGTTCGATTTCCCCGCCCCTCCCCTTGCGGGCGAAGCGTTTGCCGTTTGGGCTATCGCGTCGGATCACCAGGCCGCAATCGACGAGCACCGCGATGTGCCGGCGCAACGTCGTTGCCGGCATACCGTTCGCACGCGCTGCGAGTTGCTCGTTCGAGGGCCACACAACAAGTTCGGCATCGCCTGTAAATGTGGTTTGCGGATGGAAGGTCAGCAATGCGTTTAGGATCGCAAGTGAACGATCCGTGGCGCCGAGGAGTTCCCTCGCCTCCCGGACGTTCTGGAACACATGCCATTTATTTGCGGCCGCCTCAGGCTTTATTGCCTTTGCCGCCATTTGGCTCGAAATCTGGCCGAGCGAAATCGGCCGCCGCCCGAAGGGCGTCGTTGATAGATGCGTCTGCATTTCCTTCTACCTATTTTCAGGCAAAAGAAATTTGCTCGCCGTCGCGACGTTTCCCTTGCGGGACTCTTGACTGTGATTCCGGGAAATGCGATTCTCTGAGCTGCGATACTACAGAGAAGGTCTTCCGGAACGTCGTTTCGGGGGGCTTTTTCTTTTGCGGCTCTTGTTGTCTCACCGTAGTCGAGCAGCGCCCGCACACGATGAGACGTTCTCTATCATTCGACCTCGTCTCCTTGCGATGTTTCAACAAACTGCGAATATAAGCGATCCAGTTGACTTGCGACAAATTCACCAAACGCAGGCACGCGCTTCTCATCAAAGATCAGAGCGGTTTTATCTTTGTCCTGTTGGATTTTCGCAGCCTTTCTCCCCGTGGGCGTATTCCAAGTCTTCTCTCGCTTGTTGACTTTCTGCGCCGGTTTGGACACGGCTTTGAGCACTAACCCAAACCTTGTGTCACTGTCGGAAACTCTGAACTCGTCGGAAGCGACGACTTGCTCTACAATTTCGCTTGAACCCACTGTTTGTAACGCTTCAGCGAGGGCGACCCATCTAGATCTCCCGACCTTCGCCGCAGGTCCGATTTGGCTCGCAATTGCAAGCGGAATATCTCTCGCCACAGATATATAACGGCTGAGGTCCGATTTGTCCGTAGAGAGCGCAGCAATGATCGTAGATCGATCATGACCCGCATCTTCCAAGTGAAGGGCAAACAACGCCTTCTCTATGAAAGAGAGGTCCGCTCGATCAAGATTCTCGCGACCTTGAGCAATAACCAATTCACGATCGGTAAGACTCCGGACGATCGCAAAAACTTCACGGCTCAGGTGGATTGCCGCTCGCAGCCGTCGTCTTCCGTAGACGATTTGATATTTCCCGGTAGCATCGGGGTGAGGGCGAACCAAGATGGGAACCTGTTGACCCTCGTCCGCGATACTCGCCACAAGTTGATCGAACTTGGGATCCACCGGTGTCGGCAGCCGGTCCGCAATTGATGACCCTTCGATCGATGATGGATCCAGAGCAACCACGGCATCGCCCTGCGCTAGCTGATCTTGCAGGCGAGCAGCAGCCTTCGCACCTTCAGCCATCTCCTGTAAAGAGGATCCCATTGCCGAAATCGCCCCGGTGCGGACGCGTTGAGTCGATTTCTCTGTAGGCGTCTTTTCGCTCGCGGCTGGTTTTTTCAAGAACAGGGTTTCAATAGCATCCTTGCGGCTCATGGAAACTGCCTCCTCGGAAAGTGGACTAAGCGCCGCTTCAACGATGGAAGTGTAGCGACGTTGGGAGCTCCCAACTCACATCGGCTGTCCGGCGCAGATGGACAGATCATAAGCAATTCGCCCTGCCCGAAATAAGAGGGTGATCCCAAGTGGGGAGCTCCCAACAAGATCAATCCACCGCGCATAGACACCATCACATCCGCCCCCATGCTGATTTGATCAACGACTCAATCTCGGAATTTACGGCGTCCAGCGATTCCATTGCGCGATCGTAAGTGGAACGAGTGAGGTTTTCGCGGCCGATCTCGTAGAGGGTCTGCTTTGTCAAGCCAGCATCGGAGACAGCGGCCGACTTGACCATTGGATTGGTCAGAACATGATCGTCAAACATATTGCGTAGCAGGGCAGCAACTTTCGTCTGCGGTGCATCTTGTGGCTCAAATCTGGTCAGAAGATAACGGATGAAATCATATTGAAGATTTCCCCCTGCCTCTTTGACGACCCCAAGGAGGTCACGCGTCATCAGAAGAAATTGGCTCATAGATGCGATATCGAGCATCTGAGGATGGACTGTAATGATCATTGAGGTCGCGGCGCATAGCCCGCTCAGTGTCAAAAAACCAAGCTGGGGCGGGCAGTCGATAACCACCACGTCATAGTCATCTGCGACGTCATCGAAAGCCTGCGCTACACGGGTGAAGAACAGCCCGTCACGCGCGCCACGGTCGCTCAGAGCTTTCGGAGTAGTATGCTCGAACTCCATAAGTTCGAGATTGCCCGGAACGAGATGGAGACCCTCAAAGTAAGTTTGCCGAATCACCTCGCGCAAAGGTCGCTTTGAATCGTCGTAACGAATGGCTGAGTATAGTGTTTCGTTCGCACCGACATCCGTTTCAGGAAGCACTCCAAGAAGCGCTGAAAGACTCGCCTGCGGGTCAAGATCGACAGCGAGTACCCTGTATCCTTGAAGAGCCAGATATTGAGCAAGGTGAGCGGATGTGGTCGTCTTGCCAGACCCTCCCTTGAAGTTGGTGACTGCAATTACCTGCAAATGCTCGGAACCGCGTCTGTGCGGAACGAATTCGATGCTCTCACGACCACGCGTGGACCCCGCTAACATGTGCCGGATCTCATTAATCTGACCCAGCGTATAGAACCGCCGGCCATTGCTTGCTAGTTCCGGCTGCGGACCTTCTCCCGCCAATGTCATCTTTCGAAGCGTGGAGTCCGAGATGTTCATGAGCCTGGCGGCCTCGCCAGAAGTGAATTTCCGCAGACTCTTATGAGAGGTCGGAGGGAAAAGCGCCTCGCTCATAGCCTGGAGCTGAGAACTGAGCTGTTCGGCGTGGTCGCCAATGGTTACGTCAACCGACGGACGATCGCTTCGCGATATGATGGCGGTTTTGCTCACGGTATAATCTTTCGTCACGGTTAATCGGCGCGTAGGGCCATTTTTCCGTGACGATTACCGAATGCGCGTTTGGTTGCAAGGCGTTTTTGGTTAACGAAAGGTTAACGCATTTTTGGTGAAATCCTCAATAGACCGAATTATGCTTTTATTTTCCGCGAGTTAGAATGATTCAGAAGGATGACGCCGACTCCCTGTCTCTGCAGATCTGCAGAGACTCCATAGCGTTTTGCACACCCTTCTAACGCGCTTTTCGCCTCGTTAACCCCGACTCAGCAGAATCACTCCCTGCAGATCTGCAGATGGCCAATCGTATTTCGAGGTGATCTTCATCCGCCTGACCAGTTCACGGGGAGATCAAGATGCAGATTCGCACCGCTTCGGCCGCTCGCTATGTCGAATATCAAGATCTTTTGAAGCAGACGTAGCGGCTGCGTGCCGATGAGCTCGGTGCCCGTCTGGAATGGAGTATCGCCATCACGGAGGCGTCACCACCATCCATTCCAACACCGCGATGTCTGCTCTCCGTCGGCTGGAGCAACTGACCGCGGAAACCAGCCAGCAGCCTATGCAGGAAGTGATCGGTGAGGCGGTCGATCTTGTCGTCTCCATCGAACGGACGGGGAAGGGGAGGCGGGTCCGGGAGGTTATCCACATCGAGGGATACCGCAACAACCATTACCAGACTGAACATTATGCCCAAATCGACGAGGACAGCCATGTCGCGTAAGACACATCTCATCCTCTCTTGCGCAGCACTGGCTGTTGCATCGCTTGGCATTTCGGATGCCGCACTCGCATCATCCGGTGGAAGCCTGCCGTGGGAGTCACCACTCGAACAGATCCAGGAGTCGATCACGGGGCCAGTCGCAGGGTTCATTGCGCTTGCCGCGGTGGCCATCGCTGGCGCCATGCTGATCTTCGGCGGCGAACTCAACGATTTTGCCCGCCGCCTTTGCTACGTCGCGCTGGTCGGCGGCGTTCTGCTCGGCGCCACCCAGATCGTCGCCCTGTTCGGCGCGACGGGCGCCTCGATCGGCGAGATTCATGCGGAGGCAAGTGCTCCTCCCGCCCTCGCCTACCCCCTGACGATGCTGACGGCAGGGGAGGGGACCCGTGGTTGACGCCGGTTCCAACCTCATCCGTTCGCGGGTGCATCGGGCGCTGTCGCGGCCGAACCTGTTGATGGGCGCGGATCGCGAGCTCGTCCTGCTGACGGCGCTCGCAGCCGTCATCCTGATCTTCGTAGTGCTAACATGGTATGCGGCACTGTTCGGCATCGCTGCTTGGCTGGTCACAGTTGCAGCCCTTCGCATGATGGCCAAGGCCGATCCGCTGATGCGTCGGGTCTATGTGCGCCATATCTCATACAAGACCTTCTACCGCGCGACGTCGTCGCCATGGCGCAGGTACTGAGAGATTACGGTATGGTCGCTATCAAATCCTTCCGCCATTCCGGACCGTCCTTTGCCGATCTCGTTCCCTATGCCGGCCTGGTCGACGACGGCGTCATTCTCCTGAAGGACGGCTCGCTGATGGCCGGCTGGTATTTTGCCGGCCCGGACAGCGAAAGCTCCACGGACGCCGAGCGCAACGAGGTGTCGAGGCAGATCAATGCCATCCTGTCACGGCTCGGGTCCGGCTGGATGATCCAGGTCGACGCCGTGCGCGTGCCGACCGGCGACTATCCCGCTGAAGCCGATTGCCATTTCTCCGATCCGGTCACCCGCGCCATCGATGTGGAGCGGCGGGCGCATTTCCAGAAGGAAAGGGGACATTATGAGAGCAGACACGCGCTAATGCTGACTTGGCGGCCGCCTGAGCCGCGACGATCCGGACTGACGCGCTACATCTATTCGGATGAAGGCAGCCGTTCGGCAACGTATGCCGACAAGGCGCTGGAAAGCTTTCTGACGTCGATCCGGGAGTTTGAGCAATATCTCGCTAACGTTGTGTCGATACGACGGATGATGACACGCGAGACTCCAGAGCGTAGCGGCTATCGTGTCGCCCGATACGACGAACTCTTCCAGTTCATCCGCTTCTGCATCACCGGCGAAAATCATCCGGTGCGTCTACCGGAGATCCCGATGTATCTCGACTGGCTGGCGACTGCGGAGCTTCAGCACGGGCTGACACCTCTGGTCGAGAACAGGTTTGTCGGCGTAGTGGCGATAGATGGTTTGCCGGCGGAAAGTTGGCCAGGGATCCTCAACAGCCTGGACCTGATGCCGCTCACTTATCGTTGGTCATCCCGCTTTGTCTTCCTCGATGCGGAGGACGCGCGGACGAGGCTGGAGCGCACGCGCAAGAAATGGCAACAGAAGGTGCGGCCTTTCTTCGACCAATTGTTCCAGACGCACTCGCGGTCACTCGACCAGGACGCCATCCTGATGGTAGCGGAAACCGAGAACGCGATCGCCGAGGCGTCATCGCAACTTGTCGCCTACGGCTATTACGGTCATCGTTCTCTTTGATGAAGGCCAGACGCGCTGCCAAGAAAAGTGCGAGGCGGTCCGCCGGCTGATCCAGGCGGCATGTCGATGATGTCGGCCACACGCTGATCTTTGGCCCAACGGGGTCGGGCAAATCGACTTTGCTTTCTTTGATCGCGGCGCAGTTTCGGCGTTACGCCGACGCACAGGTTTTCGCCTTCGACAAAGGAAGCTCGATGCTGCCGCTGACCCTTGGCATTGACGGCGATCATTATCAAATTGGTGGCGATGACCCGGGAGACGGAGAGGCGACCGCGCTCTCGTTCTGCCCGCTGGCGGAGCTTAAGACCGATGGCGACCGCGCCTGGGCGTCCGAGTGGGTCGAGATGCTGGTGGCGCTACAGGGCGTGACCATCACGCCCGATTATCGCAATGCCATATCCCGTCAGATCGGACTGATGGCGGAATCGCGGGGCCGCTCGCTCTCCGACTTCGTCTCCGGCGTCCAGATGCGCGAAATCAAGGATGCGCTGCATCACTACACCGTCGATGGTCCGATGGGACAGCTCCTCGATGCCGAGGAAGATGGTCTGGCGCTTGGCTCTTTCCAGTGCTTCGAGATCGAGGAACTGATGAACATGGGCGAGCGCAATCTCGTGCCAGTGCTCACCTATCTGTTCCGTCGCATTGAGAAACGACTGACAGGCGCACCCAGCCTGATCATTCTCGACGAGGCCTGGCTGATGCTCGGTCATCCGGTGTTTCGGGACAAGATCCGTGAATGGCTGAAGGTGCTGCGCAAGGCTAATTGCGCCGTTGTTCTTGCCACCCAGTCGATCTCGGACGCGGAGCGTTCCGGCATCATCGATGTGTTGAAAGAGAGCTGCCCGACCAAGATATGCCTGCCGAACGGGGCCGCGCGAGAGCCGGGCACGCGGGACTTCTATGAGCGCATCGGCTTCAACGAACGACAGGTCGAGATCGTCGCGACCGCCATTCCCAAGCGCGACTATTATGTCGTTTCCTCCGAGGGCCGCCGGCTCTTTGATATGGCGCTCGGTCCGGTCGCGCTCTCCTTCGTCGGGGCATCTAGAAAGGAAGACCTGAAGCACATCCGTGCCCTTCATCGCGAATACGGGGCCAGCTGGCCTCTCCATTGGCTCCAGCAAAGGGGGATCGCCCATGCCGAGATGCTCTTTCGAATTGAGTAAGGTTGCGCGCGCCGGGTTCGGCGTCACTATCGTCCTCGCAGTAGCGCTTCCGGCTCGGGCCGGCGGCGTGACAGGTCAGGCGACAGAGTGGACGCAGCTCGCCAACAATGCGGAACTGATCAGCCTTGTCGGCAAGTCGGCCGAGCAGGTCAACAACCAGATCACCCAGATCTCGCAGCTGGCCGAGCAAATCCAGAACCAGCTCAACATCTATAAAAACATGTTGCAGAATACCGCGCAGCTTCCGAGCTATATCTGGGGGCAGGTCGAAAACGATCTGAAGAACTTGCAGAACATCGTCAACCAAGGGCAGGGCGTCGCGTTCTCGATGGGTAATGTCGATGACGTTCTCAAGCAGCGCTTCCAGACCTTTGCCGACAAAAAGAGCAACCTGCCTGACGGTGCGAGCTTTTCCACGACCTATCAGAGCTGGTCTGACACCAATCGCGACACGATCACCGGTACCCTGAAGGCCGCCAATCTGACGGCCGAGCAATTTTCCAGCGAGGAAAGCACCATGTCGTCGCTGCGGTCCATGTCGGAATCGGCCGATGGCCAGATGAAGGCGCTGCAGGTCGGGCACCAGATCGCCGCGCAGCAGGTAGCGCAGATTCAGAAACTGCGGGGCCTGATCTCTCAGCAGATTACGATGATGGGCACCTGGTACCAGTCCGAACAAGCGCAAAAGGATCTGGCGCAAGCGCGGCGCGAACATTTCTTCAGCGGAACCGAGCGCGATATCAGGGGCGGCCAGACGATGGAGCCCCGCTGGTGAACCCGCGTCTAATCGTCATTCTCGTGGCCTTGGGGTTCCTCTCAGCAGGCACCATCACATGGATCGTACTCAAGCCGGAGACTTCGCCAGTCTCCAGGCCAGGTGCCGCCGCAATGAGTTCCTCCTCTGATGAGGAAAAACGCCGACATCGCGAACAGTTCTTTGGCGGGAATTCCGACCGCAACATCCGCGGTGGTCAGGAGATGAAGCCGCGATGGTAGTTGCTCCTTCTTTCCGCACAGTCGAGCGGACCTTGATCGCGATCATGCTCGTCCTGCTGGCGACCACGCCGGCGCTGGCACAACAGGGCCAGGTTCTCACCACACTCGAAAACTCCGTCGTCACGGCTGCCAAGGGCTGGGAGACGACGGTGATGAATGCGGCCCGTTCGTTGTTCTGGATCCTCGCCGGCATCGAGATCGGCATCGCTGCTGTATGGCTGGCAATCAACGCTGCCTCGCTCGACAGTTGGTTTGCTGAACTCGTCAAACGCATCATGTTCATCGGCTTCTTCGCCTTCATCCTCGATAGGGGTCCAGAGTTCGCCAAGGCCGTGGTCGACAGTCTCTATCAGATCGGCGCGGGTGGCGGTTCGGCATCTCCCGCCAATATCTTCGATGCCGGCATTCGTGTCGCGACCAAGATGTCGGAACAAGCGAAGCTCGGCCTCTGGGAGGATAATGCGCTGGCGATCGCTGCCGTCTTCGCCATGGTCGTGGTCGTTGTGTCTTTCTCGCTTGTCGCGGCGATCTTCGTGGCAGTCATGGTCGAGATGTATGTCGGCCTGCTTGCCGGTATGATTATGCTTGGGCTCGGGGGGTCCTCCCATACCAAGGATTTTGCGATCAGATATCTGGTCTATGCCTTCTCCGTCGGCATGAAGCTGATGGCGCTGGTGATGATCGCCAAGATAGGCTCGGACATCCTTCTCGGTCTGGCAGAGGCGCCAACTGCGACATCCGAACAGTTCATCACCACGCTGGCGATTGCCGGCATCTCCGTCGTGATCTTCGTCATCGCCATGTATGTGCCGCCGATCCTGCAGGGCGTGGTCCAGGGCGCATCGATCGGCGGCGGCATGGAAGCCATCCGTCATGGCGGGCAGGCGGCATCCGCGGCACTCGGCGCCGGCTTCCTGACAATCGGTGCGGCCAACAGAGGGTATGAGGCTGCTAATTCCGCGAGGGCAGGAGGCTCGTCTCTAGCCAGTGCGGCGCTGCGCGGCATGGAGGCCGGGATTGGCGGCGCGGCCGGCGCGGTTGGCTCGGCAGCAAAAGAAAAGGCGATCGGTTCGCCCGGCGCCCATGCCGGATCGATGCTCGGCCTTGCCAACGCCAAACTCGATCAACCATCCGGCCGGCCGGCCACACCGACTCCACCACCGCCAATCAACGACAGCAAGTGACGGGCGGCTGATAAAATGGCCGGACAGAATATTCCAGATAATCCCTATATCGCCGCGCGCAACGAATGGAACGAGCGTTACGGCTCGTACGTAAAAACAGCCGCTGCCTGGCGCATCGTCGGCATTACCGGCATGACCATGGCCGTCGTCGGTTTTGGCTACGCGCTCTACCAGAGCACCCAGGTCAAGCTGATCCCGTACATCGTCGAAGTCGACAAGCTCGGTACGACCGTCAATGCCGGTTTCCCGCAGCAGATCGAATATGCCGATCCACGCGTGGTGCGCGCCACGCTCGGCAGCTTTGTATCGAACGTCCGCTCGGTCACGCCGGATGCAGTCGTGCAGAAGCAGTATATAGACCGGACCTACGGATTGCTGCGGACCTCGGATCCGGCGACGGAGAAGGTCAATGCCTGGTTCCGCTCGAACTCGCCCTTCGAGAGGGCAAAAACCGCAACAGTGGCCGTCGAGGTCAACAATATCGTCGCGCTGTCGAACCAGAGCTACCAGATCGACTGGACCGAATTGGAGCGTGACCGCCGCGGGAAGGAGACGGCCGCTCGCCGCTTCCGCGGCATTGCCACCGTGACACTGACGCCGCCTCAGGACGAGGGCGTCATCCGTCTCAACCCCATCGGTCTCTATCTCCGCGATTTCGACTGGACCGCGCAGCTTTGAAAGGCATCACCCTGAATACGAACAGATCACAAGGACTATCGCGGGTCACGTTGAGTGCGGGCATCATTGCCGTCACCGTAGCGGTCTTCTCAGCCTTCGTCCCGTCGGCTTCGCTCGGCGCCGATGGCGTTACCACCAACGAGGCGAAGGGCGCGGATGGAAAAGTCATCTTCCTCTATGGCGAAGTGCAACCATCCGTCGTCTGCTCACCGCTGCAAGTGTGCGACATCGAGCTTCAGGGTGGCGAAGTCGTTCGCGACGTGCTGGTTGGGGACACGGTACGCTGGAAGGTCGAGCCCGCAACCTCGGGGGCTGCCGGCGGGCAGGCGATCCATCTGATCGTCAAGCCTTCGGAACCGGGGCTGGTCACCTCGGTGGTGGTGACGACGTCGCGGCGGACCTATCACATCCAGCTCAAGTCGCATCCCACGCAATATATTGCACGTGTCGGCTTCGAATATCCCGAGGATGTCTCGGCAAAGCTTGCCGACGTCAATGCGCGCCTCGAAGCCAGCACGATCCCCGGCGCCGGGCTTCCTGCCGAACAATTGAACTTCGCCTATTCCGTCTCGGGCAGCGCCGGCTGGCGGCCGACGCGAGTCTATTCCGATGGGCAAAAAACCTACATCCAATTTCCGCGTTCGATCTCCGGTCAGGATGCGCCGGTTCTCTTCGTCGTCTCCGGTGGGCAGAACCGCATAGTCAACTACCGCATGAAGAACAATATGATGGTAGTCGACTACAAGATCGATCGCGCCGTGCTGGTATCGGGGGTCGGCTGGAAACAGCAGAAGGTGAAAATCAGCAGGGGAGGCCGGTGATGCGCGCGCGCCTCCGCCACGGCCCGAACCGACTCGGCCCCATCCGCAGCCTTGCCGCGACATGCACCCTCGCTATCCTCCTTTCCGGATGCCAGTCGGTGGCCACGGAAGGTCTCGTCACAAGTACGGCGCCACCGGACGTCTCCGGACCCGCAGCGGGAGCCATTGCTGGCGATATGGTCAGCCGTCTCGCCGAACAGATCGGACAGGGAAAGGCGACCGTTGCGCTCAAACAGGATGGTTCTCCATTCGGGCTGGCGCTCGAGGCTGCATTGAAGGGATGGGGTTACGCTGTAGTAACCGATCAGCGGACGGATAGCGGCACGGCCGTCATTCCGCTGGCCTATGTGATCGTGCCCTATGACGGCCAGGTGCTGGCACGGCTCTCGACCAGCAGCGTCGAGCTCGGTCGCGCCTATACGGTGACAACATCGGGTGCTGCGCCGGAAAGCGCGCTGTCGCTTATGCGCCGTGGATGAGGGAGAATATCATGGTCCAATCCCTCAAGCTCGGTAGCGCACAGAGCAGTCAGGTCCAGTCCAGCATCAAGCGGATCAACCGCCTGCCGGTCATCGTCGTGATCATACTGCTGATCGTGTTCCTCAGTATCATCTTCTATGGGATCGCCTCGCGCGGGCGGATCTAGTGAACGTTCAAGGTGCTGGCGAATTGACCCGCGCAGTTCAGCAAATTGGTGATGGCTCAAAGCCATTGATCGAAACCCACCTCAAAGATCATTCCAACCGTGTGATTGCTCGCTGGCTTGTGCGCCGACACATGCAGTCCAGATATCCTGAAGCCGTCAAAACGATCGATTGGGCGGAGCCAAAATTCGAAGCGCGCATTGAGATTACAAGCGTTGCAGCGCAGCAATTGCGGGAAGACAGTTGATACCTACCTGTCACACGCGGAACTGGCATTTGAGGACTCTAACCCTTATACGGTTGGGGCGGTTTTTGTTCGCCCCGACGCAAATCATAAGTTCACAAATGCTGTCCATGAAAGTTATAGCGACCTGAACGCCGATGAACTTGCGGTTGCTCTCGAGATTGATAGCACTGGACTTACTTGGACTAGAAATCCGGTGAATGGTGGATATTCAATCACACTTTTGGATAAAGGTGAGAGTCGACGCTTCTTCCCTGACTTTCTTGTCTGGAAAGACAAGAAGATCATAGCAATCGACCCCAAAGGCGGCTTCCTCCTTCAGACAGAAGCCGGCCGAAAATTGCTGGCAATCCGAGATGAAAAAGGGCAGCAGCGTATTTTGGTTCGGTTCATTACCGAAGGGACTTGGTCTGCCGAAACGATGAAGCAAACGCACAACTCCGGCTTTTCCGTTTGGCGCATGACAACGACCGGTCAGATACGATGCACTAACCACGGCGATGTAGCTGGTGCAGTCAGGAAGGCTTTGGAGCTAAAATAGCGTTGGCAGTCGCTCGCAACCTAGCCGCCCGTCGTTATGCTTGAATGGTGGCGCCTTCTCCCTGTCCCGGCTATAGGCAATGACCCCGATCATCTGCGTGTCGAGGGTAGCGAATCCAGCTAGCGATACCATGAGATTTGTCCGAAACTTGCCTACATTTTTCGGACCGCTGCTTGCCCAGCGTCCGAAAAAGGACTACAAATTTCGGACATGACAGACGACTCACCGGATCTCAAGCACGGCATGCTCGCGCGTATTAACGCTGACGCGTTGAGAAAAGTATGGACGCCGAGCGATTTCATCGATCTCGCCTCGCGCGATGCCGTTGACAAGGCATTGCAGCGGCTGACAAAGGCTGGGACTCTGAGGCGGATCGATCGCGGGCTCTATGATAAACCCGGGTTCAACAAACTTACCCAGAAACCCAATCCACCTGATCCGCGCTCGGTAATCGACGCAGTTGGGCGACGCGATCAAACTCGAATGCTCGTCGACGGCATGACCGCCGCGAATGATCTCGGCCTGACCGACGCCGTTCCAGCAAAGATCGTAGTTCACACGGATGCACGCCGTCGCGCGATTAAGCTAGGCAACGTGACGATCGCTTTCCGCCCGACCGCGGCGAGCAAGCTGTTCTGGGCCGGCCGGCCAGGTATGCGTGTCGTCCAGGCACTTCATTGGCTGCGCGACCTCTTGGTTCGCGAAGGCGAGAGCGATCAGGTTAGGCGAAAGCTCTCCAAGCTGTTCGAGGATCCGGCCGTGGGGCCGCAGCTGAAAGCAGACCTCACCGCGGGTATGACAGCTCTCCCAACCTGGATGTGGATGTTTCTCAAGCCACTTATCGAAAAAGATGACGGCGTTGCGCGTGACGATGGTCAGAGCGTCTCCGCCACTACACACCAAGCGCGGAAGCCGTCCTCTCAGCAGAAAACACAAACGGCGCGCCGCGCGACCCGGGCGGAAAAGACATGAATCCTGCTTTTGACGAAGTACTCGCAACCGGGGAAGCTGCAATGCTGAGCGCCTTCGATACGACCGCTCAACGCCTCGGCACGGCCGCCCAGAATATTGAAAAAGACTTCTGGGTGTGTTGGACACTGGACGCATTGTTCGACGGATTGAAAAACGGCGGTCCCCGCCTCCTCTTCAAGGGCGGAACGTCGTTGTCCAAGGCGTTTGGTCTGATCAGCCTATAGCGCGACGATCAGGATGAGACGCGAGCGACAATCTGGATGAGATTCTTATGTCGCGGTTGGAGCGAAGTTATCATGTTGATTGTCGCTGGCAAGAGTTTCATCGTGTCCTGATTGCCGCTCCGCGACAAGCTGGGAAGAGCTTTTGATTGTCGCGAATGAGGCGGGTCTGCCGCGCTGGCGTTTGGCTTCCATGGCCGAACGCCGCCGGTAGCTTTCGACATTCATCTCGAAGATTGTTGCGTGATGGACAAGTCGGTCCACCGCGGCAAGCGTCATGGCCGGGTCTGGAAAGACGCGGTTCCATTCTCCGAAGGGCTGATTGGCGGTGATCATGATGGAACGCCGCTCATATCTTGCGGAGATGAGTTCGAAGAGCACGCTCGTTTCGGCCTGGTCCTTGGTGACGTAGGCCAGGTCGTCGAGGATGAGAAGATCGAACTTGTCGAGCTTTGCGATGGCGGCTTCGAGCTGAAGCTCCCTCCGCGCGACCTGAAGCTTCTGGACGAGATCGGTCGTGCGGGTGAAGAGCACGCGCCAGCCGTTCTCGATTAGCGCGAGGCCGACGGCTGCGGCGAGATGGCTCTTTCCGCCGCCGGGCGGACCGAACATCAGGATATTGGCGCCTTTGGCGAGCCAGCTATCGCCGGCTGCAATCGCCATGACCTGGGCCTTGGAGACCATGGGAACAGCGTCGAAGGCGAAGCTGTCGAGCGTCTTTCCGGGTGGCAGGTGGGCCTCGGCGAGGTGTCTTTCGATCCTGCGATGGGCGCGTTCGGCCAATTCATGCTCGGCGATGGCCGAGAGGAAACGGGCAGCAGGCCATCCTTCCCGATCGGCCTGCTCGGCAAATTGGTGCCAGAACGTCTTGATCGTCGGCAGCCTCAGTTCGTTGAGCATGATGCCGAGGCGGGCTTCATCGACTGTGTGGATGTTGCTCTTCATGCGACCTCTCCCGCATAGGCCGTGCCGATCAGGGCTTCATAACCATTGAGCGACGCGAGTTGCACATGAACGATCGGCAACTGATCCGGGTCCGGGCTGAAGACCGCTCTCAAAGCCGCCAGATCAGGCAGTTTGTGGGCGTCGAGCGTTTTGGCAAGCTCCTCGGCCAGTTCACGCTCGCAACTGCGATCGTGAGCCAAGGCAAGCAGTTCCACGGTGATCTTGCAAGCCTGCCGCTCGGGCAGTTGCTCGATGAGCGCGTCGAAAGTCCTGCGATATTCCGGCCTGGGGAAGAGCTTGTCGCGATAGACGAGCCCCAAAAGCGCCATCGGCTTTTTGCGCAGGGAATGAATGACGTGATGATAGTTGACGACTTGATCGTGCTTGCCACTCGCATGGGCGCGGCCTCGGGGTAATGTCAGCAGATGCGTGCCGCCGATGAAGACGTCGAGGCGATCGTCGAACAGACGCACCCGCAGCCGGTGGCCAATCAGACGGGAAGGCACGGTGTAGAAGACCTTGCGCAAGGCGAAGCCGCCGGTGCTCGATACGGTGACGATGACCTCTTCGAAGTCGGTGGTGCGACGATCGGGAAGAGCTTGCAGATGCGTGCGCTCGGCATCGATGCGCTTGCCATGTGCGGCATTGCGGCGGCTGACGATCTCATCGATGAAGGCGCGATAGGATCCGAGGTCGCCAAAGTCCCTGGTTCCGCGCATCAGCAGAGCATCGCGGATCGCATTCTTGAGATGGCCGTGGGAACTTTCGATCGAGCCGTTCTCGTGCGCGACGCCCTTGTTGTTGCGCGTCGGCGTCATGCGATAATGGGCGCACAGTTCGTCGTAGCGATGCGTCAGATCGACCTTGGCGTCGGCATCGAGGTTGCGGAAGGCGGCCGATAAGCTGTCGCTGCGATGATAGAGCGGCGAACCGCCAACCGACCACAGGGCGTTCTGCAGCCCCTCGGCCAGAGCGACGAAGCTCTCTCCACCCAGGATGACATGGGCATGCTCGAAGCCCGACCAGACCAGCCGGAAGTGATAAAGCAGATGATCGAGCGATTGGCCGGCGATCGTCACGCCGAGGCTGCCCATGTCGGTAAAATCCGACAGTCCTAACCGACCGGGTTCGTGCATCTGACGGAAGATCACTTCCTGCTCCTGACCGTGAACAGCCCGCCATGATCGGATACGACGCTCAATCGTACGGCGAACACCTTCTGACAGCTCTGGATGACGCCGCAGCATCTCGTTGTAAACGGCGACCGCTCGGATGCCGGGCGCGGCCTTGAGGAGCGGAACAACCTCGGCGTCGAAGATGTGCTCAAGGGGATCGGGGCGACGCCGGTCGCGCGGCGGCTTGGTCTGCGATGGAAGACGCGCATCCTTCTCGATGCGGTAAGCCGTCGCCCGGCTGATCGACGCCTTGGCGGCAGCGACCTCAATGGGGTTGTTTTGTCGGTACTTCATAAAAAGCCTCGTCTGATGATCGGTTACATGGCGACCCGGCACAAAGGTGATTCTCCATTCTCAGAAAATCACCGACGCTACCGGGCCAACCGCGATCATGAGACGCCGAAAAATTGCGCCGCGGCGGGGGTGTAACTCCAGTCGGGCTACGCCCTCCCTTCGTCACACCCCCGCCGCCGAGTCTCATCCTGATTGACGCTGAGTCTCACCTTGTTTGTCGCCGCGCATCAGCCGCTTCTCCGAAGACATAGATTGTTGGTTTCCACGCGGAACTGAGCCGGTTTTTCCACCAAGAAGTGAGCCACCTCTAAGTATGGTTTTCTGATCAGGATTTGGTCAAGGGATTGGCTTTTTCTCCTTTCTTCTGTGCTGCGGCAGCCGAGCTGGCTTTGAAGCGGAAGCTGTCGTTACCGGTTTCCAGGATATGGCAACGGTGGGTCAAACGATCGAGCAGAGCGGTCGTCATCTTGGCGTCGCCGAAGACGGTTGCCCACTCGCTGAAGCTGAGGTTGGTGGTAATCACGACGCTGGTCCGCTCGTAGAGCTTGCTTAACAGGTGGAAGAGTAGTGCTCCGCCTGAGGCGCTGAACGGCAGGTATCCCAACTCGTCCAGGATGAGCAGATCGAGGCGGACCAAGGTCTCCGCGATCTGGCCCGCCTTGCCTTTAGCCTTCTCCTGCTCGAGAGCATTGACCAGTTCGATGGTCGAGAAGAAGCGGACCTTTCGGCGATGATGCTCGATGGCTTGGATTCCAAGAGCGGTCGCGACATGCGTTTTTCCAGTGCCAGGGCCACCGATAAGGACAACGTTCTGCGCCCCATCCATGAACTCGCATCGGTGCAGTTGGCGCACGGTGGCCTCGTTGATCTCGCTGGCGGCGAAGTCGTATCCGGAGATGTCTTTGTAGGCTGGGAAGCGAGCAGCCTTCATGTGATAGGCAATCGAGCGGACCTCACGCTCGGCCATCTCGGCTTTCAGCAACTGGGACAAGATTGGCACGGCCGCATCGAAGGCGGGAGCACCTTGCTCGATCAGGTCCGTGACGGCCTGGGCCATGCCATACATCTTCAGGCTACGCAGCATGATGACGACGGCAGCACTTGCGGGGTCATGACGCATGACGACCTCCTACGATCCGGACCCGCAAGCCATCGTAGCGTTCTACATTGGCCTTGGGTTCGCGCAGCAGGGTCAGTGCCTGTGGCGTATCGATGTCGGGACCGTCGGTCGTCTTGCCATCAATCAGCCGATGCAGCAGGTTCAACACATGCGTTTTGGTCGCCACGCCTTGATCCAGAGCCAGTTCCACGGCCCTGACGACGACCTGTTCGTCGTGATGAAGCACCAGAGCGAGGATGTCGGCCATCTCACGATCACCGCCGGGGCGGCGAAGCATCTGATCTTGCAACTGTCTGAAGGCCAGCGGCAATTCCAGGAAGGGCGCACCATTGCGCAAGGCACCGGGTTTGCGCTGGATGACGGCAAGGTAATGTCGCCAGTCGTAAATCGTTCGTGGCGGCTTATCGTGGCTCCGCTCAATGACCCGCTCATGCTCGCATAGGATATTGCCCTCGGCCGCAACGACCAGTCTCTCGGGATAAATGCGCAGGCTGACAGGCCGGTTCGCAAACGATGCTGGCACACTGTAACGATTGCGCTCGAAGGTGATCAGGCATGTCGGTGAGACGCGCTTGCTCTGCTCAACGAAGCCGTCAAATGCGGGTGGCAGTGCCATTAATGCTGCCCGCTCATCAGCCCAAACATCTGCGATTGTGCCGGGCAAGGTGCCATGCGCCGTCTCCCGCCACAGGTCCTGGCAATGCTGTTCCAGCCAAGCATTCAATACCGCCAAATCCGGGAAGTCAGGCATCTGTTGCCACAGTCGTGGGCGAGCATCCTGGACGTTCTTCTCGACCTGCCCCTTCTCCCAGCCGGCAGAGGGATTGCAGAACTCTGGCGCAAAGACGTAGTGGTTCGTCATCGCGAGGAAACGGATGTTGACCTGCCGCTCTTTGCCGCGACCGACACGATCGACCGCCGTCTTCATGTTATCGTAGATGCCGCGACCAGGTACGCCGCCGAACACACGGAAGCCGTGCCAGTGGGCGTCGAAGAGCATCTCGTGCGTTTGCAGCAGGTAGGCCCTGACCAGAAAGGCCCGACTGTGCGACAACTTGATATGTGCGACCTGAAGCTTCGTGCGCTCGCCGCCGATCACGGCATAGTCCTCACTCCAATCGAACTGGAATGCCTCGCCTGGGCGGAAAGACAGCGGAACGAATATGCCGCGGCCCGCTGTCAGCTGCTCAGCCCGCCAGTCGCGGGCGAACGCGGCGACCCGACCATAGGAGCCGGTAAAGCCGAGAACCACCAGATCCGCATGAAGCTGCTTCAGCGTTCGGCGCTGCTTGCGCGACCTCCCGGCCTCGGTCTTCAGCCAGCCAGCAAGTTTGTCGGCAAAAGGATCGAGCTTGCTCGGACGTTCCGGTACCGTGAACGTCGGCTCGATCGTACCAGCGCTCAAATACTTCGCGATCGTGTTGCGTGACAGCCCAGTGCGCCGGCTGATCTCGCGGATCGACTGCTTCTCGCGCAGCGCCATCCGACGGATGATGTTTAAAAGTCCCATGTGGATCACTCCGTGGCCCCCGTCGCTCACCGCGTTGGGGGGGAAGGTTCACATGGCTCAATTCTCAATGGAAATTATGCGCCTAACCGGCTCAGTTCTGCGTGGAAACCAACACCTTACGTCTCAATGTCTGACCTCCATGGAATTTCGAGCGGCGAGCCCGAAGACAGAGCGGGCGAGATGCAATTCGCCCGCTCTAGCGCGGTCCGTCATAGCCCGCAAATACCCTCCCGGCGAGCTGACTTCCTGCCGGTCGTATTTCTCAAGGGTCACGGCGACGGCGGCTTGCTGCTCACCCATCTGCTCGACGGCGCGGGCGCGGGCATCCTCGGAGATCCCGGCAAAGCGGCACATCAGCGGGATGGCCCGCGCCAGTTCGGCCCAACTGCTGGGGGCAAACCCGTAGGTCTTCAACGCTGGCACCGCCCTAAGCACGTCTTGCAATGCCACCATTGCCTGCGGCAGGCGCCGTGGCTGGTTGATTTCGCTCCGGCCTCGCCTCAGGCTTTCTTCAAAAGCCCATTTGCTGGCGGAGCCAGCCTTAAGTGAATGAGATTGTTCGGCGTTAGCCGAACGCCGCTCCTGACTACTATCGTCAAAGGGATGAGGGGTTGTAATCTGTGTGTGCATGCCGTTTTCGACATGCGGGCATGTCATGTTGTTGGTTTCTGAGACTTCTGCAGATCGGCGGGGGAGCTGCATCAGCCGCTCCACAAGCCACTCCAAAATGGCGGTTGCGCGGCGCAGCATCCCGCTCGAGCCCTTGCCGGCAGCTTCAACAACACCGCTTACGCGTTCGATGCGGGATCCGATGCGATCCAATACCTGCGCAGAAAGCTCTGCTCCTGCCGAAAGGGCATAGCGGGCATTGCGAAGCGCCCCACGATAGCGTCGCAAGGCCGCATCGGCGGCTTTCTTCTCAGCCCGAACCTGTCTCACGAGCTCGTCAAGTTCGGCATATCGGACGATCAGGATTCGAAGGTCGATCCCGCAACCGTCCGTGATCTCGCCGTCGCCATTGCGGATCGGATAGCGTTTGTAGTTGCCGCTGTCCTGCATCGTGATCAGACCAGCGTCGAACAGGCGCGACAGCATCCGGCTGACGCGACCGATCGACCGGCCGATCTCAAAGGCCAGTTGCTGGTTGGACTTGAAAACGATCGGCCTGCCGGACTTGTCGAACGATTCGGCGGGGGCCGTATTGATCAGCGCCACCAACAGGTGGCTTTCGGTTCCGTTGATTAGCCCTGTGCATGTCAGACTTTGCGCAAGCACGGCCAATTGAGCACGCGTCACGGTTCCGATATCCGCCGACTCTGCCAGACGCCTGAATTGCGCACGCTGCGGCGTTATCCTGCGGCCGACTGGCCGCTGGTGCGTTCGGGTATTCCCCATTCCTCGTCTCCACTTAGGGACCAGGCAAAGCTTCGCCGTTCACCGACAAGGTGCTTTTGCAATTGACAGGGAAGGGAGGGTCTGCGAGAAAGGATTCGGCTAATTTATTGACTCATAGACCCCGCTTCCGGACTTGTTTCGGGAGCGGTTTTTCTTTTCTGGTCGGGCCTGTCATCTCCGTGAAATTTGATCAGAATGCGTGGGCGCACGCAAAGCCTGTGAGTCGGGCGTGACGCCGTGAATGTCCCTATTCTTCGCCGTTCGTGTGCTTCAACGCTGCTTTCAAAAAGCCGCATCCGACTCCAGGGCTGCAGCAATTTGGCGCAAACTTCATGAGACACAGGAAACCCCCGACGGAAAGGGAGTTTGAGACGAGGGGCTTCTCCTCTCCGTAGTATTCACGCGGACGGCGCGCGAGTGCGGCACGTCCAACTCGAGAATTGCCGGCAGGGTACACCCAATTGGCGTATGGTGTAGTCATTGATGACGATCCACGTGAGAGTAAGTGCTTCTCGCGAACCATCGCCGAGAATGACCGAATACTCTCAGATCTCGATACTGAAGCCTCATCTCTGCCCCGAACGACGTCAAATCTTTGTCGCAAGTCCGAACTGAATGCGCTTCGCGTCAAGAATGGCCTTCAAGACATTGATTCCAAACTCCAGACTCTCTACTTCCTTTTCGATCGAGACACCTGTCGCGACAATGCTCTTAGCTTCATTAAGTGCGACCAGCTCTAGCTCGTCAAACAACTGCTGATTACCTTCCTCGTTTTCTAGTAACCTATCAATCGTCACCCAAAGTGCTGATTGTACTGCTATGAGAGCAGCGCCGAGTTTTCGCTCGTCTGGGCACAAGATAGATACGATAGGCCATTTTTCTTCGTTCATTGGTTCGTTCCTTCGCTCGGATGAGCATCGGCCGTTTGCGGCGCTGTTGAGTTAATGATGCGTTGCTGGTGTGCATTAAGTGCTCCAAGTGAGCCATTGGTCATAGCGGCGGGCTCAGAAGGCGAGCTGCGCGGACGCCTGCCCGGCGATATTCAGCAAGATGAGCGGAGTTAAGCGAGGAGGCATTTCGGGTCGATTGAGTTGAGGTCGTGTCGCACGTGTTCTGGTGATCTTAGTAAAGTCCTGGTCTTGCGCTAGGGGGAGGTGGTGTTGGAAGAACAATCTCATGTCGCAATCACCCGTGTCTGACTCGCGGTGATGATCGGCGGACCGCCAGGGATTTGTTCTGCGGAGAGGCATACAGCGAGCAGCGGATTAACGAGGACGGGCTGACCATTGACAACGACTCGCGTCGCTGCGGTGATCCAGCGTGCGGTGATACAGGGTTGCGGTTTGCCGTTTGGCAGCGTGAAGCCGCAGCCGACCACCAGGCCTCGGTCAGTCAAGACCGCTACTCGCATGCGCGAGACGGAGACCCGCGGCGAGGCAGCCACTATGCTGAGGGTGCCGCCATGGGGGCAGGCCGCGGTCGTACCTGTGTGAAGGACGGTACCAGGCATCAGGTCACCACAAGCGCTTCGTTGTTGATCATGACCGAAAGGCCAGACATCTGGATCGAGGCTCCCTGGCTGTTCATGAGAGTGATGCCAGCTTCGCTGATTTCGATGGCCTGTAGGCCGGTTGCACCCGTCACCGACAGACGAATCTTGTCCGGGGTCACTTCGATACTACTACGAGATGCGGCCGCGGAGGCTGAAGTCAGGAGGTACTGCTTCTTAACGTCGATCGCATAGTTATTCCCCACCTCGACATTGTGGTCCTTCTGCGCTTTCAGAAAGACCTCCTCACACCCGGGCCTATCCTCGAACCTCAACTCATTGTAATCCGCGATGGTGCCACCATCCGTGTGCGTTCGGAAAGTGGAACGGGTTTTGTTGGCCGGCAAGACTTCAGGCGGTAGATTGGAGCCGTTGTAAACCAGACCGGTTATGAGGGGCCGATCAGGGTCGCCGTGGACGAAGTCCACTACAACCTCTTGGCCGATTCTTGGAATTAGCAGGCAGCCGAAGCCCTTGCCTGCCCAATTCTGCGCTACCCTAATCCAGCAGGAGCTATTTTCGTCCTTGTTGCCCTCGCGGTCCCAGAAAAACTGAACCTTGATGCGGCCGTACCGGTCTGTGGCGATTGTCTCACCCCGCGGACCCACGACGACCGCCGTCTGCGGCCCCTTGATCACCGGCAACGGTGTGCGGCGCGGGGGGCGGTACTGGGTGCTCGCGGGAATGATCTCGACCGCACTGTGATAGAGGAAGCACTCAGCTTTGTGGCCGGTGGCGGATCTCGTTGGACCACCTCCCAGCTCCCCCAAAATCGTGAAGTCATTTGCGATCGCCATAAAGCGCTGAGTGGATTTCGGACGCGCGCCCACATCGCCGTAATTGTAAGGGTTGGCAGCTTTGAAGGTAGATCCTGTTGTGATCTGGCGAGCCGTAGTTTCAATACGTGCGCGATAGGTGCTACAGGCAAGCTCTTCTGCGCGGACCGTGGCGTAGAAATCGCCATGCCATTTTTCCTTGTAGCAACCGGGATAGTTGAACGTCGCGTGTAGCTTTGAGGAAGCACCTGCGTTCGCGGTCTGCGATGCCACGCGAGGAGCGCCCGACAGGCGCTGCCTCGCATCCTTTGCGGGTGGAATGCCGCCGATCCGAACGGTAGGAACACGCGCGACGGAGGTAAGCTCTGCCGCCGGCTTCTCATGATCGTAGTCCTTGAGAACAACCGTGTTCGGCTGCAGTGACACGATTTCGCTCCAGTCCAAGATCACGTCATCTCGATGGAGGTTTCCGGCGGGCCTAAGATTGTGGTGGGTCTCCACATTTTCAGGCATGCATGCCTCATGGCTTGAAAGGTTGTCGACAAGCACCAGATCGTGTCGGTCCTGACCGTGCTCAAAATAGTAGTATATGCCGTCCTGCTCCATTAAGCGACTAACGAAATCCAAATCGGTCTCGCCGTGCTGTACGCAAAACATACGCCGTGGAAACCGCCCCATTGTGCGATTCTTGAAATTGCCTTTGTTCTCCTGAAAGATCGCAGTAATTATCTCTATGCTGGTCTTGTTCTGGAAAATCCGACTGTTAGTCCGATAGTTGAGTAAGAAGACCCACGGCCGTAGTTCCGCCAAGTAATTGAGGTGCTCGGTATCGTCCAGCCCGACGTACTCGAATCGAGTGATGACGCCGTTGAAAAAGCGCGTCCCCCCACCCTTCAATTTAAGGCCTGCCGTCAAGCTTTGGCCGGGAACACTGGCGAAATTCTGAATCGGAGTGGTAATGGCGAGCTTAACTTCGTAATGGAAAGGTTGCCCCAGCCGTTCGGTGCCTCTGAGCCATCGGAGAGTGACATCGTTCGGCTGGAATGCGGCCGATGTGACTGCGGCGAAACGATTACGCTTCAGGGGATTTTCTGTTGTATGCTGGACCATGATGAATTTCCGCAATGTCCTAATTGGAGCGCCGCAGCGCCTCGTTGGATGAAGAAACGCGGTCGGAGCCGCCGATGAAAATATGAGAGGCGTTTCGACGGACGCCGATGATGGAACCTATTGCAGGGCCCGTGCTGCGGCGGGTCGGTTGAATCAATGATCCAGAATGGCGTCCACGATCAGCGGCCGCATCTTCATTCCCTCGTAAAAAGGCTCATCCCGAGCCTAGATGAGAATTTGTATAGCGGGGTGATACCAGTTGGCTCACCACCCTCTTCGATAACTGTTTGAGCGGGGATATGCCTTCGCGACAACGCAACTACGGGGCCACGTCTACTAGGTGAGGTGCTCACCTGGCGCCTTACTAAACTTAATCAGCGGGCCAGAAGGCTTGTTAACGCTGAGACGGGGCACCTTCTTCCGGATATTTAGCTTGGCGCTATTGAGCATTATCGTACTCCAACTCAACATGAGGTTTGTGTAATTTTGCGAACTACCTGCGCGCTTTCGGCTGCGGAGTTGCACGCTAACAGTACCGAATCCATCAGATCACTTCTGGAGGTGTGGACAACCGTGCCATTAACCGCTGCCGATCGGTGTCATGATCAGGTCGGCGGCATCACGCCGGGCCCTGCGCTCCCCTATCCAACTGGTCCACCCGAGCCTGCCGCTATGTCCTAACCGGTTTTTCGGCACCTCTTTGTGGCGGAGAACGAGATTGACCTCCCAGTCCAGTTCATCTCCTATGTAGTTACGAACAATTGCGGCGAACGCCTCGAGGCCCGAGCTACCCGGTAGAAGCTCCTCATACTGAGCCAATCCGAGCGGACCGATGATGATGCGGAATCGGTGGTGATAAACTTTAATCCTCGCCCCGATCGTGGCTGTACTGCCAAGAGTGCCGGTGCATGGATCTCGGCCCAAGAGGCAGAGTGCACCGAACGGCAACGCTACCCACTTGGGAATAAATTCTCGGATTTCGACTGGCGCCGCAAAGAAGCCGACTAGAATAGCAATGAGGCCTTCAGCATTGCGGCTCGGCGAGGCGAGACGTCCAATAAAGTGCAACTTGGCCAGATCTGGCATTGCATCTCGTCCGTGAAGTGACGTCATCCCAAAGCCGGCGAGTGAGCCGAGCTGCAGGGCGAAGCGATCTTCCTGCGGCCTGTCATGGCTGACAGTGGGCTCACTCTCAGCCCAGGCGCGGAAGAAGAGGGAGGCTAGTCGATGATGAAAAACGTCAGTAAACCGTACCAACGTTTCATCGGCGGCATTGTGCTGCCGATGAAGTGCGTACTCTGTCAGATGCAAAGGCAGCGGACCGTTGGGGCCGAAGAGACCGAAGAAATAGGTGGAAATACTGGGGGGATGGTTCTCTCGAGCCTCAGTCACGCGTGCGACAGACCGCGTCGGAAAGGCCATTGCGGGCTGTTGTCCGATGCGCACCCGATCTAAACTCGGCCGGCTCGATTCCCCAAGCCGCGGCCGATCTGAACAAATTGCATCGATGCGCCGCATAAGCTGAAAGAATTCATAGGCGTGAGGCTCTGCTGCCACTGCGCGCAGGAGGTGTTCGAGCTTGTTCTGCATCAGAGGGACGTTCTGCGACCAAGCATTGTGGGCCATCGCATCACTCTGCCGCGTTGCAATGTCGAGACCACCATCTCGGTAAAGCTATTGATTGATACATATCCAGCGAAGAATTGGTTGAGCACAGAGGCGAGGGGAAAGATACCCACGCCTTCGAAAGCCGCTTCGTCTAGGATGACGCTGATTTCAGTTCCACGTGCGACAGCGGCTTGGCCGCCGCCCGGCAGCCGCTTATCTATCGGTCGCGACTGGATTTCTCGTATGCCGTCAACCTGCCGCAAAGCGAAAGCGTCCTCGGGATCGACGTACAGGCGCAAGAGTTCACGAAGCGCCTCTGCACCCCCATGGCCGTTTTTGTCTGAATTCGTGATCGATAGGTAGTTCAGGGATAGGTGGCTGATCAGCTTCCACGCGACATCGCCGGTCGCGAATGAATGACGCGGCCTGCTTGGCACCGACAGGCACCGTGTGGCGGTAATCGGAGCTCCAATTTCGAGAGTGAAGTCTGTCTCTTTTTGACCAATCGGAAGCAGCAGCGGGAGATGCCTATTCGAGCAAAGGCAGCGCACCGACAACCAAGGGATATCCATCGCATTATGAGCCGCCCGCCGGTCGACCAGTGAGATGAATGTTTCGCTGCCGACATAGCCAGTCCTGACGCCGTTCAGACGTTGGTGCTCCGATAGCAGGCGGTGCTCTCGCCTAGCTGTGTAATAGCTGTTGTGCTGCGTCTCCCGTCCATGGGCACTGATACTGTAAAATGGAAAAAACGCAACGGGGGACCCTTCGCCGTTCTCTCCTTCTCCACTCATTTCAAGGATCGAATGGACCTCGAAATCAAGCGGCCTCATTCGATCGACGACTAGATGGTGCTCGTAGTTCTTGTCGCTCAAGTGAATGCGATCCGCTTGGCGCTCGTAAAGATTGATCGCCGGTGTCGCGAACAGAGCTATGTTCTCAGTTCCAAGGTGGCGTTCCAGCCGTGGCTCCGCACGGCCGAGTGCGAACACGATCTCAAGGTTCTCTGTCGCCGACAGCGCCACGGCGTTCGCGAGCCCGCTGAGCTCGATGAACAAGGTCCGCTCCGCAAGCGCGAAATACTCCTGCAACAGACGATAGCCGTCGAAGGAGCGTGGAACCGCGGGCAGGAGAGCAAAATTGGTCTCAAGACCGCGCTGCCGCAGTTCTTTGAGTGGGATCGTCTCTTGCCAAGGGGGCGGCCGCCCAACTGGCTGGGCTACAATGGCACGAGCGTCCGCGATAAGCTGTTCGGCAACTGCCGCGCCTATGCCACCAGGCCCACCAACGTAAAATGTCAGCGCCCGAATCGCGAGCTTGTTGAGAGAACTTCCGTTGGTCGTCCGAAGGCGCAGTCGCAGCGCAGCCTTAACGTCTTGCATCGGTGGGAGATTCAAAGCGGAAATTTGTGCTGGCGTGGTATAATAATCGACAGCACTCACCTCGATCGGCCAGAGATGGACGTCGTGAGCGGTGCGGAACTCGCAATGGGTTACCGCGTCCGAAGCGAGTTGGCCGAGCAGCTTGGTTCCGCGCGGCACCACATATCCTTGATCAAACCGCCCGGCCAATGGATCCGGTTCGAATCGGACGATTGTCGCGGAAGGCATGGGCGACAGAAAATGCGGATAGACCAATTCCAGCAGGTGCTGCGTGAAGTCCGGGAAACGAGATTGCAGCTTCAATTGGACGCGCGCTGCCAGGAAGGCAAAACCTTCTAACAGCCTTTCGACATATGGATCGCCGACCTCGGCTGATTCTATCCCGAGGCGGCCAGCTACCTTTGGGAATGCACGGGCAAACTCAGCTCCCATCTCCCGGATGTATGCAAGCTCATCATTGTATAAGCGGAGGAGCCTCGGGTCCATCAGATCGTCTCCGCAACTAGTTCGACAATGCTGACGTTCTTGAGGTCTCGGTCAAGGTCAGTTCGCATCACGAGCCGCAGCGGCATCGGCTCCGCCCAGAGGTCCGCCTCGATTCTAAAGCCAAGAGAGCCGTTTTGGTTAGCGTCAGTCAGCGGTGTGACCTTGACGCTGTCCGCGAGGAGCCGTGGCTCAAAACATTGCAAACAATCAACAATGTCCTGCCCTAAGGCGGTTGCGTCGAGGCCATCGACGATAGGCCCAGCCAATGGACGGACACCGTAATTGAGTGTGCTGGCTGCAACGTGGGGGTAGGACCGGAGATCGACGGTTGCACCCAACTGGGTTGCGTTAAGCAGCCACGACGCGTCACGCAGAATCATTGCTTTTACTTGGCGGAGCGAAAGGCCGTATAAGTTCTTCGATTCGGACGTGCTGCACGGCTCGTCGTCGGTGAGCCGGTCGAGAAGAGATGGCTGAATCGAACTCCATTCATCTGCGATGACCACCTTCAATCTCCACATAAAGAGCAGCGGTTCGACCCAAATGCGTGGCGCGTGGCCAGACGCACTGGGTCGCGGTTCTGCAAGCCGTCACGCGACGAGCTTGTTAAAATCAGAACTGTTGGCAATTTGGTTCCAAATACCCTCACCAGACTTGGAAAGACAACCTCTTTCGTCCTGCATGTAGTAGATGATCTTGCAGGCGCCGAATCGGAAAGTGACCGTCTCCTCGGGGCTATCTTCCGCATGGGCCCACTCAAGCTTCTCAATTGCCAACATGTTAAAGGTCCAGTGTAGGAATAGGTTCGAATCGGCTGTGGCAAGTGCGGCGCCCGTCGATTTGAAGAGCTTCAGATCAACGCTGTTGAAATGGACGCCGCGTCCACATGCTACGAACAAGGTAGCAGAGGCTTTATCCACTTGCTTCTTAATGGTGAAGGCCTCGAACTCCGCCTTACCTGACCCAGCGCCGGAGGTGTGAGGGCCGATATTCAGCTTGTTCTCGAGCGAAAAACTCCATTGGTCACCAAGTGTGATACCATCCTTCAGGATGATGGATTCTCCCTTGGGCTGAATGCCGTCCTTAGATGCCTGCGTGAACTTCATGACTGCATCGAATGCCATGCTGAGTATCCTCTATCGTGCGTTTTCGGATCAATGGTTTGAGCGGACCGAGGACATTCGCGACACCAGCCTCAGTGAGATGGTGAGGCCCTCGAGCTGATAGTGTGGTCGCAGATAAAATATTGCGGTGTAGTAGCCAGGATTATCTTCGACCTCTTCGACCTTGACCTCAGCTGAGGAGAGCGGCTGTTGCGCCTTGCTTTCTTCGCTCCCCAGCTCGGGCGAGGGGTGGACGTAGCCTTGGATCCAATGGTTCAGCCACTCCTCGACCTCGGAACGTTCTTTGAAAGCGCCTATCTTGTCACGAACCATGCACTTTAAGTGGTGAGCAAAACGGCAGGTCGCAAAAATATAGGGTAGTCTGGCGCTAAGCTCAGCATTAGCTGCGGCGTCCGGGTCTTCGTATCTGATCGCCCTGTTTACCGTCTGGGCACCGAGAAATACGCCCAGCTGTGTGTTCTTTCGGTGTAACAGTGGCAGGAGGCCGTTTTTTGAGAGCTCGGACTCCCGCCGATCGCTGATCGCGGTCTCGGTTGGGCACTTAAGGTCGACCCCACCGTCGTCGCTTGGGAAAGTGTGTACCGGCAGGTCCTCAACGAGGCCGCCGGATTCGAATCCACGGATTCTGGACAGCCAGCCGTAGAGCTTGAACGATCGCGTGATGTTCACACCCATGGCATAGGCAGCATTCGTCCATAGATACTTTGAGCTGTCACCGCCCTCGGTATCCTCCTCGAAGGCAAACTGATCGACAGGATTAGTCTTGGCGCCATAGGGCAGCCGTCCGAGCATGCGTGGCAGTGTCAGCGCCACATATCGGGAGTCCTCACTTTCGCGAAAAGCTCGCCATGCGGCATGCTCAGGCGTCAGGAATATCTTTGAGATGTCGCGTGGGTTAGCAAGTTCGCCCCATGAATCCATCTGCAACAGATGCGGTGAGGCCGCCGAGATGAACGGGGAGTGGCTTGCGGCAGCAATTTGTGCAATGCCTGTGAGTAGTTCAATGTCATGAGGGCTGTGGTCGAAGAAGTAGTCCGCAACCAAGCAGCCATAGGGCTCGCCCCCAACCTGCCCATATTCCTCTTCGTAGATCTTCTTGAAGAGGGGGCTCTGATCCCACGCGATCCCCTTAAATTTTCGCAGCGTTCGAGACATTTCCTTCTTCGAGATAGAAAGAACGCGAATCTTCAACGTTTCGTCTGTCTCGGTATTGAACGTAAGGTGATGCAAACCCCGCCAAGCTGACTCCAGCGCTTGAAAATCCGGGTGATGAAGTATCTCGTTGATCTGTTCTGACAGTTTCTCGTCGATTGACGCTATAATTGATTCGATCGTTTCCACGGCATCGTCACTGATCAGTGATGCATGTCGAAGAGCTTGGTCGGCCAAGGTCATGACCGCATTCTCCACCGCCTCGCGGCTTTGATCAGAACGGGGCTTGAATTCGCGATGCAGCCGAACGACGAAATCATCCACGGCGGCGGGGGCCTGCATCTCCCCAGGTAGTTGGGCCACCAATGTCATAACCACTGCTCCTTCGTCGCCGGAGATTCGGCCGGTAGCGCTTCCGGTATTTCCTCAGAAGCCACGGTCTTGGTAGGTGCGCTGACCGCACTGAGTAGGGCAGGATCGTTCACCAAGCGAACGATCAGTTCTTCTGCACCGGCCTTTCCGTCCATATAGGCCAACAGATTGGAAAGCTTTATCCTGGCCTCGAACAGCGCTTTGAGGCATCCGACTTTCCGCGCCACGGCTGCCGGTGAGAAGTCATCCATAGACTCGAAGACTAAGTCAACACCCAGCTGGCCTTCATCCGTCAGACGATTTGGGACCCGGATAGCCACCCTGGGCTTTAGGGATCTGAGCCGGTCGTCGAAATTATCGACATCGATTTCCATCATCTTGCGTTCGGCCACTGGGGGCAGCGGCTCGGCGGGATTTCCAGCCAGGTCAGACATGACACCTACGACGAATGGAAGCTCTACCTTTTTTCGCGAACCATAGGTCTCTAGGTCGTATTCGATTTGGACTCGGGGGGGGCGATTCCGGTTGATGAACTTTTGACTGCTTGGCCTAGCCATGGTTCCATTGATCCTAATGTTGCGGTTGAACGTTCATACATCACGCACCCGATTCAGCTGCCACACCCACAATGGAGCGGTATTGAGCAGCTCCCTCCGGAGCGAGCTCTACGAGCAAAGCCAAAAAGTCCTTTGATACGAGTCTCTTGGCCCGCTCGAGCAGGGCTGGCACGGGGCTGGCCGGCTCATTCACTTTGTACCAGCAGCAGATCCAGTCGAGTATGCTAATGACATCGTTACGACCGCGAATCTCTTCGGGATTTCGCATCTCGACTGGGGATAGCGATGGCTGCACCACGGTTGCGGATTGCGGCAATTTCTGGTGCCGTGTTATTAAGTCCTTGCACTGGCGGAGCACCGAAATGACGGGCTCAAAGCGAACAGCATCTGCGGTTTCGACGTGCTCCTTCACGCTGGCCTCAAGGCGCGTTGCAGCCTTTAGGCTAGCGTCGAGTTCGTCACTCAGTCGGCGCAGATGGGCTTGATCGGTGTCGCCGAAAGCCATGTCAATAGTCGCTGAATTGATCTCACTTGATGGAGATCGCTGCGTCTCCATCCAATCGCGGAGAGTAAAGGAACCAAACTGCCTGGACGCGGTGACGGGGACCTGACAAATCTCCGCGACAAGCCCGGACGGATCGCAGAGATTCGCCAAAGCACTAAGGCGCACCGTCTGATCCCCGCAATCCTCTGCATCTGGTCGCGGATGCAGCTCCGACCAATAGAATTCAACGTAGCCAGAAAGCAGCTCAAATCCTTGACAAAGGCCTGGGTATCCAAACTGGCTGAGAGCGGAGCGTGTCAGCATGACACCGATACGCAGATCCTTTGAGCGGGCGGCAAGCCCTAGGCCGAGCTGCCACACTGTGCGCCAGTTGGGAGCCTCCCCCGCCTGGACGGAATCTCCCATCTGTTGCGCGGGCCTTCCTTGGGCAGCCATCTCGAGCTCGAGAAAACTTAGATCGTAGTCGAGAGCATCACCGCATGGATTGCCGTCGCCAACCGACTTCAACAAATTATCTACATCGAGCATAGCAAATTCCCGTTTGCCCTGATCAGGGTCACGCGGCCCGGAGGCCCGATCGGCATAGGCCGCTTTACCTTCTAGCCGATGATCGGCCGCGTGCGAAATGCGACATCGATATCCGATCATGGAGCGGTCGGATCAGCATTGCCGTGGCTGATGATTGAATACCAATTGCGCATGCAGGTATTTCTGGAAGGTGCCCTAAGCTGCCTTTTCTTAGATGAAGCGATTTTTCGAATGACGTGGAGCCAGGCGGGATGTCTTTGGACAACAAAGTCGTTTGGTCGGAGGGATTGTTCCTCCGACCGCAGCATTTTCAGCAAAACGACCACTATTTCGAAAAACTGGTGCGCAGCAGAACGGCCGTTTTGCATGGGTATGGCTGGGGCATCACCCACCTCCGGCTCAATCGCGAACTGGTTGGCTTAGGTAAGATCGCTATCGAAGCAGCGCGGGGGGTCTTGCCGGATGGCACTCCGTTCAGCATTCCAGAAGACGCTGACCAGCCGACCCCATACGAGGTTCCCGGTAACCTCCGTGATTCACTCATTCATTTGGCGGTACCACTGTATCAACCGGGGGCGGTGGAAACGGATGCGCGGACAAAAATCGACGTCGCTACCCGCTTTGAGGTTGCAGTCCAGGATAGTGTCGACACGAATAGCGGCGAGCGAGGCAGCGCCTCCATTGAGGTGGCGCGACTACGTTTTCATCTCGTGCCGGACGTTGCAGATCGCGCTGGATTCACGTGTCTCCCTATCGCCCGCCTTATTGAGGTCCGAGCCGACCGGCAGATCATTCTCGACGAGGATTACATCCCGCCAACACACGACTGCGCCAGTTCCCGTGTGCTCTCTAATCTCATGAATGAGATACGAGGCTTGCTTTACCATCGCGGTGAGGCGCTGGCTGCTCGGGTTTCGCAGTCAGGCACGGGCGGGGTGGCGGAGATCGCTGATTTCCTTCTTCTCCAAGCAATTAATCGTTATGAGCCGTACTTCGACCACCTTTCCAAAGCCGCAGGCGTGCATCCAGCTATGCTGTATGGCCTTATGGTCCAGCTCGCTGGTGAACTAGCCACGTTTTCACGGCCGGAGAAGCGTCCCCCGGCATTCACCGACTACAATCACGAGGCTCTGTCGCACGCTTTTATGCCGGCGATTCGGTCGATTAGATCTTCGCTGAGCACAGTGCTAGAACAAACGGCGATACCTCTGCCGCTACGGCAGCATAAGTACGGTATCCATCTCGCCGAGGTGTCAGACCGTTCGCTGTTTACGACCGCAAACTTTGTGCTGGCCGTTCGTGCTGATGTAGAGACCGAACGGCTGCAGCGGGAGTTCGCGACTCAAATCAAAGTCGGCCCAGCTGAGAAGATCAAAGAGCTAGTCAATGTCGCTCTGCAGGGGATCACCATCAATCCTCTGGCGGTCGCCCCACGGCAGATACCCTTCCATGTCGGTGTCACATACTTTGAAATCGATCAGCAGAGCCGGCTGTGGAAGGACATGCCTCATTCCGCGGGATTGGCGCTGCACGTAGCCGGTGATTTCCCAAATCTCGAAATGGCTCTCTGGGCCATCCGCTCTCAATAATGATCGTTCCACCAGGTAATGCCAACATGTCACTCCTTCAACGTGTAGTGAATACAAAAGACAGTTTATCGGGGAACCGTGCCATATGCCGACTGATTGAATCCGGCTGCGGGCTGACGACGGGCGCGTCCGAGGACAGTCGCCTTGTTTTGTCTAACAATCGGCAAACGACCTCAAATTCTCACTGCTCAAAGAAGCGTGTGGGGAACACGTAATGAACAAGGGCAGCGGCAATGAACCGTTTCCAGAGGACGAGGCAAAACCGGGGCCGTCGGAAGCACCAACCAGCTTGAGGAGCGACAGTCAGATCGGCGCAAATGTCGACGCAGCTTGGATAGCGACCGAAACCGAACAGCACACGGCAGACCCGTTTGAGGAGTGGAGTTTTCTGGGGACGGTTGAGAGGGCTCCAGCGATCTCTGTTAATACCCGACTGGGGGAGCCGTTCGATCGAGAGTTCCTCCTGGCGCCGTTCCTAGATGTCGATCAAGACCTATCGCCAGCCACATTGTACACCCGCCAAGCTGTTACTTATGCGGATCATGTACCGGCGCAGGCCTGCATCTTCATGCAACCGAAGCATCGTGTCGAGGCCATTCCAGACGATTGGGATCCCGCGACTGAGTTCAGAACCACACAGGTGGTGACGGTTGCGTCAAGCTTCACCGGCATCAAAAATGACCCTCCAATGGACACCGACCCGCTCCTTCCACCGCCGCAGGAGCACCCGTCTCGTTTGCTTCCGGTTGGGGACGCTGGTAGTGGCAGCGAAAGACTCGTGGATGTTGCGGCTTTTCCTGCGGCAAGTGGTCTCTCTCTAGCAGAGATCAGGCAAGCCGATAATTCAACTCTCACGGATCGCGCGGGGCCGATGTTGCTCAATTCCGCGGCCAGTCTCAGCAGCCAGCTCTCCGCTTGCCAGCACGCCCGGCAGGAAGAAGGGATTCGGTGCCCGGTGGCCACGCAGGACCTAAAGGTTCTGGGGGCCGAGCAGGCGTTGCATGCATCTGTGTCCGTCGATACCACACGCCTTTATCCCGTGGACTTCGCCCTCACGCAAGCTTCTGCTGACATCACGGCGCATGAGGTCTCCATGCTCGCCTTACTGCAGAAGCACCTAGTGAGCGTCCGTGAGCGCCTCTGCTCTGCAGCGATCGAAGCGACGGTCGCGCCGACCAGGTGGTTCTCGTTTGGCAGCAGGAAAGCCCGGCTTTGGGACGAGTACTGCCGAGTCTTCAACGACGTTGTCTCTGAGATCGAGAATGACACGCTTCGGAGCTTGAGTGCCGACTTTGAGTCCTCACTCCGGATGAGCAACACCCACGCAGATATGGCACCAGCTCAAAGGAATGGTAGCCTTGCCGACTGAAGGAACCTTGCTAAGTCGTGAACCTGCTTCCACGCTTGAGCCCGCGGCTGTGTCACGGACGGTAAACCCACGGTGGGAAGCGCTGACGCTCCACCGGCTTAATCCGCTCGTCGCGGCCGCTGCAGCACTGTTGAGCCTCTCTGCTCAACTCAAGAGCGGTGTGGACCAAGTTGATGTCGAGGAGCTTCGCCCGCGGGTACTGCGCGAGATTGATGCATTCGAGCGTCGGATATTGCCGCTTGGTTTACCGACGCGGGCAATTAAGATTAGCACATATGCTCTCTGCGCGACAATTGACGACATTGTTCTGAGCACTGCTTGGGGTAGCCAAAGCATATGGGCTACGCGGAGTATGGTCGGAACGGTGTTCGGGGAGACTTGGGGTGGGGACCGCTTCTTCGAGCTTCTGCAGCACATGAAAAAGGATCCCGCAACCAACATCGAATTACTTGAGTTGCTCTACTACTGCATGCGGATGGGCTTCGAAGGACGCTTCCGGGTGGCTGCGAGAGGGGCCTCCGAACTCGTCATGTTGTGCGAGGACGCCTACAACCAAATCCGAGCAGCGCGCAGTGACTCCGAGCGGGACTTATCTACACACTGGAAAGAACGGCCCCACACGCGGGGACCCCTCCGTCGCCCCGTTCCTTCTTGGACCATCGCAGCTTTCGGCGCAGCCTTCCTCCTTTCGCTCTATATGGGGCTGCATTCTGGACTCAATGACCGTTCAGACATGGTCCTCACCGAACTCGCCGATCTGCCACCAAGCAGTGCAGTGAAATTGGTAAGGGCCACCACACCAGGCGCAGTCGTGAAGCGCAGTAACCGACTGCATCACTTTCTCGAATCCGAGACCCATGACGGGTTCGTCACTGTCACCGAAGATGCGCAACAGATTTTAGTTACCATCCGCGGCTCAGGGCTGTTTGATCCATCAAGCTCGATCGTGAAAGCATCATTCGTGCCACTTCTTCTGCGCATTGGTCGAGCACTCAACGACCAGCCGGGTGCAGTTGTTTTGACCGGACACACGGATTCGAGGCCAATCCGATCCCTTGCCTATCGCTCTAACGCAGACCTCTCTATGGCCCGTGCCATAGCAGCTGGTGAGACTATCAAATCAACCATGAATGAACCGGGGCGGGTGCGCGAACAAGGGAGGGGTAGCGGTGAGCCGATTGCTTCGAACCAGACGCCAGAAGGGCGCGCCAAGAACCGCCGGATCGAAATCATAATCACAAAGCCAAACTAAGAATTGGACCATGCAGTCAATATACAAAGTGCTTCGAGTAAAGTGGCTCCGTATCGTAGCGGTCGGTCTCATAAGTGCTGTGATCGTTATCTTTTCTCGGCACCTCTCAATAGGCGGCATTGCCCCACTTGACAGCCTTAGTGAGCAGATAGTTGCGTCAACGTTGATGCCACTTGCGTATGTCGTGTACTACATGATCCAAGGCAATTTCGAAGATTTTTTCCTTAGACGAGTGTCCGGCATGCTGGATGTCGTCCTGGCAAGGCAAAAGGAAGGGGACGTAGAAGCTTCTTCTTCCGATCAGGGAAAACCGCGCACCAGCGCCGCTGCTGAAGCAGAGCTGGAGACTATGTCAGCTCGTTTCCGTGAAACCCGGGCAACGCTCAAGGGCCTCCGTCGCCACGGCATCGTCGGTAAGCGCTGGCTCTATCAACTGCCATGGTACGCAATTATCGGCGCTCCAGGATCCGGAAAAACCACGGCGATTGCTAATTCTGGGCTTAGCTTCCCACTTGCAGGAAACTTCAGTCGGAAATCGGTGAAAGTAGTCAAGGGCACGCGCAATTGTGACTGGTGGTTCACGGATCAGGCCGTACTCATCGATACTCCGGGACATTACACAATTCACGAGCGCAACCCGGACCAGGGGAATACAGTCTGGCGTGGCTTCCTGCGGCTGCTCAGTCGCTCACGTCGCCGCCACCCGTTGAATGGCGTCTTGGTATCAATCGCGATCAACGAGCTGAACTCATCATCCGAGGAGGAGCTCGTTGTTTATGCCCAATGTATCCGACAGCGGATCCTTGAGCTGTATCAAGAACTCGGATTGCGAGTTCCGATCTACGTGTTACTCAACAAGTGTGATCTTATTGCAGGGTTTAACGAATTCTTCGACGACCTTGGAGACGAGGCACGTGAGGCCGTTTGGGGATTCACCTTCACACAAGTGCCGTCGGAGAGTGGAGGCGATCCGATGGCAACTTGCGCAGCAGAATATGATGCACTCGTTGGTCGTCTAAACGACAGCCTACTTAAACGAATGCACCAAGAGAGCAATATTCAACGTCGCGCGCTGGTGTTCGGCTTCCCCCAACAGGTCGCAAGCCTCAAGCATCTCATTCATCAATTTTTGGAGGAAGCATTCGCTCGCAATTCGTTCGAGGATCCGATCATGCTCCGCGGCGTCTACTTCGTAAGCGGAAGGCAGGTGGGCACGCCCTTCGATTCCGTTATGGCTGCCAGCTCTCGGACATTCGGCATCACTCAGCCGGGGATACGCGCTTCACCTGACCAGAGGCGTAGTTATTTCATCACTCGTTTGCTCAACGAGTTGGTCTTCCCTGACGCGGGGCTTGTTGAAGCACATCCCCATGCCGAACGGCGCGAGCGGTGGCTTCGGTATGGTCTCCGCGCGGCGATCGGCGGGCTTGTGGCCAGCGCGGCCGTTTTCTTGATCGTCGGCTTCGTTCGCGAAGCCCGTATTATCTCCGGGGTTAGTCAAACACTCAGTAGCTATGCCCAGGAGACGGAGAAGCTTAGACTATACCGGGTGGACAATAGCGATCTCCGAACAGTCCTGCCACTGCTCGAGCGGCTGCGCGACATGACAATCAGCTATGACAAAGCCGCCAAATCGGGCAATCACCTCGCGGGCTTGGGGCTTCATCAGAGCGAGGAGCTTCGGATCCAAACGCGCGCTGCCTATCGCCACGGTCTTGAAGCGATCTTGCTGCCCCGCCTGATTTTCCGACTGGAAACACTACTGGCGCAAGGCCAGGACGATCCTCCTTTCCTCTATCAGGCGCTGAAAGTCTATCTGATGCTGGGGGGGCGCGGGCCATTCCAGCCCAAGGCGGTCAAAGAATGGATGACCCTCGACTGGGAAGTGATGTTTCCAGCTGAGACCGATGGCAGGCTTCGGCGCGCCTTAATCGGTCACCTCAATGCCCTTTTGGAGCGCCCTACAAACATCGATCTCAACAGCGAATTAATCGAAAAGAGCCGCGCGAAAGTCCGAACCATATCAATGCCTCGTCGCGTCCTGAACATCATCACAACCACTCCCGAGGCCATCCAATTACCAACGTGGCGTCTGTCCGATCACGCCGGACCGGCGGCGGACGTCCTGATCCGCAAATCAGGACAGCCGCTCAACACTGGGATCGCCGGCATCTATACCCGAGCCGGGTTCTCCGAAATATTTCTACGATTGCTGCCACCTGTAGTAGATGCGGTTGCTGCAGAAGGTTGGGTGCTTGGCGACCAGGCGATCCCCTCCGCCAATGGCCCGCGTAATAAGCTGCGGGAGGAGGCGGTGGAGCTCTACCTTCAGGATTTTTCTTTCCGTTGGGACGGACTTGTAAACGACCTCTCCATCCGCCCAATGGCTAGTGTCGACGACGCGCTGCGAACGTTGAATGCGCTTTCCGCGCCGACGTCACCAATGCGCTTGTTTCTCTCCGCAATGGCACAGGAGACTAAGCTCGGTGAACCGGCGCTGGAACCGACGATGAAAAGTAAGGGCATCACCCAAGGAGAGCCTTGGGGAAGCGATCTCCAGACGCTCTTCCGTTCCCGGGTTGTCCCGGGCGCTCCTGGAAGCCAAGCCCGACTCTACACAGACGAACATTTTCAGTGGCTGCATCAACTTGTGGATGTGCCGCCAAACAGCCCGCCGGGGGCCCAAGCACCGATCGACAGCGTCATACGTGATCTCAGAACTCTTTATCAAGCACTCGGTGATGTAGAGGACAAGACGATCAGTAACGTTGATAAAACAGCTGTCGCGATCCGCAAAATTGAAGCCGAAGCCACCAATTTGCCGCTGCCCATTCAGCAATGGGTCGGTGGCGTGGGCCGGCTCAGCTCGAAACTGTCTGTCGGCGACGCAAAACGGCGTCTTGCGGAGATGTGGGCTGAAGGTGCCGGTGCCCAGTGTCGGCGCGCGACCGCAGGACGGTATCCCTTCACCCGTACATCACGTCTGGACATTCCTTTGGGAGATTTCGCTCGGCTGTTTAGAGGTGACGGCATAATAGAAACTTTTTTTGCGGAGCACTTGGCGACCTTTGTTGATCGGTCCGAGGGAGCGTGGAAGGTACCGTCCACGAGGAGTGTCGAGCTAGAAATCAACCCGGATGCCTTGGCGCAGTTTAAACGGGCAGCTGCGATCCGTGCTTCGATGTTCAAGGATGCCGGCGATCAACCGTCATTTGAATTCCTGCTCACAGTAGCTGATACTGACCCATCAACCGACGAGGTCGTGGTTGAGATCGACGGCCAGACACTTGCACAACGGCGAGGAGCATACAAGCCTGTGCGTTTCCGCTGGCCTACGGTTGGCGGCGTCGGTGGCGCGTCGGTCACTCTCAACGGCTTCAAACGTGCAGCACTTTCCGAGGTAGGCCCCTGGGCGTTGCTTCGACTATTGGACGAGGGAGAGACGTTTCGTCAAGAAAGCTCCGACCGCATTTACGTGCGAATGACGGCTGGCCGTCAATGGGCGACATTCATCCTCCAAGCCGACAACCTGGTCAATCCACTATCCCGCAATCTGCTATCGCTATTCCGATGCCCACAAATCTAAGAAGGCCCGCTGATGCAACCAATGCTGCTGCACGCATGTCCTGCCACGCAAGTCGAACGTGTCATCACAGGACGATTTCATCTGCACGAGCCCGTACTCTGAGACTACTGACAGATCAATGCCAATGGGACTGGTGGGCATCTACGGCGGACCTTCATGCAGCCGAACTGGTTGACGTCTTTTTCAGTCTCTGCGGCATGCCACTTTTTCGGCTGATATTTCAGCAGGCCATCGAACAGCAGATGGTGCTCGACCCGCGATCGACGTCTTTGCCCGATCGTCGAATGCCGTCAACCGACATCACCGCTGATGAGCCAATGGTTCGCCGCTTCGTCCATCCTTTAACGCGTTTTGCAACAACCAAGTGTGGAGACACATTATGAACCAAGTACATAGTTCACAAATAGCGCAGAAGTACATGTCCGTCATCAGGAGCACTCAAGCCAAAGAAGGACTGGAATTCTGCTTTGCTGTTGGCACTATTGTCATTGCCGAGAAGAGGAAGCCGGTCGTTTTGGTGCGGAAGAAAGGCTTGACGAGCCTGCGGAGAGTTCTGGAAAATATGCACTACAAGACTACCAAAGGTGTTCAGGAACCCAGCGATTTTAAGTTTCTGAGATCTGGCACAGGGAGGATGAATAAAGAGGGCGTCATTGTCGTACGGCTGGCCAAAGGCGGCATGGCCAAATTTATGGCGATCAGGACGCAAATGAGACTTTACTTCAAAGACCTGAGAGTAAGCATGCCGGCCATTCAGGAAGCTGAACCACTGACGGAAGAAGACCTCAATCTTTTTGAAATTGCGGCTCAGGCGACCTCTGATGAGCTTCCGTCAAATGACGATCAGGAACCCGTCGGAACCCTGGAGGGGGGCGCCGCTGAAGAAGCTCTTTCTGAAGGACTGAAGCAAACCCTTGCCACTTCGGCAGCGTCAGTCGCAGAGCACGCTATACGTCTCAGTCGGCAAACGGGGCAAATGCAAACCGCTGAGCTGGGGCCATTAACTAAAAAAATCGCCAATTGGCTCGAGGGAATGCTGGCCTCGACGCCGCCCGAAGAGCAGGAGAATGCCCTTCACAATTTCACTTGCCGCCTGTTTCTGATGCTGGCCTACGACGACAATCTGAGAAATCTCCACTATGTGGACGAGGCACCCGAGGGCGACGAGATGCAAACGGATGGCTCAGCGAAGCAGAACATAGCAGGCGTTGACGGCGGTGCTAAGCGCGAACCGATCAACATAGATGGGATCGACTCCAGAGACCCCATCGGAAAAGACGAAGTCGTGAAAGCGCTGTTCCAGATGATCCGAGCAGCGGCACAACAGCGACGGCTTTCTTATTCTCTGGAAAATGCGAGATTAGACCGAATCGCCGAGATGGTGTCATCGCAGTGGCCTCAAGAGGAAGGCCAGGCGGCCAGCAGACGTCAAACCTTGGAACGCCTGATGGCCGTGGTGGAGCGAGGCAAAGATGATTTGTTGATTGCCCTGCTTGGCCTCGGCGATGCCGACAAGTTCGATTTCGAAGCAGTCGTTCGGACCATTGAAAATAAATGGCAAGCGTGCCTCGATGCAGCACTCGTGCATTGGGAGGACACGAAGAGCAAGATCGAAACGTATGATGAGGACTACCGCGGTGCAACCTGGGAGGTCGTCGATAACCTTTTCCAGGGGGTCAAAGATGTGGTTTCGGAAGAATTTGCTGACCTTGTTGAGCAAGGAGCCGGAGTAACTGTTGACGTGATCGAGCTCGCCGAAGCAGTCGTCGAAGCACTCCTCCAACACCTCGACAAAAACGATGTCGTTCAGCTGCTTGACAATCCTCCGGCGGCCTTTGGTCCGAACTCGATCGGGAAGACGCTGCGGGACGGACTCTCGACCGTCCGCGGTGAACTGACCCACGTCAGAAACTCCCTCGTTACAGCCAACGCATAATCGAAGGAGCAAAGCTGAACTCAGGGGTATTCGTGGCAGTGCGCAAACTTGCGGCTGTGGTCTTCTTGATCGACGGGTGGGACGGAGAGCGGCAGCAACGCAGCAAGGGTACCGATCAGGAGCCTTGTTCATCTCCGTCCATACACCGCCTGCAATTTAGGGGAGAAGCCGTGTTCTTTGATTTCCATTGGATTACCGGAGTTATGTTCGGCTTCGAGGCTATAGACGATCCAGATTGCGTTATAGTTGTTGTTGACTTCGGAATACTTCGCATGATGATCACTAAGGCCCGGTAGTCGTGTGGCGGCTATGTCGATCCAGACATAGGCGACACTATCTACCCTGCCGGACTATGTCGGGTGGCTCGGGCGTTTCTGCAGGAAATCTCCATGTTTCTCAGATGCTTGCATTTTCCGGTCGCAGCTACCCACCATAGTCCGGCAGGGTAGATAGTGTCGCAGGACATGCGGCGAAACGGACTTGGACGCCAATTCCGGCCTGCTGAGGGTAGCCGCGGCAACCACCCGCCGCACGATATGCGTCGCGCCGAAGCGCGTCAGGCGCTCGCCATGTGTGCCAACAAAGAGCGGCTGTTCCTCGTGCGACTTGAGGCCCCGCTCGCGCATAAACGCCCTCAGCGCCCTGGCCAGATCATTGGCAATCGGCACAATGCGCTCTTTGCGTCCTTTGCCGCGCAAGAGCACCTGGGGTCGTGCCCGATCGAGATCAAGGTCGCAGACATTGATGCCGAGTGCTTCGGAAACACGCGCGCCGGTGCGCCCGAGGAAAAGCAGCAGCGTCGATCGCGACGACCGCGCGCAGTTCGCTGATCTGGCGCTGCGACAAGAGCGTCAAACTCTTGCGGGGTGAGATGGTGCGTCACCTCCGTGTGCGCCCGCTTGACCGGAATGGCGAGAACGCGCTGGGCAATGGCCAGCGCTGCCGGGTCGTTCGTAGCGACATGGTAAAAAAACGACCGGATCGCCGCCAAGCGGGCATTGCGAGTTTGGATCGTATTCTGCCGCTTCGTCTCAAGTTCATCGAGAAAAGCGAGGACGCAGTCCCGATCGAGATCGGCAACGGTCAATGCGCATGGCTTGCGTTTCGTCCGCTCTGCGGCGAACAAGATCAGCAGGCGCAATGCGTCGCGGTAGCTGGCAAGGGGGTTTTGTCGCAAACTTTTTAAAAGGCCGCAGAAGCGGCCATCGCTGGACACAGTTATGCAGCGAGTGCGGCGAATTGCTGAAATGCCGATTGGCCACTGGTTGAAAATTGGCGCTTGCGGATCATGTGAGCCACCTCGATACCATCCAGTGTTGCTGACGCAGACTGAAAGGATTTGAAGCCCTTCATGGGGCGGGTCAGCTTCTTGATAAACCGGTGGTCCTGCTCAATCGTGTTGTTGAGGTATTTGACCTGCAGGATCTCGATCAGCCAGAACCATCCATACAACAACAGCAGCCAGTTGATGTTTTGCAATCCTGCCAGGTTCGCGCCGCTCTTGTCGATGACGACCTTTTCGGGCCAGCCATTGGTCTTAATCGTGCGGGCGAAGAAAGCGCAGGCCGCGGCCTCATCGCGGTGCTCAGACAGCATGAAATCAAGGGTTTTGCCGAATTTGTCGACAGCCCGATAGAAATAGGTCCACTTGCCTTTGACCTGGATATAGGTCTCGTCCATCCGCCAGGAGCTGCTGGTTGCGGATTTGCGCCGCTGGGCCTGGCAGGCAATCAGGGGCGAATATTTCACGAACCATCTGTTCAGCGTCGCGTGGTCAACGGTAACGCCGCGCTCGGCCATAATCTCTTCCAGATCACGATAGGAGACCGCATATCTCACGTAGAAAAATACCGCGTATAAAATCACGTCTTTCGGGTAATGACTGCCTTTGAAATCGACCATGATCGGGAAACTCAATCTGCCTGCTCATCTTCAACCCGGATCTACGCCTACCATACTGGTTGCAAACCCGGTGAAAAGTTTTGCGACAGAACCATAGAAGATAGGCTTCTTTGACGCCTCTATTTTAGCGAGAAGGTAGCCCCCATCTTCTTCGCCGGCCAGGATGGCAACAATTGCTGACGCATCTAGGAACATCAAACCTCCCACATATCGTCAGTGAATTTCTTCATGTCGAAATCAGGCTTGTTCGGTCCCATCCTAGCCTGCACGCTATCCTGAATCTTTCTGACGCGCTCTTTAAGTGGTACAGCTTGTTCCGCTCGCGCGAGTTCGTTCTGCAGTGCGCGTCGGACCGCTTCGGTCTTCGTGGGAGCTTTCGTGACCTGCTGGACCTTTTTCGCCAGCGCATCGACATCATCGTCGCGAATGTAGAGAGACATGGTTTTCTCCTGTCGAATATCCCGCGCAACATATACGCATATTTTGGGATGAATATACACCCTTTCAAGATAGGGCGCACCTAGCGTTAGCCAGGTGCGCCGCTCTGGGGCAGTTCGGAAGGAGAGGAACGAGCCGCCCAAGCAATCACTCAGCGGCAATATCACCAGCCTCTTCCTGCTCCTGCTCCACGTCATCGACGGGCTCTACAGCGCGAAGGCGCAATGGCTGCGGTAGCCAATTCGTCCCGCGAAGGATGTGAAGCGTCGTAGTGACGGCATCCGCCTTCGTGTCCTTCTCCATGCCCTTGCAAACTTCCTCATTGCCGCCAACCTCCTGCACGGCGGCGATGCCGATGGCTTTCGGAACGCGGTTGAAGAATGAGAGCGGCAGTGCAAAAACCGGCCAGGGTAGCGGCGGAATAGTCCTGCCGCGGGCGGAGTAAAATCCGGCCACCTATTTCCTTTCTGCAATGAACGCAGGAGGGACAGGGGATCTACACCGTGGAACTTTATCTGAAGGTGCGGCTGGCTGTTTCGGAAGGGATGAGCCAGCGTCAGGCAGCAAAGCATTTCAACATATCGCGCGACAGCGTGCCAAGATGGTGTCGTATTCGACCCCACCCGGCTATCAGCGGCGATCACCGATCCTTCGGCCGAAGCTGGATGCGTTTGTTTCGACGATCGAGTATTGGCTGGAGGAAGACCTCAAGGTGCCGCGCAAGCAGCGCCATACGGCCAAGCGGGTGTTCGACGGCGTTGTTGCGTGGATCACCCGGCGACTGATATTGAGCGGTTGTTTTCAGTCTCCTGATCGGGATTTCGACGATGCCGCACACGTTCAATGCCGCTCGGCGGGACAAGATTGCCAAGCAGAAATATCAAGTGACGAATTGGCCGGCATATAATGAAAGCCTGCGTCAACGTGGTGATTTGACCATTGGGTGAAGGATGAGGCCCTGTCTTTATGGACGGCGCGGAGGCGGACATCGCGGGGTGGTCAGCCGAAATACTCGGATCTGGCGATTACGTTGTGCTTGACCCTGCGCGTCGTCTACGGGCTGGCGCTACGCCAGACCCAAGGCTTGATGCGCAGTGTCGCGGCGCTGATGGGGTTCGATATTGCCGTGCCTGACTTCTCCACCCTGTCTCGCCGGAGCAAAGGGCTGGCGTTGCCGTCGACAAAGTCCCGAGCCATAACATCAGGTCCGGTCCATCTGGTTGTCGACAGCACCGGCTTGAAGGTCTTCGGCGAGGGCGAGTGGCTGGACAACAAGCACAAAACCAAGGCCAAACGCAAAAGATGGCGCAAACTGCACCTTGGTCTCAATCTTGTCAGTGGTGAGATTGTTTGTTCCGATCTGACCGCGATGATGTCGGCGATCCGACAGCGTTACCAGGACTTCTGGACCAGATCGGTGGCCCCGTCGAGAAGTTCATTGCCGACGGCGCCTATGATGGAACGCCAACCCGAGATCTTCTGGCGACACGCTTTGGTGAGATCGTGGAGGTCATTATCCCACCTCCCAAGACTGCCGTTGCCAGCCCTCAATCGGTGCTGGTTCCATCTGTCCGCGATCGCCATATTGCAGAAATCCAGACCAAAGGGCGGATGGCATGGCAGAAATCCACCGGCTACAACAAGGGGGTCGTCTACATATGCGACTTCACTTCTTCGTCAGGTTCGTGCTGGTCGTGGCAAGAACGCCTTGCCCTGGCTTGTCAACCTGCTGTCGCTTGGCAGCTAATCGTGAGAATGCGGCCGTTCCGGTAAACCTTGGCACTTAAATATGAGAATCGTAAACGCAGATCTCCGTGCTTCGATGCAATCTCGAAGGGGTAAGGTCCTGTTTTCTCTGAAGATGTACGCCAACTGCCAAAATGCTTGACCATGATACACACCGCAGCCGAATCTCAGTTTAACTGGAAAAGGCTCGGCGCAGTTCTCAGTTTAAATGCCCATTCTCAAATTAACTGCAATGCTAACCAATTGATATCGTTGGGATGCGATTCTCACGATTAGCTGCCAAGCGACAATCGGCCTTGCGATCGTGAACGCAGAACTGGCTAAGGCAATGCTATGGTATCTGTCGGCGCCCACTCGATCAGCGAGATCGAGTACGGCCAGGCTGAGAACCGCGCCCGAGATAGCGGCTTTGGCATGTGGTCCGCGGAGGTCGACAGCCCGCACGAATAAGCCACTCGAAATCTTCCCGGATGCCGTGACAGCCAGAAAGCCAATATCGGGCAATGGCGCCGGCCCCAGTCGAAACCTTCGACGATTTGCTGCCACCAGCCTCGGATCGAGTCGCCATACTGATCCAACTCGCCATCCACCATCCGCGGACAGCGCGCCCATGCCATCTCTGCTTGAGACAATGCCAGGGTCAGTTTTCATTTTGCCCGATGTAATCGTCCCTCTCGCCGTGATTATCATGGAATACCAATCTTGCATGACGGCGAGAGACGACTCGGCCGTATGATACTGGCTGATGTGTCAAAGGAGAGGCCGCGATGGGCAGTACAGGTGATGAATCGTCGGACTCTAGTCCCGAACAATGTAGCGAGGCTGATACTTGGATCGCGGGTTTGCAAGGGGAAGATGTGGCCTCGAGCCGCTCCAGGCATTCGACCGCCTCGCAGGAGGAGCCGATAACCCGACAGCCGAAAAAAGAAAAAAAAGGTTGGTTCACAAAAGGCTTTGCAAAAGTCAAAGATGGTGTGAAGAAGCTCGTCGTTCCAAGCAGCGGCAAGAAATCGTCGAAGGACTGGACGCGCGAGCCGGAGGCTGTCGTGCAGCAGCTGAGCGATCTACATTTAGACAGTGGTGCAATTCGGCGTACCTCCATGGGTGGCTCGATGCGCATGCCGGCGCAGCCTTCCCTGCGAGACAACAACAGCAGCGCGCGCCACAGCACAGACGCGTCTTACGAATACGTCGAGACGACGTTTCACCAACATCATGCCAAGGCCACGCCTGCGGCCTCTGCCGAAGACACTAACCTCATCGACGGGGCGGCCGCGTTGGCCAGGATGCGTGGCAATAGTGAGGACTACATCAATAATAATCACGGCTCTCTTCGCGCATTATCTCAAGAGCTCAAATCTCAGGGCAGTCGTCTAGCTCAACTTAATGACGAGGAGCTGCAAAATTATGTTGACCGCACCTACCCAAAGAAAAAATCGCGCAACAAAACTTACAGCTCTGCGCTGGTCATGCTTGCGAACTATAGGACAGAACTCGGGATCGAGGGAGGCTCTCGGCCGGTGAATCAAGCGAAGCGCCGTCGACAGCGTCTTTCGGCACCCACTGGTCGCTGCTGCTCCTTTTTCGCTCCGATCGGAGCCTACGTCCGGCGGCCGCTCACTTCGACTCCTCCAACCACGCAAACATGGACTCTGCCCGGCAAATCGCAGGCATTATGGGAGTCACCGCCGGTGTAACGCCAGCTGTGACGAGTCAGCAGGGCAACGGTCGAGATTGCGGCGTCTATTTGCTGGAGGCGGCGCGGGCGCTGATTGAACAATTGGCACAAGGACAGCAATTGGACGCCAGCAACCTCCCCGGCGACCGGGGAGCGGTCCAGGCCCGATTGCGCCAACCGCAGGGCGATAATATTTGACCTGACAGCAGGGCAAGCCCACGCTAACCAGTTGGCAGAACCGATGCTGCAGGACATGCGCCAAAGCGATCGTCGCTTGCTTTGGCCCTTCAGCCAAAGGTGTACATTGATTTACTTGGAGAAGACGAGAGTATGCGGCGTCCACGCCCCATCGATTTTTCAGTTGCAGCGATCTGAGGTTGATCTACGGGCCGTCAAATGAGCTCACCGAAGAGTACCTGACGAGCTCATTGTGAGGCCTTGATGCGGGCGGCATAGGCCCAGGGCATCAGGGCATCGATGTCTTTGGCGAGGTGGCCGTGTGCGAGGCGGGTGAAGAGGTCGCACAGATAGGCGTGGGGCTCAACGCCGTTCATTTTACAAGTGCCGATCAGGCTGGCAAACCGTAAGCGCGATTTTCGATGCGTATTGACGCCTGTTCCACACCGAACGGCGGATAGCATCGGTCGCGGTATCCGGCTCTATTCGGTCGTGGAGGTCTTGGAGAAGTTGAACGGGAGCAGGTCGCCGATGTCGGCATTCTCTTCGCGCTGTGGCAACTCGGTGAGTACGTGGCGCAGCCAGATCAGAGGGTCGACGCCACAGGCGCGGCATGTCAGCATCAGACTGTAAATCACAGCACTGGCCTTGGCTCCGTCAGCAGTGTCGCTGAACAGCCACGATTTTCTTCCGGTCGCAAAAACCCTGATGTCGCGTTCCAGGATGTTGTTATCGATCGGCATCCTGCCGTCGCTGGTGTAGCGCGTCAGATAATCCCATTGGTTCAGGGTGTAGGACACAGCATCGCCGAGCTTGGTATCCGGCACGACCTTCGGCGCGATGTTATCGAGCCACGTCTTGAGGGCGTTCAGGACAGGCAAACTGTGCTGTTGCCGGAAGCGGCGAATGCAGGCGGCCTGCGTTTCACCGGCGTCGGGCTTTATCTCTCGCGCCTGCCTCTCGATCCGGTAGAGCTGCTCGAAGAACCTGAGCGCTTGCTCCGGCGGGCCGCCGCCATTCTTTCTTGCCTTGAGGGCTTCGACGAAGCGCCGCCTGGAGTGAGCCATGCATCCGACATGGGTTGCGCCATGCAATGTGCGCCAGGCTGTGTAGCCATCGCTCACCAATATGCCGCGGTAGTCACCAAGGAAGGTCTGCGGGTGGATCTGGCCGCGCCCGGGCTGATAATCGAGCAGTACGATTGGCTGGTCACTGTCCTCGCCGCTGCGATAGGCCCACATGTACGATGTGCTGGTGGCCTCCTTGTCCTTTTCCTTGAGGACTTGAACCGTCGTCTCATCGCCATGAATGAGAGGCTGCGATCGCAACCGCAGTTTCAGCGCATCATAGATGCGGTGCAGATGCTTCTCGCTTGAGCCGATGACCCAGTGAGCGAGAGCGCCGCGGCTGATCGGAACACCAGCACGCTCGAATGTCTGAGCCACGCGGTAAAGCGGTGTGCCGTCGACGTATTTGTGGACGAGCGCGAAGGCTAACGTCGAGGCGGTAGCGATGCTGCCCGGCAGGGGCTGCGTCGGCATCGGTGCGATCACGACGGGTGTGTTGATCCCGGTGCGGTCGCAATGGCGGCAAGCGTACTTGAACCGCACATTCTGTAGGACCTTTGCCTTGACCTCGATATGGAGCTGCTCGGTAACAGCCTCGCCCATGCGATGCATCTGACCCTGGCAGCAGGGACAAGACTTCTGATCGTCGGGGAGGTCATATTCGACGCGCTCGCGTGGCAGGTCTTCTGGCAGAGGTCTGCGTCCACGCTTCTTTCCCGTTTGACCTTCTACCGCTGGCAGGCCGGTGTCCGGAAGCTCGACAACATCGCCTGCTTCGCTGCCATCCTCGACCGCAGCCTCTTCGGCCTCGTTGAAGAGACGATCAATGTGCTTTTCACTGCGGGGGGCAAAGCGATGGAGTTTTGCCAGTGCAAGCTCTTCTTCCAGCTTGACGACCCGCTGCGAGAGCGCTTCCTTCTCGGCTTTGAGCGCAGCGATTTCGGCAGCATTGGCTGCCAATTGCGCCATCAGTTCTGCAATGCTCGGTTCGCCGGTGCGAGTCATCAGATTCTTGAATCTGAACCGCCCAGCCGCGTCAACTGCTCAATTCGACATCCGTCAGCCGGCAATCTGATATTGCCGCACCGGATGGCGCACCATTGCGTCGATATCGATGCCATCGAGGATCCAGTGAAGCTGTTCTGTCGTCAGCATGACCACCGGCACCTCGCAACGGGGCCATCTGAACCTGTCCTCGGTCAACCGCTTCAGGACCATCACAAAACCGGAACGATCAAAAAACAGCAGCTTCATTCGGTCACGCCGGCGATTGCAGAAGGCAAAAACCGCAGGCGCAAACGGATCCAGCGCCATCGTCTCCTGGACCAGGACCGCCAGGCTGTTGATGCCCGCGCGGAAGTCGATCGGTTCGCGATGCAGGTAAACCTTGAGATCACCGCCCAGTCTGAACATGACCCAGCGCTCCTATGATTGCTTCCAGCACTTCCACACCGGCGCACTCGACGGTCAGGCTGACCCCGTTCGGCAGGAGTGCGCTCACCTTGGATGCGGGAAGGCACTGGCTCAATGGCTTGGTCTTCTTCAGATCGCCAGCAGAACCCGAGTGCATATCCGGAGCAATCTGAACCGGAACGAACGCCGAGGCCAAAGGCAATTGACGCTCCGCTCTGGACTTCTTCATCCACTTCCGGACGAGATTCGCATTGACGCCGTGCTCCAGCGCCAGCCGCGAGACCGAAACGCCGGGTTCTAAGCACGCCGCGACAAGCTGATCTCTCGACGCAGGGTCATATCGACGGCGGCCGTCGCGACCAACAAGCCGTACCTGCAGTTTAGGAGCATCTTCATCCATGATTTGGTGTCCACCTATTTTTTGGTGGACGCTTCATGCCTCACAGCACTCCGCTACAGAAGGCGCACAGAAATTAGCGCTTACGGCAAACCGGGCCCAATTGCGGCCCCCTTCATCGTGCCCCGCAAAGAGCGCATTGCGGCGGTTCATGGCGGGGCGGCGGATCGCGTTTTTCACCAGGTTGGAGTCGATATCGACGTGGCCGTCGTCCAGGAACAGCCGGAAGCCGTCCTGTCGCGTCAGCATATAGGCCAGGGCTTTCCCGAGGTCAGACTTGCGTGAGACGCGCTTGGCTTGCGCTGTCAGCCAGGTGAAGAACTCGTCCACCAGCGGGAGGGAGAGGTCCTGTCGAACTGCCCGGCGATGTTCGGGATCGCAACCCCGGATACTGTCTTCGATCTTGTAGAGCGCGGCGATCCGCACCAGCGCCTCGTCGACGATGGGCGATCCACTCTTTGGCGTGGCCTTGATCAGCTTTCTGCGCCCGTGCGCCCAACAGAAAGCCAGCTTCAAGGGATCGCCACCCATCCGGTCCGACGTGGCGAGGTGAGAGTAGCCACCGTAGGCATCCACCTGGATTGTCCGTTGAACCCGTCAAGGATTTCAGCGGCATATTCGCCTTTACGCCCGGGCCGGTAATGGAACACCACGCCCGGTGGCGCGCAACCATTCCAGCCGCGGTCGTCACGCAACACGGCCCAGAGATAACCGGTCTTCGTCTTGCCTCGCCCCGGATCAAGAACCGGAGCGGTCGTCTCGTCGACATAGAGCCGCGTGCTTTCCCACAGCAGCCGTTCAGCCATGTGGTCTACCACCGGTGCGATTTCGCTGCCCGTGCGCCCAAGCCAATCGGCCAGGACCGTGCGGTCTATCGGCACCCCGTGTCGCGCCATGACCTCGGCCTGCCGGTTGAGCGGCATATGTTCGGAATGTTTGGAGACGGCAATCTCAGCCAGAAGGGCTTCGGTCGGCCAACTCCCTTCCAAGAGATGCGCCGGCGCTCTGGCCTGGACGATGCCCGTTCGACCCTTGGGGCAGGCGTATTTCGGGCGGATCGTGACGATCACCTCGTAGCGCGCCGGAATCCGGTCGAGCCGTTCCGTCCGGTCTTCGCCGATCCGGACCATGTTGCCGCAACCACAGGGACAAACGATGCTCTCGGGCTCGATCACCCGCTCGACCCGCGGCAGGTGTTCGGGCAGTGCACGGGCCTTACGCTCCTTGCGAGGAGCGACCTTGTCCGGATCGGATGCGCTGGCTTCGATCTTTTTCTCGACGGCGGCAATCCGCGCCTGTGTTTCGGCAATTGCCGTTTCAAGGTCTTCCAGCGCCAGTTCCATCTGCGCCGGATCGAGCTTTTCCGATTTCGGCCCGAACTTCGTGCGCCGATAGTCGTGAACCTGCCCTTCAAGCTTCTCGATCAGTTCCTTCAACTCGGCGACGAACGCGTCCTTTTCGGCCACCACAGCCTGCTCATGCTGACGTGCAGCACGCTCGACCGACAGTTCGAACTGCATCGCCGCAAACGCCTTCACCACCTCTGGCGGAAGGTTCGGAAACAGGCTGAGATCAAGGGGTGACGACATGCGGCCTTATAGCAAGGCAGCACAAAAAAGCCAAATAAAACAATGCAAAGACCGCCGGATATTCACCCTGCCGCCGACGGCGCGGTCACCCGTTGCGCCATCACCCGTCGCCAGTCACGACCTTCGAACAAAGCCTCATATTGACCCCTGGAAAGACGCATCGTCCCATCCTGAACCTGGGCCAGGCAAAGTTTCCATGTTCAAGAATTTTGTAGGCTAGCACCATTCCGGTGCCATCCCACACCAGGATTTTCAGGCGATCACCGCGCTTCGACCGGAAGATCACCGTCACCCCGGAATGCGGGTCGAGCTTCAACTCGGTCTGCACCATCAGAGCCAGCGCCTGATGCCCACAGCGGAAGTCCACCGGCCGCGTTGCAATCAGGATCGGCAGTCGTTGGCCCGCGACGATCATGCCGTCCCTCGCATGGCTCGCACCAGGGCCGCCACACGTTCAACCGGCACATCGCCGGGAACCCGCATCACAACGTCCGGCCCGATCTCCAACGTCAAGACCGCCGAAACCGCCTCCGGCAGCGGCGGCGCCAAAACGTTCACAGCCTCGCTCGGCTCTGCCGCAATCGCCAAAGGCACAAATGCAGGCTCGGCATCGCCGCTTTCCGCCAGGTCCGACATAGACTCAAAACGCAGGGCCAGAATGCCCTCGCGCGCTTGCCGCCGCCAGAAGGAAAGCTGGTGCGGAACAACGTCATGACGGCGCGCGACATCAACAACTCGAACACCCGGCTCAAGGCTTTCCGCGACAATCCGCGCCTTCACATCATCGGGCCAACGCCGGTTTCCGCGGCGCGGCTCGACAACTTCGTAGCGCCCAACAAATCCATCATCTGCCATGCAAATCTCCAGATAGTTCTGGAAACCTTCTCGCACACGCAGCAAGCCTCAAAATATAGCCAATCCAATGGGGCGGAGACGGCGCTTACAGACGAGAGCCTGTCCATGCTCTTTGGCTTCGTAGCGCGTTGGTGCACGGATCGTTTAGTTAGTACTACTGTGTCATAAACTTCGTTAACGATTGATTGCGAGAATGGCGATTCAAGCTTCAAATGGAGGGAGCGATGGATCTCCAGGACGGAATCGAAACGAGTGAATCGCGTTTTGCGGCCTATGTCGAGACGCTCGCCTCGGCATTGGGTCATGCTGACCGGGTGGCGCCGCTGAAGGCGTATTGCACCGGGCTGCTTTTGCCGGGCGATCGCAAGAGCGTCGAGCCGATGGCGGCACGGGTAGAGCCCGGTCGTGTCCAGGCGGCGCACCAGTCTCTGCATCACTTCGTGGCGAAAGCGGACTGGTCGGACGATGCCGTGCTTGGCATCGTGCGGGCGCAGGTTCTGCCGGCCCTTGAGCGTCAGGGGCCGATACGCGCCTGGATCGTCGACGACACCGGCTTTCCAAGAAAGGGAAGCATTCGGTCGGTGTGGCGCGGCAGTATTGCGGCCAACTCGGCAAGCAGGACAACTGCCAAGATCCCATGGGAGGTGAATAGCGGCCGACGCTCTGGCAAAGTGAGGCTGCGATAACGCACTCACTTCATAGGAGAGACGCCGTCATGGAAGCTGTAACTTCCCAACCGCATACGCCGACCGCTATCCGCACTGATCTTGCCGCAATATTCGTATCATTGGAACTCTCTCGCTCAACCTGGCTGATCACATCGTTGTCGCCGGGAAACGGCGAGAAGATGTCGAAGCACTCGGTGGCTGGCGGCGATGTGGCGGCATTGCTGCATCGTTTTGCTCAGCTCCAAGAGAAGGTGCGGTCTCGTACGGGCAATCAGGTTCCGATCGTGAGCATTCAGGAAGCCGGACTTGACGGCTTCTGGATCGATCGTGTGCTGAAGGCGAACGGAATAGAAAGCTACGTCGTCGATCCAGCGTCGATAGCAACCTCGCGCAGGCGCCGGCGAGCGAAGACGGACAAATTGGATGGTGAGGCGCTGGTCCGAGCGCTGTTGGCTTTCAAGCGCGGAGAGCCGCGGGTGTGCGCCATGGTCAATGCACCAAGCCCTGAGGAAGAAGATCGCCGCCGGCTCTGCCGTGAGCGCAAGGTTCTGATCGCCGAGCGCGTCAAACATGTCAACCGCATCAAGGGCCTGCTCTTCGGTCAGGGCATCAGTGGTTACGAGCCGCTGCGCAAGAACCGGCGCAAGCAACTGGACGAGCTTCATACGGGTGATGGCCGTCCTTTGCCGACCCACCTGTCGCTTGGCAGCTAATCGTGAGAATGCGGCCGTTCCGGTAAACCCTGGCACTTAAATATGAGAATCGTAAACGCAGATCTCCGTGCTTCGATGCAATCTCGAAGGGGTAAGGTCCTGTTTTCTCTGAAGATGTACGCCAACTGCCAAAATGCTTGACCATGATACACACCGCAGCCGAATCTCAGTTTAACTGGAAAAGGCTCGGCGCAGTTCTCAGTTTAAATGCCCATTCTCAAATTAACTGCAATGCTAACCAATTGATATCGTTGGGATGCGATTCTCACGATTAGCTGCCAAGCGACACCATGCCATCTCTGCTTGAGGCAATGCCAGGGTCAGTTTTCATTTCGCCCGATGTAATCGTCCCTCTCGCCGTGATTATTATGGAATACCAATCTTGCATGACAGCGAGAGACGACTCGGCCGTATGATACTGGCTGATGTGTCGAATGAGAGGCCGCGATGCGCAATACAGGTGGGGAATCGTCCGACTCTAGTCCCGAACAAAATCTCGAGGCTGATACTTGGATCAGGAATTTGAGAGGGGAAGATGTGGCGCAGCAGCTGAGCGACCTACATTTAGGCCGTAGTGCAATTCGGCGTACGTCCATGGGTGGGTCGATGCGCATGCCGGTGCAGCCTTCCCTGCGAGACAACAACATCAGCAGCGCGCGCCACAGCATAGCACTGTTGCATGGATCAGACTTTGGGCGAGGCAACCCTATCCGCTGCATTTTTCATGCAACGCGCTCGAACTTGGGCCGGCCAAGTTCTGTCATCCGGTTAAGAACACGGACGCCAATCTTTGCTTCAGTCTTCTGATTGTCAAAATGTCGCGCTTTGAGTTTGGGCCCGATCACAGCCTTCCATCGACCCATCTGGGTCTCAGCGCGACTGCGCTTGTTGTAGCCGGTGGATTTCTGCCATGCCATCCGCCCTTTGGTCTGGATTTCTGCAATATGGCGATCGCGGACAGGTGGAACCAGCACCGATTGAGGGCTGGCAACGGCAGTCTTGGGAGGTGGGATAATGACCTCCACGATCTCACCAAAGCGTGTCGCCAGAAGATCTCGAGTTGGCGTTCCATCATAGGCGCCGTCGGCAATGAACTTCTCGACGGGGCCACCGATCTGGTCCAGAAGTCCTGATAACGCTGTCGGATCGCCGACATCATCCGCGGTCAGATGTCAGATCGGAACAAACAATCTCACCACTGACAAGATTGAGACCAAGGTGCAGTTTGCGCCATCTTTTGCGTTTGGCCTTGGTTTTGTGCTTGTTTTCCAACCACTCGCCCTCGCCGAAGACCTTCAAGCCGGTGCTGTCGACAACCAGATGTTGTGGCTCGGGACTTTGTCGACGGCAACGCCAGCCCTTTGCTCCGGCGAGACAGGGTGGAGAAGTCAGGCACGGCAATATCGAACCCCATCAGCGCCGCGACACTGCGCATCAAGCCTTGGGTCTGGCGTAGCGCCAGCCCGTAGACGACGCGCAGGGTCAAGCACAACGTAATCGCCAGATCCGAGTATTTCGGCTGACCACCCCGCGATGTCCGCCTCCGCGCCGTCCATAAAGACAGGGCCTCATCCTTCACCCAATGGTCAAATCACCACGTTGACGCAGGCTTTCATTATATGCCGGCCAATTCGTCACTTGATATTTCTGCTTGGCAATCTTGTCCCGCCGAGCGGCATTGAACGTGTGCGGCATCGTCGAAATCCCGATCAGGAGACTGAAAACAATCGCTCAATATCAGTCGCCGGGTGATCCACGCAACAACGCCGCAAACCGCGGCCTGATGCTTGCGTGTGACGTCGTCATCGGTAAGCAGTTCGGCCAGCCGGTCGAACGGAAGGACGGCGTCGAGTTCTTCGGGGCGGCGCAGGATCGCATCCTCGCCGATTGTCACAGGACAGTTTCCCTTTACCACATGAACGTCGTTCCGATTGGCCCCCTCCTTCCTACCGCTCTTCACGCGTATGCCAAAGCCGCAGCGCGTAGGTCGTCGACTGCCGAATCTCATACCGTATTTCGTAACGGCCAACGAGAATTCGCCGAACCTCTCGTGGGTCGAATTCCTCCAGCCGTTAGCCGGTGCGCGGTTGTTCGAGCAGGCGTACTGGAGCGCTTGTCAACGATTGCACAGTGCGAGCAGCAGCTTGCCGATTTACAGGTGCCAGGAAATCATGGGCCCTATATCGGAGACTGCCTTACGCGTCCACTCGAGCTTCATCACAGCGGCAAGGGTAGCGGCTTGTCGCTGTCAAGACTGTCGGCCCAGGCCTGGACGGCATGGTGCTCGATCACGCGGCCAGCGTCGACGTCGGCAAGCGCTTCCAGCGTCAAGCGTCGGCGCTCCTCTTCCTGATCGACCCAGGCGGTCAGCGCCTGCTTGACGATCCACCCGCGCGAGCGCTCAAGGCGGGCGGCGAGCTGATCGACTTTCTCGGCGAGCGGCAGTGGCACGTGCGAGGGCAGCACCTTGGTTTCCATGTTTGGCTCCATCGAATCATTGTCAATCATTATGATTAATATTGATTACCATTGGAGCAAAATCAAGGTTGAGCCGCCACGGCCGAGTGAAACGGTTGTTTGTTGGCGCAGCCTCTCGCACCGCGCTCGACGGCCCGCTCGATGAGTACGTTTATCGGCATGCCATCCGCGGGCGATCCTGCGCCGCTTTTCTAGCCGTACCTGCGGATGGAAAGCGTGTGCGGACATCGCTTGGGACGTTCCCCTTTTGATGATCCGCCTCGGAGGCGCATCAAAGGCGCCGCTAAAAACCGGTCGATACAAGTAGAGAGAATGAAATCGATTCCTCGCATTGAGCGCACCCATGCTTGCGCGCTCGCCGTCGAAACCCACGAAAACTGGATGGAGGCCAATCGCTACATCAACATGGACGATCTGCGAGAGCACAAGAAACTCGCACTCCGTTAAGCCGCATGACCAGCACTCATGACCGCCCAATTTTGCGGAACTTGACGCACACAACCCTAAAAAAGGGAGGATAGCACCCCTTTTCTCGTAAGAGTAGTACGTCCATAGGTCGACGACCGCAACGCAGTTCTCTCGGGCTGGTGGTTAACAGCCGCCGACCTCACCAAGGAATAGAGATATGGACGAGCTTTCTTGCAGGCGAAAAAATCTTGCATCGGTCGACTTGAACCTCCTGGTTGCGCTGGAAGCCTTATTGGAGTACCGGCACGTCACTCATGCGGGACAGCATGTCGGCAAGAGCCAACCTGCGATGAGCCGGGCGTTGGATGCCCTTCGCGGCGTATTTAACGATGATCTCTTGGTCCGGGGCTCAAGTGGATATGTCCTGACTCCGGAGGGCCAACGACTGGCCGAGTTACTGCCATCGGCGTTGAACATGATTCGAAGAATGGTCACGAATGACAGCTCCACCGCCAAGGAATGGCGGTCGAAAACAACGGTGGCGATGCCTGATCACCAAACGATGATTTTGCTACCGCGTCTCATGCAGCGCGCTCCTCATCTTGAGATCGTTCCCCAGTCACTCTCCAAAAGCGTTCTGCGGGGACTTGAGCAGGGTGACGTTGATCTCGCCGTGGGTCAGCTTGATGCCGTTCCGCCAAGCTATTTGCGGCGCAGCCTCTATACTGACCAGTTCGTGTCCTTGCTCCGCCATGACCACCCAGCACTTGCGCGTGCGTGGACAATCGAGAGCTTTATGGCGCTTCGCCACACGGCCGTCAGTTCAAACTCCAACAACCAAGGAAGTCGAATCTTCGATGAACTGCCAGAATTGCAATTGCCTGATCACAATCCGATGCGGCTTTCTCATGTACTAACGGCAGCGATGGTGGTTGCGACGACCGATCTAGCCCTGATGGTGCCGCGGCGGGCCGCGAACCTAATTTCAGCCATGCTGCCGCTTACAGCTGTCGATCCACCTCTGGAACTCAAACCCTATGAGGTCATGCTGATTTGGCATGAGCGGTGCCATCACGATCCGAAGCATAAATGGCTGCGTGGCCAGTTCGCAGCTGCGGTGGCGCCAGGAGCACACTGCGAATAGGACAGGGGATAAATGCCAGGGATCGTTGTCGAGTCTATGTAGACGACATGTTCAGGGGCGGATTATCTGTTCGCTGCACGACGCAGGGCGCGACCACAACAATAACCCCGCAGAACTACGAAGGCAAAGATTGAGTATGAAAAGACCTGCTCGAGCTTCTTCCATATTTCTTTTGATCAGGATTCTGCATGTGCCTGCTCACTTCTCAATGTTGGCTTGCAGGGTCGCTGTGGTGTAGCCAGTACTGTGATCCCGAAACGATTCTTCAGCTCCACGACAGGCCTTTATCTCGTGCTGACGATAGCACTGTCTCTAAGCTGTTGGTCCTTTATTCGGTTCGAACGCTACGGACTAGAAAACCGAAGATCAGCCACGCAGGTCTCTGAAGCTTTGAGCTTGTCAGCAAAAGCCCGGGTGGGCATCGTTCGGGTCGCCGGCTGGATTCGCCTCGACAGCAAGACTAATGATGTCGAGCCGCCGTATGACCGCGAAATCACATTAATTATCAACAATATTGACCGTCTGCAGATGCTCGGGTTCCTACGCCCGCAGGAAATCAGTCTTTTGCACCAGACCCGCGACCTCATAATGGCCCATATTATGCCAATCGCTGTGAGCGGCAGAGGCTACGACCAAGCTCTCCGGTACGCAGATGAGGTTGAGGAAAACTTGGCCCGAATTTCTGATGTTGCAGCCGTCCACCGCAGGGAAGTCAAAGAGAAAGCAGAGTTCAAGAGAACCTTAAGACGTCGCTATTTCGCGTTCGTACTAATCCTTGTTGTACTCATTTCTGGCGCTATATTAATTGCGCAAAATGCGGAGTTCGAAAAGCGCCGCAATGGATACGTTCGGTCCGTTGCATTATTACACTCGCACATGACTAGGTCGCGAATTGCTGCACTTAGATTGTTTCTCGACTATGTTAATGATCAGCATTCGCCTGCGCCTGAAATGCTTAGGGCTGCGCTAGAAGCGGTGAAGGAACTAGAGGCTATCAATAGCGGGCTTGTACGCATTGTCAATTCAGAGCGGGTCGCCCACACAGAGGCACTCGGCGAACTTCTTCAAGGGATTCGTGTCCCATTGGATACCGAAATGGGATTAGAAATCGGATTAGAAATCGAAAGTAACGCGAAATACCTGCAAGTTTCTGCCATTCAGGTTCACCTGATTGTCGAAGAGCTCGTTAACAACGCTGTGACTGCTGTTGCCGGAAAACAGACCAAACAAATCACAATCCGCGCGCGCCTTCTTAATCGGCACTTCTCGTTCGCGAATAAGCTCCTCATTCAAGTCGCGGATAGGGGTGGTGGCATGACCTCAGATATTTTAGACAAAGCCGCAACGCCATTTTTTTCAACCCGTGCCGGATCTCACGTTGGCCTGGGTTTGACAAGCTGCATAGAAATGGTGAAGGCGATGCAAGGCAAGGTTAAAATTGATTCGACACCCGGCGTTGGCACCGTCGTAAGTGTTCTGTTACCGCTCAACAACCAGAGGTGACGCTCACATGGCAGGGCTGTATTGCGTCCACTGGTTGATCTGGCATGCCTCGGTCCCGACGAAACGGACGGAGATCGCGAAACGCAACAACCTACCGAAGAAGTTCCTTGATACGATCCTGCTCGAGCTTCGCAACGAGAGAATCCTGCGATCGAAAAAGGGCCCGAGCGGCGGTTACTCTCTATCCAGGCCAGCCTCGCAGATCATGATCGGCCAGGTAATCCGTGCACTCGACGGACCGCTCGCCCCCTGTTATGCAGCGTCAGCCATAACAGCGCCAAAACGGCATCGTCGATCTTGTCCCCATCGATCTCCATGAACCGACCTTAACACGCGCGGCACCCAAATCCCGCGGCCCTGCTCGAATGGATACCGTCAAGGCGAAATCTCCGCGGTAACAATCGGCCGGTTACGACGCACCAGCACGTGCACGCGTCGATAGCCATAGCGGACGCGTGTCTGGGCAATCTCCTTGATACTGGCTTTCAGTTGGGCCTGCGCGCCACGCTTCGACTTTAATGATAAAGCGAGGTATCGATCAGCAACGTGGCGCAGGCACGCCGGATCGAAACTTTCCAGTCCTTGTGAACGTCATCGACAAGCCGTCGGCGACGGGCAGGCCTTAAGAGCTTTCGCTTCGCTTGATGACATCCTGCAGCATCACCTTGTCGAGCATCAAGTTGGCGTCGATCTTCTTGGCGTTGTTGCGTGGATCACCCGGCGACTGATATTGAGCGGTTGTTTTCAGTCTCCTGATCGGGATTTCGACGATGCCGCACACGTTCAATGCCGCTCGGCGGGACAAGATTGCCAAGCAGAAATATCAAGTGACGAATTGGCCGGCATATAATGAAAGCCTGCGTCAACGTGGTGATTTGACCATCTGGGTGAAGGATGAGGCCCTGTCTTTATGGACGGCGCGGAGGCGGACATCGCGGGGTGGTCAGCCGAAATACTCGGATCTGGCGATTACGTTGTGCTTGACCCTGCGCGTCGTCTACGGACTGGCGCTACGCCAGACCCAAGGCTTGATGCGCAGTGTCGCGGCGCTGATGGGGTTCGATATTGCCGTGCCTGACTTCTCCACCCTGTCTCGCGTATAGCGCGGCGATCTGGATGAGAGGCGCGCGACAATCTGGATGAGAATCCCGTGTGTCGCTGGCTGGGTGAGTTTATCTGTTTGATTGACGCTCGCAAGCGTCATTCATTGGTCTGATTGACGCTCCGCGACAATCTCGTTTGTGTTGTTGATTGTCGCGTAGGAGGACGGTCTTCCACGTTGGCGTTTTGCCTCCATGGCAGAGCGACGCCTGTAACTTTCGACGTTCATCTCGAAGATCGTTGCGTGATGAACAAGCCGGTCCACCGCGGCGAGCGTCATCGCCGGATCCGGGAATACACGGTTCCATTCTCCAAACGGCTGGTTTGCCGTAATCAGCATGGATTTACGCTCGTATCGCGCGGAGATCAGTTCAAACAGAACGCTTGTTTCGGCCTGATCCTTGGTGACGTAAGCAAGATCATCGAGAATGAGCAGATCGAATCTTTCGAGCTTGTTGATCGCGGATTCCAGTTGAAGTTCGCGGCGAGCGACCTGAAGCTTTTGAACAAGTTCCGTCGTGCGCGTGAAGAGAACCCGCCAACCATTTTCGACAAGTGCCAGCCCGATGGCGGCCGCCAAATGACTCTTGCCTCCGCCTGGTGGGCCGAACATCAGGACATTAGCGCCCTTAGCGATCCATGCGTCGCCAGCGGTGATCGCCATGACCTGGGCTTTCGAGATCATTGGCACGGCATCGAAGTCGAAGCTGTCAATGGTCTTGCCGGGCGGCAGTCTTGCCTCAGCGAGATGACGTTCAATCCTGCGCCGGTCTCGTTCCGAGAGCTCGTGCTCGGCGATGGCCGCAAGGAAGCGCGCTGCTGGCCAGCCTTCCTTGTCGGCCTGTTCAGCAAATTGCGGCCACAGAACTTTGATCGCTGGCAGGCGGAGTTCATTGAGCAGCAGGGAAAGGCGTGCGGCGTCGACGGAGCTGCTATTCTTCATGCTGCATCTCCCATCTCGTTCGATGCGAGCAGAACTTCGTAGCTGGAAAGAGGAGCCAGTTGGACGACGACACCGGGTATCGCGGCCGGATCGGGAGCGAACAGTGCGTTCAGGCGCTGCATGTTCGGCAGTTTACCGGCGTCGAGACTGAGCTGAAGTTGGTCGGCGAGTTCAGCCTCGCAGCCGCGGTCATGCGCAAGTGCGAGGAGCTCGACCATCAACTTATACCAGCGTGAGCGATCTCTGACTCTTTTTGAGGTTTCCAAATCAGTTGAGTTCTGAATCAATACCGCAAACGGAGGTTTGCGGATGACATCAGGAATTCCACTGCGCGATGACTTCGACGGCTTCGCTCTTCGGGCGTTGGCCAAAGGCACGAAGGATGCGGCACAGGCTCGGCGGCTTCTTGCCCTTGCCGAAATCTATGATGGCCATTCCCGCAGCGATGCGGCCAGGATCGGAGGCGTGACCCTGCAAATTGTCCGCGACTGGGTTATTCGCTTCAATGCGCGTGGCCCGTCGGGGCTCATCAATGGCAAAGCACCCGGCAATCAAGGAAAGCTTTCCGACGTGCATCGCCAGGCTTTGGCAAAGATCGTCGAAAGTGGCCCGATACCGGCGGTGCATGGCGTTGTGCGCTGGCGGCGCAAGGATCTTGCTCAATGGCTGTTCCAAGAATATCGGATATCCGTCGATGAAACGACCATTGGCCGCGAATTGAAGGCGCTCGGCTTTGCAAAGCTGTCTGCCCGCCCGCGCCATTACGCCCAGAACGAAGGCGACCTGGAGAGTTTTAAAAAAAGTTCCCCGCCACACTGGCAGCCATCAAAGGCAGGCTCCCGAAGAACGTCGAGATTGAGCTCTGGTGGGCCGACGAAGCTCGGATAGGCCAAAAGAACAAGATCACCCGGCGATGGGCACGCAGGGGAACAAGGCCTTCGGCACCACACGATCAACGCACGATGTGGACCTATATCTTCGGCGCTATCTGCCCCAAGAAGGGCAAAGGTGCGGGTCTCGTTCTTCCCTACTGCGACACCAGCGCCATGAACCAGCATTTGATCGAAATCAGCCAGGCCGTCGATGACGGCGCTCATGCCGTGCTGATCGTTGATCAGGCGGGGTGGCATGTCACGCCGAAGCTCGATGTGCCCGACAACATCACACTGCTCTTCCTGCCGCCACGCTCGCCCGAATTAAATCCCGTCGAGAACGTGTGGCAATTTCTGCGTGACAACTGGTTGTCCAACCGGATCTTCAAAGATTACGAGGACATCGTCGCCCATTGCTGCGACGCATGGAACAAGCTGGTCGCTCAGCCGTGGAAGATCATGTCGATTGGAATGCGTGACTGGGCGCACCGGTTTTGATTAGCGCTCGTTGGTATTACACGCCTGCTTCTCTGGCATCCGTTCAATCAAGAGGTCGAAGGTCTGCCGATACGATTGCCGTGGAAAGAGCTGATCGCGATAAACAAGGCCGAGCAGAGCCATGGGTTTGCGGCGCAGCGAATGAATGACATGCCGATAGTCGACGATCTGACTATGCTTGCCACTGGAGTGAGCGCGCCCTCGGGGCAGTGTCATCAATGGTGTTCCGCCGACAAACAGATCAAGGCGATCGTCGAAAAGGCGAATGCGCAGCGTGTGTCCGATCAGTCGGGAAGGAACTGTGTAGAAGACTTTACGCAGTGTGAAGCCCCCGGTGCGCGCGACACGCAGAACGATCTCCTCGAAATCGGTCGTTCGTCTTTCGGGCAAACGTTGCAGATGCGTTCGTTCCACATCGGTTCGCTTGCCCTTCAGCGCATTGCGACGGCCGATAATCTCATCGATGAAGCTGCGATAGCTGTCGAGGTCGTCGAAATCATTTGAACCTCGCATCAAGAGTGCGTCTTTAATCGCACTCTTGAGATGGCCATGGGAGCTTTCGATCGAGCCGTTCTCATGGGCGATACCCTTGTTGTTGCGCGTCGGCGTCATCAGGTAGTGCTCGCAGAGCTGCTCGTAGCGTTGCGTCAAATCCCGCTTTGCGTCGTTGTCGAGATTGCGGAAAGCAGCAGAGAGGCTATCCGTTCGGTGGTTCAATGGTGCCCCACCCACCGACCACAAAGCATTCTGCAAACCTTCCGCCAGGGCGACAAAGCTCTCTCCGCCCAAGATGACGTGCGCATGCTCAAAGCCGGACCAGACAAGACGAAAGTGATAAAGAAGATGATCAAGCGGCGCAGCGGCGACGCGAACGCCAATGCTGCCCATATCGGTGAAGTCGGATAGTCCAAGCCTGCCTGGCTCATGAACCTGCCGAAAGATAACCTCCTGTTCTTGGCCATGTATTGACCGCCATGCACTGATCCGCCTCTCCAGAGTCCGCCGAATTCCCTGTCCGAGTTCCGGATGACGCCGCAGCATCTCCTCGTAGAGGGCCACAGATCGAATACCTGGCGAGGACTTCAGGATCGGCACAACTTCGGCGTCGAAGATGTCGACGAGTGGATCGGGACGCCGCCGTTCACGGGCCGGCTTCTTTTGGGATGGTAGCCTGGCATCGCTATCAAGGCGGTAGGCTGTGGCAACGCTTATGGAGGATTTGGCGGCCGCAACAGTGACCGAATGCGTCTGACGCAACTTCATAAAAAGCCTCATTTGATGATCGTTTACATGGCGACCCGGCAATCGGTGCTCCTCTCAGGAATACACCTCGATACTGGGCCGGCCGCGATACACAAACGAGCCGAAAAATCTCGCCATCAGCGCTGCTGGAACTCCGGTCGGGCTACGCCCTCCCTACGTTCCAGCAGCGCTGACAGATTCTCATCTTGATTGACGCGCATTCTCATCCTGATTGTCGCGCCGCACTCGCCGGAGCAAAGGGCTGGCGTTGCCGTCGACAAAGTCCCGAGCCACAACATCAGGTCCGGCCCATCTGGTTGTCGACAGCACCGGCTTGAAGGTCTTCGGCGAGGGCGAGTGGTTGGAAAACAAGCACAAAACCAAGGCCAAACGCAAAAGATGGCGCAAACTGCACCTTGGTCTCAATCTTGTCAGTGGTGAGATTGTTTGTTCCGATCTGACATCTGACCGCGGATGATGTCGGCGATCCGACAGCGTTATCAGGACTTCTGGACCAGATCGGTGGCCCCGTCGAGAAGTTCATTGCCGACGGCGCCTATGATGGAACGCCAACTCGAGATCTTCTGGCGACACGCTTTGGTGAGATCGTGGAGGTCATTATCCCACCTCCCAAGACTGCCGTTGCCAGCCCTCAATCGGTGCTGGTTCCACCTGTCCGCGATCGCCATATTGCAGAAATCCAGACCAAAGGGCGGATGGCATGGCAGAAATCCACCGGCTACAACAAGCGCAGTCGCGCTGAGACCCAGATGGGTCGATGGAAGGCTGTGATCGGGCCCAAACTCAAAGCGCGACATTTTGACAATCAGAAGACTGAAGCAAAGATTGGCGTCCGTGTTCTTAACCGGATGACAGAACTTGGCCGGCCCAAGTTCGAGCGCGTTGCAAAAATGCAGTGGATAGGGTTGCCTCGTCCAAAGTCTGATCCATGCAACAGTGCTCATCCGACCCTCGTCTCGATCTATGGAATGAACTTCGAATTCATGCCTGAAATGCAGTTGAAGCGGGCTACCCGCTGGCGATCGTGCTCTCGGAAATTTTGCCGTTCCTATACTTCAAAAGGCGAGGCTGGCTTTAACCGCACCCGCATGACCTTGGCTGACCTCGCGCGGCCTGGAAGAGGTGATGCCGGATGAAACAGAGTATCATCTCTTGCGAGCGAAGAGGCCCAGACTGTCAGGAGCGCGTGATTGGTTCGACTAAACATTTGTTGCGCATGGCCGGCCGTCGCATGCGATTAGCCCGCGCCCCTCTAATCGCTTCCGCTGCCCGTTCGCTCTGGGAAGCTCTGTCAAATTATCACCTGCTCGCCCAATTCGACGACCCGGTTTGCGGGGAGATGGAAGTAATCCGTAGGGTCAATCGCCGATCCTGCCATCGCGATGAAAAGCCTATCCTGCCACTTCGGCATGCCCGAGTTTGGGTCCGGAACGAGCTTGCGGCGGCCTAGATAAAACGACGTCGTCATGATCTCGAACTTGAATCCTTCCTTCCGGCAATGCGCCAGTGCCCTTGAGACATTCTGATCGTCCATGAAACCGAAGCGCAGTTCCAGCTTGCTAAACCGGTCAGAGAGCTTTGTGAGCGTGTAGCGATCCTCTTCCGGAACGTAGGGCACCCTCGCAGTCTTGATGCTCAGGATAACGTTGTGTTGATGCAGGACATGATTGTGCTTGATGTTGTGCAAGAGCACAGTGGGCGTCGTGTCCGCTGTAGCGGTCAGGAATATCGCTGTTCCAGGGACTAAGACCGGGGCGTGCTCGGATTTCCGCTCGATGGCGGCTATGAACTGATTGAGAGGGACCTCCGAGCGGGTTGTTTTCTCTCGTAGCAGCCTGACACCTTTGCGCCAGGTCCACATCATCGCCATCAAGGTGCCGGCGATGAGGATCGGCACGTACCCGCCATCATGGATTTTGAAGAGATTGGCACCGAGGAAGAAAAGTTCAAGCAAGAACAGAGGCAGCAGGACCGCAGTCGCGGTGATTATGGACCAGTCCCACTGATGCCGAATAAATTCGAAGGCGAGGACGGTCGTCACCACCATGGCGCCGGTGACCGATATGCCATAGGCGGTGGCAAGCGATTCAGAGCTGCCGAACACAAACATCAGAATAAGGACGCCGGTCAGCAGCGCCGTGTTGACCAGGGGCAGATAAATCTGGCCGGTCTCCGTTTCCGAAGTGAAGCAGATCTCGAACCTCGGCAGGAAACCGAGGTGGATCGCTTGCCGCACGAGCGAGAATGCTCCGGTGAGCACCGCCTGACTGGCGATGATTGTCGCGGCCGTCGCAAGGATGACCGCCGGCAGTAAGGCCCAGCTTGGAAACATCAGGAAGAAGGGATCGGACGCAGCCTCGGGGTGAGCGAGTACCAGCGCGCCTTGGCCGAGATAGTTCAATGCCAGTGCCGGAAACACAACCGAAAACCAGGCCACCTGAATCGGACGGCGCCCGAAGTGGCCGAGATCGGCATAAAGCGCCTCGGCTCCGGTCACTGTGAGAAAGACCGCGCCCAGCACAATGAAGCCGACAAGGCCGGCATTCCACAGAAAGGAGACTGCGTGGGTCGGATTAAAGGCCGCGAGGATTCCCAAATCGTCGCCGATATGGGCGACACCGACCGCTCCCATGGCCAGAAACCACACGAGCGTGATCGGCCCAAAGAAAATCGAGACGGCGCCAGTGCCATGGGACTGAATGGCGAACAGCAGCACCATGATGCCGACGGAGATCGGCAGCACGTAATCGTTAAATGCTGGCGTGACGAGTTTCAGCCCCTCGACAGCCGAGAGTACTGACAGTGCCGGCGTGATCATCGCATCGCCAATGAAAAGGGCGGCGCCGAGGATGCCGGCCACGAACATGACCGTCGCGTGCTTTGGCGCCTTCTTCGTGAGCAGGGCGAGCAGAGACAGCATGCCCCCTTCGCCGTCGTTGTCCGCCCGAAGCAGGAACAGCACGTACTTGAAAGTCACGATGATCGTCAGAGTCCAGAGCATCAACGAAATGAGGCCGATGACCTCTTCCCGCCCCACGCCACCAGCGGAAAACAGGCGAAGCGCTTCGCGGAACGCGTAGAGCGGGCTCGTTCCGATATCACCATAGACGACGCCGATCGATCCAAGTGTGAGTGCCAGGAGGCGCCGGGTTTCGTTCGAGTGATTGGGGGAATTGGTCATGAGAACTCTCGTCAAAAAACGCGCAGACTGGGGCGTTGGTGCATGGATCGGGACTTGAGCGGATCTGGATCTGTGATGGGGCTATCTATGTGGTTGGTCCATTGCGGCGATGGATTTTTAGCTTAGGGCGTGCGCATGCAAGCATACGATTGAGGGCGGCGCAGCCGATGGCCACTTCCGTCTGCTGAGCGTGAAACGACCGAGCCCGCAGACGCCGCCCGATGATGGACTTGTATCGGCCGATGGCAGTCTCGACCAGCGAGCGCTTGCCGTAGCCGGTGGAGACCTGCCATTTCATTCGCCTGTCTCTGCTGATTGCAGCGATATGCTGATCCCTTTGTCCGGGAGATTGATCGCCGGCTGGTTCGATCGCGTTGGCGCGCGGGGGAATGACGATGACGGCAGCCGCACTGTGGTCGGTGACCGCGTCGTAGGTGGGCTTCCCGTCATAGGCGCCGTCGGCTGTGAACTGCCCGATCCGACCATCGATCTGGTTGAGCAACGGCTCCACCTGCGATGCGTCGCCCGCGTCCTGGTCGGTCATCGTATGTGCAATGATCTCGCTGCTATCGGCATCCAGCGCCACATGCAGCTTTCGCCAACCACGGCGGGATCTGGCGCCATGCTTCTCCTCCAACCATTGGCCCGCGCCGTAGACCTGCAGTCCAGTGCTGTCGACAAGAATATGCACTGGCCCGTCCGGTCGACCCTGGAGGTCATGCGCCTTGTTGGGCGATTGCCATGTTCGCGCCCGACGGCTCAGGGTGGTATGATCGGGGACAGCGAGCGCCAAGCCCATCAAGGGCAGCACCGATCCTAATAATCCTTCGACCTGACGCAGCCGCAAGCCGAACACCAGGCCCAGCGTCAAGCCGGTCTCGATGGCTAGATCGGAATAACGAGGCTGGCCACCACGCGTCGCTGGGCGTGGAGCAAGCCACATGGCAAGCACCTCCGGTGTCAGCCACAGGGTCAAGCTGCCACGTCGCCGTAACCCCGCCTCATATTCCGGCCAGTTCGTCACCTTGAATCTCATCCTGCCGATGCGAAGGTTGCCGATCGCCTACACCACGACCGCTAAGCGATCCGTGCACCAACGCGGACTAGAGTCCGACGATCGATTCCCCACCTGTACTGCCCATCGCGGGCTCTCCTTTGACACATCAGCCAGTATCATACGGCAGAGTCGTCTCTCGCCGTCATGCAAGATTGGTATTCCATGATAATCACGGCGAGTGGGACGATTACATCGGGCGAAATGAAAACTGACCCTGGCATTGCCTCAAGCAGAGATGGCATGGCGCGCTGTCCGCGGATGGTGGATGGCGAGGTGGAGTCGTCAAAAGCCTCGACAGTTTCGACTTCGCCGCTATCCCGAAGCTCAACAAGATGCAGGTGCTGGAGTTGGCCCGATGCGAGTGGATCGAGCGACGCGAGAACGTCATTGCTCTCGGTCCCAGCGGCACGGGCAAGACGCATGTAGCGCTCGGCCTCGGTCTGGCCGCCTGCCAGAAGGGTCTGTCCGTCGGCTTCACCACGGCGGCTGCCCTGGTCAGCGAGATGATGGAGGCGCGTGACGAGCGGCGTCTGCTTCGGTTCCAGAAGCAGATGGCAGCCTACAAGCTCCTGATCATCGACGAGCTGGGCTTTGTGCCGCTGTCAAAGACCGGCGCGGAATTACTGTTCGAACTGATCTCGCAACGCTACGAGCGGGGTGCCACCCTGATCACCAGTAATCTGCCTTTCGACGAATGGACGGAAACTCTGGGATCCGAGCGCCTGACCGGCGCGCTGCTCGCTCGCATCACCCACCACGTCAACATCCTCGAGATGAACGGCGACAGCTATCGTCTCGCTCAAAGCCGCGCCCGCAAGGCTGGCTGAAACCCCTCTCCAGAAAGCGCCGCGCGCGCATGAGACCCCCGCTCGGGCTACGCCCTCCCGGGGGTCTCATGCGCGCACCACAGTGGCCGACTTTTGCTCCGCCGTTGACACTCCTCTTTCAGCCGGGTTCTTCTTCTCCATCTTCGGCGTGGCACGATTCGGAACATTCTCCTTCGGAGCCACACCAAGAGCTCCGTGAGAAAACCTCCTCGCCCTTGTAGTTGGCCAGGGTCTGCAGCAAATCCTCTAGCCAGGGCTGCTTTGTGCTGTCCGGGACAGGCAGTCCGTCCACCAGCTTGAGTGCGAGCTCGAGCAACTCCCCCGCGCGAGCTTTATTGCCGCTCTGATAGTAGTAGGGAGCGACCCACCGATAATAAGACGCCTTTGCGTCGTCTTTCAGCCCTGTCAGTGCAAGGATGTGTTCGGAGAGCTCCTTGCCCATAGCGAGGCGCTCGACAGACGGAAAGTCCGGGTAATCATACGCTGGATCGAAGAGTTGGTTCAACGCCCCCAACAGCCAATCTTCGGCGTTTCTGTCGATAGCGTCACGAACCAGTTGCCATAGTACGGGCAGGCCGGCCTGCATGTCGCCCATTTTGTGAAGCAACAAGCGCACATGAGCCGCGCGGATTTGGAAGCTATCTGGAAGCAAAGCGGTGCCCTCTTCGATCACCGACAGCGCTGTCTTCCAATCCTTCACCCTATAGCCGCGCCGAATTTGTCGCCGATCGAATACATTAGCGCTTGTTCTCGCCCTTTGGCGATCCGCTCCCTTTCAGCGGCTTTTGCTTGATCGCTGGTGCGCCACGACCCGTCAAGCACTTGCGGCAGGACGGAATCGAGTCCCGCCGGATGACCGATAAAGGCGATGTGGCTATCTCGGTCGACCACAAATGAGGATGGAATTCCGAAAGAAAAGCTCGCCTCCATCCATAGCTTTTTCATTTCGCCTGTGCAGTCGAGCCCGATCCTGAAGTTCAACGGCGGGAATTTTTCCGTCAACCATGCGTCCAGATGCGCTTGAACCTCATCGGCTGTTGCCGCCTCTTCATCTGCCGCCACGCCAACGACCTCCAGCCCGCTGTCTCTGTACTTCTCCTGCAGCTGTATCAGATAGGGCATCGCCGACACACATGGTCCGCACCAGGTCGCCCAAAAGTCGACAATGTACACTCTGTCGGGCTGAAAGCTCGCAAGGGGCTTGCCACGTACCCAGTGTTGCACTTCAAGAGCAGGCGCCAGGGAGTTCATTTGCAAGATCGGATCGTTCGTTGAAGGTGTTTGGTGTGACATAGGTTGTCGCCAGCTAGGACGAGACACTCGGTTGCAGGGGAGAGCATCGCCTGCCGCGGCGTTGTTGCGTGGATCACCCGGCGACTGATATGGAGCGGTTGTTTTCAGTCTCCTGATCGGGATTTCGACGATGCCGCACACGTTCAATGCCGCTCGGCGGGACAAGATTGCCAAGCAGAAATATCAAGTGACGAATTGGCCGGCATATAATGAAAGCCTGCGTCAACGTGGTGATTTGACCATCTGGGTGAAGGATGAGGCCCTGTCTTTATGGACGGCGCGGAGGCGGGCATCGCGGGGTGGTCAGCCGAAATACTCGGATCTGGCGATTACGTTGTGCTTGACCCTGCGCGTCGTCTACGGGCTGGCGCTACGCCAGACCCAAGGCTTGATGCGCAGTGTCGCGGCGCTGATGGGGTTCGATATTGCCGTGCCTGACTTCTCCACCCTGTCTCGCCGGAGCAAAGGGCTGGCGTTGCCGTCGACAAAGTCCCGAGCCACAACATCAGGTCCGGTCCATCTGGTTGTCGACAGCACCGGCTTGAAGGTCTTCGGCGAGGGCGAGTGGTTGGAAAACAAGCACAAAACCAAGGCCAAACGCAAAAGATGGCGCAAACTGCACCTTGGTCTCAATCTTGTCAGTGGTGAGATTGTTTGTTCCGATCTGACATCTGACCGCGGATGATGTCGGCGATCCGACAGCGTTACCAGGACTTCTGGGACCAGATCGGTGGCCCCGTCGAGAAGTTCATTGCCGACGGCGCCTATGATGGAACGCCAACCCGAGATCTTCTGGCGACACGCTTTGGTGAGATCGTGGAGGTCATTATCCCACCTCCCAAGACTGCCGTTGCCAGCCCTCAATCGGTGCTGGTTCCACCTGTCCGCGATCGCCATATTGCAGAAATCCAGACCAAAGGGCGGATGGCATGGCAGAAATCCACCGGCTACAACAAGCGCAGTCGCGCTGAGACCCAGATCGGTCGATGGAAGGCTGTGATCGAGCCCAAACTCAAAGCGCGACATTTTGACAATCAGAAGACTGAAGCAAAGATTGGCGTCCGTGTTCTTAACCGGATGACAGAACTTGGCCGGCCCAAGTTCGAGCGCGTTGCATGAAAAATGCAGTGGATAGGGTTGCCTCGCCCAAAGTCTGATCCATGTAACAGTGCTGGCTCGATGGCCGATCGTCGTTTCAGCTCCCGTCGCATGGTCGGCGTCAGCCCGCGCCGGCTTCCGGCAATCATCACCGACGCCGACCCGGTGTAATCATGACCGCGATAGCCCTTATCGACGTAGATGCGATCCGGATCGATACCACCCATGGCAACAGCCTGATCGACGGTGCGTGAGAGGGTGTGCCCGTCATAGGGATTGTCTTCGAACGCCTTGGCCGCCAGAACCAGCCCTTCGCGGTTCGTCGCCGCGATCCCTACCTTGCAACCGAACTCGTATGGCGTACGAGCCTTACCTTCGAGATGCAGACGACCTCGGGAGCATGCAGCGAATAGAGCTTGTTCTTGTCCTTCGGCTTTTGCGCCAGCAGCCGTTCGACAAGACCAAACAGCCGGGTGAAAGTCCTCTCCAGTTCGACCTTGCCGGCGATCTTGCGGCCGATATCGCGCAAGACGCGGCCAAGAAAGGTGCGCAGGCGCTTCAGTTCGCGTCGCATGCGGCGGAATTGCCGGGCATGGGCATAACGGCCGGCGCGCACCGCCGCTGCTTTCGCCAGACGCGTGTAGCTCTGCCTCAGCTCGATGCCATGCTTCTTGGCGTGACGGACCAGCATCTGCAGTGCCTTCAGATACAGCCTGCTGTCGGTCGGATGAGCGATGGCTTTCGGCTGCACCGTCGTGTCGACATTGACCCGCTCTCCACCCAGCGCTCGACCACCTCCTCATCCGACAGGTCGTGGACATGCTTCAGGTAATGCAGCCCGACCATCAGCCGCGTCGGCTTGGGGGGCCGGCCAACCGGCCGATAGAACCCACCGAACGCCTCGTCAAATCGTGCCCATGGGATCACACCGGCCAATCGCACCAGCGCCTGGCGCGGGTTGATGATCGCGTCCAGACGGTCGCGAAAAAGATCATTCTTACCGGAAGAGGGACGACTTGGCCGCATACCAAAAACACCAGAAATCAGCTACATCACCGACGATTTCCGGCAGTTTCCAATACTTCAAAACAGATGGGAATCCCTTAATCGAAGGCGTTGAGAGGTTTTTCAGCGCCGACTACATACGGGGCAAGGCCATCAACGTCGTCGAAAATCCCGGCTGTTTCAACTTGCCTGGGGCCTTGTCGGTGACGGATCGGCAGTGCGCCAGGACCTCTACGAGCGCTGGCACCGGGGTGATGTTGCGCGTAACCGCACCAACCTCTATATCACATTCGATCAAACCTCGCCGTGGAGCGAATGCTCGACATGATCCGCTCCGCAGGGGCGCCAGCGATTAATTTCTTCCGAGGGAAAACGTCATGTTTCACGAGGTTCCGGTGCGACGGTCGAGGGCTTTGCTCATCACCTTCGAAGCTGAGGGCCTGGAAGCATATGATTTCCTGTCGCGCATGGGAGGGCCTTTGAATGCAGTTAGCATGGCAATTCTCAACGCATTCTCCGACTGGCGACCATTATCAAGCGGCGTCGGCGAATTGAGCCGCGATCTCGGTAGCTATCCGAACGTGGCCGGGGAAGTCATCCGGCTGCTTGACTCCGGTTTCCTGATCGTCGCCGGAACTGCGCTTGGAGACCGGAACGACAAGTATGATCGGGAATTGCCCTGTATCTCGATGCAGGCAGCAGCATCGCTGCGATGACAGAACGGGTGCTAAATGTGCCGCCGGTTTCCCTTTTCACCACCAATGCCGATGCCGCCCGGGTCGTGTCGCTGCCGCCACCGCGCGACAACGGATGTTTCGGCGTGATGAAGGTCGGCGCAGCTATCGTGGCTGACGGGAGCGCCGCGGGAGCGATCACCAAGGAACAGTTGCGCGACTGCCTGTTCTCCGGCATCGGCATCGTGGGACTGGCGAGGACCGATCTGGGGGAGCTGCCGCTTAAGACGACGCCGTCGGGGGGCGCCAGAAATCCCTATGAAGCCTATGTACTTGCCTACAATGTCCAGGATCTTCCGAACGGCCTCTATCACTACTCGGCCCTGGACACGCTTCCCTCGGCAGAGACCGTTCTTGGTGGTCAGGACTGGTTTTCCGGTGCGTCAGCCCTGATCCTACTGGTGGCAACTTTTGCGAGGACGGCATGGAAGTACCGGCATCCCACCGGATTCCGTGTGGTGTTGATCGAGGCGGGGCACATTGCGCAAAACATGTTGCTGGCGGCGACTGCCAACGGCCTCGTTGCCACGCCCACTTGCGCATTGAACGATAACGTCATCGAGACCATGCTCGACATCGATCCAGTCATGCGATCGCCAATCTATGCGGTGGCGGTCGGCACCCGTTCGGAAACCGCAACAATAGCCGATTTGGTCGACTGGTCAGCCGTGGAACACCAGCAATGAGCATGGCGGGCGACCTGGATCCATGGCAGGTGAGCCGTGAACTGCGGGTCGATATTTTTCTGAGCCAGCCGAGGGAAGCAAGCGTCAGGCTGTGGAATGCGGCCCGTGATGTTCTGAACGAGGAGGAGCGCCAGCGTGCCCGACGCTTTGTCTTCGACCGCGACCGCGACATGTACGTCTTCAGCCATGGCCTGCTCAGGCTGTTGCTTGCCCGCTATATGGTCGCTGATCCGCGTGAACTGACTTTTGCTTCTGCACCCGGGCGACGGCCCGAACTCGTCTCGCCGTCCTCTGCTCCGATCCGCTTCAACCTCTCTCATACCGATGGATTGGTGGGCTGCATCCTCACGCAAAAAGCCGATTGCGGCCTGGATGTCGAGCAGATCGGCAGGGTCGACTACCGGCATCTGGTGCCGACTGTGCTTGCTCCAGAGGAGCGTTCGGCGCTGCTGGGGCTGGCGGAAGCGGATCGACCGGATCGCTTTTGTGAGATTTGGACACTGAAGGAAGCTTATCTCAAGGGGCGAGGGCTGGGCATATCCTATCCCATCCGTAATATCTCGTTTTCCGGTTTCGACGGTGATCGCCGATGTCGCGTCGTCGGTGACGAACGAGATGACGGCAGCACATGGCACTTCTGGAGCAGGCCGTTTGCGGGTGCATATTCTGCCGCGGCTGCTGTGCGAACGCAGCGCGACGACGTAAAATTCTCCGCGACCTTTATCGAAGACCTGCCGTGAGTGCGGCCGGAAGGCTGGCGGTCGCTTGGCATTTAATTAGATCGCCGGCTGGTTCGATCGCGTTGGCGCGCGGGGGAATGACGATGACGGCAGCCGCACTGTGGTCGGTGACCGCGTCGTAGGTGGGCTTCCCGTCATAGGCGCCGTCGGCTGTGAACTGCCCGATCCGACCATCGATCTGGTTGAGCAACGGCTCCACCTGCGATGCGTCGCCCGCGTCCTGGTCGGTCATCGTATGTGCAATGATCTCGCTGCTATCGGCATCCAGTGCCACATGCAGCTTTCGCCAACCACGGCGGGATCTGGCGCCATGCTTCTCCTCCAACCATTGGCCCGCGCCGTAGACCTGCAGTCCAGTGCTGTCGACAAGAATATGCACTGGCCCGTCCGGTCGACCCTGGAGGTCATGCGCCTTGTTGGGCGATTGCCATGTTCGCGCCCGACGGCTCAGGGTGGTATGATAGGGGACAGCGAGCGCCAAGCCCATCAAGGGCAGCACCGATCCTAATAATCCTTCGACCTGACGCAGCCGCAAGCCGAACACCAGGCCCAGCGTCAAGCCGGTCTCGATGGCTAGATCGGAATAACGAGGCTGGCCACCACGCGTCGCTGGGCGTGGAGCAAGCCACATGGCAAGCACCTCCGGTGTCAGCCACAGGGTCAAGCTGCCACGTCGCCGTAACCCCGCCTCATATTCCGGCCAGTTCGTCACCTTGAATTGAATTTCATCCTGCCGATGCGATGGCGGCGGGCGGCGTTATGTTTGAAAGGCATCAAGGTCACAGATCGGTTATTGAGGTTGCCGATCGCCTACACCACGACCGCTAAACGATCCGTGCACCAACGCGGAGGATCACGGGAAAATCTGGTCATGCCGCCAGATCCCACATTTTGACCGATGCCCGGTTAACGTTACGGTGCCTTCTCAGTCGGCCGGTCCTCCGCGGAAATTGAGCGCCCGCTCCAAGTACCAAGAAGGATCATCGCCGGAAGAATCTGTCTCGACATATCCTTCGTTTTCGTCGCTACTTCGTTCAATGGGATCATCGCTCTCGGCTTGAAGATACAGTCGAGGCTTGTCTGCCCGCTGCCATTCATCCTCGTTGTTCATCGTCCACTTATCGGACCGTCTAGGGTCAAGCACGAACTGGTTCTCCCCCACGTCAACAAAGCCCATCTGCTCCAGGCGGAGCTTCGCCGCATCGTTAGCAGGACGTGACATGATCAAAGGCTTCTTGCCGTCGAGCCGAAGTTGATGTTCGAGCAGAACATCGCCCGCGTTCTCAACGAGCGGGTGCGCAACTCGAAGAGACACGACCGATGAAATGTTTTTTCGGTCCGGAAAGTATTCCTTCTGCCACTCTTCCCCTTTGATGCGGAATCCTGGGTCCGTCCTTAGGAGCCCGACGCTCTTATCACCCAACCGGTAGCTGAAGTACTTCGAACCCGCCTCGTCATCTACGGTCGCACCGGCTCTAGCGACAATTGCGGTGCGCTCGGCTTTTGAGGACACGAAATCCGAGTACTCTTGAGGATTATCGGCGATGTGCTTGACATCGACACCATAGAAGTCCCTCAACTCTTGCCTGAACTCATCACTGTCTATCTCGTCGATAGGAGGTTCGGAGGTGAGGGAATACGGCCGCGTCGCCGACGACGAACCAGTCCCCGCGCGTGCAAGCGATTCCGTAAACCTCTGATTAGTCCCTCTTGCCAAATCCGCGATCCAAGCGTCGGCGTTGGGATGATTTTGTTCGGAAGTGCCGTGGGGCCGCCCCCTGCTTGTATTGT
>NZ_CP148095.1:0-206332 GCF_042140505.1 Rhizobium sp. T1470
AGTGCCCAGCGCCCGGTCGGCCCCGGCACCGGCATGCATGCGGCCGAACAGCACCGTGCCGAACACCACCTGCTGACGGCCGCTGCTCAGCGCCACCACCTGACCCCAGGCCAGATGGCAGAGGCTCGCCAGGCTCACCCCCAGCCGCCGCGCCTGGGCCCGCAGCCGATCGTTGAGCGCCTGCGGCAGCATCCGATGCGCCTCGCCGATCCCGCTGCCGTCACCATGCACTTGGCTTAGCCCGAACGGCAGCGTCGGCTCGTCGATGTCGGCCAGCATCGCCCGGAAGAACGCTTCATGCGCCTTGGCATCGACACCCAGCCGCGCCTGCGCCACCAGGTTGCGGAACGGCTGCGGTGCTGCAAGCTCATGCCCGCGTCCTTCCAGCACGGCCCGCACCTCGGCATGCATGACCTCCAGCGTCGTGTGATCGCCGATCAGATGGTGCAGCAGCTGCAGCAGCAGCCAGCGCCCGCTGCCCGGCTCGCGCGCGATGACAATCCGCAACAACGGCGCCCGGCCAAGGTCGATGCGGTCCTGGCGCGGATCGAACCGCCGCTTCAGCTGCTCGGAACCGGGACCGCCATCCTCATCCAGCTCGACCTCGCGCACCTCCAGGACCGCCTTGCGCCACACCACCTGGGCCGGGCTCGACAGACCCTCCCAGACAAAGGCCGTGCGCAGGATGTCGTGCCGATCCACCACCTGCTTGGACCGCGCCAAGATAGCGCTCCAACAGGCCACGATCGGCAAAGGCCATCTGCGACACCAGCAGATAGGGATCGCCCCGGCTGGCCAGCAGATGATGGAACAGGATGCCGTCCTGCAGCGGCGACAGGCCATAAATGTCCTGGATGTTGCCGACGCCGCCGGGAACCGTGGCGACGATCCGGTCGATCTCCGGCTGGGCCAGCTCGATCAGCGGCAGCATCCGCGGCGTGATCACCGTGCTCTGCTCGCCGATCAGGTTGGCCGGCACCGCCACCTCGCGATGGCTGCCAAGGCTTACGGCCAGATCGCAAAGCACCGGCCGGGCGAACAGGGTGCGCACCTCCACCCCCAGCGACAGCCGCCGCAGCCGCTCCATCAGCTGCACCGCCAGGAGCGAGTGGCCGCCGAGCTCGAAGAAGTGGTCGTGGCGGCCGACCCGCTCGACACCGAGCAGCTCTTGCCAGATCCCGGCCAGCAGCGTCTCGACCTCGCCCTGCGGCGCTTCATAGGCGGTGCGCGCATAGGCATCGTCGTCGGGGGCCGGCAGCGCCTGGCGGTCGAGCTTGCCGTTCGGTGTCAGCGGCAGCCCATCCAGCCGCACGAAGGCCGACGGCACCATGTAGTCGGGCAGCAGGCTACCCAGATGGGCGCGCAAGGAGGCAGCAAGCTGCGCGCAATCGGCCTCGTCCGATCCGTGCGCCGGCTTCGCCACCACATAGGCGACGAGCCGCTGGTCGCCGGTGCGATCGGCGCGCGCCACCACCACCGCATCGCCGACAAGCTCGTGCTCGCAAAGCCGGGCGGCGATCTCGCCCGGCTCGATGCGGAAGCCGCGGATCTTTACCTGATCGTCGTTGCGGCCCAAAAACTCCAGATTGCCGTCCGGCAGATAACGCCCAAGGTCGCCGCTCCGGTACAGACGGTCGCCCTCCACAAACGGGCTGGCGATGAACCGCTCGGCCGAAAGCTCCGGCCGGTTGAGGTAGCCGCGCGCAACACCCGCCCCGCCGATATAAAGCTCGCCCACCGCCCCGAACGGCACCGGCTGACCATGAGCGTCCAGAAGGTAGATCCGCGTGTTGGCGATCGGACGGCCGAGCGGCACCGCGTTGCCGCTATCGAACTCAGCAGGCACCGGTGCGAGACGACGGTGATTCTCTGTCGGGCCATAGCATTGTTACCAGAGCTTCGGATGCGCTTCTGGCATGCCCTGATGGAAGCCGCGGAGACGCTTCGCCCCCGACCAGCAGTTGCTGTAGCCGATCTTACCCGCTCGTCCTGCAATGCGTCGAGCAAGCGGGCGTCAGCAAGGCGACTAGTGACGCTTGATCATGCGATGATCTGGCCAGCGTTGCGGTCGCCAGGTGCCGCTCAGGTCGAGAGCACAATGCTGGCGCCGTTGCCAAGGCTACCAAGCCTCGAACGTGGTCGCGTCGAAAGCTGGGCGAGGTGCGTTGCAGCAAGCGTCTCTGCGTTGCGAGATCCACGAAACGTTCACTGCCACGAAGACGACCACTCCGTGATGCTCGACCATGACGCCCTTTGGGGTTCCGGTGGAGCCTGAGGTGTAGATGACATAGGCGAGATGGCGCGGGCTCAGGCCAAGGGCGCGCGGGTCCGGGTTCGCAGCGCCGGCAGTTCGGCCCAGGCCGGGGTGGCCGTCTCCAGAGGTCGACCACCGCTCAGATCGGCCAGCGCCTCGGGGCCGAGTGCGGCGCGTCCGGCCGTATCGGCCAGCAGCAGCTTGGGGGCGGCATCGGCGAGCACCTGGTTGAGCCGTGGGCCTGGATAGGCCGGATCGAGCGGCACATAGGCGCCGCCCGCCTTCAGGATCGCCAGCAGCCCCACCACCATCGCCGGGCTGCGCTCGACGCAGATCGCCACCCGGTCGTCCGGACGCACGCCCAGTCCGATCAGATGATGGGCCAGCCGGTTGGCCCGGGCATTGAGTTCGCCATAGCTCAGCGCCTCGCCCTCATGCACCACCGCCACCGCCTCGGGTGTGCGGCGCACCTGTTGCTCGAACAGCTCGTGGATGCAAAGATCCGACGGATAGTCCGCGTCCGTCCGGTTCAGCTCCTCCAGCAGATAGGTGCGCTCGTCGGACGGAAGAATGTCGAGCGCGCGCACCGGCCTGTCGGGAGCCTGCTCCAATGCCTCCGACAGCGCTTCGAGCGCCTGCTGCATGTAGCCGCAGACCCGATCCGCAGAGATCGGCTCCACCACCTGCGCGGTGAGGCCGAGCGCCTCGCCAGAATCCTCCACCGACAGGGTCAGCGGATAGTTGGTGCGCTCCTGCCCGCCCAGCCATTCCACGCCGGACAGACCATCGTCCGTTCCGGAGCCGGCCATGGCCGCCGGCGTGTTGTGGCGGTAGTTCAGCAGCGCGCTGAACAGCGGCGCCGGCGCCGCAACGCCGCTGCAGCGTTGCGCCAAGGCCAGCGAGGCATGCTCATGCGCCAGCAGCTCGGAAAGCCGCGCATGCGTGGTGCGCACGCTCGCCTCGGCCCCGGTGCCGTCGAGGTCAAGCCGCACAGGCAGGGTGTTGATGAACAGGCCCAGCGCCCGGTCGGCCCCGGCACCGGCATGCATGCGGCCGAACAGCACCGTGCCGAACACCACCTGCTGACGGCCGCTGCTCAGCGCCACCACCTGACCCCAGGCCAGATGGCAGAGGCTCGCCAGGCTCACCCCCAGCCGCCGCGCCTGGGCCCGCAGCCGATCGTTGAGCGCCTGCGGCAGCATCCGATGCGCCTCGCCGATCCCGCTGCCGTCACCATGCACTTGGCTTAGCCCGAACGGCAGCGTCGGCTCGTCGATGTCGGCCAGCATCGCCCGGAAGAACGCTTCATGCGCCTTGGCATCGACACCCAGCCGCGCCTGCGCCACCAGATTGCGGAACGGCTGCGGTGCTGCAAGCTCATGCCCGCGTCCTTCCAGCACGGCCCGCACCTCGGCATGCATGACCTCCAGCGTCGTGTGATCGCCGATCAGATGGTGCAGCAGCTGCAGCAGCAGCCAGCGCCCGCTGCCCGGCTCGCGCGCGATGACAATCCGCAACAACGGCGCCCGGCCAAGGTCGATGCGGTCCTGGCGCGGATCGAACCGCCGCTTCAGCTGCTCGGAACCGGGACCGCCATCCTCATCCAGCTCGACCTCGCGCACCTCCAGGACCGCCTTGCGCCACACCACCTGGGCCGGGCTCGACAGACCCTCCCAGACAAAGGCCGTGCGCAGGATGTCGTGCCGATCCACCACCTGCTGAACCGCGCCAAGATAGCGCTCCAACAGGCCACGCTCGGCAAAGGCCATCTGCGACACCAGCAGATAGGGATCGCCCCGGCTGGCCAGCAGATGATGGAACAGGATGCCGTCCTGCAGCGGCGACAGGCCATAGATATCCTGGATGTTGCCGACGCCGCCCGGCACCGTGGCGACGATCCGGTCGATCTCCGGCTGGGCCAGCTCGATCAGCGGCAGCATCCGCGGCGTGATCACCGTGCTCTGCTCGCCGATCAGGTTGGCCGGCACCGCCACCTCGCGATGGCTGCCAAGGCTTACGGCCAGATCGCAAAGCACCGGCCGGGCGAACAGGGTGCGCACCTCCACCCCCAGCGACAGCCGCCGCAGCCGCTCCATCAGCTGCACGGCCAGCAGCGAGTGGCCGCCGAGCTCGAAGAAGTGGTCGTGGCGGCCGACCCGCTCGAGGCCGAGCAGCTCTTGCCAGATCCCGGCCAGCAGCGTCTCGACCTCGCCCTGCGGCGCTTCATAGGCGGTGCGCGCATAGGCATCGTCGTCGGGGGCCGGCAGCGCCTGGCGGTCGAGCTTGCCGTTCGGTGTCAGCGGCAGCCCATCCAGCCGCACGAAGGCCGACGGCACCATGTAGTCGGGCAGCAGGCTACCCAGATGGGCGCGCAAGGAGGCAGCAAGCTGCGCGCAATCGGCCTCGTCCGATCCGTGCGCCGGCTTCGCCACCACATAGGCGACGAGCCGCTGGTCGCCGGTGCGATCGGCGCGCGCCACCACCACCGCATCGCCGACAAGCTCGTGCTCGCAAAGCCGGGCGGCGATCTCGCCCGGCTCGATGCGGAAGCCGCGGATCTTTACCTGATCGTCGTTGCGGCCCAAAAACTCCAGATTGCCGTCCGGCAGATAACGCCCAAGGTCGCCGCTCCGGTACAGACGGTCGCCCTCCACAAACGGGCTGGCGATGAACCGCTCGGCCGAAAGCTCCGGCCGGTTGAGGTAGCCGCGCGCAACACCCGCCCCGCCGATATAAAGCTCGCCCACCGCCCCGAACGGCACCGGCTGACCATGAGCGTCCAGAAGGTAGATCCGCGTGTTGGCGATCGGACGGCCGATCGTTTCAACGACGGTGTCTCCCCTGGGCATGCAAATCCAGGTCGAGTACGTCGTTGTCTCGGAAGGGGCGTATAGGTTACAGATCTTCTCGACGCGGCTGTGCTCGAAGATTCTCTCGATCAGAGCTGCGCTCAGCGCTTCGCCCGCCAAATTGATGGCGCTTGCCGCGGCGGGGACTGCTTGCTTGTCGAGCAGAGCGGCGATCGCAGAGGGGACTGTATTGATCAGCGAGACGTCCAAAGGCGTTTGCGCCAGTGCCAGCGCATTGTCGACGAGATAGAGCGTGCCGCCCTGTGACAGGGTAGCGAAGCACTCATAGACGGACAGATCAAAGCTGATCGAAGTGGAGAACAGCATGCGGCTGGTCTGCGCTTGCGCGTAGACGCCGCTACTCCAACGCAGCAGGTTCATGGTGCTTTGATGCTCGACCATGACGCCCTTTGGGGTTCCGGTGGAGCCTGAGGTGTAGATGACATAGGCGAGATGGCGCGGGCTCAGGCCAAGGGCGCGCGGCTCCGGGTTCGAGGCCGGCAGTTCGGCCCAGGCCGGGGTGGCCGTCTCCAGATCGACCACCGTCAGATCGACAAGCGCCTCGGGGCCGAGTGCGGCGCGTCCGGCCGTATCGGCCAGCAGCAGCTTGGGGGCGGCATCGGCGAGCACCTGGTTGAGCCGTGGGCCTGGATAGGCCGGATCGAGCGGCACATAGGCGCCGCCCGCCTTCAGGATCGCCAGCAGCCCCACCACCATCGCCGGGCTGCGCTCGACGCAGATCGCCACCCGGTCGTCCGGACGCACGCCCAGTCCGATCAGATGATGGGCCAGCCGGTTGGCCCGGGCATTGAGTTCGCCATAGCTCAGCGCCTCGCCCTCATGCACCACCGCCACCGCCTCGGGTGTGCGGCGCACCTGTTGCTCGAACAGCTCGTGGATGCAAAGATCCGACGGATAGTCCGCGTCCGTCCGGTTCAGCTCCTCCAGCAGATAGGTGCGCTCGTCGGACGGCAGGATGTCGATGCGGCCGACCGGCTGCCCGGCATCGGCAACCATCGCCCGCAACAATGCCACCAGATATTCACGCTGCCGCTCGATCGTCGCTTCGTCGAACAGCGCCGTGGCATAGTGCAGCGATCCGGCGATCTGATCGCCATCTTCGCCAAGGTCGAGCTCCAGATCGAACTTGACCTGATCGAGCCCCTCCCCGGCAGCCTCCACGCACAGCCCCCGGCAGATCCAATGACCCGACGGTGTTGTTCTGCCAGGCCAGCATCACCTGGAACAACGGCGTGTGATCAAGATGCCGCGGCGGCTGCACGATCTCGACCACCTGCTCGAACGGCAGGTCCTGATGCTCCTGGGCGGCCAGTGCCGTGCGCCGCGTCCGTTCCAGAAGCTCCGACACGCTCGGCGCGCCCGACAGGTCCAGCCGCAGCGCCAGGGTGTTGACGAAGAAGCCGATCAACTCTTCGATCTCGCGCCGGCCTCGATTGGCGCTCGGCACCGTGCCGATCACAAGGTCGTCCTGCCCCGACAGGCCGCTGCACAGCGCCGCCGCCCAGGCCGCCAGGCACCGTCATGAGCAACGTCGTCGCCATGCTGCACGGCCCAGCCGCCTCAGACCTGGGCCGCGTCAGATCCGCATCGATGAGCGACTGCGGCAGCATCCGATGCGCCCCGGCGAACGACTGCTGGGCCGGCACGCAGGCACTTGGCTCCGCCGGCAACGGCAAGACGTCGGCTCGTCGATGTCGGCCAGACAGGGTGTCGCGCCGAATACTGCGCCTGGGTCATGCAGCCGTTCGCCCCGACAGCCACTGCCGTCGCCAGGCGGCATAATCCGGATATTGGATCGCAAGCGGCGGCAAAGGATCGTCCTGTCCAGCTCATGCGAGCGCCCGGTCAAGCTGACTGAGTTCACGCACCACGGCACGCCCATCGACTCCAGCCGTCGTGAGATCGCCGATGTGATGCTGCAGCAGCTGCAGCAGGAAGACATCGCCCGCTGCCGGCTCGATCGCGATACAATCCGGATCACGGCGCCCGCGCCAGGTCGATGCGGCCCGCGCGACAGATCGAACCGCCGCTTCAGCTGCTCGGCCGGGACCGTCCTCATCCAGCTCGACCTCGCGCACATCCAGGCCGCCTTGCGCCACACCACCTGGGCCGGGCTCGACAGACCCTCCCAGACAAAGGCCGTGCGCAGGATGTCGTGCCGATCCACCACCTCTGACCGCGGCAAGGTAGCGCTCCGAGCACAAGCCACTGCGGCAAAGCGCCATCTGCGAGCACCAGCAGATAGGGATCGCCCCGCGCGGCCAGGAGATGATGGAACAGGATGCCGTCCTGCAGCGGCGACAGGCCATAGATATCCTGGATGTTGGCGACGCCGCCCGGCGAGCCGTGGCGACGATCCGGTCGATCTCCGGCTGGGCCAGCTCGATCAGCGGCAGCATCCGCGGCGTGATCACCGTGCTCTGCTCGCCGATCAGGTTGGCCGGCACCGCCACCTCGCGATGGCTGCCAAGGCTTACGGCCAGATCGCAAAGCACCGGCCTGGCGAACAGGGTGCGCACCTCCACCCCCAGCGACAGCCGCCGCAACCGGCTCAACAGCTGCACGGCCAGCAATGAATGACCGCCGAGTTCGAAGAAGTGGTCGTGGCGGCCGACCCGCTCGAGGCCGAGCAGCTCTTGCCAGATCCCGGCCAGCAGCGTCTCGACCTCGCCCTGCGGCGCTTCATAGGCGGTGCGCGCATAGGCATCGTCGTCGGGGGCCGGCAGCGCCTGGCGGTCGAGCTTGCCGTTCGGTGTCAGCGGCAGCCCATCCAGCCGCACGAAGGCCGACGGCACCATGTAGTCGGGCAGCAGGCTACCCAGATGGGCGCGCAAGGAGGCAGCAAGCTGCGCGCCATCGGCCTCGTCCGATCCGTGCGCCGGCTTCGCCACCACATAGGCGACGAGCCGCTGGTCGCCGGTGCGATCGGCGCGCGCCACCACCACCGCATCGCCGACAAGCTCGTGCTCGCAAAGCCGGGCGGCGATCTCGCCCGGCTCGATGCGGAAGCCGCGGATCTTTACCTGATCGTCGTTGCGGCCCAAAAACTCCAGATTGCCGTCCGGCAGATAACGCCCAAGGTCGCCGCTCCGGTACAGACGGTCGCCCTCCACAAACGGGCTGGCGATGAACCGCTCCGCCGAAAGCTCCGGCCGGTTGAGGTAGCCGCGCGCAACACCCGCCCCGCCGATATAAAGCTCGCCCACCGCCCCGAACGGCACCGGCTGACCATGAGCGTCCAGAAGGTAGATCCGCGTGTTGGCGATCGGACGGCCGATCGTTTCAACGACGGTGTCTCCCCTGGGCATGCAAATCCAGGTCGAGTACGTCGTTGTCTCGGAAGGGGCGTATAGGTTACAGATCTTCTCGACGCGGCTGTGCTCGAAGATTCTCTCGATCAGAGCTGCGCTCAGCGCTTCGCCCGCCAAATTGATGGCGCTTGCCGCGGCGGGGACTGCTTGCTTGTCGAGCAGAGCGGCGATCGCAGAGGGGACTGTATTGATCAGCGAGACGTCCAAAGGCGTTTGCGCCAGTGCCAGCGCATTGTCGACGAGATAGAGCGTGCCGCCCTGTGACAGGGTAGCGAAGCACTCATAGACGGACAGATCAAAGCTGATCGAAGTGGAGAACAGCATGCGGCTGGTCTGCGCTTGCGCGTAGACGCCGCTACTCCAACGCAGCAGGTTCATGGTGCTTTGATGCTCGACCATGACGCCCTTTGGGGTTCCGGTGGAGCCTGAGGTGTAGATGACATAGGCGAGATGGCGCGGGCTCAGGCCAAGGGCGCGCGGGTCCGGGTTCGAGGCCGGCAGTTCGGCCCAGGCCGGGGTGGCCGTCTCCAGATCGACCACCGTCAGATCGACAAGCGCCTCGGGGCCGAGTGCGGCGCGTCCGGCCGTATCGGCCAGCAGCAGCTTGGGGGCGGCATCGGCGAGCACCTGGTTGAGCCGTGGGCCTGGATAGGCCGGATCGAGCGGCACATAGGCGCCGCCCGCCTTCAGGATCGCCAGCAGCCCCACCACCATCGCCGGGCTGCGCTCGACGCAGATCGCCACCCGGTCGTCCGGACGCACGCCCAGTCCGATCAGATGATGGGCCAGCCGGTTGGCCCGGGCATTGAGTTCGCCATAGCTCAGCGCCTCGCCCTCATGCACCACCGCCACCGCCTCGGGTGTGCGGCGCACCTGTTGCTCGAACAGCTCGTGGATGCAAAGATCCGACGGATAGTCCGCGTCCGTCCGGTTCAGCTCCTCCAGCAGATAGGTGCGCTCGTCGGACGGCAGGATGTCGATGCGGCCGACCGGCTGCCCGGCATCGGCAACCATCGCCCGCAACAATGCCACCAGATATTCACGCTGCCGCTCGATCGTCGCTTCGTCGAACAGCGCCGTGGCATAGTGCAGCGATCCGGCGATCTGATCGCCATCTTCGCCAAGGTCGAGCTCCAGATCGAACTTGACCTGATCGAGCCCCTCCCCGGCAGCCTCCACGCACAGCCCCGGCAGATCCAATGACCCGACGGTGTTGTTCTGCCAGGCCAGCATCACCTGGAACAACGGCGTGTGATCAAGATGCCGCGGCGGCTGCACGATCTCGACCACCTGCTCGAACGGCAGGTCCTGATGCTCCTGGGCGGCCAGTGCCGTGCGCCGCGTCCGTTCCAGAAGCTCCGACACGCTCGGCGCGCCCGACAGGTCCAGCCGCAGCGCCAGGGTGTTGACGAAGAAGCCGATCAACTCTTCGATCTCGCGCCGGCCTCGATTGGCGCTCGGCACGCCGATCACAAGGTCGTCCTGCCCCGACAGGCGCGACAGCACCGCCGCCCAGGCCGCCAGCACCGTCATGAACAACGTCGTGCCATGCTGCCGGCTCAGCCGCTTCAGACCCCGCGTCAGATCCGCATCGATGACGATCGGAACCGTCGCCCCGGCAAACGACTGCTGGGCCGGCCGCGGCCGGTCCGTCGGCAAGGCAAGACGGGCCGCAGCGCCAGACAGGGTGTCGCGCCAATACTGCGCCTGGGTCTGCAGCCGTTCCCCCGACAGCCACTGCCGTTGCCAGGCGGCATAATCCGGATATTGGATCGCAAGCGGCGGCAAAGGATCGTCCTGTCCAGCCTCGAACGCCCGGTAAAGCTGACTGAGTTCACGCACCAGCACGCCCATCGACCAGCCGTCGGAGACGATGTGATGCTGGGTCAGCAGGAAGACATGGTCGTCATCCGACATCCGGATCAGACGCCCGCGCATCAGCGGCCCGCGCGACAGATCGAACGGCGTGTGCGCCTCTTCACGGCACAGATCCGAAAGCGCCGCCTTAGCGTCAGCCCGGCCGGATAGATCGTGCTCGACCAGTGGCAGCCCGGCATCGGCCGGCAGCACCTCTACCCGGGGCTGGCCCTCCGGGGCGACAAAGACACTGCGCAGCGCCTCGTGACGAGCAAACAAGCGGTCGAGGCTGAGCTGCCAGGCGACGCGGTCGAGCGCCCCCCGCAGCCGCAAGGCCAGCGGCATGTGATAGTTGGTGCTGCCCTCGTCGAGCTGTGCCAGGAACCACAGCCGCTGCTGCGCGAACGACAGTGCAAGCGGCTCGTCGCGCGACACGGCAACAATCGCCGGCAGGTCTTTGCGATCGGCGCGGTTCAACACCTCGACGATGCTTGCCGCCAGATCGGCAAGCACCGGCCTGGCGAACAGCGTGGCCAGCGGCAGCCCGACACCGACGGCTTGCGGCAACCGGCTCAACAGCTGCACGGCCAGCAATGAATGACCGCCGAGTTCGAAGAAGTGGTCGTGGCGGCCGACCCGCTCGAGGCCGAGCAGCTCTTGCCAGATCCCGGCCAGCAGCGTCTCGACCTCGCCCTGCGGCGCTTCATAGGCGGTGCGCGCATAGGCATCGTCGTCGGGGGCCGGCAGCGCCTGGCGGTCGAGCTTGCCGTTCGGTGTCAGCGGCAGCCCATCCAGCCGCACGAAGGCCGACGGCACCATGTAGTCGGGCAGCAGGCTACCCAGATGGGCGCGCAAGGAGGCAGCAAGCTGCGCGCAATCGGCCTCGTCCGATCCGTGCGCCGGCTTCGCCACCACATAGGCGACGAGCCGCTGGTCGCCGGTGCGGTCGGCGCGCGCCACCACCACCGCATCGCCGACAAGCTCGTGCTCGCAAAGCCGGGCGGCGATCTCGCCCGGCTCGATGCGGAAGCCGCGGATCTTTACCTGATCGTCGTTGCGGCCCAAAAACTCCAGATTGCCGTCCGGCAGATAACGCCCAAGGTCGCCGCTCCGGTACAGACGGTCGCCCTCCACAAACGGGCTGGCGATGAACCGCTCCGCCGAAAGCTCCGGCCGGTTGAGGTAGCCGCGCGCAACACCCGCCCCGCCGATATAAAGCTCGCCCACCGCCCCGAACGGCACCGGCTGACCATGAGCGTCCAGAAGGTAGATCCGCGTGTTGGCGATCGGACGGCCGATGGGAGGCACTTGCGGCCAGCATGATGGATCAGCCGCGAGGCGGTGCGCCGTGACTACGTGGGTTTCTGTAGGCCCATACTGATTTATCAACCTCGCCCTCGGATGAGTCTCGAAGAACGACCTGAGCTCGGGGGTGGCTCGCAATTGCTCACCCGCTGTATAAATTTCTCTCAAAGAGGGCAGCAGCGCTCCCCGAGCGCACCAGGCTTCCGCAAAATGTTTCAAGGCCACGAATGGGAGGAAAAGCCGCTCGATCCCTTCTCTGCACACAAAGTCCAGCAACTCGGAAAAGTCGGCACGGGTCTCTTCCGGCACGAGCGCCAGTAGCCCGCCGTCCCTCCAGCAACTAAACAATTCCTGGAACGAGACGTCGAAGTTCAAAGTCGTGAATTGAAGTGTACGTAGCGCACCAAACTCCGGCGAGGACCAAAGCAAATTCATAAGCGAGCCGTGGGGCATTTCGACGCCCTTTGGGGTTCCGGTTGAGCCTGAGGTGTAGATGACATAGGCGAGATGGCGGGGGGTGAGCCCCAGCGCGCGCGGGTCGGGGTCGTCAGCGCCCTGGCCGGCCCATGGACGCGCGCCGTCCGAGAGGTCGACCACGCTCACATCGGCCAGCGCCTCGGGGCCGAGTGCGGCGCGTCCGGCCGCATCGCAAAGCAGCAGCTTGGGGGCGGCATCGGCGAGCACCTGGTTGAGCCGTGGGCCTGGATAGGCCGGATCGAGCGGCACATAGGCGCCGCCCGCCTTCAGGATCGCCAGCAGCCCCACCACCATCGCCGGGCTGCGCTCGACGCAGATCGCCACCCGGTCGTCCGGACGCACGCCCAGTCCGATCAGATGATGCGCCAGCCGGTTGGCCCGGGCATTGAGTTCGCCATAGCTCAGCGCCTCGCCCTCATGCACCAATGCCACCGCCTCGGGTGTGCGGCGCACCTGTTGCTCGAACAGCTCGTGGATGCAAAGATCCGACGGATAGTGCTTCGACGTCTCGTTCCATGTCTCCAGAACAAGCTTCCGCTCTTCAGGCGGCAACAGGTCGATCCGGGCGATCGGAATGTCGGGATCCGCTCCCAGAACGTGCACGAGGCGGCTCAACCTATGTTGGTGATACTCCAGTTCGTCCAACGAAGCTGAAGAATTTCCGAAAACATCAATCGCGAGTTCCGATTCTCCAGCTCGGTAAAAAACGAATGAGATATCGTTGGCTGGCCCCAGTGCGAGCTTTCGTACAGCGAAAGACGCATTATCGAATCCCCCATCGCAGTCGAACAACATGACATTGACAATCGGTGCCGATGTCACCGATGCTCGCCGATCCTCACCGAAACCCCTGCCAATAAATTCACCGCGATACCTTTGATGCTTGAGCAAAGAAGTAATGCGCTTCGAGGTTTGCTGAATAAGGCTTCGGAAACTCTGTTCACGTCGGACGCGCAATCTCAGCGGCAACAGGTTGGATGTCATTCCAACCGTTTGTGCGTGCTTTGTAGCTCCTATACGCCCCTTGACCGGAAAACCGAGTACCAGCTCGTTGACGCCCGTGAAGCGATGCACATAGGCAGCCACGACTGCAACTAATAGCTCAGCGGCCTTCCGGTCACCACCTTTCCCAGTAAAAAGCGGTCCCAAATCCCTCAACGAAACGCATCCACCGCACCGCACAGCTTCTGGGGTAGTTGCAATGGTCTGCCGCGCCAGACCAACAGGAGAAAAGTAATTGGCGACGCGCCTTTTCCAAAATTTCTGGTCATCCAGGAACTCTTTAGACGTTAGATATGCGACATCGTTTTCCAGCAATGATAATTGTGAGTTTGGCACCCAATTGCTTTTGAATTCGCCTCGACCAAGTTCGGTGTATACGTTCGCTACTCGTCCGGCGATGAGAGACATACTTAGACCATCCACAATAATGTGGTGGTACATTTGAAACCAAAAGCAGCGATCTTGTGCAACTCGAAAAAAGACAAAGCCAAAGAGAGGCCCTTGGTTCAGATCCATAGGACACGTCAATTGCACCTGCATATGAGCAAGCGCTGCTGCTTCTGGATCTGGCTCAGCGCGGAGATCGAGAACCCGAAGCGACCAATTGGTCGCCAGCTCAAAGATCTGTCGAGGCTCACCATTCCGATCTGCAATTCGGACATGCAGCGCATCGCATTCAGAAACCACATGATGCAATGCGGTCTCAAGCCGACCAGCATCAACTGGACCAAAAATATCAAGGTATTCACCGATCACATACTGGGGACTATGCGGATCCAGCTGTTGAGCGATCCAGATCTCCATCTGCGCAGCCGACAGTGGAAAGTCGATGTCGCGAGTTGGCCTTTCACTTGTCCCCACCTTCGATGCGTCAATAGCCGCGCTAGCGTCATCTCGATGCATATCAGCCTTTTCTCCTAAGCGGCAGCTCGCAGGTCGCGAACACACGAGTTTAGTTGTTGGGTATTTGCGTCCTGGACGGTGTTATGGATTTGATCGTGAGGTGGTCGTGCGTTCGGCAGGTGCGATTGGCCAACGTATAGGGTCAAAATAAACTACTTTAGAATGCAAGAGACTCTCGTTCCGATAATCAGGCGATATGGTCCGCCGCAATATCCAGTAAGAGTGAAAACATTCTCGTGCAGGAGATCGTGAACAGCTAGTGCTCGCTCGTATTTCGCCTGCGTTCCTCCAAAACGGGACATGTCTAATCTTCTTGCTGGACGACAGTGGAACTGCCTGTTCTCGTGCCCAGTGCTGCTGCCAATGGTCGCCGCGGAGCTGACCAAGCGCTACCCGTCCGATCTGACGGACGAGGAGTGGGAACAGATCGCTCCGCTGATGCCCAAGCCTAGGCGTCGCGGCCGTCCGCGCGAGGTTGATTTCCGTGAGGTGATCAACGCGGTGCGCTACCTTGTGCGCTCGGGTTGCGGCTGGCGGATGCTGCCGATCCATTTCGGCGCCTGGCAGACGGTCTACGGCTGGTTTCGCGAGTTGGCGCGGCGCTTTCTGTTCCAGACCATCCACGACGTGGCGCTGATGCTGGATCGCGAGCGAGCCGGGCGCAAGGCCAGTCCCACGGCGGGCGTGATCGACAGCCAGTCGGTCAAGGCTCCGCAAGCGGAAACAAGAGGGTACGACGCCGGCAAGAAGATTGTCAGCCGCAAGCGACACATTGCCGTCGATACGGGTGGGCGGCTGTTGATGGTCAACCTGACGCCGGCCGATATCTCCGACAGCGCCGGCGCTCAGGCGATCCTGGATGGTATCCGCAAGCGCTGGCCCCCGGTGAAGCATCTGTTCGCCGACGGCGCCTACGACCGGCTGAAGCTCATGGATAAGGCCGCCTATCTGGACTTCGTGGTCGAGATCATCCGCAGATCCGACGATCAGAAGGGCTTCGAAGTCTTGCCCCGCCGCTGGGTTGTCGAGCGCACCTTCGGCTGGATGACAAGATGGCGCCGCCTCGTGCGCGACTACGAGAAGCGCATCGACGTCTCTCACGCCATGATCCTCGTCGCTATGGGCGGCAATCTTATCCGCAGAAACGCCCATCCCTGAATTTCAAAACGGACTCTAAGCATCGGTCTCCCCAAAGGTAGTGAGCCGCTATGTTATTGCACCGGAGCGGAAACGCGCATGGCAGCCAAACCGTGCAACTTACATGCCAGATTAGGCACCTGTTGCTTTGCGCCACTTCTTCATTCTTGCAGGCCGATCTGGAGCTCTTTTGTCGGGCTTTCGACATTCTTGTCTGGTTGACGACCACCTCCCAAAGGGCTTTGAAGCCGGAAGCGAGTTTAATAGGTTCACCCTCCGCTTCGATGCTGGAAACAGAGGGTGGCATGCATGTGGTCGGTCTCGACGTGGAGGAACGGATGCCGACGGACGTCGCGTACGTGTTTGGAACTCGCTATCCGTGTAGCCCATCTTGGCCAGCGCTCACATACCGGCGCGCAAAAGGCCGGACATATGAGCGCAAGCGATCCGATCAACTATCTCAGCCAAACCTTGCAAGCAGGGGCCAATGGTATGGACCCCGCCCTCTAGCAGGCCGTTGAAGAAGTCATTCGCGTTCGCAGACGAAGCCTGAATCGTCTCCGTTGTGGACGTAGAAGTGCCCGACAAGGCGTCCGGCGGAGCCGAGAGCAGCCCATCCGCGACCACAGGCCGGGTCGCTCTCGTCTTGTCCCTCCCATGAGAACTCCGCACAGGCTGATCCGTCGCGTGCGCCGTAACGGACATCGAGGAAGCCCTTGAGCGCGCCGAAGGCGATTTCGCCGTCCGCCGCGCCCTGGAATGTTAGATGCGCCTCTTCGACGAGATCGAGGACGTCGTTGTCACAGTTGTCCATCTCGACGATGCGCCAACGACCGGCGAAGGCCTTGGCGAAGGCAGAAACCCTGGCCATCAGCCTATCTCCGTCATGAGCTTCGGCAGCCGCACCAGATTGTAGGCGGCGGCCGCGAAGGTGAAGGCCCATCCGACGCGGTCGCGGCCACGAAACTTCGTCTTGTCCTGCCCCGCGACGGTCTTGATCCAGCCGAACGCATCCTCGATGCGCTTGCGGATGCGCAAGCTGATCCCATAGCCGGAATGGCGCGTCGTGCGCCCATCAATCGCCGAGCGGCGACCATTGACGTTCTGCGCCACATGGGCGTCACCCTCATCGACCGCAAATCTTGGACGAAGTCCTTTGTGTCATAGGCCTTGTCGGCACCCAGCGTGACTGCTTGTGGCCGGTCGCAGAACTGTTTGATCATGTGAAGAGCCGCGACCCGTTCGGCGTATCCGCTGGCCTCTGTCAGATAGGCGTCGACCAGCAGGCCATGGCGGTTTTCCATCAGCCCATGACCCATGAAGCACAACTTGGCCTCCTTGCCTTTTCCCTTCCTATAAAGCTTCGCCTCCGGATCGGTCGTTGACGCATGGGTCTCATTGGAACGCTTTTCGCCATGGAAGTCTGCTTCCGCATTTCGGCCGCCACCGTCCCGTGGTGGTTCACCCGAGTCGCCCGTCGGCTTGAAACTCTTCACCGATGCCCAGGCTTCAATCAACGTGCCATCGACAGAGAAGTGGTCCGTTGATAGCAGCCGCTTTACCTTGGGCTGAGAAAGGATTGCACCCAGGAACTTCGCCGCGATGTCACCTTTCAGCAAGCGGTCGCGGTTCTTCGAAAACACCGAATGGTCCCAAGCTGGATCATCAATGCCGATTTCGACGAACCAGCGGAATAGAAGGTCGTATGCCCTGTCGGCTCGAAGCTGGGATTTTGGCCAAGTTGAAGAACGTTTCATGAACGTCAGGGTTTGGCCTGTGCTTTGAGCAACATGGCAACATTGTCGGCGGTGAACTTGAAGCCGCGGTGATCGGGGATACGCTCGACGGAGATGGGATATTTAGGTCTTCGTGGATCAATGCCGGTGATCCGGAAACGCTCGCCACCAGCGATAAACTCGCGTTCGAAGTCAGCAGCCTCCAGACCGTACTGTTCGGCCAGCAGGGCGAACATCTCCTTATCCAGATTGAGTGGCTTGCCGTCTGGGGCGGGAATACTGATGCGGAATGCTGGTTCGAACGAAAAGCCAGGCTCCTGGCCGCGCCACCCGGCGCTTTCGATAACCAGTCCGTGATCTGCGGTGATCTTTCTGCAAGCCTCAAGCATGCGGGCCTGGATTTGCTCGCAGGTGGCGGATGTCAAGCGGGTGATGCGGTTGGCCTTGCTCATTCGGAAGTACCTTTACGCACCTGATAGACCGTGCCGCGCGATATGCCGAGATCGCGGGCGATCTTGCTGGGGCCCTGGCCCTGTTGCAGCCGAAGCAGGATTTCTGCGCGGTCAATCTTCGGTGGGCGGCCTTTGTAGATGCCACGTTTCCTGGCAGCGGCGATACCCTCAACCTGCCGCTCGCGCCGCAGGTTAGTTTCGAATTCCGCGAAGACGCCGAGCATGTCGAAGAACGCCTTCCCGGCAGCTGTGGAGGTATCGACGGGCTGCTCAGTGGCTACCAGATGCGCGCCCTTGGCCTTGAGGCGGTCGACTACCACCTGAAGATCTCGCAACGATCTGGCCAGCCGGTCGATGCGGGTGATGACAAGGGTTTCGCCGGCATGGATGAAGTCAAGAATGGTCATCAGCTGCGGCCGGCCTTCGAGCGAGGCACCACTTTTCTGCTCCTCGCGGATGACCTCGCAGCCGGCGTTCCTGAGCGCCGCGATTTGCGCGGCAAGGTTCTGGTCTGTTGTGGATGTACGGGCATATCCGATACGAGCCATGTCCTATACCATGCAAACTGTTCAATTTGGGTGTGCCATCGTGTCGATTTGTTCATTATCTCACTTTGGACCCAAAATAAACAGGAAACCACGGTCTCGACCTGTTCATTGATAGTGTTCACGACGGTATACTCAAAATATTCACCACAGAGATCCGCCACCTGCGTCCAGTGTGGTCACAACGATATCTTCCACGAGCGGGATGTCCTGTAGAGGATGCTTGTGCATAAGCGCGAAGGCAGCGGCCGCCAGTGCTTTTGACAGCCGCTCCTTCTTAGCCGATTTGAGAATGATCGCGGTTTGCAGAAATCGCCTTGCCCAGATGTCTCGCCGGCCTTCGAGAAAGGCCCAGATCCTTTTTTCAACAGTCCGCACCGACCGAGATCCTTGGATGATGCCGCGTGTTTCTCCTGTGTCTTCAAACCAGCTGTCGGTGAACGGGACGAGCGCATCCAGTGCGGGCTCATTGCGGAGCATCCGATCCAGTTGTGCCGCTGTCGCATTCTGGATTTCCTTTTGCGGATCGACGTGATCCAGCAAAGCCTGCAGATCCCTTTCCTGGGGCCGCAATTGGCTCAAGCTGCAAGCCTCCATGACGTCAATGAAACCTGGCGCTGGTGGATGGCCGTTTTCTATCCCATCCGCCAGAGCCGCCTCCAGCAGAAGCTCGGCAGTCATTCGATCTATTCGGACGCTGTTTGCTTCCTGGCGGGCATAGGAGATGATGTTGGTTGCTTCGCGCTTTGAGCGGCAGCGAATGACAAAGGCATCTTTGATGCCGTACCCGGTTTTTAGCAGGATCATCGCGACAAATGTCTGGGCTTGCAGTCTTCCGACAATCGTTAGGCTGCGCGGCGACAAACAAGGTGAGACTCAGCGTCAATCAGGATGAGACTCGGCGGCGGGGGTGTGACGAAGGGAGGGCGTAGCCCGACTGGAGTTACACCCCCGCCGCGGCGCAATTTTTCGGCGTCTCATGATCGCGGTTGGCCCGGTAGCGTCGGTGATTTTCTGAGAATGGAGAATCACCTTTGTGCCGGGTCGCCATGTAACCGATCATCAGACGAGGCTTTTTATGAAGTACCGACAAAACAACCCCATTGAGGTCGCTGCCGCCAAGGCGTCGATCAGCCGGGCGACGGCTTACCGCATCGAGAAGGATGCGCGTCTTCCATCGCAGACCAAGCCGCCGCGCGACCGGCGTCGCCCCGATCCCCTTGAGCACATCTTCGACGCCGAGGTTGTTCCGCTCCTCAAGGCCGCGCCCGGCATCCGAGCGGTCGCCGTTTACAACGAGATGCTGCGGCGTCATCCAGAGCTGTCAGAAGGTGTTCGCCGTACGATTGAGCGTCGTATCCGATCATGGCGGGCTGTTCACGGTCAGGAGCAGGAAGTGATCTTCCGTCAGATGCACGAACCCGGTCGGTTAGGACTGTCGGATTTTACCGACATGGGCAGCCTCGGCGTGACGATCGCCGGCCAATCGCTCGATCATCTGCTTTATCACTTCCGGCTGGTCTGGTCGGGCTTCGAGCATGCCCATGTCATCCTGGGTGGAGAGAGCTTCGTCGCTCTGGCCGAGGGGCTGCAGAACGCCCTGTGGTCGGTTGGCGGTTCGCCGCTCTATCATCGCAGCGACAGCTTATCGGCCGCCTTCCGCAACCTCGATGCCGACGCCAAGGTCGATCTGACGCATCGCTACGACGAACTGTGCGCCCATTATCGCATGACGCCGACGCGCAACAACAAGGGCGTCGCGCACGAGAACGGCTCGATCGAAAGTTCCCACGGCCATCTCAAGAATGCGATCCGCGATGCTCTGCTGATGCGCGGAACCAGGGACTTTGGCGACCTCGGATCCTATCGCGCCTTCATCGATGAGATCGTCAGCCGCCGCAATGCCGCACATGGCAAGCGCATCGATGCCGAGCGCACGCATCTGCAAGCTCTTCCCGATCGTCGCACCACCGACTTCGAAGAGGTCATCGTCACCGTATCGAGCACCGGCGGCTTCGCCTTGCGCAAGGTCTTCTACACCGTGCCTTCCCGTCTGATTGGCCACCGGCTGCGGGTGCGTCTGTTCGACGATCGCCTCGACGTCTTCATCGGCGGCACGCATCTGCTGACATTACCCCGAGGCCGCGCCCATGCGAGTGGCAAGCACGATCAAGTCGTCAACTATCATCACGTCATTCATTCCCTGCGCAAAAAGCCGATGGCGCTTTTGGGGCTCGTCTATCGCGACAAGCTCTTCCCCAGGCCGGAATATCGCAGGACTTTCGACGCGCTCATCGAGCAACTGCCCGAGCGGCAGGCTTGCAAGATCACCGTGGAACTGCTTGCCTTGGCTCACGATCGCAGTTGCGAGCGTGAACTGGCCGAGGAGCTTGCCAAAACGCTCGACGCCCACAAACTGCCTGATCTGGCGGCTTTGAGAGCGGTCTTCAGCCCGGACCCGGATCAGTTGCCGATCGTTCATGTGCAACTCGCGTCGCTCAATGGTTATGAAGCCCTGATCGGCACGGCCTATGCGGGAGAGGTCGCATGAAGAGCAACATCCACACAGTCGATGAAGCCCGCCTCGGCATCATGCTCAACGAACTGAGGCTGCCGACGATCAAGACGTTCTGGCACCAATTTGCCGAGCAGGCCGATCGGGAAGGATGGCCTGCTGCCCGTTTCCTCTCGGCCATCGCCGAGCATGAATTGGCCGAACGCGCCCATCGCAGGATCGAAAGACACCTCGCCGAGGCCCACCTGCCACCCGGAAAGACGCTCGACAGCTTCGCCTTCGACGCTGTTCCCATGGTCTCCAAGGCCCAGGTCATGGCGATTGCAGCCGGCGATAGCTGGCTCGCCAAAGGCGCCAATATCCTGATGTTCGGTCCGCCCGGCGGCGGAAAGAGCCATCTCGCCGCAGCCGTCGGCCTCGCGCTAATCGAGAACGGCTGGCGCGTGCTCTTCACCCGCACGACCGATCTCGTCCAGAAGCTTCAGGTCGCGCGGAGGGAGCTTCAGCTCGAAGCCGCCATCGCAAAGCTCGACAAGTTCGATCTTCTCATCCTCGACGACCTGGCCTACGTCACCAAGGACCAGGCCGAAACGAGCGTGCTCTTCGAACTCATCTCCGCAAGATATGAGCGGCGTTCCATCATGATCACCGCCAATCAGCCCTTCGGAGAATGGAACCGCGTCTTTCCAGACCCGGCCATGACGCTTGCCGCGGTGGACCGACTTGTCCATCACGCAACAATCTTCGAGATGAATGTCGAAAGCTACCGGCGGCGTTCGGCCATGGAAGCCAAACGCCAGCGCGGCAGACCCGCCTCATTCGCGACAATCAAAAGCTCTTCCCAGCTTGTCGCGGAGCGGCAATCAGAACACGATGAAACTCTTGCCAGCGACAATCAACATGATAACTTCGCTCCAACCGCGACATAAGAATCTCATCCAGATTGTCGCTCGCGTCTCATCCTGATCGTCGCGCTATACGTTAGGCCTTGCGCCCCAACACCGTCAGCGGTGGTCGCCATGATGTCGCTGACTATCGGCTCCGTCCTGTTGTTATGGGGATCTGCGGCGAGACCTTGTCGCAGAGCCAGCTTGCCAATGTCATCGATAACTGCCCGGGCGGAGCTCGCTGGCAACCAGCCGCGAATGATCGGCAGATAGGATAAAGTTTCAGGCTCCAGCTTCCCGCGCATGAGCCTTTCTCGTAGGCCGGCGGCCACGGCCTCTCGCGTCAATGATGCGCCGGACACCAGCCAATAGAGCGCACAGCGCTCCAGAAAGGGATTGTCGAGGCTCAACAGATGATGGACAAACGCGGCCTTGGCATCCTCCGGCATTCCTGCCGACATCTCATCCAGGCCACTGAAGAACTCATACGCACCGCCGCCTTCAGCTTCAACGTCCGCCGCTAAAGCGGCAAGCGCGCCATCAAGATCCGGCATCGGGATCTCGTCGGCGGGATTTTCGCCAACCGGGTCGAGCATCAGTATGTCTGGCACGGGCAGACCGGCACGCCGATACAAGCCAGCAATTTTCAAACGGTGAAGTGGCTCGCCAGTACCGGTAGCAATGCGAGCCTTGATCGCCTTCTCCGCATTTTCCAGGAAAACCTTTCCATATGGGCTGTCATTCTCGACGCCCATTCGGGCCTCATCCAGCAGCAATCCGAACAAGGTTGCCGAATCCGGATGACCTTCCATGGACTGCATAACCTCCGCAACGATGGCGTCGCAGGCCATGTCATCGGCCAGGAGATCATGCTTTGCTCTTTCGAAACAAAACTGGAACTGCGCCGACGACAGCCCATGTTGGTAGAGAACATTCAGGCATGTTTCAGCAATTCTAACCATTAGCGCCTCCAAAAATTATGCAGCCCGGCGTTCGAAATCGATCCGCCGTTCGAGGTCGAGATCGAAACGGCCATAAGGGTTGACGTGACTGTAGATCAGCGGCGTGAGACCACGATAGTCTTCCGGCGTCATCCGATCAGCCCATTTCTGCTCCACCAGGACGGTCTGCAGCATGCGGGTGTTCACATAGACCAGTGACGCCTGCAGCAGGTGCAAAGCCAGAGCGGAAATCTCCTGCTCATCGATCCGGTTCGTGGCGATCTCGCCGCCCTTGCCGAAAAACACGAAGCCATTAGCGCTGTTCCAGTTTTCGACGACATTCAGCCCTTCATGGATTTCCTGGCGGAAGGCTTCCTGTCGAAGGTAACGGCATAGAAAGATCGTCTTGACCGCGCGGCCGAGTTCGCTCAGCGCCTTGTAGGTCGGGTGCATCACTTCGGCACGGGCGAAACGACGCAGGACCGCCTCCGGGTCCGCCGTTCTCGTCTGCATGGCGGCGGTGTATTTGACCATCTCGTCATATTGCTGCTCGATTTCGTCCCAGTTGATTGCGCCAGAAAGGATCGGCAAGAGATTCGGCAGCCTTGCGCGCATTCCCGCCTCCGGGATCGCCAGCTTCTGGCGGGCAATGGCTTTCAGGCGCGGGGCGAGCTCAAAGCCGAGCAGCCGACAAAACGCGAAGCCGACCGCGCTTTGACCGTGGCTGTCGACATATTGGCGCTGGATTTCCATATCGGTGCAATGACGCAGCACACCTTCGATCATGGAGGCGACCTCCGAGGAAGAGCACCGCTTGAGCTGGGAATAAACGCAAGTTGCGCGTTTCTCGACATGCCAATAGATCATGACACCACGCCCGCCGTAACGGGCATGCCATTCCGTCATGAGATTGCGATCCCACGCGCCGAACTTCGTGGAATCGGACGCGCATGCGGCGCCGGCGTCTCCCCAAACGGCGGCATTGCGGATGGCCAGGGTCGCGTTTGCAACCCGTGCGCATGCCTCCCTCAGCGCCGGCGCATGGATGAAGCGGCGGTGAACATGCAGCAGCTCGTCGTAGCTGACATCAGGTGTCGCGCCGGCGACCCGCTTGAGCCCGGCATTCGTGCCGAGACCATAAAGGCACAACAGAAGCCGCCGATCCAGCGCCTCGCGCGACAGGGCTACTCTCGACGCCGATGTTTCGAAGGCCTCCAGCAGACAGGTATCGAGTGCGGCTTCTTTCAACACGTCGAGCAATCCTGTCATCGGCCAGCGCTGACCGATCTCGCCCTTGATCGCTTCAAGTCCCTTCGGCTCCGGTAGAGGCTTGAACGGTGTGATCGATATGCGTGTTTCGCCGCGCCACAGCAGCCGGACCTTGTCGTTTCGTGGGATCGTTTCGTTCAGAAGTAGCAATTCATACTCAAGCTCCTGACGGATGCCAGCCGTGAACGCTCGCGCGTCCGGGGTCAGGTTCAGGCCTGTGTAATAGGCGTCACGGCGGATTTCGAAGTCTTTGGGTAGATCGTCATCCGGGTTCCGGTAGCGGTCCGCGCCGACAACCCAGATCTCCTTGGAACGGATGCGGTCACGCAACTGGGTGAGGACGCAAAGCTCGTAGCTGATCCGGTTCACACGGCCATCGTCATCGATGACGGAACTGCGCCACCTGGCAGGAATAACCTCGTCAATCGGCACATCCTCCATCGGCACAAAACGGCAGCCATCATCCACCTTGCTCCTGATCCAATCCAGCGCCACTAGCACCGGACGCCACACGGTGTTGTTTGACGGGAATTCCAGAACCGAAAGCAGGCTGGGCAGCATACGCCGGTAATGATTGGCCCAGGATGAGCGCATCACCTTATATATGCGCCGGTCGAGAGCCCCTTTTGCCTGGCTCTCCTTGACGATCGCCTCCAGCTTGTCCTTGCCGACGATCGGGAAAATGACATCGCAGACGCGCCCTGCGGGCTCGTCGATCGAAGCGCTGGCAATCTCGACCAGCAACCGTTCCTTGCCATAGACCCGCTCGATATCCTTGGCGATATCGCCGACCACCTTGCGTTTCGAACGCGTCCCGATCTTGTGGACCGTCTCGATCAGCAGGTCGACCATGGCGTCCGTGAGTTGCGCTTCCCGCGACAAGAGATAAATCGCATAGAGGCCGATTTGTCTGGCCGGCGCGTGCCGCCGCATCTCCCAGGCCTTTTCGCCGGCGACACGGCGGACAATCTGTTCCACCCATGCCTTGCCGGTCGTCGACAAGATATCCCGTGGCAGATCAAGCTTCTGAATGAAGGCAAGTTTCGCCGTCATGCTGAGGATGTTGTCGAGCGACGCCTGGCCAACATCACCCCTCATCGTGTTGAAGCCGGTCTGGCCGTCTGCCTCGGCAATAGAAGCATCCAGCAATGCGAGCGTGCTTGATGAAAGGCGAGCGCTCACCCCGGTCAACCAGTCATCGAGATAGTGTTGCCGTTGCGAACGCACCAGGCGTTCCAGTTCCTTGTGCGACGGGCCGTATATACTACGGTCCCGGCACCAAAGAAAAACCTGCTCGAGCATGGCGCCAACCGATCGCCCGGTCGGACACAGTTCGCCAGCGATCCACAATGTCAGCTCTTCCCGATCGGGCCGTTTCAGGCGCCGAAAGCCGAGATACTGCAAAATCTCGGCACAATGCCGGCGCGCAGTCCGGCCGGAGAAATCATACTGGTTCACGGCGTCACATTCGACGTCAAGCTGCTCAGCCAGCCAGCAAACGCTGTCGGTCGGGATCGAGGCAGGGTCCTGTACAAAAAAGCCGTGTGCGGCGAAGAACTTAAGCTGAACCGCCAATCCCAGTCGCGCCGGGGCCGGCTTGCCGTTCACAAAATCCATGTCGGAAAAGCTCAGGCTCCAGCGCCCGATAAAATCCTCATTCGAAATACTCAAACCCATCAGCCTACTCCATAATTCGGAGCAGACTGTCATTCCCCGCAAATCACTCGTCAATTAGCGAGACAATGTTCCCACAACGTTCTTCAACTTGGCCAAAATCCCAGCTTCGAGCCGACAGGGCCGTTTTGGAGGTGTTGCTGTGAAGAGCAGCCTCAAATTTCCCACGGCAACAAAACAGCCGCAAAATGAAGGTTGAAAACTCCCATTCCGAAAAGATGTTGGCTCTCAAGCCATCGTGCTAAGTAGATCATCCGGCAGCTCGACAGGCACTGCTCAATAGTCGTCGAACGCGACAGGTCTGATGACGTGTCCCGTGATCTGGAACCGATTGACGGGTCCGTGTAGCGCGTCTCGGGCCGACTGCGAACGATACAGTCGGACGCCCTCACATTTTACGGTGGCGACTGGGTGGAAAACGTGGACAGATACGGAATTCTTGGGGTAGACCCCGCTCGCTTTGCGATACTCATGACTTCCTCGCATATGAACGATTGATCGCAGCCGCGGGCATCGCGGCTTGGCGGGATCAACCTATTCGTATGGGGTGTGTCAGGTGCTTTTCCATATGGGAACGAATAGAGAACAATTCTTACGGAGTCAACAGGGTGGAACTAGATCGACCGCGCAGCTGCTAAAGCGAGATTTTCACGACGCTTCAATGCGGGGCCGTCCTTTCTCGCGCCAATCACGATCCGTTTCCCGACAGGGTTAAATCCGACTTCATCCAGGGCCGACCCGAAGGAACGGTTCCGCGCCGACGAGCGAATGAGGGTAGCGAGGTCCTTGAGCGAAATGACAACGGCCATGTCTTCGGTCTTCTTCCCGATGAGCTGAATGCCGCCTTCCCTCGCCCTGGCGAGGACTTTCGTGAACGAGTCACGCGCCGCTTTGACGGTGATTGGGCCGTCGACCGAATTCGCAAGGATCACTTCAAGTTCCTTAATCACATCGATACCGGCCGAAGCGGCCATATCGGTCAGCTGCTTGACAAGTCTGCTGTCCACAATGATCTCCAGCGGAATCTGAATGAGATGGCCACCTAGTGCCGCGCCACAGAGATTATGACTCTTTGACGGGGTAAGCTTTGCGGAGCTTTTGGCGGGCTTTTTCGGTTGTGAACATCCATTGGATCTTTGCGCCATTAGCGTTGCGTTGCTGCTCCCAGGCTGCGACTTCGGCGATTATGGTGTCTTTATTGTCGATACGACGGTCGAGGCATTGGCTGCGCAGGACACCGATCTCGATCTCGACCATGTTGAGCCAACTGGCGTGCTTGGGCGTGTGGTGGAACTCCAGTCGCTTCAGCACCCTTCGAGCCTCCGGGGCTGGAAATGCGTCGTAAAGCGCCCCGGCGGAATGGGTGGAGAGGTTGTCCATCACCACGCGGATGATCGGGGCGTCGGGATAATCGACGTCGACCAGTTCGCGCATGCACTGGGCGAAGTCTTGGTTGGTTCGCCGATCGGTGACCTTCACCCTGCGCCAGGGCTGGTGGGCGTCCATGAAGACAAACAGATTGACCGTGCCGTTTCGGCGATACTACGCAGTCGTAGCGTTCAAGCTGGCCAGGCTTGGCCGCAATGGGCTCGCGCACTTCGCCGATGAGTTGGGTCGGGCTCTCGTCGAAGCAGACCACGGGCCTTTGTGGATCAGGCGTCTCTGCGTAGAGGTCGAGAACATCCTCCATGCGCGCGACGTATTCCCCATCGAGCTTTGGGATGCACCACATGTCTTTGCGCCAAGGTTTGAGATGATTCTCAGCCAGCCGGCGACGTACGGTCTCCGAGGACAACTCGTCATGATCGGTGAGTCGGACCATCTCATCGGCCAGAAGCTCCAGGGTCCAGCGGGCTCGCCCGGGCGGCGGCTTTGAGCAGGCGGTCGCCACCAACAGCGCCTCCTCCTTGCTCGATAGCTTGCGCTCAACACCCGGGCGCGGTTCTTCACTGAGCGCGCCTTCCAGATTGGCTTCCACAAACCGGCGCTTGGTCCGGTAAATCGTCGATCCGCTGACGTTCAAGGTTGCCGCGATCACCTCGTCGCTGAAGCCTTCGTCCGCCGCCACCAGGATCTGGGCGCGCTTGATCTTGCGCGACGCATGGCGTCCCCCGCTCAACAAAACGGCCAGTTGATCACGTTCCGATTGGCTAAGCTCTACGTGAAACTTTATAGTCATCGACACCTCCTTCAGCGCGGAGACGCAGATGAATCCGAAAATGAGTCCCTCACTTGACCCGCAAGCCGCAACGGCAAGACATGGCCTTACGCAAGTCCAAGGCCAGTACCTGGCCTTCATCTACGCCTACAGCCGCATCTTCAAACAGCCTCCGGCCGAAGCCGACATGCGTCGCCACTTCGCCGTTACGGCTCCGTCTGTTCACCAGATGGTGCTGACCCTCGAGAAGGCAGGATTTATATCCCGCGTGCCAGGCGCAGCACGCAGCATCCAACTTCTCATCCCACCAGAAGACTTGCCCATTCTACGATAACCCAACCCGTCATAATCTCTGTGGCGCGGTACTAGTACCTCTGCACAGAGGTTATGACGGGTTGAACCGGCTGAAGTTTGGGTAGGATGTCGTGGTCGACGAGCAGTTGGATGCTGCGCGCGATACCTGGTTGCCTGCGGATGAGGCCGGTGCGTTCGAGGGTTGGTGACCGCGCCCAACCAGAGCAACTACATGCCCTCACCGGTGAACAAATCGACCTGGGAAAAGCGATCTTCGAACGAAGACTGATGGACCCTGCTACGCGGCTGCAGCTATCGTCGGTGACGCCGCGTTCGCCTGGCCTGCGCCTTCGGCAGGCAAGCGGCAAGGCTCGGTCACTCCGTCCTCTATGTGCGCGTGCCGCGCATGTTCGAGGATCTCGCGCTTGCCCGCCTCGATGGCTCTTTCCCTCGCCTCATCGACAAGCTCACCCGCGTCCAGCTCCTCATCCTCGATTAACGTGCACTGCGCAGAGATGTGGAGCTGACACCGCAAGAGCCCGCAACTACGCGACTTTCCCACGATACAACTCCACATAACTGAGCGTCTACAAGCGGCGCAGCCAGCCTAACATCCCGCCATCATAAGCGATGATCGTCTGATCTTTTGCCGATGACCTCACGTCGGGAAAGACTTGCTCAAGCGCTTGCCGCTTCATATCGATATCGGCCCGCGCGTAGCGCATCGTTACGTTCAGCCCCGAGTGGCCAAGCCAATGGCTGATGGTGGCAATGTCCACGCCCGCCTTGAGAAGGTGGATGGCAGTCGTGTGCCGCAGCGAGTGAGGATGGATGCTTTTTTCGGCCAGGGTGGTTTCTTCCCCCGCAGCCATATCAACATATTTGCGCAGTAAGTATCGAACACCGAACCGGGGCAGCGGTGTGCCACGGTCATTGAGAAAGACCCATTGCTCGGCGGGATTATCTGAGGGTGGATGCAGCGTGTTGATCAATTCCTGAAGAAGCTGGGCCGTGTTTCGCCAGATCGGGCAAAGGCGAACCTTGTTGCCTTTACCGTGCAGGCGCACCTGACAGGGCGATACCAGACGAAGGTCACAAATGCGAAGATTCAGGATTTCCTGAACTCGTGCACCCGTATTGAACATCAGCGAGAACAGCGCGTAGTCCCGCCGTCCCGCAGGCGTGCGGCGGTCGATACGCGACAGGACGCTTTTGATTTCGGGCTCTTCGAGATATTCGACAGGTGCCACCCGCGCGCGCCTCTTGAAGGGAAGTGTCACCACCAGTTGCAGGGTGTCCATATATTCGGGATGCTCCGAGATCAGGAACCGCGCAAAGGTATGCATCGCCGCCAGCCTTGCATTGCGGGTCGCAATGCTGTTGCCACGCTCGACCTCAAGTGACGTGAGAAAGTGGCCGATCCTGTCGGCATTGATGTCGGAGACGTCGATGCTTTCAACGGATCCATTGGTCTCTGCCGCTGCAAATCGCAGGAACAGGACCATCGTGTCGCGATAGCTTTGGATCGTATGATGGCTCATGCCGCGGAGAGCGGGAAGATATTCTTGAAAGAAGCGTGCCATGCTTCGGCCCAATGCGGTGGATTGATGTTTCCTCATGCCACGACCTCGCTGACGAGACCGCCGAAAGCCCCTTCAAAGCGGTCGCTGGCGATCTCTCTCAGCTTTGGAAGGAAGTGCAGATAACATGCCGTCGACGCGATGCTAACGTGGCCCATGTAGAGAGCTCTCTTTAACCCAGGCGCACCCGCCAACGACGCTTAGTCCGGGTTGAGGATCGGCGTCACGCCCATGGCTGTGGGGCGCTCGCAACGGATACCTTCAATCTTCTTGCGCACTCGCTATCCGGCCTTCAGTTGAGCGTGGCCGTTTGCCTTTAACGGCGCCATAATCATCGGCCCAAGAGAAAATTCAGATTGCTCTGACCGCCGGGTGAGATCCCGTAGATATCCGCCAGCCGAGTTGATCATATTAGCGCGCTCCAGGATGCAAGCCATGGCCACAGCGGCGTTTTCTGGTCCCATAATCTCACAGGCGCTTTGGTAGGCTGACGGGCTTACCCCGAGCATCGATCGGATCACCACCGCGGCGGACATCAGATCGCGCCAACTTCCCACCGAGCCCCCAGGCCCATAGTCGGCCGCCTGGGGGCAAGCCTTCAAAACCACAGAAAGTGGGAACGGCTTCAGCGGCTCTCTCGAGGTCGCTGTCTTGTTCGGCTTTTCGCCCTGCTCTTTCTCAGAGCGAGGTTCAAGTTCAGTAAGGGATTCTGGTTTTGAATTCTGTATGTGCTGCTCATCATGGGCATCATTGGTGCTATTGTTTTGAGGATTTTGTTTGTCTTCCGTAAGCGCTCATTTCCATGCGCGTTGACGTGGCCCATTTGACGTGGGTCGCTTTGTGACGGCCCTATCGGATCAGGCAGCGGTAGTTTTGGCGAAGTTGAAGGGCAGCAAATCAGTGATGTCGGAATCTGTTGCGCGCTGCGGCAGTTCGGTAAGCACGTGGCGCAAGTAGGCCAAGGGTTCGATGCCGCAAGCTCGGCAGGTCAGCATTAGGCTGTAGACGACGGCACTGGCCCTCGCTCCGTCCACGGTGTCGCTGAACAGCCAGGATTTTCTGCCAGTGGCAAAAATTCTGATATCGCGCTCGAGTAGGTTGTTGTCGATCGGCATCCTGGCGTCTTCTGTGTAGCGCGTCAGGTAGTCCCACTGATTTAGGGTATAGGACACGGCATCGCCGATCTTGCTGTCGGGCAAGACCTTCGGGGCGATGTCGTTGAGCCATACCTTGAGAGCATTCAGGATGGGGACACTGTGTTGCTGGCGGAAACGGCGAATGCAATCGGCTTGCGTTTCGCCCTTGTCAGGCTTTGCGTTGCGCGCCTGGCTTTCAATCCGGTAGATCTGCTCGAAGAATTTCAGCGCCTGCTCCGGCGGACCGCCGCCTTTCTTTCTTGCCTTGAGGGCATCGACGAAGCGACGCCTGGAATGCGCCATGCATCCCAGATGGGTGGCCCCTGCCAGCGTGCGCCAGGCGGAATAGCCATCGCTCATCAGGATGCCGTGGTAATCGCCGAGGAAGGCCTGCGGATAAATCTGGCCGCGGCCGGGTTGATAATCGAGCAGCACGATCGGCTCGTCGCTGTCCTCTCCACTCCGATACGCCCACATGAATGATGTGCTGGTGGCCTCCCTGTCCTTTTCCTTCAGCACCTGGACCGTCGTCTCGTCGCCATGGATGATGGCTTGAGACCTGAGCCGCGATTTCAGCGCGTCATAGATGCGGGAGAGATGCCTCTCGCTCGAGCCGATCACCCAATGGCCCAGAGCACCGCGGCTGACGGGAACGCCGGCGCGCTCGAAGGCCTGGGCCAGGCGGTAGAGCGGCGTGCCATCGACATATTTGTGAACAAGAGCAAATGCCAGCGTCGAGGCCGTGGCGATGCTGCCCGGCAAGGGCTGCGCGGGCATTGGCGCAAGGACAACAGGCGTGTTGATCCCGGTGCGATCGCAATGGCGGCAGGCATACTTGAGCCGCACATTCTGCAGGACCTTGGCCTTCACCTCGATGTGGAGCTGCTCGGTGACGGCCTCGCCCATGCGATGCATCTGGTGACGGCAGCAAGGACAGGCCTTCTGGTCGTCGGCAAGGTCATATTCGACGCGCTCGCGCGGCAGATGTTCCGGCAGGGGCTTGCGGCCACGTTTCTTGCCCTCTGGCTTCTCGATCGCCGCAAAGCCCGTGTCCGGCAGGTCGACGACCTCCCCATTGTCTCCGCCGGCGTCGTCTTCATCGGCAACCTGCTCGGCTTCATCGAAGAGGCGGTCCACGTGCTTTTCGCTTTTCGGCGCAAAACGATGAAGCCGCGCCAACACCAGTTCTTCCTCGAGCTTGACCACGCGTTCCGTGAGCTGACGGTTCTCCGCCTGCAGCGCCGCAATGCGCGCCATCAACTCCTCAACAGTGGGTTCGCCGGGTCGGATCATCAGATTCTTGAATCTGAACCGTTTCGCCCCGTCAACCGCAGACGTCGAGAACTGTCAGCCGGCGATCTGGTATTGCCGAACCGGATGGCGGACCATCGCGTCGATATCAATGCCGTCGAGAATCCAGTGTAATTGCTCGGTCGTCAGCGTTACCACCATCATCTCCCGACGTGGCCATCGGAACCGGTCTTCCGACAATCGCTTCAGCACCATCACAAAACCGGACCGATCGAAGAACAGGAGCTTCATCCGGTCACGGCGGCGATTGCAAAAGGCAAAGACCGCAGGCGCAAACGGATCGAGCTCCATCACCTCCTGCACCAGGACCGCAAGGCTGTTGATACCGGCCCGGAAGTCGATCGGCTCGCGGTGCAGGTAAACCTTGATATCAGCGCCCAGTCTGAACATGACCCAGAGCTCCGATGATCGCCGTCAACGCATCCACATCACCGCATTCCAGCGAAAGCTTCACGCCGTTCGGCAGCAACGCGCTGATTTTGGAAAAACCTGACAGATGGGCCGTCTTCTCCAGTGATGCCGGTTGTTCTTCACCATACGCGACCGGTATATCCAGCGAGCGCATCCCGACAGGCAGGCTGCCGTCTGCTGCGACGACCGGGATAAACGGCGAGCTTGCAGATACCGCCGACAAGCCAGCCTCCCTGGCCTCCTTGACCCACTTGCGTAGAAGGTTGGCATTGACCCCATGGCCAAGCGCAAGGCCTGATATAGAAACACCAGGCTGGAGGCAAGCCGTAACAAGCCGCGCCTTTGATCCTGGATCATAGCGCCGCCGACCATCACGCCCCACCAACCGCACACGCAGCTTCTGCTCTTCGTCATTCATATTTGGTGTCCACCTATTTCAAGTGGACACTTCATGCGGCAGAGAACTCAACGCGAAAAGGCGCATGGAAATGAGCGCTTACTGTCTTCCAAGCGATTGAGGACTTCAGCATTTCCATTTCTTCGAGGATGGCGGTGAGGTCCTCAAGGGTCGGCGAGCGAGGCAGGCGGGAAACCAGCCCGATGTACATCTCTTCAATCGCTTGCCAATTGCCGTCCGCACCTTCTTCGATTGCAGCTGTGATGAGCTTGCGAGTATCCCGCCGGCAAATCGTCAGCCTCTCCTTGGCTTTCCTAGCATTACAGTTGCATATCTATCTGTGGTCTGAATCTATGGGTCTCCATGATTCGGAGGTCATGGATGACAGGTGCATCAATCGAGACTACGCTTGAGCTTTGGGCATCATCGTTGCGCGACGTGAAGGCTCGCATGCGCAGACTGTTTACGCAGGAGCGAGTTGCAGCCTCTGCGAACCTTTTCCTGGACGGCTTGCTGGGTGACGAGCGGCGTAAGACAGGTTGGATGCGTGCTGAGGCGGCCGGTGATCCAGGCCCGTGGCGGCAACAAGCCATTCTGGGGCGCGGGCGCTGGGACGCGGACGCACTTCGCGACATCGTGCGAGAGTATGTCGTAGAAAACCTCGCCACGGATGATGCGGTCCTGGTCATCGACGAGACGGGCTTCCTCAAGCAGGGCAAGACATCGTGCGGTGTTGCACGTCAATATACAGGTTCGGCTGGCAAGATAACGAACTGCCAGATCGGTGTGTTCGCCGCCTATGTGTCCGTTCGCGGTCATGCCTTTATCGATCGGGCCCTGTACTTGCCCAAAAGCTGGACCGGCGATCCGGCAAGGCTGGCAGCAGCTCATGTTCCTCAGGCTACAGCCTTCGCTACCAAGCCAGGCCTGGCTGTCGAGATGATACGGCGTGCGCTGGCAGCCGATGTGCCGTTTTCATGGGTGGCCGCAGATGCGGTCTATGGCGTCGGGGACGTTGAAGGGACCCTGCGTCGAGCCTGCAAAGGCTACGTTCTTGGGGTTAAATCGGACCACCATTTCGGCTCCTGGTCGGGTAAGCCTCCGGTCGCCGGCACAGCGCAGGAGATCGCCCGTGATCTCGATCCAAGTGCATGGCAACGTCTTTCCGCCGGTGAGGGCACCAAAGGCGCGCGGCTTCATGACTGGGCCTATTGCGAACTCGCCGACCTCGATGCCGACGAATACAACGAGACGACATCTGGGCTTTGGACCCGTGGCCTCCTGATCCGGCGCAATATCAGCGACGGTGATCTCGCATTCTTCACCACATGGTGCCTGGCCGGGACGGACATCCAGACGCTCGTTTCCGTTGAAGGCCATCGCTGGGCGATCGAAGACAGCTTCGAGACCGCCAAGAACGAGCTCGGACTCGATCACAACGAAACCCGGTCATGGCATGGCTGGCATCGCCACGTCTCCCTCGTCATGCTTGCCTTCGCCATGATGGCGGTGATCCGGTACCGCGCCAATGACGCGACGCCCCAAAAAAGACCGCGGATGCCGACCATCAGGACTTGATCCGCTGGTCTATCCAGGAAGTCCGGCGCATCGCCATAAGACTCGCTCAGCGTCGCATAAGCCCCGCCTACGTCATCGCATGGTCATGCTGGAGGCGCGCCCATCAGGCGGCCGCTCGACGAGCTCACCTCAAAACTAAAATGCACTGTAATGCTAAACGCTGCCCTTGAGGTGACAACCTGCTGAGCCAGCATCGCCAACTCTTCGGCACGGGCGAGGAGAGGGGAAAGATCGAAGCCGAACGCACACTCAACGTCACCGGCATCGCCCTTGCGTGCAAAGCGCTTTCCGTTGGCGCTATCGTCTATGATCTCGATTGGGACGAGGACGGCTCAGCGAATGGCGGGCCGTCCTCCGCGAGCTCGACAGTTTTCCACCCGTGCTGCAGGCGGTGGTCGCACTCGATGCCTGGAACCGTTTGGACGTCCTGCAGCATGCGCTCTGGCTCGGCGGGCCGCTGGCGGCTTCCATTCTGCGCCAGGCGGGCGCGACGACCGGGACGCATCTGGCCGCGATCAATCTCGGCCTGAAATCCATACCCGCCTGTCGCCGACGGCATCGCGATCGCGAAACCCGGTTGATGGCCGTTCTCTCAGGCCTGACCGCCGCCGCTGAGCTTGGCCTCAAGGAGCACGGCCGGCTGACTCTTGCCCGACAGTCGATGGAGCGTCGGCTGATCGGCCGGCGCCAAACGTCAAAGCTGCCGGAGCTGATTGAGCTGGTGATGTCGCGGCCGCTTGTTTCCGCCGGAATGGTGGCCAAGGCGATCGACGTCACACCGCAGGCGGCGCGGCGGATCCTCGGCGAGCTCGGTTTGCGCGAGATGACGGGGAGAGGGAGGTTTCGGGCGTGGGGGACGATTTGATCAGCGACAGTCGCGCCGAGCAGATCGATGTGTCACGACGACGGCGGAGTTGCGTTTTCAATGGAGTCGGTAGTCGCCGCAACTGTAAGATAGGTCAGCCACTTACTTGCCAATGCGCGGTCGAGATCAACGCCCTCATGGTGCGCGATCAAGAGGGTGTGTGCGATCACATCAGCAAGTTCCGCTGCGAAATGCTCTTTGGCCTCAACCAGATCCGCCTTATGGCGGCTTCTTCCAGTCATTCGCAGCCATGCAGCAACGGCCTCGCCTGCTTCCTCTTGCAGCTTGAGGACATACCAATCCCTGTCGCGTTCGATCCCGAATCTTTCCGCATAGCCAAAAGACACGCTTTCGAGATCACGAGCGAGCAAAGCAAAATTGGTCTTCATGGCGCTTTTCCTGCGACTCTCTGATTGTTTCTATTGCATAGTCGCGAAGTTGACTAAGTCCGGGACCTGACCAAAGACCCTTTCCTGATCTCCGCCACGTCCTTTGCAGGAAAGGCACCAACTGTTATTGATCGAGTGTTGACGCAGACGATCGAAAACGATCCCATGCTCCTCGTGCCTCAAGTTGCCGGCCGCTAAGTTACCAAAGCTGAACGAACAGGGGTATAGGTTGCCATCCGCATCGACCTCACAGGTTTCCTCACCGGCACGACAAAGACTAAGCTGGCCATCTCCTCCCTTTCTATATTGGTGTGCCGGCATCTCGACCGCAATGTCGTGACGAATGGAATATTTGGCTAGCAGATCGCGTGCGCGTTGGAATTCTTCACCAGTCAGCGAAAGGCCCTGCTGTCCATGCGCTCGGCCATAGGCGTTGAGCCGATTGACCTTTACCTCTCGTATTCCGAGCCTCACTGCCAAGCTAACGAATTCTTCCAGCGAGTCGGCGTTGCTCTTTGCAAGTGTTATGCGCAACGCGACGGGCCTGTCGAAATGACGAAGCAACCTGCGTGTGCCGGCAACAGTTCTCGCGAAGGCATTAACTCCCCTGATTGTGTCATTGACAAGAGAATTGCCGCCATCGAGCGAGATGGTTATTGACCGGATGGCAGGATTAGAGGCAAGCCGCTCCGCCCGTTGATCGGAGATACATATACCATTCGTTACGATGGATACGTAAAGATCTGTCTTTGCGAGATATTCCGCGATTGCATCGAAGGAAGGATGATAGAGCGGCTCTCCGCCAGAAAGGGTGATCTTGAATATTCCACGGCGCACAAAAGTATCAATGACGCGCAGTACTGTGGATAGATCGAGTTCTGGCGAGCTCGCATGGCCAGAATCGTTGTAGCAATGCACGCAGAAGAGGTTGCATCGCTTCGTGAGATTGAAAAATGCCTTAAGCGGCGCCGATAGTCGATCCTGCGTCGGATTCAGGACTGATCGAATGCGCATTTTCGCGGCGTCAAGCTCGGCCCCACCATCGGGGTAGAAAGGCGCTACGATGCGATTGCCCGATAGGGGGCATGTGTCTGGCAAGCTCCCAAGTGCATCAAAATGCTCCTGAGTGATATTGAAATAGCGTCCAGATGTTGGCTCGAACACGATGCCGCCAAAAAATTCCTTTCGAATATATAGTAGCCTATCCATCACTCGGCTCGAGCAACCTCCAGTTCGCGAGCTAGGCGTTTGGGCGCTGTCGGCTCGAGATTGCGATATTCGTAACAATAGGGGTCTGTTGCATTCAAATCCCCGGTCGCGGTGAACGATCGAAGATAACATCCCCCGCGGCATCCGTTGTATGTCGGGCAAGATTGGCAAGCCGAACTTCCGTTTAGTCCCCGAAACATATTCATAGCCCGGCCGTCATTCCAGGCATCGATCAACCGCGTACCGCGAACATTGCCATCGACGTACTTCCGCGCGCCGAAACTTGTACAAGGCTGAATTGAGCCAGTAGCCGTGATACAGAAACTCTCCTTGCCCGCATAGCAGCCGAAGCCGAGTTCGCCGATTACGTCGGGGGCATCCCCCTCAAACTTTTGATACGGGTTCACTGGCAGGACCATTTTAATTTTGGACTTCTTCGAATTGTACCACTCAGCCAAAAAGCGCATTGAGTCGATGTATTCGTCCTGTGTCGGGATAAGGCTGTTGCGTTCAATCGCACGGCCGGCCTCGCGGACACAGTTAAACTTCACCACGTCAAAACCAAGCGCTTCTGACAATGCGATGATGCTATCGAGGTTCCGAATGTTGCTCGTCATCAGAGTGCACTTCGCAGCGATCTTTCCATGATAATGTTTGCGCAGCCGCTCCACGCCGCGCAACATATAGCGGAAGCGTCCGCTGCCCCTTACTTGGTCGTAAGACATGTCATCCCATCCATCGAGGCTTACGTTGACGGTTCTGACATCTAGTTCCCCAAGCCGTCGCGCGACGCGCTCTGTGACCGGGATCCCGCTCGTCGAAAAGGACACGTCGATATCCTTGGAAATAGCGTGTTCAACGACGGGAAAGAAATCCGGATCCACCAGTGGCTCTCCGCCGGCAATTGAGAGGCGAAAACAGCCCATCGATTCCATCTGACCGACAATTGACTTCTTCTCAGATAGCTCGAGCTCATCAGGTCGCCGCGGCCCCGATTCCGTATAGCAGTGCGCGCACTTCTCGGGACATTGGTAGGTTATCTCAAGGAAAATGCGCGTTGGCGCGGAGAGTACCTGTTGTCCTACGGCATTGCCGAGATACATCGAATTGCCCGGGAGATCACGCTTCTTCAACTCTTCGCGCAGCAAGCGAACCTCGCCGCGATCAGTACCGTATTCGTGATACTCCGTACTAGAAAGGCGCCTATCCGGATTTCGTAACAGTCTGGTAGTGAGATGGTCAAGATGAATATAGTCTTTCTCAACCTTGTCGTAAGCAAGGCTTCCAAAAAATTCGTTTCGGATAACATATCTCATCGCCGCCTCGCAACATTGTAGGCAAACTATAGTTCGCTATGATGTTTTCAGTCTCACTCTGTGAGGGTATCGCAGTTCAATGGTGAAAGGTTGAAACCTTGAATATCCGCTTCTTAATCGATGAGCTCTCGCGCTTCGGCTCGATATCCGGCTGAACAGCCTTGTTCTTCTTAACTGTCTTATGAGACGCGCTGCTGGACTTCTTGGTAGCCATCAAAATCACTCCTTGTCCACAGGGTGACGTAGAAATACCATTTTTATTTTCAGGTTGCAAATGCTATGTTTCTATCGCTGATGAGTTGAGTTGAAAGTGCCGAATTCATTCTCGTTCCGCTTTCCAAACAACAAAGGGATGATGGCGATGCAATCAATTGAAAACATCGAAAGCCAGCTTGGGGTGCGACAGGCAGAGTCGGCGGCGGCAGGAAAGTTCTTGAAAGCCCTTCGAAAGTTGAAGGAAAACAGTGCCGAGTGGCACTTGACCATCGGATTGGCAAACTATGCCATCAGGGAGTATGGCGTGGCGCTAAAGGAGTTCGAGGTCAGCTATGCGCTTGAAGGGTCAGCAGAGTGTGCCGCACGGCTTGCGCTCGCTGCCTGGCGGCTTGGGGACAACGACAACGCGCAGGATTGGATCCAACGCGCCATCGCCGTAGATTCAAAGGGCTCTATTCAGGCTCCCGTCGGAGGCCAACAGGTTAGCTTTATGGGCGTCCTCGCAACGATCTTGTTGTCGAAGGGTGATATCGAAGCCGTTGAAAAGGCCAGTGTGGCAGCGCTTGAACAAACGGCGGAGGATCACACTGCGATGTGGACGTTGGCGACCGTGCGTATGACCCAGGGCAACGCAAAAGAGGCCAGCCAGCTCTTGTCGCGCGCAGCGAATTTTGCAAGCCCGGACATCGTAACCAAACGCATTGACAATCAGCTTAGTGTGTCAAGGGGCCTGTTAGAGGCCGGCATCGCGCTGCGACCTGGCAGCGCGGCAATTGATGCGATTTCGCGACTTGTCGTCTAGTGATCATCGTGGGACTAGGGGAGCCACTTTACTCAGGTGGATTGCCAGGCGGGCGAAGTCGCCACGTTATCCCCTGATCGCCCCAAAATTCCGCGTTTTCCCGCAGAGTGATGACGCAAGGAGCTATGTAATCATTGGGAAGTGAATCGCCGCATGCGCCGGAGGATATGAGCTTTCTCTGTTGTCTCGGAGGGTCTTCCGTTGCGCGCTATCGAAGTGCTCTGTCCGACATTGACTATTTCATTATCTCGCGGGAAGAACATTTTGCCGGGATTAAGCGTGCCTGGTGTGTGCAAGCTGGAAAAGTTGACTACGAAACGCGTACCCTCGAATGGCTGGCTGACTTCGTTTCTTGCTTGGACGGCTTCACAGCAAACCTCAGCGGCGGTCACTCTGCTCTCAATTTTTGGGACATGCGTTTCGCTGCACGCGTACTGCTTGGCAAGACCGTGTCTGGCTCGGCCGACTTGAAAGACATTCTCGAAAGAAGACGAGACCTATTGCGGCGCGCCCTCGCTGGGTATTTTTCATCCTTTCTTTTGTCAACCTATGAAGACGCGCTGGGGCTTTGTCTGTCCGGTAGATATCGCGAGGTCCCAGTCATCGCCGGCGAGCTTGCCCAGCGAGCAGTGCTTGTTGCACTCCTTCAGCTGGAGCTCGTGGATCCCGCGCCAAAGTGGAGTTTATGCATAGCTTCTGATCATTCTGACATGGCTGTAAAGCATTGCGCAATCGCATTATTAGACCATCTTGGAACGGATATTCGGCCGAATCCTGCGCACTGGGCGAACTCCTTGCTCCGACTCACGAACAGCGTGGTCGCCGCGGGAATGGCAGGTGCGGCCGCAAGCGAGGAGCCAAGTAAGTACACCGAGGCGACTGATGGCCTTTCGATGGACCAGAGCATTTCATATTGTTTGATGGGTGTACCCGGTTATAACACGCTCATGGACCTGCGTTCCAATAAGGTCCATGCCTGCAACGTCCATTTCCTACGACATATAGCGGCGGGATCATTCCCGACCATATGATCCTCTGTGACAAGAAGGAAGGCTGATAATGTTGGTGACATTCGAAGGTGGTGACGGCGCAGGTAAATCAACCATTGCGGCCATGGCGGTGGACAGGATTTGTGCGATGGGGGTCGACGCGATATTGATTGCGCCAAAGAGACCGCGTATCCGGGAGTCGGCGCTTGCTGGCTACATGCAACGTTTTGCGTCGATTTTGTGGGAAACGGGAGAAGATGAAAATCGGGAAGTCTTTTCGACGGATCACTGGCTTCGGTTGTCCTCAGCATGGTACGAAATCGTTGACACAGCAGTCATCCAACCGGCTCTGCACAGCCATGATATGGTCATACTGGATACGTGGTATCACAAGTTGATCGCGCGATTTTCATTGAAGCCTGGCATCGAAAGCGTCAGTCTCGATGAAACTTACAAACGCTTAACACGACCAGATATGACAATGTTCCTTGACATCGAACCAGCCCAAGCCGCCCAAAGGAAGAAGATTTTCGGGCCATCGGAGTGCGGTAACCTCGATGGGCTGAGAGGGCAAACGGCCGAGAACTTCATCGCCTACCAGTCTCGTGTTCGCCAAAGCTACCTGGGCTTGGCGAGACGCCACAATTGGTTCGTAGTCGACGCCGGCGGGCTTTCTGCCGATGAGGTTGCTGCGCACGTGGTAAATTCGATCGCTGGCGTTTTAGCAAGTCATAGGTCGCGACGTGCAACTATGACATCGACGCGCCCGCTGCGGTCCGTACCTAGCGGAAGGCGCTGATGTCAGAGAACGAGCGACAGGCGTCCGGAACAGAAACCGATCTGGATGACTTTCGACTGGAGATTCCGCACGCACCGACAACATCGCGGTTGGCCAGTGCGTTCATTTATGGCCTGATTTTCAACTACGCGCAGGATTCAGCCCGGTCTTGGGCGGCGCCGTACAAGCTGGAAAAAAGGATTGGCTCGATCGAAGCGTCAGCCTTGGCTGTGATGCACGACACAATAGTGGAGAGGATTGCAACGCGGCCCGCTTTGCATCGGTTCCCAAGAGTTGTCGGTCGCAGCATAACGGCTGCGGCGTCTTTTATCCTGACCGAGTTCGATGGCGATCCGCGGCGAATCTGGGCCGCACCCTTATCAATTGAGGAGATGCAAGATCGGTTCGAGCGGCTTCCGGGCATTGGTGCGCATAAGGCAATGGTGGCCTGCTATCTCCTTGGGGTTTTCCGCTTGGTAGAGCCCGATGAAATACTGATTAAGAAAATTCGTCTTGAGTGCCCAAAGCTTTATGAAGTCAGTCACTACCTCCTCCCGAGTGAAATACGCGAGCTGGATTAGGATCTGGGCCATAGACTATTCTGATTTTATCCCTGTTCTGCTCGGCGGCCGAGCAGCGAGAAGTCCCCTCTAATGAGAGGATAAACTGCGGTTCCGCGGTCGGCGCCTGCCTAACCTCCAGCAACGACCGTGACTTTGCCTTATTGGACTAGAGCGCGAAGTAATCCACAGTGGGGCGAGGTATGTAATTTGATATGTCGCGGTAGTATCCGAGTACACTTTCATGAAAAGCGTCAAAACAATGTTTGATATCGTGCATATCGTTTACCGCCTCGTGTAGGTCGTTTGTCGCGATACTAGTTCAGCGTTTTCGTGGTTCGAATCATATCAAGCGGCGTCGGCGAGCTTGTAGGACCATGTGTGGATGACGGGATGGCGATTGACGTCTTCGATACCGGCCATAATGCGTTCCTTAAGCTCATGTTTTGAGGTCACCCGGATGTGACGCAGGACGGAGCGGGCGAACTTGGAGAAAAAGCCCTCGATCAGGTTGAGCCAGGATCCGTGTTTGGGCGTGAAGGTAAATTCGAAGCGGCCTGCCGGTCGTTTATCGAGCCAGGCTCTGGTTTCTTTCGAGATGTGTGCGGAATGATTGTCGAGGATCAACTTGATGGCGGTGCCGGCCGGATAGGCGGCATCGAGCAGCTTGAGGAATTCGATGAACTCGCGGCTGCGGTGGCGATCCTTGACGAGCGCGTGGACCTTGCCTGTCAGCAGGTCAATTCCAGCGTAAGCGGTTAGCCGATGGCGTCAGGCTTGAAGTTCCACGGCATGAGCGCCTCGATTTCGGATACCGGCCAGCCTTGAGCGATGCGGGTCAAGGTCTGGGAGAGCCAGCCGAGCGGATCGACGTTGTTCATTTTGGCCGTCTGCAGCAGCGTGGCCAGCGTCGCCCAAGTCCGTCCACCGCCCTCGAAGCCGGGTTCATAATGCCGGGTTTCTGGCATTCGAATCCAAGGTCACTTATCCCTTCCCTCCACTGGTTGACCAAACCGTATTGGTAACCGGCAGCGATGAGCACGAAGGTGTTCATTATCTGCTGATTCGACAAGTCCATGGTGGCTCATTTCAAATCCCCGCATGGATGTTTGATCCTGCGGCAAGTTCGATCGAGATTGTAGCCGAGCCGCGCCTTTCGGCAACGAAGCTTATTGAACTGCGCGCTTTCATTGATTCTCTCGTACCCTGTCGCTCGGTGCAAGAAGCCGAAGGGATAAGCCATGAGAAAGCAATTTCGCATGCAATTGGATCTGTTCGTGACAGCCCGGCCGGTAGACCTGAGCGACACCCAGCGCCGGGAAGCCTTAACACTCCTGCAACTACTGTTGACAGAAGCGGCGGCAAAGCTGGCCGGCAAGCGGCGCGCCGACGGCGGAAAGGAGGCGGGCAATGAGTAAGATCACTGCCGACCATCTTAGCCTTAGCGCCTTCGTCTACGTCCGGCAGTCGACGGCCTACCAAGTTGCCAATAATCTGGAAAGCCAAAGACGGCAGTACAGCTTAGTCGAGCGTGCTCGACAGTTGGGTTGGGAGACCGTCGAGATCGTGGACGATGACCTTGGACGATCCGGAGGTGGCACGGCCCGCCCGGGATTCGAGAAGCTGTTGGCGGCGATATGTGAAGGTCGGGTGGGAGCAGTCGTATCGCTTGAGGCCTCACGTCTGGCGCGCAATGGCCGTGATTGGCACACCTTGCTGGAATTTTGTGGTCTGGTCGGCACTCTGATCGTCGATGAAGAGGCTATTTACGATCCGCGCTCGCCTAACGATCGTCTCCTTCTTGGCATGAAGGGCACTATGAGCGAGATGGAGTTATCCGTGTTTCGGCAACGATCGGTCGAGGCCATGCGCCAAAAGGCGCGGCGCGGCGACCTTCATCTCACCGTTGCCGTCGGATACGTGAAGACGGATGATGCCCGTGTCGAGAAGGATCCAGATCGGCGCGTTCAGGAGAGCATTCTGCTCGTCTTTCGCAAATTCGCCGAACTGCAGACCGTCCGCCAGGTGTTGCTCTGGTTCAGGCAAGAGAATGTCTTGGTCCCGTCTGTCATTCAAGGGCGCGGCAAACGGCCGATCGAGTGGAAAGCTCCGGTTTATCACACCCTTCATCACATACTGACAAACCCGGTCTACGCCGGCTCCTACGCCTACGGCCGGCGTGCGACACGTGTGATGATCAAGGATGGGCGCAAACGGGTCACCCGTGATACGTTGCGGCGTAATTCGAAGGACTGGGAGGTTTTGATCCACGACCATCATGAAGGCTATATTAGCTGGGCCGAGTTTGAAAGGAATCAGCATCTGATCGCCGAGAATGCGAATGGAAAAAGCTACATCGATAAGACGTGGCGAAGCTTTATTGCCCGGACTATTCCGCTGCGGTCGCTGCGGTCGCCGACTGCATATTCAATACTCTGGGAAAGGCGGCAATACGCAGCGATATGTTTGTCGCGGCACGTTCGGCGACATGGCGGTCGGCAACTGTATCGGCTTCGGTGGCATGCGAGTTGATCGGGCCGTCGCGCAGGAGGTTCTCGAACGGTTGCAACCTCTCGGAATCGAGGCGGCCTTGCGAGCAATGGAGGCGCACACTCAGCGTCATAGCGATAAGCATCAGCAACTCGAGAACTCAATCAAGCAAGCACAATACGAGGCTGCCCGGGCGCGCCGCCAGTATGACGCTGTCGATCCCGACAATCGGTTGGTCGCGGGCGAGTTGGAAAGGCGCTGGAATGAGAAGCTGATCCAATTGCGTGACCTAGAGATCGAGCTTGAGACGCTCTCGACCGACCGTGACATGCCCGCACTATCGGCAGATGACCGTGCAAGACTGATGAAGCTCGGTAGCGACCTGGGGCAGGCATGGGACAGCCCCAGTGTATCCACCGAGACGCGCAAAAAGATCATTCGGTTACTGATCACGGAAATTATCGTCGATGTCGTCGACGACACATTGGCGATCATCATTCATTGGCAAGGTGGCGATCATACCCGGATGACAGTGAGGAAGAACAAGATCGGCCAGACCCGCTGGGCAGTTAAGGCTGATGTCGTTGATCTCGTGCGCGCTTTGGCCAGGCAGTTACCTGATTTGTCAATCGCAGCGATCCTGAACCGTTCCGGCAAGCGGACCGGGCATGGCGCCAGCTGGACGCGAAGCCACGTCTGCAGTCTTCGCAACATCCATGGTATCTCCGTCTATCGAGAAGGTGAGCGGGCCGAACGCGGTGAGAGAACCCTCGATGAGGCCGCGGACATTCTGAAGGTGAGTCGAGCTACGGCCTATCGGATGGTCAGCAGCGGCGCCCTTCCGGCGCGCCAGCTATGCACCGGGGCGCCTTGGATCGTTCGACTTTCCGACCTCCAGCACGACGTCGTGCGCCGCGAAGCCGATGCCAGGCGATCACGGCGCCCGAGATCTCAGGATCTGGTTCAAAATCCCCTTTTATTATAAGGACATCATCAGATGAGCAGTATGACGCGCCAACGTCGCTACCAGCGAAGAGACTATTTTTTCTTGTAATTGTTTGGGGCCGGATCGCGCGTTCAACGATGTTGGAGTCGATTTCGATGCGGCCATCGGTCAAGAAGCGCTCCAGCGCTTCCCGGCGTGTCATCGCATAGCGGATCGCCTCAGCAGTCTTGGACTTCCCAGAGACTTTGGAAAGCTCCTGTTCCCACAATTGGAAGAGATCGGCGACGATGGCGGCGGACGTCTCCTGACGACGCGTGGCACGGGCTTCGGCATCACTGCCGCGGATCTCGTCCTCAACCTTCCACAGTTCCGTCATGGCTGTAATCGACGCTGTCGCAGCCTCATTGATACCGCCGACGTGCAGCTCATAAAACTTACGACGTAAATGCGCCCAGCATCCGGCCAGCTTGATCGTTTCATTGCTGCCGGACTTGGCGCGCTCTTTTATCATGCCGGTGTAGGCCGAGTAGCCATCAACTTGCAGGATGCCGCTGAACCCGGCGAGATGACGCGCGACACACTTGGCACCTCTGCTGTCTTCGAAGCGATAGGCAACCATCGGCGGACCGGACCCGCCAAACGTTCGGTCATCGCAGGCATATGCCCAGAGCCACGCCTTCATCGCTTTACCAGAGCCGGGAACCAATGTCGGCAACGTCGTCTCGTCCGCAAAGACCCTCTCACTGGCTTTGATGCGCTCCAGGATGTAATCCGCCAAGATCCGCAACTCGAAGCCCAGATGCCCCATCCACTGGGCCATCAAAGAGCGGCTGAGAACCACGCTGTCGCGCAGATAGATCGCCTCCTGGCGATAAAGTGGAAGACCGTCGGCGTATTTCGACACGGCGATATAGGCAAGCAACCGTTCCGTCGGTAGGCCGCTTTCGATGATATGCGCTGGTGCCAAAGCCTGCAGCACGCCGTCACGTTCCCTGAACGCATATTTGGGGCGGCGTGTGACGATAACCCTGAACTTCGGCGGTATGACATCGAGCCGCTCGGATCGATCTTCACCGATCAGAACCTTTTCCAAGCCCTGGCATTCTTCCGGGATCTCCGGCTCAATGACTTCCTCGATACGTTCTAGATGCGCGGCAAAACCTTTGCGAGGCCGCGCTGCCCTCTTCGGCCGGTCTTTGTCTCCCTGGCCAAGTTCGCTATCAATCGCGGCAAGGCCAGTCTCGACCTCCTCAAAAGCGAAGTCTATCTGCTCGTCATTTATCGCCAGCCGCAGACGCTCGGAGCGCGTACCATTTTGGGCACGCTGCAAAACCTTCAAGATCGCCGTCAAAGTGGTGATCCGCTCGTCGGCTTTCTGTTGGACAGCCTTCATTCGGGCGATTTCGGCCTCAGTCGCAGCCTTCTCTGCGCTCATCGCGATGATCATCGCTTTCAGCGCTTCGACGTCGTCAGGAAGGTCGGAACCAGGTAAAATCATGAGATGCACTAAAGCATAAAATCAGCCGATTTCCCAACACTTACAGCGACATGATTCATCTTGCCGCAGGCCTGTTCAGCCAGTCGAAAGCGGTCTGCGCACTTGGGCAGGCCTGATCCTTTTCCAGTCCATACCGGCCAGAAGTGCCATCAACTGCGCATGGTCGAGACGGATGCGCGTGGCTGATTGCGCTGGCCAGCAAAAACCATTTTCCTCAAGAATTTTTGCATAAAGGCAGATACCTGTACCGTCCCACCACACAATGCGGATCCGGTCTGCCCGCTTCGAGCGGAAGACAAAGAGCGCGCCACTGAATGGATCAAGGCCGCCATCCCTCACCAAGGCCATCAACGACGCAGCGCCCTTCCTATTATGCGGAGCACCGCATAATAGGAAGAAGGGCTTCACATAGGACGGGTTGACCAGTTTGATCTCATGGCCCAATTTACCGATCTCCCGTCCCCAATAATGGGCGCTGGCGCAGGCTTCCATCGCGACCACGCAGGTGGGTAGCTTGGCGAAAAACTCGAGCAATCTGCCGCGGTTCAGTTTCTTACGCAGGGCCACCCTTCCGTCTGGGCCAGCGCCGTGGATTTGGAATACGTTCTTTGCCAAATCCAAGCCAATGATGCTAATCTCGTTCATGGACGTCCTCCTTGCTGGTTCTAAGCACACCCGCACTTTGGCACATTTGATGCCGTCGGGGGGCGTCCACTCCACCGGTTCGCATCACTGGTGGTTCGAGAACCGCGGCCCCAAATGCGCCCTGCTCGTCTATATCGATGACGCCACCGGCAAGCTTTTGCATTTGCGCTTTGCCGGATCGGAGAACACGTTCGACTATCTGCATGCGACGAAGGCCTATCTGCAGCAATGGGGCAAGCCGCTGGCCTTCTACAGCGACAAGCACGGCGTTTTTCGCTCCACCCATGCGTCGGAGAAAGACCGCACGAGCGGCCTGACGCAGTTCGGTCGGGCGCTCTATGAGCTGAACATCGATATCATCTGCGCCAACACCCCGCAGGCCAAGGAGCAGACATCACGATGCACCTTGTTGGATTGGTTGAGCGTCAATTAGCCGGGGCTGGCGGCTACCATAGCGACCGCCGACGCCTTTTGCGAGTCTGACGTTTCCCGGAGGCTCATACAGGTAACGATGGTTGGTCGCATAACGGTGGCGCTTGAGAACGCCATCGCGACCGAGTTGATGGATGGTTGTGGCGCTGACGCCAAGTTGACGAGCCACTTCCTCGCCGGTGAGCATGCCGCTCTCACGCAACCGTTCGAACCGAGTCTTCAATCCGTAGGCTCGACGAACGAGCATGACTTTCTTCAACGTAAATGGCTCATCGCGCCAGTTACGATGCCCGAGTGCGTTGAGACGACTGGCAATCTGCTGGTCGTTGTCGGTCTCCAGCAGTTCGTTGATCAGCGCTACGACCGTTTCCGGGGTCTTGCGGATCACGGCCATGGGCCGGGGGCGAGCTACTGCCAAGCTTTGTGTGCGACCTCCGCGCCAGCGGATATGTATATTGATCTGCTGGTCAACCAATAGCGTCACGTCTTCGATGAGGAGACCAAGCATGCGTTTACGCTCGACGGCGCTCGTGCGTTCGTTGCTCCAGACGCTAGGAAAATCTGCGGCCAGCGCCCGGATCCGTTCCTGCGTAGGGCCGTCCAGCAATGACTGGTCTTTCTCGTGCTGACGCTCATGTTCGCGCTGAAGCGCATCGAGGTCGCGTAGCTTGCCATTCCAGTCCGCTTCGAGTGCGTCGGCAACCAAGCGGTTGTCGGGATCGACCTTTAGATAGCGACGGCGTGCGAGTTCAGCCTCATACCGGGCGCGCTGTAACTGCTTGTCGCGCAGCGAGGCGGCTTGCTCGACACGTTGTGAGATCTCCTCCTGCACCGCCAGCGCGACCTCTATCGCCGTTGGTGCCATTGCTTCGAGCAGCAGCGCGCTGACCGCTTCATCGATCGCTGGTCCTCTTGCCCATTGGCAGGTCTTTCCAGCGTGACGAACGACGGCCTCGTTGCAGACGTAATAGGGACGGAGTTTGCCCTCGAACTGTTCATAATGGACCCGCATGCGGGCGCCGCAGCGACCGCACAAAACTCGTCCTTGCAACAAGCCGTTGCCCTGGCGAGGCATACGACCCCGCAGGCCCGGAGAAAAACCGACTGCATTTTGTTGGAGGCTTGTTTGATTGCGCTCGAACTCATCCCAGGAGATATAGCCTTCATGGGCCTGAAGGATGAGCACCTGCCAGTCGGACCTCGGCATCTTCTGTTGTACGGACTTGAGCTTGGCATTGTAGGCAGTGCGTGTACGTCCGTATGCGAAAGCGCCAGCGTATCGTGGATTGTGCAAGATCTGAAGCAGTCGGGAGTGATCGATCTCGCTCCAAAGGACATCACCCTTGCCGATACCGCGCCGGATGCGCCGAGGAAACAGGATCTTCTCGCTGCGCAGACGGCGCACGACCGCACAAGCTGAGCCCGCCTCCCGGAAGGTATCGAACAACATGCGCACCGTGTCCTGAATCTGGCGATCCGGATCGAGCACCACGCGCATATCAGGCGTGTAAACCAGTCCGATCGGCAACGGTAATTCGAGCTCGCCACGACGCTCCTTATTAAGAATGCCGCCTTGCAGTCGAGACTTCAGGATGTGCAGTTCGGCCTCACTCATCGTGCCCTTGAGGCCGAGCAGCATACGATCGTTGAACGACGACGCGTCGTAGACGCCATCTTCATCCATGATGAGCGTGCGCGACATCGCAGCCAACTCCAGAAGGCGATGCCAGTCAGCATTGTTGCGAGCCAAGCGAGATACTTCCAGTCCCAGCACGATGCCTGCGTGCCCCATCGCGACCTCGTTCACCAAGCGCTGAAATCCGTCGCGGTCCTGCGACTGTGCACCGGAAAGGCCGAGGTCGTTGTCGATGACGTGGACGCGCTCAATCGGCCAACCCAGCGCCACCGCGCGATCTCGCAGTGCATATTGCCGCTTCGTGCTCTCGGTGTTCTCGAACACCTGACGAAGGGAGGACTGGCGGACGTAGAGAAATGCATCGCGCCGCAGGTGATCGGCACTAATCTTCAAGGCATTATCAGTAGACATGGCTTCCTCCTGTCTCTGCTGCCAGCACCATATTGGCGAGCATGTGCACGAGCTGGCGATCGTGCGCGACCAGTGAAGTTGTCTTGAGCCGAGGCGCCGACGGCTGTCGCGCTATCATGGATTGATGTGGCGCGATCAGCACTGCCAGGCCGCGCCACAGTCCGTGAAAGACGATGGCGCCCACGCGCCTGGCGCAAGCCGTGCCGCAAACAACATCGGCGCGGAGCGCTTCGTAAACATCCTTGCCGTTCGCCGGCATGGCGATTGCGTGCGTCCGCTCGTCATCGTTTTTTTTTACGCGCCACCGCACGTTCGATACTACGAGGATGGACGCTGATGCCCAGTCTCGTATGCACCAGGTCCGCCAGCGAACGGGCCTGTAGTTCACCGTTCGCTTCGAGATGCTCCTCGACGAGACGCATGACCTCGCCAGTAAGCTTGTGGGCTGACTTGGGCCCGCGGGTGCGCGGCAAGAGGCCGGCAATGCCATCGCGCTCGAACGCGGCCTCCGCTTGATAGTAGGTCTGCCGAGACAGTCCGAAAAGCGCGGCGGCATCGACTTTGTTGGTGTCGTCTTCGCGGGCGTGACGAAGCATCTCATACTTCACTTGCACGAGATCGAGCGGATCGAAGAAACCTGCTTCCCGGAACCAGGGGGCGCGGACGCCGTCGGGTCTGGGGTTGAGAGCGCCCATCTGGCGCAGGCGATCGGGCTTGCTTTCTTTGGCCATGGATGCCTCCTGTGTGTAATGTAAAATATGCCGCTACCGGCTTGAGTGTCAATTGAATTATATCGAACTTTTAGCCAAAATTGTAGCATTATCATGACGATTCTCATAAGGAAGCCGCCCGCAAACATCACATGAGCGGCATAATTACCTTGACATTTGCGCATAATTTACTTGACGCATCTTCACTCTCTATGGCGGTCCTTGATGTGAGCAATCAATGAAGCCAGCGCCGACAGATCGTCCGGACGCGAGAAGGACCGACCTGCGGCTATCTGGCGGAATGCGTCGATCTCATCGGCGTCGGTCCACGAGGCCGGCAGCGAACGCAGCCGTCCTCGTGCGTCATAGAACATGACGCGGTCTTCGCCCCAGTTCTGCTTGCGCGTCGCCAGAACGAAACGTTGGCCACGCCATGGATGATAGGGGTGCGTTATCTCGAACTCTATGCGCGCTTGGCTAGTTGCACGACCTGCAGTCCTGGACTTGAAAGAAGGGTCGGGTGGAACGTGCCAACCAGACATTGCAGGATCGGCTGGTCAAGGAGATGCGGCTTCGCGGCATCGATACGATCGAAGCTGCCAATGCCTATGCGCCTGAGTTCATTACAGATTTCAACACTCGTTTCGGCAAGCCGCCACGCAATCCGAAAGACATGCACCGGCCGCTGGCCGACCATGAGAACCTCGATGGTGCCATGTGCCGCAAGGAAGTGCGCACGCTGTCGCAATCGCTGACGCTGCGCTACGACAAGGTGCTGTTCATTCTCGATCCAACCGAGATTTCCAAGCCATTGGCGGGCCAGAAGGTGATTGTCTGCGATTATCCGGACGGTCGGCTCGAGATCATGCACGAGAGCTTTGCCCTGCCCTACAGGACCTTCGATACGTTGCGCTCGGTGCATCGTGCCGAGGTCGTCGACAACAAGCGGCTGGACGACATGCTGTCGATCGTCGCCGAGTTGCAGGCCGGCAGAGAACAGCAGCGCAGCAAGAGCGGCCCCCGACGCACCGGGCAGAAGGATCATATGTTCGGCATTCGCGACGGCAGCACAGCCAACGGCTACCAGAAGCGTGGCCGCAAGCCGGGGCCGAGGACGGATTTCATGAATGATCCTGCGGTGATTGCGCGGCGAGAGAAAGCGTTATTGAGGCAGCCAGCGGCGGAATAAAGATCGTCAATGCACGCCGATGTCGCTTTGCGTATCCGATTCCAACTGCAGGCAAGCTGCCCAAAGTGGCGTCTTGTGGAAGGATCCGTCCTGCAGAAGAGTGAGCCCCTCTCGTGCCTCATAGAGCAAGCCGAGCCAGCATAAGCGTTGGAAGACGCCATACTGAAGGTCGGATTTCAACTCCCAAGCTTCTATGGTCATTTCGGTGTCCGACAGAGGCGCCAGGTCTGGATAGAGGATCTTCACAACGTCCATTGGCGTGCAACCTTCTCTGGCCTTGATATTGAGAAGATTGAGGAACAGGCGCCACCAGCGTAAGCGCGCTCGGACCTCCTCTTCCCGCTCGGTGGCGTGGACATACGAATAGAGATAATCCGTGGCGACCAGATCGAAGAAGGCTTGCGGGTTTCCCAAAAACTCCCGGCCGGGTCTGGTTGGCAGCAGCACATCCTTTTTCCGGCGAAGAAGCTTCAGATGACGGGCCATGTCGCGCACGACCCAAAGCGGCGGCATGTCGCTTTCATTGAGTACTTTGTTCATGCTGTAGAGGTCCTCGGCTGTGAATCCTGGCCAGAGGAAGTGCACAGCGGCCCAATGCACGAATTTGCGGTTCATGGCGCCGGTCGCCGTCAATCCTATGCCACCCTCACCGTCGGCATAGGCAACCGAAAGAAGCATGCCGCGAAGAAGTGGTGACAGCGCGGCGATGTCGACGTCACCTTGCAGGTTGATTTCCGGAAGCATCGTGCGGCTTTGATCCCCAACTGCGCCATGCAAGTGCCAGCGAGTATCGAGCGGTAAAAGAACAATTGCTAGTGAGAAAGCTAAAGCCGAAGGGGTGCGTCTCACCCGCCCCCGCTCCTCCCTCTCAACCCGGCCCAGCCGGTCGGATCGGGGGCTGATCGTCGGTGCCAGTGTCGCGTTTCTAACTCGCTGGCGACGCCGCATCTCTAATCAGCTTTGACAAAAAAATGTAAGGGGGTACATTCTATTTTCAAGTGCGACATGCCAATGATTTCAACGGCTTCACTTTGGAGTTTGGCATGTCCCGACGCTATACGCAGCTTGCTCTCGCCGACCGACGACGCCTACATCAGCTGGTGGCGGCAAAAGTTCCCGTCAACGAAATGGCACGTCAGCTTGGCCGCCATCGTTCGACGATTTACCGCGAGATCAAGCGCAACACGTTTAGCGATCGTGCACTGCCGGACTACGACGGCTACTACAGCACGGTAGCCCACGATATCTCTAAGGAACGGCGACGCCGGCTGAGAAAGTTGCGGCGGCACCCGAATTTACGCACGCAGATCATCAACCAGTTGGAGGCACGCTGGTCTCCGGAGCAGATCGCCGGGCGCCTGTTGTTGGAGAGGCACAGCCTCGTCCGCGTCTGTAAAGAGACAATCTATCGCTTCATTTACAGCAAGGAAGATTATGGGCTTGGCCTCTATCAGTATCTACCGGAAGCGCGTCGCAAACGTCGTCCACTGCGCTCCAGGAAGCCGCGCGACGGTGCGTTTCCAGCCACGCACCGCATATCCCAACGTCCTGATTTTATTGGAGATAGATCGCAGTTTGGACATTGGGAGGGCGACCTCCTCATCTTTGAGCGTCCACTCGGCCATGCCAATGTCACGTCCCTCGTGGAGCGCAAGAGCCGCTACACCGTTCTCATCAAGAATCCAAGCCGGCATTCTCGCCCGATCATGGACAAGATCATCAGGGCTTTTTCTCCTTTGCCGGCCTTTGCGCGTCAAAGCTTCACGTTTGATCGCGGTACCGAGTTTGTCGGATTCAGGGCTTTGGAAGAAGGGATCGGCGCGCGTAGCTGGTTCTGCGACCCTAGTGCGCCGTGGCAAAAGGGAGCCGTGGAAAACGCCAACAAACGCATTCGCCGCTTCATGCCAGGAGCTACAGATCTGGCCACCGTGTCACAACGCGACCTGATCCAACTCGCACGTCATCTGAACGACCAACCCCGTAAATGCCTTGGCTATAAGACCCCAGCCGAGGTGTTCGTGGCGCATTTGCACGATGAGACGCGATCCCCTACCCTGTAAAACGGGCGTGATGCACTTGGGTTAGCTTCTCCACCGCTCAATGGCCCGAATATGTTGTGCTCGAAGCGCCACTTCGTCGCAGGTCTGAGCATGCCTCCACCCCCGCTGGCTCCCATCTCTTCGACATGAGTTCTTTGCACCTGAAAGGACCAGAGAAATGCCCCTAAACCTTTTTCTTGATGGTATGGACACCGTTGCGAACACGGGAAGGTTTTTCGTCGAACTCACCGAGCGCATAGGAGATGGTAAACTCGTTGGCGACGAGGACGTTACGCATCTCGCGAGAGCATTCGGATTAAAGATTCCCTCCGAACTGGTGGGAGCTTCCATAGTTTCGTTGGAGGAGGGTCACGACGCAGAGCAAGCGACGGAGCGAAAAGACGAGCCTGGTCGGCTCCGAATGGTTGTCACCTATCCACCCGGTAGTAGTTCCTCCAGACTCGGGCGTAGTCGAGAAAAAATTCAAGAAGTGCCTCAAGGTTTGTCAGACTGTTGGCGGTGCTAAGATATGTGCAGAGGTATGTGTCAACATTGACATTGGCTTTGGAGGAATCGGCGGCAAGATCACTGCAACCGTATCGGTAGCTTTTTAGCAGGCTGCCTGGCGCACCAGGACTGATCACGACGTGACTAATATTGCACAACAGAAAAAGCCGCCTCCCCGATTAAGGAGGAGGCGGCCTGATTGCTTAAGGAGCGGGAGCCGACGTGGAAATCATGATTGTCCATTCGCCTTTCGGCTTCCCCCAGGGCTTCTCTTTGTTAGTGCTGAGACCAATCTTGTCGATTCCGGAAACGCCCGGCCCCACAAATTTGAACCACGTTTCGGCACCCTTTCCGCCAGCGTTTGGTGAAGGGCAATAGACATGATAATCCTTCTTCGCGACGCTCTGACCTCCAGACATGAAGTTCGCATGTGCGACTACCCACATCGGTCTCCAAGGCCTGCCATTACTAGCCTTTATAGTGACGTTGCCATCGTTGTTGAGCCAAAGATCTACGAACTGATTTTTGTCATCATTAAAGAATGCGTGAACGCCGCTCGTGTCATAGGCGTTCGCACGTTCCGCGCATACGGCAAAGAGTATAGCGAGAAACGCGCTGACCAAAAGATTGCGCATTGCATCATCCTCCAACCTAGTTGCACTTCGGTATAACGGACGCCAGTTTAAATTGAATAGAAACGCCATAATATTTAAACCTTAAGATGCACTACGTCATCCAAAAGAGGTATTGCCGCCTTATCTATGAGCGATTTTGCGTTCGCGAGTTCGACTGGTTCTCGACCATCCGATCTACGCGGAGCGTCATATTGTCGACAGCCGCCTTCACCCCGCTGATCGCCTCCATGATCTGGTCAGTCGTCTCGCGAAGCCCAGCCTTTGAAACGTACTGCTCGGCCACGTGAAGCTTGTGGGATGCCAACGTTTCTGCGACCCTTTCGATGTCCTTGCGGTTTTCCGCGACCTTGCCCTCAATGCGCCACCAGATCGCCCAGCCGGCGCCGGCGACCGTGAGGAAGAACAGCACCACCTTCATGATTTCTTCTGGCGTCATTGCGAAGCCTCGCGGGCTGTGATCACATTCGAATCATCAATCGGAGAAGTTGCATGTTCGAAGATGTTGAAATCAACATTCCATGCCCCGGATGCGGACAGAAGACGAAGAAGAGCGTCGCTTGGTTGAAAGCGAACAAGCAATTCACCTGTGACGGATGCAGCAAGGCAGTCACTGTGGACGCAGAAAAGCTCTTCGCCGGAATCAAGAAGGCCGACAAGACCTTGGCGGATTTCCGGAAGAAGCTCGCTCGCCGCGAAAAGCGCTGACAAGTAGTCTTCTAGGTCGGCGGTATCGCACCGCAATTTAATCGTGGTCATTTCGTCACCACCTTACCCGTCAGTCCGGCGTCGCGGTCGGCGTAGAAGTCACGTAGCTCGAGGTGCTTGCGGGCGCACGATAGTAGTCTGGCCCGGTCTTTCTTCCAGTAATATTCAAGGAGTGCCAGAGTTAGCTCCTTGTCGCCCAGGTCGACAGGCCCGACGCACCGCTCGAGCAATACGCTGTCCGGCTTGGTGAGCTTGGGCAACGGCGGGACGACGACCAGCTTATCGGATCTGGTTGATGCGGCGCACGCTGGGAGCGCTAAGCACAACGCGACCAGCATCAGGATCTTGGTCAGCTTCACGCTGTAGCTCCTCGATTTGAGTTTGGAGGGATTCGCTTTCGGACTGCATCGCAGCAATGCGGGTAGCCTCGCGAGCTTTGGCTGCGTCCTGCGCTGCAGACTGCCGTTCGATCTCAGCATCGCGCGCCGTTACGGCCTGCCGCTTCATCTCGGCGATTTCTGCCGTGAATTTTCCGGCCGCAGCCTGATATCCGGAATCGTAAATCCGGTTATAGGCTGTGCTGGCCGCAAAGAAGACAAAAGCGGCGAGGACCAGCGCGCCGACGGCGCTGACAAGCCACTTGTCGACGCCAAGGAGTCTTGCGATTGCGCCGATCATTGCGCCACCTGCGCGGCGGCGATCTGCTTGGCCATGACTTCAGCGGTCGCTATCCAGCCCTTGATAATCGCGCCGAAAGCGTTGATCCCGCTCATGACGGCGATTGTCTGATCCTTCGTCAGGAATGCAGACCAGTCGAACAATTGCAGGCCGCCCACGAGCGAGGAAAGGATCGCCAGACCGTAGAAAATGTAGTTGGTGATTTTGGTGGAGTTCATGCGACCGCCTTGAGGCAAAGCGCCTTTTCCTGCGCGCGCCGCTTTACCAACCCGCCCACTACTCGGCCGCCCGCCTTGTTGAACATGGTGAGTGAATCGCACGCGCCTCGTATGTCGCCAGCGTTCAACTTGTGGGCCGCAGTGGACCTGCAGAACGTGCCGACACCGACGTTGTAGGTGAGAGACAGACCGGCGACGTAGGTCTCGATCGGCAATGCGTCTGGTGCCTTAAGGCACGCGCGCATCCCCTGCTCATGCACGATGAGGCTGTCAACGAGCATGTTATCGCAAGTCGCCTTGGAGAATTTCATCCCCGGCTTGATGTCCTTGGTCTCGCCGTAGCAAGCGGTCCAGATGCCGACCACGTCGCGGTATGCGTAGAGCCGCAGCCCTTCAAAGCCGCCGACAGTCTGGATTGCCATCGATCCTGCGAGCGTCAGCGCTGCTAGGCCGCCGCCCGCGGCCTTAAGCCTTGTTTTCATCAGTGGTTTCCTTGTGTTCCGCCGCTTCAGGCTGCGCCAGCATGCGGCCGACGTACGCCCCGCCAAGCAGCAGCAGCGTCAGCCACCACGGCAGGTAGTCGGACACGGCCGGGACCAGATTGAGGATGATGTCGGCCAGCGCCGCGAGCTCCATGAGCCGCAGCGACCAGGCGCGCGAAAGCACCCGGCGCCAGTCGGGGATGAGTTTCATGGGGATGTCCTGATTTTTGTAGCGTCCGTTAAGCTGGCAGCACAGCATCGAAGAAATGCTTGCGGTCCATAAAAACGCTCCAGATTGCGTGGTAAAGAAGAGGCGCTAACCAAAGGAAGAGGCGCAGAAATCAATACGCCCGATTACGATCCGAAGAACGTCGCTCGGTACGGCCGTGCGACCATCATCCTGGGTGCGCTCGCTGCCGCGCTGTTCACCTACGGTCTATGGTCCGTGCTCCCGTGGGTGTATTTTACCTACGGTAGGCGCTGGTTGGGCCTAGTAGTCGTGATTATCGTCGCCGCGCCGGCCGTGGTTCGGTACGTGGTGAGATACGTTCTCCGTTGAAGGCCGGGCGCGACAGACCACTCACGTAATTTGTCAACCTCCCCAGATAAGTGTTCGACCCATAGTAGCCCTCAAACGTTCATCCGGTTAATTGCGGCTGAGAGGTGAAACAATGCTCGATTCTGAGAAACAACGCGAAAGCGACGAACCGCCTGTACGTGCACCGCTGCCTGAAGGCGAGGAATTCTTCGACCCCTGGGAAGAAGAATTTCGCAAAAGCTACGCAAAGGACAATATGGCGTTCGATTTTTGAACGGAGCGGCCAGTGATTTTTCGCTGACAGGTAGACAATCTACGCCTATTGGCTGACGTGCCGGCAATGGCCGGTTGTGCTTTTATGAGGCCGACCGAGATGCGGTCAGTTTCTTCTGTGATGCGTTATGAAGCCCGCCCGACCCCGGCGGGCTTCTTGTCTGGCCACGAAAGGCAAAGTCTCCGCGCGCCGCACCTCCAGCGCTACAAATCAAAGTCCTGTTGAAGGTCACTGATCGTCCGGGCGAGGCCGAGATAGTAGTTCTTCCCATCATTCTTGGTGAATATCACCCATTTTCCCGTAATCTTTCCGTCCACATTGCGCTTTTCGACCGGCAAGGTTGCTACTGCTTGCGCTAGCTCATCAATAGCCTGAGGTGTTATGACTTGGTATTTCACCGGATCGAGGATTTCATCAACCATGGTATTGAGGCCGTACCTTCCACGCGCTGGGAAGATATTGGCAGGGAGGTAGCGTGCCGAGAAGTAATGTTTGTGCCATAACGCCTTAAGCGACTCGTCTTTGAATTCCGTCACAGTTACATCGCTATTAGGCTTGCCGGCCTCTACGTCGTGGACTGCGTCGATGACCTCGGTTGGGTCGATGCCAAAGGCGATCATGTGTACGAAGATGTCGCGCCACCACGATTCAGACATCCGTGAAAGAAGCTCCTCATCGCGTACAAAATGCGCTATGAAAGCATCGAATGCCTCTGTCGTGATCGTTAGAGCGCGATCTTGAAGTTTCACCGTCCAGGCCATCAAAAAAGTCCGGATTCGTCATGACGCAACCCAAGCCATCATAACCAAGCTATGGCGGCGGACGAGGTTTGCAACCTCAACTCGTACGAATGCATTGTAATATAGCAACCCGTGTGGCTATCTGCCGGGGACTTAACGGACAGATGATCAACTCTTTCGCCGCCCTGCAGGGGACGGGTGTGCCGGTTGTAAATGCTGCGTCGGACGGGACTGGTCGCCAAACTAAGACCCGTCGTTGGAGCTCCCAAACAGCTCCAGGCGCCCGGTCAATGCCGGGAAGCGACTGTCAGGCGTTAGGCCAACTTGCGGCAGTGGCTGCCGTTTCTGCCTCGGCGACGGTCACCGCGATTTCTATCGCGGCTTTGGTTCCAAGGCGCACGGCCTCGATCGCGCCGCCGATGACCTGCCATTGCGTGAATGCGGCGTATATGACGTTCGCAACCTCGCCGATGGTCGGCGCGGTAATCCCGACTTCGGCGGCCAACAGCGGAAAGCTGGAAAGTTCCAGCGCCTCGGAAGCTTCGATGGCGGCCAGATACCGCTTCGCCTCGTCTGACTTCTGCTGATAGGGCATGGCCTGACCAGATCCGCCGGTGATGTATTTCAACCGTTCAGTCTCAGCGGCGATGTCTATCGATGCCTTAAGCTGTTGCTTCAACGTCGCTGGATCCGGCCCGGGAGGATTGAAGAACGTGACCAATTCTGGATCGTCAATCGGCACCGCGATATCATCGAACCCCTCTTGAGGGAGCGGAGACACCGAAACAATCTTCCCATCGCGCCTTTGGACGTAATAAACGTTCATACTACCCTCCAATTCTTGGGATTGTTACATCGACCCAGCCGCGAGTGCGAAACTCCCATTGGAGGGTCGCGTGCGGACTGCCGATGCAGCCAAGAGGAATGGAGCCCGCCACATCGGTGTCATATCCGCTTTCTAGCGCAGTGTAGGTGGCAGTCGTGGTGCTATAGAATTCCTGATAACCCACGTTTACGACGGCCACGAGGCTGCTGGCGGCTATGGGTTTGACTTGGAACAATGCCTGCACGCGGACACCCAGTGGAACGCTTATTGCAATTGGCGCTAACGTACGGGTCGCGGTAGAGGCGAAGTCCAGCACAGATGTCGCCCATATTGTTCGATTTCCGACTTGAGTGAAATCGATAATCTGCGACGAAGCGTTGGTTCTGAGTGCTCCAAGTCGCTGAGACAAAACCCAACCAGAAGGCAAATTTGGTGCGGTTGCCGAGCCTGAGATCAATACGTCCGTGTCGCCAGTGCTTGTCTGACGTATCGCATGGGCATGATAACTTGAGTTCGCCGCGATTGATCCAGTATCTAGGCCACCATTTCCCGTGCCCTTAACCCAAGCGGCATTGATCTGCTTCGTGAACGCGGCCGAGGTTTTGACGAATACCCCACTTTTTTTGCCTTCGAGTACTGCTATGCCGATCACCGTTGCAGATGATCTGGATAGCTCTCCACCCTTCAGGTATTCCATGCCAATACGATCGTTTACTTGAACGTCAGTAAGTTTCTTGATGAGTTTGCCAGTGGATGAATTGAATGCCGCGAAATCATCTGTAGCAACACCGCCGGCTGGACCGACGACGTCGCCTATACCCGTTCCGTCCGTGCCTTTTTGCGCGAGAAGCTGCCACCAAGTATTTGACGTGGTGGGCAAGTTCGGCGGGGCATTGCCGGTTGTCGCCGCGATTGCAATCCAAGTCGAGCCGTTGTGGAGAACGGAATCAGTGACCGCGTAGGCCGTAGCATTGTCGTAAGCCCCGCGGGGGTTAACGCCGGTCGCTCCGGTAGCGCCACGCGCTGCGAGCAAGCCCCAGGTGGCTCCCGCTACAGGTGCCACGTTGGTGTTGTCGACGAGCGCAATCCACGATGCATTGTTGTAGCTGACAGCGTCGTCTTTCTCGTACGCCGTCGCGCCGCTCCAAACGCCTTTCCAGTTAAGGCCGCGCGGTCCTGTGATGTACGCAGGATCGCTCCAATCTCCGGAAGATGCCGTTACCTTCGAATATATAGCCGCCCGCCCGTCGCCGACGTCGGACACCAAAACAGCGTAGCCCGGAACCTGCAAGTCATAGGCGGCGCGATCTGCAAGCGCATCAACCTGCACATCGTAGTTGACGCCCTGCGTCAGATCCTGCCTCGTAAGCAGGCCCATAGCGCCCGGCCCGGTAAAGTACGGCACGGTGTTTGGCTGGCCAGTCAAGCCGGAGAATGCCGTTATGTTGCCATTCATAAGCTGCTGCAGAAGTTGACGAGTCGACGTCGCCATGCGGGCGTTGTCGCTCTGGAGCATGACCTCGTAGGCAGCATCCGTCTGCGACGGGCCGGGCCAAGGATTGGCCAGCGTCAGCGCACCGTTGCCCTCGATGGAGGCGATGCGGATGGCATAGCCCTTATGCACGCCAAACCAGTCGCCCGGCAGAATCGGGTTGCCTTCACCGTTGGGAGTTCCCCAAAAGGTATTGATGCCGGTTACTGCCGTGCTGCCGTTGGCAACCGTTGCGGTGCCCTCCTTGTAGGAAGACGGAAGAATAGCAGCCATTAGATCGCCTCTGGAGTTTCGGTTTCAGCCGTCGATGGTGTTTGATTGCGGGCAAGATAAAGCTGCCGCTCGAACTCGGCGGCGTTTGCCTCGGCCGCTTGCAAGCGGGCCGTCAGTTCCTCGACGCGTCTTGCCAGCTCGGCATTGCCCTCATTGCGCTCGTTAACGTCACGCTGTAGGGCTAATACCAACATGCATTGATCAAAACCGATGCGCCCACTCGCGCAGTCCAATGGACATTATCTTCCAGGGTTGCGCGACGAGTTTGTTCCAGGCGGCACAGCAGTGAGCGACGATGTCCTCGTAGTCTGTGAAGATGCGGTTCGACAGCCAGTTGTCCCTCATAAACTGCCAGACGTTTTCGACAGGGTTCAATTCAGGCGAACGCGGCGGCAAGAACAGCAATGTGATGTTGTCAGGGACGCTGAGCTTCGGCGTGACGTGCCATCCGGCTTGATCGAGGATGAGGACCGCGTGAGCGCCGTCATCGACTGCCTGGCTGATTTCCAGCAGATGTTGATTCATGGCGTCGGTATCGCAATAGGGCAATACGAGGCCCGCGCCCTTACCTTTCTTGGGGCAGATGGCACCGAAGATGTACGCCCACATCGTCCGTTGATCCAGCGGCGCTGAAGGTCGGGTGCCACGGCGAGCCCATCGGCGGGTGATCTTGTTTTTCTGACCTATGCGCGCCTCGTCGGCCCACCAGAGTTCGATCTCGGTATTCTTCGGGAGGCTGCTTCTGATGGCTGCCAATGCGGCAGGGAACTCTTTTTAAAAGCGTCCACTTCGGGTTCATTCTGGGCGTAGTGGCGCGGCCGGGCAGACAGCTTGGCAAAGCCGAGAGCCTTCAATTCGCGACCAACCGTGGTCTCGTCCATCGAGATCCGGAATTCCTGGAAGATCCATTGGACCAGATCCTTGCGCCGCCACCGAACGACACCGTGGATAGCCGGGATCGGACCACGCTCTACAATCTTGGCCAAGGCCTGGCGCTGATCATCATTCAGCTTGGGCCGATTGCCGGGAGCCTTGCCGTTGAGGAGCCCGGCCGACCCGTGCTCATTGAAACGAACGACCCAGTCGCGAACAATCTGCAAGGTCACGCCCCCGATCCGGGCCGCATCTGTACGCGAGCCGCCGTCATAAATTTCCGCCAACGCCAGAAGCCGCCGCGCTTGAGCGGCATCCTTGGTCCCTTTCGCGAACTGCCGCAGAGCAGGACCATCAAAATCATCGCGCAATGCAATCGCCGAACCCATTGCAAACCTCCCGTTTGCCCCATGGATTCAGATTTTCACCGATTCGGGAATCCCAAGTGAGTCGCACTCTGCGCTCGCTGGTATAAGACCTCTTCGGCCTTGTCGTGGAGAAGCTGAGACAGCATCAGCACTCGTTGCTCGAGAAAACTCTTCTGCGCTGCCGTCTCGACAAGCTGCACCTGCGGCGAAATAGTGATTTTGTTCTCTTCGGACATTGCGGCTCCTACACGAGCTCGTCGAACGCGTACCAGGTCACCGTGTGGGCGAACCGGGTGGAGATCGTCACGACGAAGCTGTTGACGTTGATTGTCGCCCATAGATTCGGGTGACCGGGAACAACCCCGATACTCGACTTGAGCATGATGAAAGGTGCGTAACTATAGGCCTTCGTCAGGCCGACGTTGGCCGAGCCGGCTCCTGCAAAGGTGATCTGCCCGTTGACCGTGCCGATATTTGCGACGTTCAGTGACAGCACGCCGGACTGAAAGACGAGCGGGTTGCTCACGTTGCCAAGGTCGGCTTGGTTGGCAACAACGAACTGCTCGGCGACCACGAGGAAGCGCGTGGGCTGCGACGGTGAACTCGGGACGTCGAGATACCAGGCCGCTGCCTTGAAGCTGCCAGCGCCTCCCGCGCGTGCCTCCGCGCCGATACGCGCCGCATAGCCAGACGGCCCCGCGTTCAAGGTCATTCGGAAATTCGCCGTCGCAACGTCACCCGTATTGGATGCGGCAGAAAGCGAGGTGATAGCAGACGCCAGTGCATCGCCTTGCTCGTCGATCTGCACCTGCAGCGAGTCGATCGCCGTGGCGACCGTGGTATCGACATAGACCTCCAGATCCTCCAGGCGCAGCGCCAGAGCCGAATTCGGCCCGGTGGCGATCGTGATGGCATTGAGGTAGCTGGCCGTGATGCTGCCATTCGTCAGCACCATTTCCGTGCGCAACTGCTGACGCGCCAGGAACTTGCCGAAGTCCTCGTCGGCTTGCAGGCGTGAGATGCGCTGGGCCTCAAGGATGGTCTGACGGGTCCCGTCTCTGATCCATGCCGTCGCATCGTTGACGAGCTCCTTAACCCCCTCAACGACACCCGGCAGATAGATATCCATATCCGTCAGCCGGACGTTGGGCGTCGTGACCGGGAGCCAGTCGCTCCATTCCATGAGCCGGTCGGGATCGGACGGCACGAGCTGCCCGCGTACGCCATAGGCATTATTCGGCAAGAGGTTCTGCGCGATGATGACAGAGCCGACGTCAGCGCGAAGGGTGTTGCCGCGATAGACGACTACGAAGGTTTCGGCATCACGCACCTCCCATTGCACGCCGATGACGCCAACCAGCCCGCCCGGCGAGTTGTCCCAAACCATGCGGATTGCAGGCCTGCGGCTGTTGCTGGCGTTATCGAGCAGCGTGTACGGCTCGATGAACCAATCGATAATTGGCTGAGGCTGCGGCACGACAGGGCCAACGGCACCATCAACCGGCGGATGGAACTCCGTTTCCGAGTCCCAATCGTAATCTGACGGATCAACCTCGGTGATGTCGACCATCACATCGAGATTGCCGCGGTCGACTGCACCGTCGATCACGAACCACTTGTTCGCGTAGCCATTGCGGACCGATGTCCACTGGATGACCTCGCCGGGCACCGCATACGCCAGAAGCTTGGCGGCAGCACGATCGTGTGTCGGCGAGCTCGGAGCGCGGCAAGGAGCGCCGACTTCATCAACCGCTGCACCTGCTCGGCATACGGCACCAGGTCAAAAGACACATCAGCCAGGAGTCGTCGGTTGCCGTCCTTCGCTTCCAGATCTGGCCGAAGGTATGGAGGCGCAGTCTGCGTCACCCATCCATTGGCCGGCTCGGGATACGTCCCGTTGATACCGTTGATGGTGTCCGCCAAGCCGTAGAACGGCGTGAAGGTCTGCCCGTCGGTCGACAGGATATCGTCATCCGTGAAGCTGATCGTTGGCGTCCCGGGCTCACCGACAAACAGGCGATAGACGCCACCGATCTCCGAGAGCGAGCCTTGGCACGCCGTCAAAAGGTTCTCGACGGTCGCATTGACAGGCTGATCAACGGAGATCTCGCCGCCCGATCGATACTGTGTGCCGTCACCGGAGACAGAAACGATAACCTTGCGGCACTCGTTGATTGCCGTGATCCAGTTTTGCACCGGCAGCCGCGCAGTCGTCAGGCCCTGAACACCGTAGACCCAGCGGGTTCCGAAGCGAAGGCCGCGCATGATGTTGTAGGTCTGAACGGCCGGAAGCCGGTCGCCATCGCCGCCCCAGGTCGACGGATCGCTATAGCGTTGCGGTCCGGAGCCGCCGACGACGGTGGAGTCCTTCGAAGGATCGTAGAGCGGGATGCCGTCAACGACGAAGGTCACGGCCGGGAAGCCGCTGAACATGTTCCTGGTCGCGCGAGCATGCACAACCGCATAAGGCCACACCGTAGCCGATCCGGTCCGCGCCCCAGGGGCGCTCTATGCTCTGGGCATAGGTGTAGAGCGCCGGATCAGCGGCCGTCTGCTTGCCATTGTAGAATTTGACGTAGAGGTTCGGGCCGCTGTTTTCGTAATCCGGGATCGAATAACCGAAGGCCGTGTTGTTGTTGCCGGCCGGATCATAGGTCACCTTCTTGCCATCGACCCAGATCTCGACGAGGCCGGTGATTGGCAAATCGGAAATCGCGATGACCTGAGTAAACCAGGCGTTCGGCGTATCTCCATCATTACCCCAGGTATTCGACCAGACGAGGCTGCCAGCCGTCGCGTAGCGGCCCAGGATGAACGAACGCGCAAGATCGCCGCCGCCCTGAATGTCTCCGTTGATGGAGAAGTTCGTATTATCTTTCTGCTTGCCTGCGAGAGCCTGCGCCGCGAGGCTCAGACCGATGCCGACGGCCGTGCGCAAGGCGAACGTGCCGAAGGCGCCAAGGCCGCCAATGAAGGAGCTGACAGCCGCATAGGCGCCCGCCAGAGCCGTGGAGATTGCCATCAGTTAAAGCCTTTTGATGAAAGCCGTTTCGGCTGCGGCATAGCCGCTTCTCGAGTAGAGCCGCGCCACTGCTTCCGGCCGAGCCGAATGCTGCGCCGTCAACTTGACGACAGCGCAGCCCGATGAAGCGGCCCACGTTTCGAACTTGGCGATAAGTCCTCTGGCCAGTCCTGCGGAGCGATGGTCAGGATCCACATACATGGCCACCTCTTCTGCCATGCGCTCGCCGGTCAGGTAGTTGCTGCCCGCACGCGCGATGAGGAATCCGCAAGGCGCATCGCCCGCAACGATGGCGAGGTATTCTGCACTTCGCTATCGCTTGGCCAAGGAATGCGCGCACGCGGTCAACCTTGAAGGGATACGAGCCGCCCGCTTCTCCGTGGAAACGTTCTGCCAGCGCAACGAGCGCCGGCAGGTCGCTCAGTCGCGCCTCGTAAATGTCCATTAGAAAATCCCTAGGAACTTCTTGCGTTTCTTCTGCGTAGGCACCACGCCCTTTTGCGAGCCCCACCAGATTTTCCACGTCGGCGTTGTGGCTGCGTCTTTGTAGAAAGTGTCACCGACATTTCGGAGAACCTGCGTCTCATGGCTCCGCGTCTCGGCGTTGGCTCGCGTCATCTCTTGCGTATGGCTGACACAGGTCAGACTGACGCCGCCCGTCTCGTTTTCGCTTGGTGTCTCGATGACGAGATTATCCGCGAAGCCGACGAAGCGGTTTTCAGCCGGCGCAACCATCTGCCTGGTGTCCGGATCGAAAAGACCGCGATAGACTTCCACGCGTGCCTGGCGAATGTCATAATCGCGCACGAGCTGCTGCACGTGGTCATCGATCTGCGACATCTGGATCGTGATGTTCTGCACGCTCATATTCTTGACGAGGGGAATATCGCTCATCTGAATCAGCGTGCCGGAACCGTAGAAGTTGCGGGTTTCTGTCAGGCCGGTATCGGGATTGATGACCTGGGCCGCAACATCGCCCCAGTCGCTCCCTGCCATCGGGCACAAGTTCGCCCGTCGTCCGATCACGGGCGACTATCCAGAGGAAGTCACGTGCAACGAGACGGCGCTCCTGCAAGGCCGCGACGTTGGCGGCAGTCATATTGCGAGGCATCAGCGGGCCTCCCAGGCGTCGAATGAAATGGAGCCCATTCCGGTGGAAAGGTCAGTCTGCGAGCTGACGCTGTCAGGATCAATGGACATGATGCAGTGAGGGCGCTTGACGCTCACTGCCGTGCCGGGTGCGACCGACGGCCAGAGGTGCGGCCGCACTTCAAGTGTCGGAAACACGCCAGAGACGTTTGCTACAGCATCAGACTGCACCCAATGCAAGTCGGTAGTTCCGACCTGTATTATGTCGCCTTCAGACAGCTTGAACCCCGGAGGGAAACCCTGAACGCTGATCACCTTGCGATTGGAATCGATACCGGTAATTCCGCCGGCCCCATCGAATGCATCGCCCGTTGGCCAAGATCCACGAGGATAGGCGATCGGGTAGCAACGGGATAGGTTGACGCCGAGGAACGTCTGGATTCCGCCATCCATGCTGGCAAGGATCGCCCGCCACTTGTCGACAGTGTTGGCTCTCACAAGCTTTGTCACGTAAGAGGCCCGCCAGATCGGCGAGCCGAGATCCTTGGCAAAGGTCTTGCCGCCGGCCGTGCGAGACCGCTCCTGGCGATAGATGTGGCTGACAATGCGTGGATCCTTCGACGTCTCAGCGTCGTCTATCCATCGTGAGAAAAGGTCGTTGTCGGTAGCGGCCTGCGTGGAGATGGCGAAAAGCATAGCCTTGCCATCATAGGCGCCCTGTGACGTTTCGATTGCCTCGACGAAGTCATCGGTCGGGCCTTTGATCTGCCCGACTTCGTCCAGAATCGCCAGGACAGGCGAGCCGCCATGCGCGCTTTTTGCTTCCGCAGAACTTGCCTGGTATTCGACATTTCTTGCCAGCCCAACGATCATTTTCGCTGACGGCACAATTCTTGCGAGCTTTGAAAGTTCCGGCGACATCATAATCATTTTGGCGCTGTAGTTAAAGACTTCAGCGGCTTGCTTGCGCGACCTAGCCCCGGATACGATTCTTCCGTTTTGATATGCCTCCGGTCCCACGATATGTGCCAGCAAGAGGCAAGCAATCGTCGCTGTCTTGGAATTCTTGCGGGCGATCGAAAGATAAGCTCGAGACGTTCCGGCCGGGTTATCGTAGACGGCCAGGATCCAAGCTTCTTGAAAGGGCTCTAGCTTGATTTTCTGGCCAAGAAGCGTCCCTTCCGGGACGAGAAGATATGATTCGATAAACCGGCAAACCCGTTCACCCCGCGACAGCTTATGCGTGGGTAAGTGCCGCCACTTACGCAGCTTTGGCACAGGGCCGCACTGGATTGCCTCCGTCGTTGTTTCCGGCAGCCGGCTGGCCATTCTTGCACCTAACTGGGTCGCGCTAACAGGTCATCCTCTAATCTAATGGATTGTCCGCCTCTATCTCTTTCGTGGCTCGCCTCTTCGCAACGTCCCGAGCCTCGCCCGCTTGCGCGCGCGCGTGAAGTGACAGCGATCGCCGAAACGATAGGATCGAGCCCGCGTGCATCTGAACTATGCTTTTCCGCGGGTTAGCGACCGGAGTCCCTTTGTCTGAGTAGGCAATACCGCCCTCGTCCCGCAGCAATTTTTGCTCTCGCGTCAGGTCTGCCATCGTGCGAGCAAGCATTGCGGCAAGCTCAAGCTGATGGTTCGACCATTCCGAGCGCGCGTACTCCGCGATCACATTCTCGAAAAACGGTAAGTCTTCGTGGTCGAGTGGGACGTTGGCCGGAGGCACGATCGCAGCGCTGGCTTTCGCCATTACGCGCACCGCCTCGGCCGCGCTATCAATGCGCGCCTTTCGCTTGGCCATGAAATGTTCCTATGAAATAAACTGTAATAGCAATAACGCTAAGGGGGGACACGGGTACGCGGGCCGACGTCGCCAGACCGGCGACCTCCCCCACCCTAGCCGACCTCGATGGGGTATCCGTCGATGCCCGTGATGGTCACGGTCTTGCCTCGATCGATGCGTTGCTTGAGACCGTCATGGCAGGGCTTGCACAATGATTTCAGGTTTGAAGGATCATGGAATAGCTCGAGGTTTCCCTTGTGTGCCTTGATGTGGTCGACAACGGTTGCCTCAGTAACATCCTCGGTGATCAGGCAAAACTGGCACAGAGGTTGAGCCGCGAGCTGGTAGCGCCTCAGTCGCCGCCAAGCAGCCAGCTGATATAGGTGGTGCCAAGCATCTTTCGTCGCGGCCATGTTCGGGAAAGCCAGCGTTCTGCCTCAGCAACAAAGGAGCGATCAATGGCAGACGACAAAACGAAAAAGGGGCGACAGGACCGAGACCGGTGTCGCTGAGCGAGCCGTATGAAGTAGCCTACTTCGCCAAGAAACACGGCATCGCAACCGAAGACGCGAAGCGTATCATCAAGCAACACGGATCAGACCGGGACGCGGCCGACAAGGCGGCCAGTCGCCTGAAATAGCGGCAGCGGCGGGGAGCTGGGTGTTGGCTACGCTTCACCCGCCGCGCGCACCACCGGCGCGCCGACTTCAGCGCCCAGGTGATTCAGACGTTTGGGGAGCGGCCGGCTCAACGCTAGCACTGCGTGCGCGCGAGCCGACCTCATACGCCGGTCGTTGGGAAACGGGCCCGGCGCATAATCTTTATGTGGTGATTGCGTGGGCAGGATTCTAGATGCAAACACGGCAGGGAGTGCACCAGCCTTAAGCCACAACGAATCGTCTGCCGCATTTGTTCGGCAAAGCTGCAACCAAATCAACACGGTCACAACTTTTCCCCGGCCCGACGGTAGCGCAGATCGCAACGGATTGATTTTGCTAAATTATTTTGCTTTTCCCCGTTCTCCACAGCCGATCCACAACATCTTGTGGTGAACGGTTCGTTAAAAACGACCCCTTGACGCAATTCCCACTTTGCTTCGTAATAGCAATTGATGTTGCTGCGGCAGTTGGACCGGAATTAACGAGGCCGGTTCTCTTCAAAAATCGAGCGTAGAATCAGGGTGTTGCATCCACGAGAGGATGACAGCCCGTTATGGTTTCGTGTGCGATTTTTAACGTCCGAAAAGTGACGTCCGGGCAGGCGATAATAAGCTGTTAATACTATATTTAGTGTTTGCAGCCGATATTGCCACAAGTTAACAAATGATGAATAATGCAAGGTTAAGGCTACGGTCCTGAAGATTTTTTGTGATGAGAGCGGAGGTTTCGGGGGGAACGAGCACTCGTTTCTTGTTTCCGCTGTTCGCATTTCAGATCACGATGCTGGCCGTCTCATGAAGCGGCTCAGAAAGACTTTCAAGGCGCCGAATGAAATCAAGGGTAATTCGCTGACGGAAAAGCAGCGGGTGACCTTCTTCGACATGCTGAGTGAAATTGATCAAGTTGCCGCCGTTGTGACGTGCCAAAAGACGTCGGCTCTCGGAGCTATTGTGTCAAAGTCGCACCGGGAGCACGAGATCTTTGAGGATATGCTTGTAGAGGCGTGCGATCACCTAGTCGACTTCAATGCCCCGGTGTTGCGCATCGTGGCGGATGGCGGCAGATACAAGCGGCCCGTTCACGATAAGCTTGCTATTAACGCTGCGGGGCGCCTCACTCGAGACGGCGTTATGGCAAACGTCGATTTCGCCAGGAGCGAAGAGATTGCGGGTATCCAAGTCGCAGACATAATCGCAAACACGGTCTACAAGGCGTTGACCGGCGGCGGTTTTGACACCACATCCGCGTGCGGACTTCTGGTGCAAACGAAAAGGATTATAGTCTCATCTGCAGGTCTGCCGACGACGAGACCTTCTTGGATGACAATGGCTGCAGAATGAATCACTAGGGCCACCTCACGGTGGCCCAGACTGATAGCGTCGACGTTGTAATGTTGGTCCGCATCTAGTGACTAGCGGTGCCAGCTGGCCCCTCCTGATCGGCATTGCAACGCGCCTCCCCTGTAGGGAAAACTTTCCCTGACGCATAAAAAGATATGGTGCAAAATGACGGAGTCGTCAAATTCATTTTACGCTTTTCGACAACGCTGTAAAAAACATGCGCATAAATGCGCACCTGTAAACCCTCGTCCGAATTTCTTCTTGCGATGTTCTAGGCAGCACCAAAAACCGCTAGCGGCCGCTCAACACCGCAGATCGCAGTGGAGCAGCCGCACGATCGCCCGTCGCCGGAGGAGGCAGCGCCAGGAGATGGGGAATGAGGCTGACCCGGCTACACTCGCGAGTTTACAACGTCCGCGGATCGACAGCGCCTCAAAGAAAACGGCCGACGAGGCGGCCGCTGGGATAACCCATTCAATAAAATACGACTTGAGGGTGCGGTTAACCGGACATCAGGCGGCAATTTTATCTTCGATGGGTGTGAATTCACCGCGTGCTGTCTCGTCAAGCTCAATCAGGGCATCAATCGCCGCCTCGATCAGTGACGGGCCGCGTTTCTCAGCATACGCGGGCGCCAATCCCATGGCGATGCCAATGTCCTTCGCGGAAGTATCGGTGATGGCCAAATCAAGCACTTTGGCGTGCTGTCCAAGGCGTCGGCGCAGATAGTCGACGTACGAGAGTGTTTCGACCTGACGAACGAATTCAGGTTCCTTGCCAGCTGGCTCCGACGCGTTGGGTTTTGGTTTCTTCACTCCACCGATCCACTGCTCACCGGTGACGATGCCGTCCGGGTGTCGGGTCGCAGCGAATGGCAGCCGATCGAATGGCACGCTGCCGTCGACCTTGAAGGACCGCAGAACTTCGCGCGCTTCCTTGACGCCGTAGCGGCCGTGCCTGTCCTTCGCGTTAGGTTCTTCTCGTGGCAGCGGACTGTAGCAATCATGAATCGCAGGCTCACTCGATATGGGCTTTTCGTATGGCAACGCGGTGAATGGCGAGACGGCACCACGCAGTCCGAGATATGACAGGATTGCGCCTTCCGACCTGGGTGGCGCGCTGCCGCCCTTAACGCCGCGATGGCGTTCAACTGGTCGCAAAGCCGAACCCTTCTTTGTCTCGCCCCATTGGACGAGTTTGCCATCACGGAAGATCAACGTACCGACCGAAGTGTCCGTTCCGCCGTTCCGGTTCTTCTGTCTGGTCTCCATGGAGGGCTGCGACTGGTAGTTGTTCACCATCTCGCCAATCTCGTGCCAGCGCTCGCGATCAATGACTTCCCAGCCTATGGCGGTGAGGGGCACTGTAAAGTTATCAGCGGATGCAATCCCTCGGCTGCTTTCGCCGGTGTCATATCCACTCCGAGCGCAAATGCCGGGCCGCTGGTCATCGTCTTTCCGGCAGCGCACGGACCGAACCCCCGGCGTTGCCTGAAGCCTGGCTCTGGGCATCGCCGTCGGCAGGGGTGTGTCCGGAATGTGCCGAGCCGGGTGCGGGTGGTGATTGCCTGGTCGGCGTCGAGTTAGGCACCACTGATCATCGTTCTGCCGACTGTCCAGATCGTGAGTATTTGACTTATGCCTTATCTTGATCTTCCCAGTCATCGCCTTCACTACTGCATCGACAGCGATCCGGCTGACGGCCAAAGCAAGCCTTGGCTTATGTTCTGCAATTCGCTTGGCACCGACCTGCACATGTGGGACGCGCAGGTGGCCGGACTGTGGCAGCATTTCCGAATTCTGCGGTATGATCGTCGCGGTCACGGTCTGTCTTCGCCGCCGCCGCCGCCATACGGATTGGCCGACCTCGGCAACGACATCGTTGCGCTGCTCGATGCGCTGCAAATAGAGCGAGTGCATTTCTGCGGTCTGTCCATCGGCGGCCTGACAGGGCAGTGGCTGGGCATTCATGCCGGACAGCGTCTCGGCAGGATCGCTGTGTGCGCGACATCCGCGAAGATCGGTACTGCCGAAAGCTGGATCGCGCGAATGGACGCCGTGCGGGAGAACGGTCTTGCGGCACTGACCGCCGCCACCGCCGAACGCTGGTTCACTCCGCGTTTCAACGCAGCCGAACCCAGCGGTGTCGGCAAGGTGCTCGACAGTTTTGTCGCCACGTCGATCGACGGGTATATCGGCTGCTGCGCCGCTCTGGCCGGGGCCGACTTGCGTGAGGACATCAAACGGATCGCCAACCCTCTGCTCGCCGTTTCCGGTGATGACGACCCGGTGTGCCAGCCAGCTGACCTGAAAAATATTGTCACCCGCGTGCAGCAGGGCCGGCATCTGTCGTTGCCGGGCCGGCATATCGTCAACATCGAGTCGGCGCATGCTTTCAATGCCGCACTCCTGGAATTTTTTTAGAGCATGGAGACAGACGATAGTCGAGCAAATCCCTCAGGCGCGATGGAGCTTCAATGCCTTTAGCAGACCTGTGCGGCGATCGATCGGAACGTGGTCGCGAACCGCGCTGATTGGCGTCAAATCATCAACGATTGGCCGCTGCGCCCAATCGCGCATCGAGCCTTACTTAGGCTGCGTGTTCCGACAGAAGTCTGCCGCAGATTCCGATACCAAGCCGGCCATCCATCCGATCTCATTCCGGCCAGCATTCCGACTTGAAGCGGTCTGATAGTCTCCTGGGTCGTTGATTTGAACGGCTCCTGATTGTCGCTCTCACCCCAAGACTTCCGAGCAGGGATGTTCATCATTAGCCGCGCTTCATCAGCTGGATTTCATCGTCGTTGGGTCCGCTTGTAGAAGTTCCATAAATCTGCTTATGCGACGTTATAACATTACCAATTGATTCGTAATGTCGGAAGCTGCTATTCGTCGTCGGGAGTCTGCGGTTTGACTGCCGCCAGAAGGCATTCCTCGCAGTCGTTCCTGAACCTCGTCGCCTGCAGGTGCTTGCCGTATTCCTCTCGAGTTTTTTCACCCGCAATGACCTGCTCCGATGTCACCCCATCCGGATCGCCCAGTATTGTCGCAAGAGCCATCCGGAATATTGCGGCCGGGAAGGACAGGATCAACGTCCCGTTTTTGAGTCGGAAGTCCTCTGGTTCGACGGCATTTCCATGAAGGAAGTTGTTCCTCAGGTCATTCATCTTCATATAGAGCGCATTCGCGAGCCGGAGGTCGAAGGTCTTTCCGCCGCCGAAGTCAGCCGAATGTGTCTCCTCCCTCGCCATCTCGCTCTGCCATGGAATGGACTTCAGCAGGTCGAGCACCCTCTGACGGGTCGCCTTGCCGGTCGCTCCGGGATGCACGAGGATCTCGAACGCGCTGACCCACAGGGACAGGACGCGACCGTAGTCGTAGAAGGATTCGGTGGAACCGGTAGGAGACGACAGGCGCATCGCGGACGCAGCCATTTTCAGAGACCGTAGAATAGCGCGCGACGTCCAAGCGTTGTGCCCGTCGATGAACCGGGACTTCCATAGCGCGAGGAGCTGCTTGAAGAACCGGGGATGCGCCGGCTCGTTTCCGACGTCCTGGACCGGAACGGCCGCCGACGCCGCGCCGCGGAACTTGTCGAGTTCGTGGATTGCCCACAGCGCGGCGTTACCGGCGACGAGTCTCTTGCCCTGCGGGTCGATCATCCACGGGTAGATCTCGAAGGCATCGGTATGAAACGGGCCGACGTTCCTGCGCCATGTCACCGCCCTCACTCTGGCATCAAGCACGACACAGGCGACAACTATATCCATGAAGCTCGAAATTGCCTCCGAGTTCGGGCGATCCGGATAGGCATCCGATCTCACCAGCAGGCTCGGTCTTAGCCGCTGACCGTGGTTGCCTTCGAATTTCGAGAGAAAGGTCTGGAGGTTTGGACCGTTGGCGAGGGCATCTAGGAAGCGATCATCCTGGAAGCCCACCAGCGCCATGTGCTCGCCTGCAAAGACGTCCGACATCATGTTAATGTTCGGCAGGACACCAAGCGCGGTCCACTTCAGTGCCATCTCCATCTCTCCTGTAACGTTTAGCGACCGGGAAGGTACAAGGCTGGCCAAGATTCCTGCAAACGCGCGATTCGGGCCGTCCACAGAAACTCGGGCTAGAAGGTCTTCGGCATTGCAAGTCAATAGCGGCGGCCAGGTTACCCGCCCTTGCGGAAATCGGCGTTTCCCTCTGGCGGCCCCCTCCCCGATGCAGTATCGAGGCGCGTTCGCGCTAGGCAAGCGTCAGGCCAGCGACGCTCGCTATCACGAGCGAAGAAGGAGCATCGCATGAAGACAGTCTACACCATCGGCTACGAGGGCACCGACATCGAGCGTTTCGTGAAGACGCTGACCGCCGTCGGAATCGAAGCGGTAGCAGATGTCCGGGCAGTTCCCCTGTCACGCAAGAAGGGATTCTCCAAGAACGCTTTGCGGGAGCATCTTGAAAAAGCCGGCATCAAGTATCTCGCGATGCAGCAGCTTGGCGATCCGAAAGAAGGCCGTGAAGCGGCGAAGGCGGGCGACTACGATCGGTTCCGCTCGATCTATTCCGGGCATGTTGACCTTCCCGAAGTAGCCGCGGCAATTGAAGAGCTCGCGACCGCCTCCGAGGAGCAGGCGGTCTGCCTCCTCTGCTTCGAACGCGATCCGAAAACCTGCCACCGATTCATAGTCGGCGAACGCATGGGCGCTTTCGGATACGAGATGACGCATCTCTTCGGCGACGATCCTGCACGGTACATCCGAAACCAGGACCGGCTTCCGAAGCGGTCGTAGCTCTTTAGCTATAGCAGCAGCCCCTGGGCAAGATGTGGCGGATAGATGAGGCTGATGATCAACCACTGGTCCTGAAACCGGTGCTGGTTGCCCATGAGAAACATCAGGTCCTTCGCTGGAATCTTATTTTCGAGTTGGTCCCGGAAGTATTTTTCCCAGTCGGCTCCATGGGAGCGATGACAGTTCAAATAGAGAGCACCCACCTCCCAGTCCACAAGCTTGTGCCTGAACATTTTCGCGCCTGGACCTTCGCCGCACTGGTAGCGGTAGTAAAAGTCGAAGGGAAGCTTCTGCAGGGTCCTGATCGATGGCTTGTCTTCATCATCGAAGAGACCGCCCTGCTTTTGCTCTTGCACTAGCTTCGCCAGTTCCTCTTCGGTCCATTCGGGATTCGAGACTGGCTCGATATCCAGACCAAGAATCCGCGCCGGCTTCAACATGGCGAGCGACATACCGCTGGCCCGCTGCTCGGCATCTATCTTATCGAAATGATCGTAGACATGGATGGGCGAGATCAGGTGTCTTCGTTCGGCCCAATCCTTGCCCGGCTGAACGACGGCTTCGCCTTCGATCGTGTCGACCTTGATGGTCAAGCTTTCCTGCCGATGATCTTTGCGCGCTTTTTCAACCTTCGCACGGATCCACTGCCACTTCTTAAACTGTTGACCCGTGGCAATAAGACGAAAAGGAACCGGGAAGAGGCGGACCAGCTTGCCACTCTCGTCCATCCCAGCAACACACGTCGTCTCCGCATACTTTCCGCTCGGCGACGGGTAGGTCTTGCAGAGAATAAGAATTCGAGCATCGACGACGGCCATGGATCTCTCCGGGGCGAATCAACCCAGCTTCAAGGAGTTGCGCAATAGCGCCTGTAGCCAGTGCATTGGTCAATCCTGCGTTGCTTCGATCTGAGCTAGAACGCACAACCTTGTGTCTATGCGCCCGTGGCCACGCCCAACCGCGTAGGCTTTTTTGTTTGACGAGATCGATTAAGAAGGAGACGGCCTCGGCCCTCTTATCGAAGCGATGGTCATCGACTGGCCCCGATCCGCCCCAACGATGCGTCAAGGAGGCTCCGCCAAAAAGACTGGGAGTCTTCGACGGCTTGAGGGAATATGTCTCGGACGACCAGGCAGCAGCCTGAAGCGGAACGCCCCCGCCGGGCGCAGTCGGTCCCGGCTTCCGCTGACCGGCGCTATGCTAAGCCTCCTGCGGCTGCGCTACTTCCGGCAGTGCCGTGTCGAGAATTCCCGAAATCCCGGCCGAGCGGCCGTCGCTATGCTGATTTCTCCGATGTTCTACATTTTTTGTCCCGGATCTCGGCCTAACGCCGGTTGACCCGGGCCGGCTATGGCTTCGAGCGCAGTGGCGCCGCGGATATTCCACGGAAGCGAGTATTTCTCGATCAATCCGAGTTCAAGGCCCGCACTTCCGTTGACCGGCAGGCCATTCCATTCGAGATCCGGAGGCATGGCTATGAAGATCTCAATGGCCTCAGGGCCTGACAGCTCTGCCATGATGATGGCTTCGAGGCGCTGGTTGATTCGCTGCGAGATCCCCGGGCGCCCATATGAATAGAGCCTGCCCGCGAGCCCTTTTGTTGCGACGCCGACATAGAGCGCGACGCCGGCTTTTACGAAGGCATAGACACCCTTGGACTTCGGCGCAGGCGTTTCGACAGCAAGGCTGTCCCCCGAGATGATCCAGCGTCCGACCCGTGTAAAGCCGCCGCTGATCAGGATGTCGGTCGTGAGCGCGGGTTTGCTTTGTGGGCGCGTTTCCGGTCGACCGATGGGGGACGGCTTGGTCGCCGCTTCCAACGTCCGACGCGGACCGGCATTGATGACATTGTAGGCATGCTGATAGCGGATCCCCAATCGAGCAGCGATGTCCGCCGCCTTCAGGCCATCCGCCGCTAATGAGCGTATCTGATCTGCTTTTGTCATGTCAGTTCCTGTTAAGGCCCATTTCCCGGCTCTGCAGCTTGTCCTTCCAGCGTCGTTCGAGCTCCCCGAGGTCCGCGGTCGTCGCGGTCGAGCCGACCGTTTAAGGATCGATAGCTGGTAGTCGCTGGGGTCGCGACTCTTAAGCCCGACATTACCGCCGTGGCCCGTTGCAAAGTATTCGCGCCACCTGCCGATGAAGCCGTCGACACCCGACGCCATGCCGAAATATTGCTCGCGCGTTCTCGGGCAGGTCAGAAGATAGATGCCGCTCGTCGCAGACAGAGGTGCCTGCCAGGTCGCGGGAAGGCTCTCGATATCGGAGAGATTGGCGATAAAGGCCGCAAAGCCGGGGAATGGAGGATCGCCTAGAGTTCGCCGCAGTTCGATTAGGCGCTTCGCCTTACCGTCACCGCGCTGGATCCAGGACCTATAGCTATCGCCCCAGTCGATCCAGAGCCGGCCGGCGTATTCGGAAAGCGAAGGCAGGCGATCAACTTCGTAAACGTTGCAGCTTCCGGCGGGCTCTATGCCGCCGGTGATCGGGTGCTGGCGATCGGCCGGCAATGGGCCGAGAAGCCGGGCTGCGTATAGCCCAACGAACAACGTTTCCCGCTCGGGAACGCCGACGAAAGAGGCCCAGTAGGTCGCGCGCAGTTTCGGCTCACTGGCGAAGGATTGGGTCGCCTGGTATGCCTCGAAGCGTTCGCGATGGTCACGCCATAAAGCATAGGGTGTCGGAACCCGGCATGCCGGTTGTCCTGATGTCGAAGCAGCCGGACCGTGCTTCGTTCAATTCCCGCCAGGTCCAACATGTTTCCGAATGCCAGCATTGTTCGCCCTCACCTCCTCCATGACATGGCTTATCGTCGAGCGGTTTGCAAACACATGCGTGTGCATACACGCCTCTCCCTTTCGTCTGTGAAGGACATCCGCAAATGTCCCGAATGTCTGGCTTGTACGCGGCTGAGTGTCCAACTCCATTCGAATTCGGCCGTGGCTGGGCGGCACCATTCGGAAGCACGCCAAACCCGCTCTCTTGCGATGGCGTCCTGGCCCAGATCCGGATCTTCCACGATCAACCCGCAAGGGGTCCGCTAGCAATGCGGCCACTCGGGCTGCACCCTCGCGGTGATCGCGCCCGTCCCAGGGCCTTTTGAGGAGCCATCGAGCGGGAATTGGCCCGCTCCCAAATGGAGCCTCTCATACCAACGTGAGCGGTTTCTGACTCGTTTTGCGGTTTCCAAATCAGTTGAATTCTGAATCTCTGTCGCAAACGGAGGTTTGCGGATGACATTGGGAATTCCACTGCGCGATGACTTCGACGGTTTTGCCCTGCGGGCATTGGCCAAGAGCACGAAGGATGCGGCACAGGCTCGGCGGCTTCTTGCCCTTGCCGAAATCTATGATGGTCATTCACGCAGCGACGCGGCCAGGATCGGAGGCGTGACCCTGCAGATTGTCCGCGATTGGGTTATGCGCTTCAATGCCCGCGGTCCGTCAGGGCTCATCAACGGCAAAGCGCCTGGCAATCAAGGAAAGCTTTCCGCTGTGCATCGCCAGGCTTTGGCGAAGATTGTCGAAAGCGGGCCGATACCAGCAGTGCATGGCGTCGTTCGCTGGCGGCGCAAGGATCTGGTTCAATGGCTTTCCAGGAATACCGGATCTCTGTGGACGAGACGACCATTGGCCGCGAATTGAAGGCGCTCGGCTTTGCAAAGCTGTCTGCTCGTCCGCGCCATTACGCCCAGAACGAGGGTGACCTGGAGAGTTTTAAAAAAACTTCCCCGCCACACTGGCAACCATCAAAAGCAGGCTCCCCAAGAACATCGAGATCGAGCTCTGGTGGGCCGACGAAGCTCGGATAGGGCAGAAGAACAAGATCACCCGACGATGGGCACGCAAGGGCACAAGGCCTTCGGCACCACTCGATCAACGCACGATGTGGACTTATATCTTCGGCGCCATCTGCCCCAAGAAGGGCAAAGCTGCGGGCCTTGTTCTTCCCTACTGCGACACCGATGCCATGAACCATGCCATGAACCAGCATCTGCTCGAAATCAGCCAGGCGGTCGATGAAGGTGCTCATGCCGTGCTGATCGTTGATCAGGCTGGATGGCACGTCACGCCGAAACTCAAAGTACCCGACACCGTCACCCTGCTGTTCCTGCCGCCGCGGTCGCCCGAATTGAACCCTGTCGAGAACCTGTGGCAATTTATGAGGGAGAACTGGTTGTCCAACCGGATATTCAAAGACTACGACGACATCGTTTCCCATTGCTGTGACGCATGGAACAAGCTGGTCGCGCAGCCGTGGAAGATCATGTCAATTGGAATGCGTGATTGGGCGCACCGGTTTTGATTAGCGCTCGTTGGTATCACATGTCGCACGATCTTTCTCTCGCACAGTCCCACGCCTTCCAGCTCTCCCGCGACCTGATGGTCCCCGTCACCGTCTTCGAAGTCGACGGGGAGTATGGCGTCCTGCCCTCTGACGAGATCGACGCCGATGATGACCTTTCGGTCATCCATGAATTTCATCCGTGGCCGGCTCACTGAGCCGGCAATTGCCGTTCCGAGTGCCGCTGGCGACCTATCGGCGGCAAGGGAAGCTTCGCCGCGGGCGGTGCAACCTTGCACCTTGCTTCCCGCGCCCTTGCCCCCTCTGCTCTTCGCGGCGGCTGGAAGATGTCCCGCCGATCATGCGGGGAGTTAAATTGAGGAACGATCGCAGGCGATCGGAAAAATCATGAAAAGAGAAGAAATCGAGAAACTACGCGAGGCGGTGAGTTGTGCTGCCGTCCTCGAACAGGCTGGGTTCGCGGTCGATGTGAAGGAAAGCACGCGCCGGGCGGTGAAGTTTCGTCGCGGAGCGGAAATCATCATCGTCACCCACGAAGGTCGCGGCTGGTTTGATCCCTTGAGCGACGACAAAGGCGACGTTTTCGCTCTTACTTGCTTGCTTCAGCATTTAGGATTTTCAGAGGCTGTCGACCGTGTTGGCGATCTCATCGGCTTCACAGCTGCACCCGTCATCTGGAAGAAGCCGCCGTCCAAGGTCGAGCCTGCGGATATTCTGACACGATGGCAAGGTCGCGGTCTTCCAGCTACTGGATCCGGCGTCTGGAGGTATCTCTGCTGGTCGCGTGCGATCCCGATCTCCATCCTGCGCTCGGCCATCAATCAAGGGATCGTTCGAGAAGGTCCATTCGGCAGCATGTGGGCCGCCCATAGCGATGGCGCCGGATTGGTGGTTGGATGGGAAGAGCGCGGACCTGACTGGCGCGGCTTTTCGACGGGTGGCAGCAAAGTTCTGTTTCGCCTGGGTGCGCCTGACGCTCTCCGTCTCTGCGTGACGGAGGCTGCCATCGACGCGATGAGCCTCGCCACGATCGAAGATCTGCAGGACGGAAGTCTTTACCTCAGTACCGGTGGCGGATGGTCGCCCAGAACCGAAGCGGCGCTGGTCGACCTTCTCGCTTGCCCTGGCACTCACCTCGTCTGTGCCACCGATGCCAATAGCCAAGGCGATGCGTTCGCACGTCGTCTTCAGGCACTGGCCGCACAGGTCGATCGCCCTTCGGTCCGTCTCCGGCCGCCGGCGGAGGATTGGAATGAAGTCCTGCAGGAGAGAAGGAGAGAGAAATTGAAGAGCGAAGGAAGAGAGAGGCGTGCCGCATCGCCGCCGACCGCATCAAGGGAGGCTTCGCCCGGCTAAAGCCGGCCCTTGACGCGGCCGATCGGGATGCCGGCGGCCCGGAAGGTGTCATGAGGGACTAAAACAGAGGTGATGGAGTGGCCATCGCCAGGTCCCGAAACCTGAAGGAGCCAGAGATGAACACCCCTGCCCCCATCCGCAAGATTTTCGAGGGCGTCGCAACGCGCCCGCAAATGTTCCGGCTTTTCGATCGCCATAGTCAGCGCCCCGACCGGTGGCAGAGCGATGCTGCTCCGCCTTACAGCGGAGAATGGTTCGAAATTGATGAGGCACTCTACGATTACATGCTCAATATCCTGCCGCCATTGTGGATGTGCGGGCCGATCTTCGCGTTGCGCGAATTCCTAACGGGCTCGACCACCAGCATCTTCCTTGCGCTGCGGATCGACGGAAAGCCTCGGTACTTCCACGGCTATTGCGACCTGTCCGATCCCACTTCGGTCGAGACGATGCGGGCGACGATCTTCGAGCGCGAAACCCAGCCGGTTCGCGCCATGTCCCGTGAAGAGCTACTAGAACATATCTGGAGCAGCACTGCGAATGCCTATCGCGGCTATGCCGGCGATCGGTTTCCACCGGTGATGCAGGGGCAGCGCATGGTCATGCTGTGGAGCGGCACCAATGGCACGCTTCTGAAGCTGCTGGACGACCTTACCGATGATGAGATCGCCGCCAAACTGCCCGTTCATATGCGGCATCTGCCTGACATCGCGGCCTAGGCGTCATCAATCCCTTCAATCCATCAGGCGCTTCCAGCCCGCTATTGCGGCGGGCGAGCGATGGCGCGCATCCGAAAAGGAAAACTCCCGATGAGCAACGATCCTTTCACTCTCGACATGTTCGGTAGCTCTGCGCTCTCTTCAGGCCTTGCGCTAGGTGTCACCGCATTTGGCGGCTTCGACACAGTGGCGGCCAATGACGACGATCCCGATCCCACTCCGCCGGCGCCCGCCCCGGCTTTGCCAGTTGTGACTTCGGCGGCGTGCCCGAACAGTCAGCGCCAGAATTTCTATCTGGACGGCGACCGCGGTCTCGGTGCCTCATGGAAGGATCGTGCTCGCGTCAACGTGGCGGCAATCCTGGTCACGGAGGGCATAGTGAAGCAGGAGCGGCCGGCGACCGCCAAGGAGCAGGCACAGATGGTCCGCTTCACTGGCTTCGGTGCTGGCGAGCTTGCCAATGGCATGTTCCGCCGGCCGGGCGAGGTCGATTTTCGTGATGGCTGGGACGCGCTCGGTTCTTCGCTCGAAACCGCCGTGTCGGAGGCTGATTATGCCTCGCTTGCCCGCTGCACCCAATATGCCCATTTCACGCCGGAACTGATCGTCCGGGCGATCTGGGCTGGGATCCAGCGTCTCGGCTGGCGCGGGGGCCGGGTGCTTGAGCCCGGTATCGGGACAGGGCTCTTCCCTGCCCTCATCCCACCAGAGTACCGCGACACCGCCTATGTCACCGGGATCGAGCTCGATCCGGTCACGGCGCGCATCGTGCGCCTTCTTCAGCCGCGGTCTCGCATCATTGAAGGCGACTTCGCCCGCACGGATCTGGCGCCGATCTACGATCTCGCCATCGGCAATCCGCCCTTTTCCGATCGCACCGTCCGCTCCGACCGGGCCTACCGGTCGCTTGGCTTGCGGCTCCACGATTATTTCATTGCGCGCTCGATCGACTTGTTGAAGCCGGGCGCACTGGCCGCCTTCGTCACCTCGCATGGCACGTTGGACAAGGCCGCTACGACCGCACGCGAGCATATCGCCAAAACCGCCGACCTGATCGCGGCGATCCGCCTGCCAGAAGGCAGCTTTCGGCGCGACGCCGGCACCGATGTCGTCGTTGACATCCTCTTCTTCCGCAAGCGCAAGGCAGGAGAACCGGAAGGCGATCAGATCTGGCTTGATGTTGATGAGGTGCGGCCTGCTGTCGACGATGAGGGTGCGATCCGCGTGAACCGCTGGTTTGCACGCCATCCCGACTTCGTGCTCGGCACCCATGCCCTCACCTCTGGGCCGTTTGGCGAGACGTACACCTGCGTCGCCCGCGACGGAGCCGATCTCGACACCATCCTCGACGCCGCCATCGAACTTCTTCCGGCCGACGTCTATGACGGCGAGCCGACCCCGATTGATATCGATCTGGAAGATGAGCTCGCCGAGATCGTCGACCTCAGGCCGAAGGATAGCCCGGTCCGCGAAGGCAGCTTCTTCGTTGACCGGGCGAAGGGGCTGATGCAGATGCTCGACGGCACGGCGGTAGCGGTGACCGTCCGGAAGGGCCGCCCCGGTGACGGGATCTCTGAAAAGCATGTTCGGATCATCTCGAAACTGGTCCCGATCCGCGATGCCGTCCGTGAGATACTGAAGGCCCAGGAGACGGACCGGCCGTGGCGCGACCTGCAGGTGCGGCTCCGCCTCGCCTGGTCGGCATTCGTCCGCGACTTCGGTCCGATCAACCACACAACCGTCTCGATCCAGGAGGATCCAGAGACCGGCGAGGTGAAGGAGACCCATCGTCAGCCGAACTTGTTGCCCTTCCGCGATGATCCCGATTGCTGGCTGGTTGCATCGATCGAGGACTATGATCTGGAGACGGACACGGCGAAGCCGGGTCCGATCTTCGCCACCCGTGTGATCGCTCCGCCGATGTCGCCTGTCATCACCAATGCGGCTGATGCGCTGGCGGTCGTACTCAACGAGCGCGGCCATGTCGATCTCGATCATATCGCCGAGCTCCTCCATCGCGAAATCTCCGCAGTCACCGATGACCTCCGTGACACGGTGTTTCAAGATCCGGCTGATGGTTCCTGGAAGACTGCCGATGCCTATCTCTCCGGATCGGTCCGCACCAAGCTGGCGGCCGCGCAGGCAGCAGCGGAACTTGATCCGGTCTACGAGCGTAATGTTCGTGCCCTTCAGGCGGTCCAACCGGCCGACCTGCGTCCGTCGGACATCACGGCACGCCTCGGCGCGCCTTGGATCCCGGCCGCGGATGTCGTCGCCTTCGTCAAGGAAAGGATGGAAAGCGATATCCGCATCCACCACATGCCGGAGCTTAGCTCCTGGACGGTGGAAGCGCGCCAGCTCGGCTATTCTGCTGCCGGCACATCCGAATGGGGCACGGGCCGCCGGCATGCCGGCGAGCTGCTCGCCGATGCGTTAAACAGCCGCGTCCCGCAGATCTTCGATGTGTTCAAGGATGTCGATGGCGAGCGCCGGGTGCTGAACGTCGTCGATACCGAGGCGGCGCGCGACAAGTTGCAGAAGATCAAGCAGGCGTTTCAAGACTGGGTTTGGACCGATCCGGACCGCACCGACCGGTTGGCCCGCGATTACAACGACCGCTTCAACAACATTGCGCCGCGCAAATTCGACGGCTCCCATCTGAAACTTCCCGGCGCCTCTGGCGCCTTCGTTCTTTATGGGCACCAGAAACGCGGCATCTGGCGGATCATCGCCGATGGCTCGACCTATCTCGCCCACGCCGTCGGCGCCGGCAAGACGATGACGATGGCGGCCGCGATCATGGAGCAACGCCGGCTGGGGCTGATCGCCAAGGCGATGCTGGTTGTCCCCGGCCATTGCCTGGCGCAGGCGGCGCGCGAATTCCTGGCTCTTTACCCCAACGCGCGCATTCTCGTGGCCGACGAGACCAATTTCACCAAGGACAAGCGCGCTCGCTTCCTGTCGCGGGCAGCGACCGCCACTTGGGACGCGATCATCATCACCCATTCGGCGTTTCGCTTCATCGCCGTGCCGTCGGCCTTCGAGCAGGAGATGATCCAGGACGAGCTGCAGCTATACGAGGATCTGCTGACCAAGGTCGACAGCGAGGACCGCGTCTCGCGTAAGCGGCTTGAGCGGTTGAAAGAAGGAATGAAGGAGCGGCTCGAAGGTCTCGCTACCCGCAAGGACGATCTTCTTACGATCTCGGAGATCGGTGTGGATCAGATCGTCGTCGACGAGGCGCAGGAATTCCGCAAGCTCTCCTTCGCCACCAATATGTCGACGCTGAAGGGCATCGATCCGAACGGCTCGCAGCGCGCCTGGGATCTCTATGTGAAGTCCCGCTACATCGAGACGAAAAATCCCGGCCGGGCGCTGGTGCTGGCCTCCGGCACGCCGATCACCAACACGCTAGGCGAAATGTTCTCGATCCAGAGACTGCTTGGCCACGCGGCTCTTTTCGAGCGCGGGCTGCATGAATTCGATGCCTGGGCGTCCTGCTTCGGCGATACGACGACCGAACTGGAAATCCAATCATCCGGCAAATACAAGCCGGTCAGTCGCTTTGCGTCGTTCGTCAACGTCCCCGAGCTGATCGCGATGTTCCGCTCGTTTGCCGATGTGGTCATGCCGGATGACCTTCGGCAGTATGTGAGGGTGCCCGACATCTCGACCGGCCGGCGGCAGATCCTGACCGCGAAGCCGACGGCGCTGTTCAAGACCTATCAGCAGACGCTCGGCAGCAGGATCAAGATGATCGAACAGCGCGAGGGTCCGGCCAAACCCCGGTGACGACATTCTTCTATCCGTCATCACTGACGGCCGCCACGCCGCTATCGATCTGCGGTTCGTCATGCCGGCGGCTGGGAACGAGGACGATAACAAGCTGAATCTCCTGGTCCGCAATGCGCACCGGATCTGGAAGGAGACCGGTGACGCGGTCTACCGGCGCCCCGATGGCAAGGATTTCGAACTGCCGGGGGCCGCGCAGATAATCTTCTCCGATCTCGGCACTATGAATGTCGAGAAGACCCGGGGGTTTTCGGCCTACCGGTTCATCCGCGACGAGCTGATCCGGCTCGGCGTACCCGCGGCGGAGATCGCCTTCATGCAGGACTACAAGAAGACCGAGGCCAAGCAACGGCTGTTCGGCGATGTCCGCGCCGGCAAGGTGCGTTTCCTGATTGGATCCTCCGAGACCATGGGCACCGGCGTCAATGCCCAGCTCCGGCTGAAAGCGCTCCACCATCTCGATGTCCCGTGGCTGCCGTCGCAGATCGAACAGCGCGAAGGACGCATCGTTCGACAGGGAAACCAGCATGACGAGGTCGACATCTTCGCCTATGCCACCGAGGGAAGTCTCGACGCTTCCATGTGGCAGAACAACGAACGCAAGGCGCGGTTTATCGCCGCTGCCCTTTCAGGCGACACGTCGATCCGCAGGCTCGAAGATGTAGGCGAAGGCGCCGCCAACCAGTTCGCCATGGCCAAGGCCATCGCGTCCGGCGACGAGCGATTGATGCAGAAAGCCGGCCTGGAAGCCGACATTGCCCGGCTCGAACGGCTCCGCGCCGCCCACGAAGACGATCAGTATGCCGTCCGCCGGCAGATGCGCGATGCCGAACGCGAGATCGAGATCTCGACCCGCCGCATCGGTGAGGTCGGCCAGGACCTCGAGCGGCTCCAGCCCACGTCAGGCGACGCCTTTACGATGACGGTGCTGGGAGAGAGCCATACCGAGCGCAAGGAGGCCGGCCGCTCACTGATGAAAGAGATCCTCACGCTTCTGCAGCTCCAGCACGAGGGCGAGGTTCATCTGGCGACGATCGGCGGGTTCGATCTCGTCTATGAGGGCGAGCGGTTCGGCAGGGGCGATGGCTATCGCTACAAGACGCTCATCCAGCGCAGCGGCGCCGACTACGAGATCGAGCTTGCTATCACTGTCACCCCACTTGGAGCGATCTCCCGGCTCGAGCATGGGCTCGACGGGTTCGCGGAGGAACAACGGCGCTATCGCCAGCGCCTGGATGACGCCGAGCGACGCCTGACGTCCTATCGTTCCCGCACGGGCGGAACCTTCCAGTTCGCCGATGAGCTCTCCGAGAAGCGCCGTCTTCTCCGTGGGATCGAAGACGAACTGGCGGCCGCCGCCGTGGATGACGGTGCCCAGGAGGCCGCTTGAAACTGCGGCCGGAACCGGAGGTCTTCAGGTCTCGCCTGGTTCCGGTCGTGCTCGCCTGCGCGCGAGGCGGCCGCGTTGCTCGGCCTCCTGCAGGGCGAGTCTGCCGAGGTAGCGCTCCCGCATCTGCTTCATATCGATCTCGCCGCGAACCCATTCGTCGAGAAGCGCGATGAAGGCCGGATCTTCATCGATGGGCACGCCATGGCCTTTCGCCCTGTCGATGGCCCGCTGCGCGATGGATTTCCGGGTGTTGGGGTCCGTGCTCATCTTGCCTCGACTTGGGAGTTATCGGATGGGCGGCGACATCTATCAGGGGGTCGCTCACGCCGCGACTTGAAATCTGTGGCTATCAACAATATCTGAGCATCACTTCCCGTTTCGATGATGTCCTGCCGCCGGGCAACCGCCGCGGCTTTCGATATCGTCCGGGATCAGAGAAAAGGGCGCTCCCCGCACGGGTCGAGCGCCCTTTTCGCTTCGGCCGCTAAGTCGATGTGGATACAAGATACGGATTTCGTTTTCGCTTTTGGCGCCTTGACCGATGCGCGCGCGATGAGACCTGAAGAATAACACTGCGGGAACCCATGCCTTTTTATCTTGTAATCCAGACCTCTCTCATTGAAGCCGACGACGAGGAGGCCGCTGCTCGAATTGCGGTCGACCAGATCCGATCCGGCAACAAAGTCGCCGTCACTGTGAAGTCCGACGAAACGACCGTCTCGCACATCGTCGTTGCTGCGAAACCGGCTATCTCACTCGCAGATCCGGTTGCGGATCCTGAGGATGGCGGGCCGGTTCCGGCCACTCACCCTGCCCCAACGTCCGCGGTCGAGGCCGATCGAAAGGCGACGCTGAAGAGGACAGTGGCTGATGCGTTCTCGCTTCTGAAACGGCGCCCCTAAGTCTTTCAGACGGGCCGCGTCTATACGCAGATCTAGCGCTGCATGATGAACCTCCGCGCCATTTGGCGGGGTAATCGCTGCGATGTAAATTAGAAAAGGGGCGAAGTATAGGGAAAGAAAATGGAACCGGTCGCAGATCGGTCCTCCTGCCGCCGCTTCCGCTCAACCGCCGCCTGTGCGATCCCGGCCGGTTGTCCTTCGCAGGGCAGATGCCCCGCTCGTCCTGCCCAGCAGGGATGCTCGGCCGCAGTTGCGGCAGTTCGGCCGACCCCGCGGTCCCGGAGGTGTCTTCGAGAAAAATGAAGACAGGAAGGGCTGGCAAGGCGCCGGCTCGTAACCCTCCCGAAAGGACAGTCCCATGCAGATCAAGACGATCGATCCCCGCGCTCTGAAGGAAAACCCCGACCGCATGCGTCAGACGAAATCGTCGCCACAGGCCGATGCGCTGATGCTGGCGACGATCAAAGCCGTCGGTATCGTCCAGCCGCCCATCGTTGCGCCCGAAGCGGATGGTGGCAATGGCTACATCATCGATGCCGGCCATCGCCGAGTGCGCCTCGCGATCGCTGCGGGCCTCGGGGAAATCGAGATCCTCGTGGTGGATGCTGCGAACGACAACGGCGCCATGCGCTCGATGGTCGAAAACAGCGTGCGCGAAGCGCTAAACCCGGTCGACCAATGGCGGGGTATCGAGCGGCTCGTCGCACTCGGCTGGACCGAGGAAGCGATCGCCGTCGCGCTGGCGCTCCCCGTTCGCCAGATCCGCAAGCTACGCCTGCTTGCAAACGTTCTGCCGGCGATGCTCGAGCAGATGGCGCTGGGCGATATGCCCTCCGAGCAGCAGTTGCGGATCATTGCTGCCGCCGGTGAGGTCGAACAGAAGGAAGTCTGGAAGGCGCACAAGCCGAAGAAGGGCGACACCGCTGCCTGGTGGTCGATCGCCAATGCCCTGACCAAGAAGCGCATGTATGCCAAGGATGCCAGCTTCGGCGATGATCTGCGCGAGGCCTATGGCATCGAATGGGTCGAAGATCTGTTCGCGCCGGCCGACCAGGACAGCCGCTACACCACCAACGTCGAAGGTTTTCTCGGCGCCCAGCACGAATGGATGACGTCCAATCTGCCGAAGCGCGGCGCGATCGTCGAGGTCAACAGCTGGGGTCAGCCGGAACTGCCGAAGAAGGCAAGCCAGGTCTACGGCAAGCCCTCGAAATCCGACAACACAGGCCTTTATCTCAATCGCGACGGCAAGGTTCAGACCGTCTACTACCGCATGCCCGAGGCGGCGAAGCCGAAGGGCGACAGTGCAAATGGTGCCGAGGGCGCCATCAATGACGATACCGGCTCAACACCGAAGGCACGCCCGGATGTTACCCAGAAGGGTCAGGATATGATTGGCGATTTCCGCACCGACGCCCTGCACGATGCCCTCGGCCGCGCTCTGATCGAAGACGATATGCTGATGGCGCTGCTCGTGCTTGCCTTCGCGGGACAGAACGTTCGCGTCGACTCCGGCGCGGGCGGCAACCTTTACGGCGGTGCGCGCTTCGGCCGCCATGCCGCTCGCCTCTTCACCGAGGATGGCAAGCTGTCTTTCGACATGGATACAGTTCGCGGCGCTGCACGTGCAGCCCTGATCGACGTGCTCTCATGCCGTCGCGGCATGTCGAACAGCGGCGTCGTGTCCCGTGTCGCCGGCCAGGCGATCGGTGCGGACAGCTACCTGCCGAACATGGGCATGGAGGATTTCCTCGCATCCCTATCGCGTCGGGCCCTTGAAACCGTCGCCAAGGATGCCGGTGTCGAGCCGCGTGCGCGTGTCCGCGAGACCCGCTCAGCTCTCGTCACCCACTTCGAAGGCGATACGAACCTCGTCCATCCGTCTGCTCTGTTCGCGCCGGAGCCGACGGAGGTTCTCGCCCTCCTCAAGCATCTTGATCACGAAGCGACCCCGCAGGACGAGGGCGAGACCGACGATGGCACTGACGGCGGTATCGTCGCCAATGACGGGCATGGAGAGGTTGATGTCTCCGACATGGTCGAAGCGGATGAGGGTCCGGGCACGCTCGACGACCACGAAACGGCCTACGGGATCGCGGCCGAGTAATCCCACCAGTCCTTTCCAAATCTTCCGCTCCGCCGCCGGTCATCCCGGCGGCGGTTTGCTTTTCAGACCTTCAAACAAAGGAGCCCGACCATGAACGGAGCATCATTTACCTCCGCCACAGACCCAGTATCCATCTCCTCAGCCGCCGATGGCGTCGAGTTCGGGACAAGCGCCGACGGATTTCCTGTTGCACGCATCGGCGAAATCCTCCTCGGCCTGATCTCCAACGGAAGCGGCGACTTCTTTCTGGCCAGTGCTTGGCGCATCACCAAGCCGTTAGCCGAAGTGCGGCGTCACCATTTTTATCGCCACGATGGGCGCGTGAAGGACGAAGCGGCGTTCCGTCTCCGCGCAATCGAGACCGCGGAGCACATGCGGGAACTTTCAGCCTTCTCCCGCATCCAGACACGCATGTCGGCAAGCACGCCATGGGGCGGCTCGCAGCTGGCGACGATCTATGCCGAGGGAATTGTCAGCCACTCGACCTCAGGACATGGCGGCTTTCATCTTTCTCCCGATCGAAATCTTCAGGTCGATGCCTCGGTTCGCAGCGCGGGCGGTTGGTACGAGGAAGATAGCGAATGGGCGATCGTCGCCTTGACGTTCCCGGATCTCTTCACCGGCTACGAGCGCCAGTGCGCCAATGAGGCCGCGCGCAACACCTTCCCGGATTATTGGGAGAAGCTTCGCGGCCGTCAGCTCAGCGCCGGGGAATCCTGGTTGAAGGATCGCGCTGAGTTTGATCGCGTGCATGCTGACGACTGGATCGTCATCTCTGCAATCATCTCCTCTCACCACTCCGGCATGACTGAGGTGTTCGCCAAGAGAGGCGGCAATCGCGAATCCCAGCGAGAGGAGCGTCGCTTTCTCGTTCCTCATGAAGAATATGGTAGGCGCGGTCGCTTTGGCTTTGTCATCGATCTCGCGCGTCATGCCGCCTATGATGGTCCGTCGAGCTTCGTCGGTTGGAGCGCGAGGGCGGCATGATGGCACCGGTAATGTCACCCGAAACCCAGCTCTCTCGCATGGAGGACGCCCGCCGTCAGACCCAGAGGCAGTTGGAACTCATTGACAGGCAGATCACCCGCCGGATGACGGCAATCCTGCCGAAGCTTGGGAGGCGCCAGACTGGCTACCATCGCGGAAAGGCGCCCGATGGCCGCACCCTGCTCGAGCGCTATCGCACCAACCTAGCCGGCCTCACAGCAGAGCGTCAGCCAGAGGCCGAAGCCCTATCAAGAAAGCTGGCTCGACAGGACGCTGCGATCGCAGCGCTGCGCGACCGTTTATCTTCTGCCGGCCCACACTCGAGTCCGGAGGGCTGATGACATGGCAACAATAGGTGACCTCGAGCGGAACGCCGGGATCGGATCTTCCAATGCTGAGCGAACTGCGTTCTGGCTGCGGTTTCATCATCTCGAAGGGAAAGCATGCCTTGACGCGGGCGTGGCCGAGCTCAAGCGCATGATCGCAGAGCGCAACGGGACCGAATTGCGTGCTGCCAAACACAGGCGCCAGCAATGGCCAGCCCCGAGCGACGATCAGGAAGCTGCACTACAAGCGTATGCCGCCAGGCATGGACGACGCTGGAAGAGCATCCTCAGCGATGTCTGGATGGGGGGTGGACCGCCTTATGACGATGGCGGGATCTTGCGCGGTCTCCGTAACACCCATGGTCCCACATGGCTTCAATCCTACCGGTTGCCGAAGGCAGTATTGCGGAGCCAGTCCGACGGGAACGCAGCGGTCTCGCATGTGGGCATCGGCAAAAGCGAGGAGTAGAACGGGCTGGAGCCATATCCTTGTCGTGTCCGGTGATGGCACCGTGACGGTTTGTCCTTCGGTTTTGCTGCGGTCTGAGCCAGCGGCCGTCCACTTCAAGGCCGCTATCGCGCCGCGGGGCGGCCGGAACCCGCCGTCCTGCGCGGAGCAGTTCCGCTCGGCCTCGCAGGGCGGTTGCCCTGCTGGCTCGCAGATCGGCTCCGCTTGGCCTGGCACGCCCGGACCTTGAAGCGCCCGTCTTCCGCCGGTTCGGGTCGACCGCACCGAAGGGCAAGCCGGCACGGGGCCGGAACCACTTCGGCTCGAAAGGAAGAGACATGGCCAAGCCCGTAACCACTCGCCAGACCGCCCGGGTCGTCCAGCTCCGCAAGGGCGCCACCGTCGAAATGGTCCGCCTCACCTGCCCAGACAGCGCCCAGGCGATCAAGATCGCCGAAAGCTTCGGGACCGCCGTCATCGACAGCGAGGGGATCCGCGACCTCCACGAACGGCTCATCACCGAGACCGCGGATGCTCTCAGCGAAGGCCTCGGTGACCGGGCCATGCAGATCCACCTGCAGCGGCAACATCTTCGATTGGGAGCCCCCTCACTGAGGGCAACCGATAGCGCCGCGCCATTATCGACCGTCGCGGTTCTCCTGTGATCCCATTTCATCGACATCAGGGATGGTGCGTCTAGAGCGTCGTGCCGCAACCTGATGCCGCCAGAATTTTCCCCGCCTTCGGCTTCCTCGCGCAGCAAAATTCAGTCGTTCTCAGGTCCTCCGCTTCGCTGCGGTCGTGCCGATGCAGCACTCCTTCCCGAGGCACATCTCATCCCCGCGATGAAACGCAATCACAGGAGAAAGATCATCCAACAGCTCGCCAAATTCCTCGCCGCTACCGGCCGCCGCCTGCGCACTCTCGGCAAGGTCGTCGGTCACTTCGTCCGCAAGGGTAAACTCGGCCTGAAGGTCGCGATCAAGATCCCCTTCTTCGTAGACATCGAGGTCAACTTCGAGACCGACTGGAACCGGCGCCCGTAAGGCGCCTCGGCCCGCTTTGGCGGGCCGGATCCTCAGCACCAGGGCTCGCGCCGGCCCGACCAGGTCCGCGCCAGGCCTTCCGACACCAGCCGATCGCCGAGGCTTCGTCCTTCCCGGACGAGAACCCGGAGCTTGCGGCCGTAACGATCCGTATCGCGGCCTGGCCACGCCTGGAGTTGGAATGGTCCCTCGTTGACGAGCTCGATCAACCGCTCTGTTGCCTTGTTGCCAAGTGTCAGTTCCGACGCGCATTTCGGGGTGCTGATCTCCGGGGCGTCGATATCGGCAACTCTCACCTTCTGGCCGTAGATCCACAGCGTATCACCATCGACGACGCAGTTGTAACGGGCGCCGGACGCACATTTGGGGTACGTTGCGGGTAGACCAGATTGAGCCGCTTCAACATGCGGGACAATCAAGATTGCGCCTAGCAGAACAGCGGCGGAAATGACGCCTGTCAGAATTGATTTCACCTGATTGCCCCAAGCTCGATGACGGTAGATGGAGCGCAACTATCAGATTCGCGGGTTGCAGCTGACCGCGTTCGATAGCCTCGAGCGCGCTTCTGTCGGGTCAGGTCGAGGAAGAGGGCGACCGCATCCTGCTCCCGCTCGAAGTGGTGGGTCAATGTCTGGCCCTTGCTGCCGATCCGTCCCCATCGCCGGGTCAGGCAAAGTTCACCGAACAGGTTGGCCTCGATCGACATGGCATAGTAGCGAGCCATGTTCTTGGCGCGGTCCTTGCGTTCGACATAGAGCTGGTAGGGCTGTGCGATCATGACTGAGAATCGCGCGTACGGAGTCCGCGGTCCAACGACAATTATGAATCGGTTTCGCGTGATCGATTCAATCTGGTGAAGCGTTCGAAACGTTAGGTCTTGGGCGATCCGCCTTCGGCGTACGGCTCTATTCGCCACGGCGAACGAAGCCCGCAAGCGGTCTTCGTCCATTTCGGTCACGATCTTCTCGCGGTCACCGCGGCATTGATCAGTACCCGAGATAGCCGAGGATATCCGCACCATAATATTCCCCCTCCTCGTCGGCATGAGCAATGACCTCACCAGCAGCTTCATCGACCAATGCCTTGTCATCTTCTCGGACGGCCGCCACTTCGTGGATGCGGCATTCCTCGATCGCGTCTTCAGCCGAAACCTGAGCCTCACAGGCTTCCCAATATCGCATTGATGGATCCTCCCGCGTTTAGTTCGGTTCGGCCGAAGCTGAGACTTCTGGACGATCACCGCGCTGTTGAAACCTGTTTTCGCCGACACATGACTTCATGTCCGACCGGCGGAACCAGATCGCGCGGCCGCATCGCAATGGCGCGTTGCCGGCGGTGAAGACGATCTGCTCGTCAGCACGCATGCGAAGGACTTCGTGCGGTTGGATCAACTGCCTTGAAGCGAGCTGTTTCGAGCGGGTTCGTGACGACCCGCGCGATTGGAAACTGCGGCTGACCTGGTCGATCTCGACTGTCGTCGTGCCACATCGACGGGAGATATAGTCTGCGGTTTCCGGATCGTTGATTGCCGCAAACGAGATCCAGCTGGCGCTTTCGAACCATTTGCTGGACGCGTCACGACCGCCGTAGGTTTCCCGCAGCTGGCCGATCGACTGATAGATCATCGTGAGCGTGATGCCATATTTCCGGCCGGCGTCGCGCGCCGTCTCCAGCACCCGCATGTAGCCGAGCCTCGCCACCTCATCGAGGAGAAACAGTGCCCGGCCTTTGATCGCCCCGTCGCGATGGTAGATCGCGTTGAGGAAGGAGCCGATGATGACGCGCGCCAGGCCGGCATGGGTTTCCAAAGCCTTGAGGTCGATATTGATGAAGACGTCGGTTTCACCATCGGCCAGCGCCTCGGTGGAGAAGCTGGAACCGGAAACGAGGGCGCCGTAGTTCGCATAGCTTAGCCAATGCGTTTCCTTGATCGCATTGGCGTAGACGCCAGAGAAGGTCTCCGGCGTCATGTTGACGAAAGCGGCGACATTCTCCTTCACGAAATCGGAAGCGGAATTGTCGTAGATCTCCTGCAGGCGCGCGCGGAGCTTAGGTTCCGGCTCTGAGAGATTGGCCCGCACCTGTCGCAGCGTCTGGTGCTTCTCATCGGTATGGCCGGACAGGCAGACGTCAGCGATCATGGCGGTGAGCAGCTGAAGACCGGACGCGCGGAAGAAGTCATCGCGGACGCCGGTCGCGCGACCGCTGTCGCTCATGATCCACGACGCGACGGCTGCGATGTCCTCTTCCTTGGTGCCGCCGTGGCGACCGATCCAGTCGAGCGCGTTGAAGCCGGATTGGGCGTTCTTCGGATCGAGAACGATAACGCGCCGGCCTGCCTTACGCCGATGCTCCATCACCATCGGCGCCACCTCGTTGGACGGATCGAGCACGACGAGAGAGCCGCCCCATTTGAGCGCCGTCGGGATCGTAACAGAGGTCGTCTTGAAACCTCCTGAACCGGCGAAAACGATCCCATGCGATGAGCCGAACGAGCCGTCGAAGCAGAGCAGCGGTGCGGAACCTCCCCTCCCCCAGGAAGTCGGCTCGCCAGGCCGAAACGACGTGGCGGCCGGATCGTCGCGATCGACACGATATCGCTCGCCGATGACGATGCCTCCTGTTTCCGGAAAGAGCTTTTCCGCCTCTTGCATCGTCATCCAATCCGCCTCCCCGTGCAGGGCGCGTTTGCCCCGGATGCGTCTCGGCTCGCTTCGGGTAAAGGCCGCATTGCCCATCCTGGCGACGCGCAGCGCGAAGAAGGTGACGAGCAGCGCGGTGCCCGCTCCTATGATGGTCGAAGGGTCGGCGTAGGACAGAAGCGTCCTGCGCGCGGGCACCTGACTGGCAAAGGTCAACAGACGCGATCCCTCGCGAAGAGCTGCGACGGCGATGACGCCGAGACCGCCCGCGGCAACGCTCCAACCTGATGTCTTGACGTTGATCGATCCCTTGGTGCCGAACAGGAACATGACGCCACATGCCCCGGCGAGTGCATAGGGCAATGCAAGCCCGATCCGCCCCAGCATCAGCTTCGCCTGATCCGTCGTTCCGAATGCTGAGAGCCACCGTTCGATGCCTGGGAAAGTCAAAGCGATGGCCAGCATGGCTACGGCTGGAATACCGGCGACAAGGATCCGCTTAGGCGTCATCGGCGAATGCCTTCGCACCGAGTTCACTCAGACGCGTTCGCTCCGCCTCGTCAGCCTTTATCCGTGCGCTGGCATCGATCAGAAGCCCGAGCAAGAGCGCGCGCTTCTCGTAGCGCAGGCCGGCCTTGACGATCAGGCCGCCAAGTTCGATCTTTTCCCGCGCGTTCTTTTTTCGAGCCTCGGCCGTCGACATCTTTTGCACCCGCTCAAGCCTCAGCAGACCGGCCCGCAGCCTCGCCAGCGCCGTTCGGCGGCGTGGTCGCAGGCTTGCGCCCCTGAGCGGGTCTCGCCTGTGCCCGAAACCGAGCCGCGACTTCTTCGAACGCCGACAGAAGTTTACCCTCCTCTATCTCGATCTCTCCGAGCCCTGCCCGTAGCGCGATCCGACCGATGCGCTCGGCGTCACGTGTTTCGGCCTGCTTGAGTTGCTCCTGCAGGTGAGCAATCTCTTCCCGGATTTTGGCGGTTGGCTTCTTCATGAGCGTTGCTTCCTTGTTCATGATGGTCCGTTGAAGACGAACCCTGCCCCGAATTTTCTCCCGCTGGAAAGGTGCAATGTTGCACCTCGCCAAAGCGCTAGCTTTTGGCGAATGATCCCGCCGTTCCGAAGGAGCGGATCCAAGGGCGCAATTATACGTCGCTGCGCGACGTGCTCGAAAGAGCGGCCTGGCGGGGCCGCATTGTTCTTCGGAGTGATTGGAATCGTTTGCCTAAGGGAGAGTTTCGCTCGTGACAGTCCCGCATTTCTCAGTCAGCATCGTTGCCCGCGGCTCCGGCCGCAGCGCCGTGCTGTCGGCGGCGTATCGGCATTGTGCGAAGATGGACTTCGAGCGCGAAGCGCGAACGATCGACTACACCCACAAGCAGGGCCTCCTGCATGAGGAGTTCGTTGTTCCGGAGGATGCACCCGAGTGGTTGCGGGCGATGGTGGCAGACCGGTCCATCCCCGGCGCGTCGGAAGCCTTCTGGAATTCGGTCGAAGCTTTCGAAAAGCGATCAGACGCCCAGCTCGCCAAGGATGTCACCATCGCCTTGCCGATCGAGTTGTCTGCCAAGCAGAAGATAGACCTCATCCGGGATTTTGTTGCCAGGCACATCACGGCTCAGGGCATGGTCGCTGATTGGGTCTACCACGACGCTCCAGGCAACCCGCACATCCACATGATGACGACGCTTCGGCCACTCACAGAAGATGGTTTCGGATCGAAGAAGGTCGCAGTCCTCGGTCCCGACGGGAGGCCTCATCGCAACGATGCGGGCAGGATCGTTTATGAGCTTTGGGCCGGCAGCGCCTCTGACTTCAACGCCTTCCGCGATGGATGGTTTGCCTGCCAGAACCGGCATCTGGCACTTGCCGGTCTCGACATTCGTGTCGATGGCCGTTCCTTCGAAAAGCAGGGCATTGCGCTGGAGCCGACCATTCATGTCGGAGTGGGCGCGACCGCAATCGAGCGAAAGGCGGACGCAGCGGCAGAGACTGCATCTGCGGTAGCGGTGAAGTTGGAAAGGATCGAACTGCAACAGGAGCGCCGCGAGGAAAACGCGCGGCGGATCCAGCGCGATCCAGGTCTTGTGCTCGATCTCATTACACGGGAAAAGAGCGTCTTCGACGAGCGCGATGTCGCCAGGGTCCTGCACCGATACATCGTTGATCCGGCCGTGTTCCGGGATCTGATGGCGCGGGTTTTGCAGCATCCGGACGCGCTGCGACTGGATAGAGAACGGATCTCGTTTTCCACGGGCGCCCGGTCGCCGGCAAAATACACGACGCGCGATCTCATCCGCATCGAAGCGGAGATGGCGCACCGGGCGGTGTGGCTCGGTCGGCAGCGCTCGTACCATGTTGCCAGCCGTGTCCTCGCCCGGACCCTCGAACGGCATGATCGGCTTTCGGACGAGCAGAAATCGGCGATCGAGCATATCTCCAGTAACAGCCGGATCGCTGCGGTCGTCGGACGCGCCGGCGCCGGCAAGACGACGATGATGAAGGCTGTCCGCGAGGCATGGGAAACCGCCGGATACCGTGTTGTCGGTGCGGCGCTTGCCGGCAAGGCCGCCGAGGGCCTGGAGAAGGAAGCCGGCATTGCCTCCCGCACGCTGTCAGCCTGGGAGCTGCGGTGGGATCAGGACCGGGACCATCTGGACGACAAGACGGTTCTGGTGCTCGATGAGGCCGGGATGGTCTCCTCGCGGCAGATGGCGCGCTTCGTCGAAGCGGCCACGATGTCCGGCGCGAAGCTGGTTCTCGTCGGCGATCCCGATCAACTGCAGCCGATCGAAGCGGGCGCTGCTTTCCGTGCCATTGCCGAGCGGATTGGCTATGCGGAATTGGAGACCATCTATCGTCAGCGTGAGCAGTGGATGCGGGATGCGTCCCTTGATCTGGCGCGTGGAAACGTGTCGGCTGCGCTCGAAGCTTACGAGCAGCGAGACATGGTCCGGACGGCGTGGACAAGGTATGACGCGATCACGACTTTGATCGCCGATTGGGACCGCGACTATGATCCGGCCAAGTCCTCCCTGATCCTTGCCCATCGCCGTCGTGATGTCCGGATGCTGAATGAATTGGCGCGCGGCAAGCTCGTTGAGCGCGGCCTGATGGAGAACGGTCACGCCTTCAAGACGGAAGACGGGCCGCGGCAGTTCGCGGCCGGCGACCAGATCGTCTTCTTGAGGAACGAGGGATCACTCGGGGTGAAGAATGGCATGCTGGCGCGTGTGGTCGAAGCCCAGCCCGGTCGTTTGGCCGCCGAGATCGAGAGTGGCGATGATCGTCGCGTGGTCGTGGTCGAACAGCGCTTCTATGCCAATGTCGATTATGGCTATGCCACCTCCGTTCACAAGAGCCAGGGTGCCACCGTCGATCGGGTGAAAGTTCTGGCATCGAGCACGCTGGACCGGCACCTGTCCTATGTCGCCATGACCCGCCACCGCGAGACCGCCGAGCTCTATGTCGGGCTGGAAGAGTTCGCACAGCGACGCGCCGGCGTCCTGATCGCCCATGGTGAAGCGCCTTTCGAGCATAAGCCAGGCAACCGGGACAGCTACTATGTCACGCTCGGCTTCGCCGATGGTCAGGAGCGCACCGTCTGGGGTGTCGATCTCGCCCGCGCGATGGATGTGGCCGATGTCAGGATCGGTGATCGGATCGGTCTCGAGCGCGTCGGATCCGAGCGTGTCAGGCTTCCTGACGGCACCGAGGCAGATCGCAATTCCTGGAAGGTCGTGCCGGTCGCCGATCTGGCGATGGCGAGAATGCGTGAGCGCCTATCGCGTGACGCGTCGAAGGAAACGACACTCGACTATCAGAATGCTTCCTCCTATCGCGCGGCACTTCATTTCGCTGACATGCGCGGGCTTCATCTGATGAATGTCGGACGCACGCTCCTGCGCGATCGTCTGCACTGGACGATCCGTCAAAAGCAAAAACTGACCGATCTCGTGTCACGGCTCGCTGCCGTCGGAGCGCGGCTCGGTTTGCGTCCGAGGGTTGGCGGAGAGCGCCAGGTTCGTGGCGCGTCGGAAATCCAAAACCAACCCAACTCTGTCGTCCAGGAGGATAGGAAGCCCATGGTTGCCGGCATCACGACGTTTGCAAAATCGATCGAGAAATCTGTAGAGGACAAGGTCTCGGCGGACCCCGCGTTGATGAGCCGGTGGCAGGAGGTCTCCGCGCGCTTCCACCTCGTTTATGCTGACCCTCAAGGCGCCTTCAATAGGGTCAATGTCGAGGCCATGGTCGGCAGTTCTGAGACCGCGAAGGCGACACTGGCGACGATTTCCAAGCAGCCGGAATCCTTTGGACCTTTGAAGGGCAAGACCGGCCTGTTTGCCGGTAAAGTCGAGAGCCAGGCGCGGGAGACGGCGCTCGTGAATGTCCCTGCACTGGCACTCGATCTGGATGGCTATCTGCAGAAGCGGGCCGAGGCTGAGCGTCGTTATGACGCGGAGGAGCGGGCTGTTCGCCTGAAGGTCTCAATCGATATTCCGGCTCTCTCCGGAGCGGCCAAGCAGACCCTTGAACGGGTCCGCGACGCCATTGATCGAAACGACCTTCCTTCTGGCTTGGAATATGCGCTCGCGGACAGACAAGTGAAAGCCGAGTTGGAGGGGTTTGCCAAGGCTGTCTCCGAGCGTTTCGGGGAGAGGACGTTCCTGCCGTTGGCCGCGAAAGAGGCGGATGGCAAGGTTTTCGAGAAGCTATCTGCTGGCATGGCGCCGGCGCAGAAGGCGGACCTGCAGTCGGCCTGGAACACGATACGGACCGTTCAACAGCTCGCGGCTCATGAGCGGACAGTGACCGCCCTCAAACAGGCCGAGACGATGCGTCCGGCCAAGACCACCGGGCTCTCCCTGAAATGAGCACCGACGCTTCAGATCCGCGTCGGAAGTCGCGGGCGGGGAGAGGCGCCACCTTTATCCTGGGAGCGACCGCTCTTTTCGCTAGTGCGGTGTTGGTTGCCGGCTTCGGAGCTGGCCTCAGGATTAACACGACGCCAAGCGAGCCGCTTGGGCTCTGGGAGATTGAGCCGCTCTCTCGGTCTGCTGTTGTCGGCGATCTTGTCTTCGTTTGCATGCCAGACAGCGCCGCGCGCACCCAGGGAAAAGCGAGGGGCTATCTACGATGGGGACCATGCCCGGGTGGGACTGGACCGCTGATCAAGCAAGTCGTTGCGATCGCTGGGCAGCAGGTCGCGATTGACAGGAGCGTATCGATCGACGGGCGGGTATTGCGCAATTCTCGTCTCGTTGAGCGTGACGGTCGGGGCCGGTCACTACGCCCCTATTCCAGTGGAATCGTGCCGCCGGGGCAGGTCTTTCTCCATTCGTCCTTTCCCGGCTCCTGGGACAGCCGATACTTCGGGCCGGTTCCTGCTTCCGGCATCCTTGGAATTGCGCGCGAGGTACTGACCTATGCGCCGTAAATGGATGCTTTCTCTCGCGCTTGTGCTTGCGTCCGGCGTTTCCGGCTATCTTGGTTGGAGTGGGTATGCGTTGGCTCTTCCTGTCGCGATTGCCTTTCCGGCATTGTGGTCAACAGCGCAGAGCCGGCAAACGGCCGGCCTGGTAGCGGTTGCCTACTTTCTGGCCGCATCCCGCGGGTTGCCTCAGGGTGTCGCTGCCTTCTATCAGTCGGACGTCTGGCCCGGGCTGATCTTGTGGCTGGCCGCCTCGATCGGTTTCGTGTTCGTGCACAGTGTCCTCTGGTCGCTTCGTCGCGATAACTGGAACGCGCTACGGTATTCGATCGCAATGATTGTCATGGCCGTTCCGCCGTTCGGAATTGTCGGGTGGGCTCATCCCCTAACGGCCGCCGGCGTTCTTCTTCCGGGATGGGGTTGGGCCGGCCTGGCAGCAATGGCAGCCGGCCTCGCGATCATGACGACTCGCTATTGGCCGGCTGCTGCCATCACCTTTGCAGGGCTCTGGCTCTGGTCAGCCTCATTCTGGACGACACCCAGCTTGGGGCAGCATTGGCAGGGCGTCGACCTGGCGCTCGGCAATAGTCTCGGCCGGGACAATAGTCTTACCCGACATAGTGACTTGGCGGCGACGGTACACAATCAGCGCCGGCGGGACGCAGCGGTGATTTTACTCCCAGAGAGCACCTTCGGGTTTTGGACGCCGACAGTTCGGCGCTTCTGGCAAGACAAGCTCTCAGGGTCAGATCTCACTGTTGTTGCAGGCGCGGCAATCGTCGGATCGGATGGTTACGATAACGTCCTGGTCAGCATCTCGGGACATGGAGCAGTGGTCATGTACAACGAGCGAATGCCGGTGCCGGGGTCGATGTGGCAGCCTTGGCTGTCGATTGTTGGGCGGGACGGCGGCGCTCGAGCGCACTTCTTCGCCAATCCGGTTGCGCCGGTCGGGAACAGCCGGACAGCACCTCTCATCTGCTACGAGCTGCTGCTCGTATGGCCGATCCTGCAATCCATGATCTACGAGCCTGATCTTATTGTAGCCGCGGGAAATGGCTGGTGGACGAAAGGCACTAACATCGTCGCGATTCAACGGGCCAGCGCCGTGGCTTGGGCTCGGCTTTTCGACAAACCGCTCGTGATGTCCTTCAACATCTAACCTGGAGAAAAACAATGGATGCCGCATTCATCGCCAAATGTGCTGATCCCAGCCTTACCCCAGCTATCGTCGAGCAGTTCGTTTCCGCGGTCGGATCGGATGACCCGCTCGCCGTTACCGTCAAATCGGGTGGTCGTGTGGTTCTCATTCCCAAGCCTCGAACACCTGATGAAGCCCTGGAGGTCGTGCGAAGCAATGTTGGTCAGGCCGTGGTGCGGGTTGGGATCACGCAGTTTCCGGCCGGCGTCGGCGTCATCGATGCGTCGGAACTTCAAACGGGCATGTTCGATGCTTGTGAGAACTTGCGTACTGGAACAGGCCTATTCGCAAAGGCCGCTCGGATCGTGACCAAGTGGTATGGCCACCCGACGAATAAGGAGCTTCTGCCGCAGATGCTGGATGATACGATCTACGCTTGGAAGACCGGCACGTTTGAGGGCGAAAGCATTTTCCCCGCCGAGGATCCTGGTGGTCCCACCTTCTTTGGAAAGGCCTCAGCGACGCGAAGCCCGCAGCCGAGCCGTCGAACCCTGTATCGGACAAAGAAGTAGCTCCGCAATCGGGCGAGCCGGACACGGCTGCAGAGGCAGGGATCAGGATCGACTTGTCCCGGATCGGCGGACAGAAATAATGCGATAGAGGGGGCAAACACGTGGCTTTCCGAGCTTCTGCCGGATAGACTGATCACCAATGACCGCAGTTCCTGAATATCACCTCTTCATCGACGATACCGGTAGCCGGGACCCCGATCATGAGCTCCCCCAAGAGCGCAAGGACGGCATGGACTGCTTCGCTTTGGGTGGGTTTCTGATCAGGCAGGAAGATATCGACGAGCTGAAAGCGCGGCACGCCGCATTCTGCGCCGCGCATGGGATCACCTACCCTCTTCACTCCCACAAAATTCGTGGCGGGCGCGGAGACTTCGGCTGGCTCAGGAACCCCGAAAAGGCGCGGATCTTCTTTCCGGAGCTTGACGCGTTCATCCTCGCGCTCCCCGTGATTGGGATTGCGGCCGTTATCGATCGGCCGGGATATGTCCTACGGTATAGTGAGAGATACAAAGAGCGGCTATGGCTGATGTGCAAAACCGCGTACTCGATCCTCATCGAGCGGGCGGCAAAGTTCGCCGATAGCCAGGGCCGCACCCTCCGGGTCTTTTTCGAGGCAAGCGGCAAACACGAAGACCGAAATCTGATTTCCTATGCCAAGGCGCTCAAAGCCGACGGGATGCCCTTCGCCGGCGAAGGCGCCAACGCCTACGGCGCCCTTCCTCCGGAGGAGTTTCGGCGGATCGTCAGGGGTGAGCCTAAGCGCCGGACAAAGGAGGCAGCGATGATGCAAGTCGCTGACCTGATGCTGTATCCCATGGCCAAGGGCGGTTACGATCCCACCTACAAGCCCTATGTTGATCTGATGAAAGCGGGCAGGCTGATCGACGCTCATTTTCCTGAGGAAGACCGGCCTAACCTCGGCATCAAATACAGCTGCTTTAAATGAAAAAAGGTCCTCGCGGACCTTAATTCGTTTCGGCCAGCGCCTAGCGCTGACCCCGGAGCGTTGCTCTGATTACAAGGTAGTACACGTAAGGAGGATTTGCAAGGCGGCTGTCGGTTAGTCGGCGCCTTCCATACCCGAATATTCGGGGCCTAGCTTGCCGTTCTAAATCACGATAGAAATCGTCTCGCCCTCAACCCGGCAAAGATTATGTAGGGCGACTTTCCGAGGGAGTAGTGGCCACAGTTCATTTTCAGAACTTGTTGGCGTCCGCCTGCGTCCCTCAAACCTCGTATCAGGCTTTCTGAAAGCTTCGGCAATACAACCGTGTCCCTCTTCGCCAAAATGAACTGAAGATCCAAGTCGGGCCGAGCCAATCGACGGAGGTAGTTTTCGAGATTGAGCGGACCCCAGGCTCTTCGGAGATCTATCAGGTCGAGTTCTGGTTCGAGGCTCTCCCGTATAGAACGCGTCGCCCGACCAGTCCAAACCATGTCGGCAAGGCTTCCGCCCGCCAGGAAAAGCGAAGCTTTAGCCACGGTCGTATCATGCGCTGCGATCAGCCCTGCGACCCAGGAGCCGAGGCTCATACCGAGGACCGAGATTTCCTGGAAGCCTTCGCATTTCAGCCAACGGATAAGTTTTCGCCCGTCGCATACGGCTTGTTTTACGGCTTCGACCGTTCGACCAAGATTTGCGCTGAGCATGTAATCGGCATGAACTGACCCTGGCCGGCTCCGTTCGAAATGATAAGGCATAGCAATCTCAAAGACTGTAATTCCACGCTTCGAAAAGAAGCTGGCAATCTGTGGGTTTCGGGCCCGTGCGTTCCAATGGTGAAAAATCACCAAGGCCCTATCAAATGGTCCGCTTCGAGTGATTTTCGCCCAGACGATGTTGTTCTCGGTGACCTCGGTACTAATGGCTGATGGAAATTTGACCCAGTTTTCATCCGCCTCAAACTCGTGATCGCCCCCGTGCGGCTCTTCAAAAAAGGTTGGGTCGGTCGACGCCCGATCTGCGCGGGCACAGAACTCGCGAAAGCTATCTACTTTCTCTCCTGGAAAGGCACGGTCTGCATCAAGGATGAAACCTGTGGGCTCCTTACCTTCCTCACCACGTCGAGCGCGCTGCTCATCCCACCGATCAAGCCAGTTAAAGTACACGTTGACTGCTTCCTACTTTGCTGAATCGCTTAGGCCCGAGCGTTGGATCAATTATGCCGTACGAACCTACCAGCACACCAACGCACAAAACGAATGACGATCCGACGAACGCATCCACCAACAGGTAGCTGGTGAACAGGATCGCGATCACTACTGACATCTTCCAAAAAGCCGCTTGGAACCGAGCCCCCATACCGCGCAAGCACATCGAAGCGTAGAGAAAAACCGCGATGGTCGAAACAGCGACGAGGAGGCTGCTATAGTGTGTCGGCATCCGATAGTGGAATCCATTGCGAACGCCTTCACGCCTAGCCAACGCCAAATTCATGTCGTCGAGCAACCAGGCCACGATATTTTCTGAGTTGGATGTCAGATAAGCGCTCTGGGCTTTCATGCACAGCGCAACGAGAATACCGACGATCGTGCAGCGAAATATTCCCCGCAATAACCTGAAGCGGAGATCATGGAGTTCGTCTCGATACGCATCCCTCCGCAGCGAATTCGCATCCATTTTCCTCAGATCATGGACCATGGTGTGCAGCAAAATGAGGCCCGCAAAAAACAGATAAAAGCAAAGGCACATATAAAGGTAGGCGAGTGCTGTGAACGCGATCGACGTCGGGACCGAAATGACTTCTGGTCGCACAATTGCCAACGTGCCCCAGCTGGTCGCGTAGTCAGCGCCGCCTTTCAAGAGCGGTATCAAACACACGCCGATCCATTGAAAAATCCCGGCGAACAAAACGCAGATGATAAATACCGCCCAATAGGTGGAGGTGGTGGCCTGCACATTGCGTTCCCAATCGACGTCGCTATTCCGCGTGTCGCTGGTGGACGACAGCTTCTCGCGCCCTTCCCTCTTCCAAAAGGCGAGCAGCTCCATCACAAGTGCGAAAAACAGCGGCAAGAGCACCATGAAAAGGAACGTCCAATTGGGCGCCCAGAGAAACCCGACCTGTTTCGCAATGTTATCTGCGCGCAAATAGACTGCGCTGTGGATCCCCAGGATATAAGATAGGAAACCAAGAGCTGATGCACCCGCAAATACAAATGCGGGAAGGTTCAACGGCGAACCTTCGCTATAAACTGACTCAGATACCCGCGCCAAACGGAAACCCCGCCGTTTGCTGGCGGGTTCGACATCTCGGCTGGACTCGACCGCAGGGGCCAGCTCGTGATCGACTACGGCGTCTCCAGACCCATCGAGATTTTCCGGCGCAGAGCTATTTCCTGCCTTTTTCGCCTCTCGCCTTTTTGACAACAGTCGTGTCTGAGCCGAACTTAGCTCAACCTGCCACGCGCCTGTTGCCACCGGATCATCGCAGCCGAAAACCCTCGCCAGCCAACGAATGTTGCTGGAGCTAATTCCCCGGTCATTCTCCTGAAACCAAAGCTGGACGGTGCGTAGATCAACCCCAGCTTGGTTCGAATCGAGTTGCGAAATCGCCTCTGTAAGCAATTCGGGCGTCCATGGGCCTGTCGGAAATCCGTCTTCCCCCAGGGGTCTACCCGCGCCGGCCGCAGCTGCTTTCCGGAACAGTTCCTTCCAATCACTACCATCATTCGGTGGCGGAAGAAATAATTTCCCATTTTGAAACAATCGGTTACCAACTTTGATTTCGTTTCGTTTCGCTGCACTTCATATTACATCGTGCCAAATCACGCAATCGAAGGTTATCGAATCCAGGTTGGATAATATTCCGACAAACGCAAAGCGAGTGCGCGAACTACTCTGAGATCAAGATCAATCTCAGGCTGTGCCGATATGAGAATACCGTGCGCGCCGTAGGACTGAATGGGAGAGGTATCGATGAACCAACTCGTGGCAGGGCTCTTGGAGATCAGCGCCATCGCGCATGACGATGCAACACTAAAAGCCGCCCTGGAGGATCTAGCAGACCGGTTCGAATTTACCGGTTATGCCTACACCAAATTACTGCCGGGCGACTTTGTGTAATTTCAAACCTGCACCCCGATTGGCTAAAACGCAGTCAGAAGTATGACCTGGATCGGCGTAACCCAGTTCTGCGACGAGCTCATACCAGCGAGCGCAGAGTGCGACTCACTTGGGATTCCCGAATCGGTGAAAATCTGAATCCATGGGGCAAACGGGAGGTTTGCAATGGGTTCGGCGATTGCATTGCGCGATGATTTTGATGGTCCTGCTCTGCGGCAGTTCGCGAAAGGGACCAAGGATGCCGCTCAAGCGCGGCGGCTTCTGGCGTTGGCGGAAATTTATGACGGCGGCTCGCGTACAGATGCGGCCCGGATCGGGGGCGTGACCTTGCAGATTGTTCGCGACTGGGTCGTTCGTTTCAATGAGCACGGGTCGGCCGGGCTCCTCAACGGCAAGGCTCCCGGCAATCGGCCCAAGCTGAATGATGATCAGCGCCAGGCCTTGGCCAAGATTGTAGAGCGTGGTCCGATCCCGGCTATCCACGGTGTCGTTCGGTGGCGGCGCAAGGATCTGGTCCAATGGATCTTCCAGGAATTCCGGATCTCGATGGACGAGACCACGGTTGGTCGCGAATTGAAGGCTCTCGGCTTTGCCAAGCTGTCTGCCCGGCCGCGCCACTACGCCCAGAATGAACCCGAAGTGGACGCTTTTAAAAAGAGTTCCCTGCCGCATTGGCAGCCATCAGAAGCAGCCTCCCGAAGAATACCGAGATCGAACTCTGGTGGGCCGACGAGGCGCGCATAGGTCAGAAAAACAAGATCACCCGCCGATGGGCTCGCCGTGGCACCCGACCTTCAGCGCCGCTGGATCAACGGACGATGTGGGCGTACATCTTCGGTGCCATCTGCCCCAAGAAAGGTAAGGGCGCGGGCCTCGTATTGCCCTATTGCGATACCGACGCCATGAATCAACATCTGCTGGAAATCAGCCAGGCAGTCGATGACGGCGCTCACGCGGTCCTCATCCTCGATCAAGCCGGATGGCACGTCACGCCGAAGCTCAGCGTCCCTGACAACATCACATTGCTGTTCTTGCCGCCGCGTTCGCCTGAATTGAACCCTGTCGAAAACGTCTGGCAGTTTATGAGGGACAACTGGCTGTCGAACCGCATCTTCACAGACTACGAGGACATCGTCGCTCACTGCTGTGCCGCCTGGAACAAACTCGTCGCGCAACCCTGGAAGATAATGTCCATTGGACTGCGCGAGTGGGCGCATCGGTTTTGATCAATGCATGTTGGTATCAACGGTCACGTCGTGCGTTTGTTTGGTCCTCTCAAGAACAAAACCTGTCGGAAGAAGACCGGAGTTTCTTTGGATGTGCAGCGCAGTTCGAAATCCGCTCAGGCATAACCATTCCTATCGCTATCTCTAACGGCGCAATCGCTGCGCTGAGCTTTGTCTCTCCAAAGCCCAACCTGACGACTCACGAAGAAATCGATCCGATCGTCGCATCCTCTGCGGTCGGGCAGCTACATGCCCGCATTGAGCAACTGAAAGTGATCCCATCGATGCAGGAACCGTTCTACCTTACTCCAAAGGAGGGGACCTACACGCGGTGGCTTTCATTGGGCAAGACGGTCGAAGATACAGCCGACATCGAGCACGTGAAGTACAACACAGTCCGCATTGCGCTCGCCGAGGCAAGGCGCCGGTACGACCTGTGCAACAATACGCAACTTGTGGCACTGGCAATTCGACGTGGTTTGATTTGATCAGACTTTCGGCGTCCGGCCCAGGATGCCAAGAAGCGTTGTCAGGGCCGACATCTGCGCGTGCATTTCGATCGTTGCATCGAGATAGGCTAAGTAAGCCTTATCGGGCTCACCCTCCTGTTTGCGTTCGCTTGCGCGGACATCTTGAAACAACCGTTCGGCGCGGTCGACCAGTTTACGGTGTTTCTTGATCGCGCCAATCGTCAAGATCTCGATAGTTTGCTCGGACTCGCTAGAGAGCAATCCAACAAGGGGCGGAAGGTCAACGTCTTTGGTAATGATATTTCTCTCGTAACTCATCGCTTCTCTCAACGCGTACGCGCGGCTCCCGGTGTACGCAAGCAGATTTGCTCGCATTCTAAACGAGCGACGCAGCGAATGGGAACTATTATTTTAGCGATAGGCTGGCGAGTGTTCCACTGCAGTTTTGCAGCGAAGTTCTGTTTGGTCGACGGAGCCGACTTGTATCGACTGCATTCAGCAGGTTTCCGTCGCAGACCTCAGTTGCTGTAGACGCCCGGAAAGATGATGTCCTGGTCGACAAGCACATTGAACCTGTAGCCCGGCCTGATTTTGATCGTTGGCTGGACGTTGAGGTTCTTCGAAATCGTCTGCTCGGCGACCCGCCCAAAGGTCTCGGCAAAGTTCCGGCGCGCGGCGTCGGAGGCCGTGTCCTGCGTCGCGAGAGTCGAGCTTTCGAGCATCGCCATATCGATACCTGTCCCAATGAGCGCGACCAGGGCCGCAGAGCCGAACGTCCGGAGATAGTGATTGTCGACCTTGTCGCTGAAACCACCGTATCCCTCCGAGTCTGTGCCGGCCATGCCACCGATCTGCAGGGTAGAGCCATTCGGGAAGATGATATCGGTCCAGACGACAAGAGCGCGATTCTGGCCGAACGAGACCTTGCTGTCATAGCGACCAAATAGTTTCGTCCCTTGTGGAACCAGCATGAAATGCCCGGTCGCGCTGTCATAGACGTTCTGGCTGACCTGCGCGGTGATGCGGCCTGGCAGGTCGGAGCTGATGCCAGTGACCAAGGTCGCCGGAATAACCGATCCGCGCTTTAGCTCGTAGCGCGATTGCTGTGGAACGACGCGGTTCGGCAAGTAGCCGAGATCCTTGATATCAGCATTGAAGAAATCTTCCTTAGACGCTTGTCCATTCTGATCGGTCTGCCCGGCCGCGCCAGCTCTCAAAGCCGCGGCATAGAGATCCTGCGAACCCGTTGCCCCGACATTCGATTGACGCGGTCCTGCAGATGAGGCGCCTTGCGCCTGCGCGGCGACATCGCTGATGTCAACTTTCAAGGGAGAATCGAGAGCAGCCCGTGCCTGAAGGCTTGCCATGCGCTGGCGCTGCTGCTCGCGAAATATCTGTTCTCGCTGTTCACGAAGCATCCTGGCATTCCATTCCTCGTCCGATTCCATGCGGGGCCTGCGCTGTTCACGAGGCTCGACTTTTGGCTCCGCTTCCACAGGGCGGGCATCGGTCTGCTGCTGCGGCACTGGCGACGGCTGGAAATTCGGCTGCGCATCTTCTCGATCACCGATAATTCCGTCTTTGACACCCCGTTTCAGCTGATCGGCGAAGGTCGAAGCCGGAGTGCCGGAACCGCTCTCGTTCGGGTCGTGCTGACCAAACCTCAGCCCACGCGAGGAGAGGCCGTAGACGAGAACGGCAAGGAACAGAACCAGGATCCCGATGCCGACGAACAGAGGCACCCGATTGAGGCGCTTCATCCCTTTCTCGTCAGGAAATTGATTGGACGTTCCCAGTTGCAGCGATTGGACCATGATCGTCTCCGCCTGTCAGTTTCGCTTCATAAGGGAAAGGGGGCTTGCCGGCGTCGCCACGCCATTGCTAACCGAGTAGGCTCGACCGAGCTCCATAGTGTCAGTCGAAAGGCGCGCCAGCACTTGTCCGTCTACGGCAGCGATCGAGTAGGCCAGCTCGACCGGTTTTGGCGCTTCAGTCGCGCTCGCGCTCTTGTCATCGGTGACGATGGCAAAGCCCCACCCTTTCAAAGCAGCTTCTAGCGCGACGGAGAATTCGGAGGTGTCCTTGTGGAGTTTGATGGGGGTGGACGTCGATCCGGCTTGCTCGGCGAACCGTCCTGCCATGTCGCCAGCAATAGCACCGGCGGCAGGACCCCAGACGTCCGCGGGCGCTGCGCTGGAGGACAGCCCGTCAGTAGCGGTTTGGCATCCCGCGAGGCTCAGGACAAAGACGATTGGGAGGAAATGTTGAAACTTCATGGGTCACCCTCCCCGCCAGATCGTGATCTTCTGCTGTTTCCATCCAACTCCGGAAATCAGGATCGCCTTGTCGATATTATAGTCGACGATCATCATGTCGTTTTTCATCCGGTAATTGACGATGCGGTTCTGTCCGCCTGACACGACGAAGAGGACTGGCGCGTCCTGGCCGGAGATCGCACGGGGAAACTGGATGTAGGTCTTCTGGCCATCGGAATAGACACGCTTCGGCCGCCACGGGGCGCTTCCGCTGACCGCGTAGGAGAAGGCAAGCTGTTCTGGAGCCACTCCGCCGTCCGGTCCGGTCATCGCCTGGATGCGCGCATTGATATCGGAAAGCTTCGTGGCAGCATCTTCGGAATACTCGAACCCAATGCGAGCCATGTACTGTGTCGGATGCGATTTCAGCTGGATATGGTAGGTGCGGCGTGAGGTCGTCACCACCATGGAAGTGACGAGCCCCGGCTCGGACGGCTTGACGATCAGGTGGATCGCCTGTCCACTGGCGGCGCCAGACGTTGCCGGCTCTACCTTCCAGCGTACCGTATCGCCGACGAGGACATCGCGGACAATTTCGCCACCCTGCAGCTCGATGTCGCACACCTGCAAGGGTGAGCAGACGACGGAGGGCTGCGTCTCACCAAAGAGGAAGATCACTTTGCCGTCCGGTCCGCGTGTGACCAGTCCGGCCTGCCCTCGCCATTTGTCGGAGAGGTTCGTCCCTTTGACCTCATTGCCCGTCAGGCTTTGCGCGATGGCCGTCGATGAAACCCCGGTCGATACGGCAAGCGCCAGCATGCAGCGAAGAGCGACGCGTTTGTGTTTGATCCTCATTGCAGATCCCAGCCCTTAAAGTTGCGCGGTCCAGTCGAAATCGGTCACATAGACACCGATCGGATTGAGCCGGATTGTTGCTTCGTCCTGTGGTGATGTGATCGACACGGTCGCGATGCCCCGGAAGCGTCGGGTCGCGACCTCCTTGCCTTTCCGATCGCGCTCGTACTCGGTCCAGTCGATCTGATAGGTCTGGTTCGAAAGCGCGACGATGTTGTTCACCTCGATCGCGACAGTCGCGTTGACCGCCTTTTCGAACGGCGAGTTGCCGCGGAACCATGCATTGACCTTTTGCGTCGAGGGATCGCTCGTCCGCAGGAGGGCATAGGTGCGGTCGATATATTGCTTCTGGACCACCGCATCTGGTGTGATAGAACGGAAGCTGGTCACGAAGTTCCCGAGCGTCGCGCGAACGACCCGCGTGTCCGCATACTCGATCTGCTGCGGGAAGCCGCCGGAAACCGTGTTCCCGAGCTTATCAACCTCGACGATATACGGGACGAGCTTGACCTGCGTGCTGAGGTAAAGCGCGTAGCCGAAGCCGATCACAGCCATTCCCAGCCTCAAGATGCCAACGGCCCTCCAGGCGGTGGCTGCCTTGACGTAGGAGCCGTAACGTTCTGACCATTCCTGCCTCGCGGCAAGGTACGGGTTTTCAGGTGCGGGATGCCCTGCCATGTGAGTGATCCTGTCCGTGAATTATGGTTTGTCCGGTCTTTCCGGAGGCGGCGTCGGAGTGGGTGGATTGCCCCTTGCCTGATCGAGCTTCGCGTTGGCCAGGCCGAGAAGGGAGCCGGCATAAGCGCCGGGTGATCCGATTGCCTTCTCCTTGGCTGCGGATCCGGCAGCGATGGCACCGGAGCTGAAACTTGCGCCCATGCCCCGGAGTACTGAACCGGCTGCCGAGGATCCACCGGCGCGCGCTGCCTGCGCGGCGGCAAAGCCGGCGCCGACCGCGCCTGCGCCAAGGAATGCTCCGCCTGCTGCAAACGAGGCCGCCTGTCCGCCGTGGCGGATTGACTCCATGCCGCCGGAGACCGAGGTCCCTTGGACAACGCCTTGGATGATGTTCGGGACGTACATCGCGATGATGAAGACGACGACAGAGATGCCGGCAATGGCCAGTGTGGTGATGAACTGGTCGCTCTCGGCTGTCGGAGCCTGCGCGAGCCCAAGCAGAACGTTCGAGCCGATCTTGGCGATCATGACCAAGGCCATCAGTTTCATCCCAACCCCGAAGGCATAAACGAGATAGCGGATCGCAAAGTCTTTGGTGAAGGAGGAGCCCCCGAGCCCGAGCATGATCATGCCTGCCAGCAGGCCGACATACATCTCGACCATGACCGAGACGAATATTGCCGCAACGAGAGAGAAGCAGATGACGACGATGCCCATCGCAAGCACGGCGGCGATCGCCAGGGCATTGTCCTCGAAGACGCCGAACTTTGCCTGCTCCGACATCTGGGATGCCACGTGTTGGTTTCCACGCAGAACTGAGCCGGTTTTTCCACCAAGAAGTGAGCCACCTCTAAGTATGGTTTTCTGATCAGGATTTGGTCAAGGGATTGGCTTTTTCTCCTTTCTTCTGTGCTGCGGCAGCCGAGCTGGCTTTGAAGCGGAAGCTGTCGTTACCGGTTTCCAGGATATGGCAACGGTGGGTCAAACGATCGAGCAGAGCGGTCGTCATCTTGGCGTCGCCGAAGACGGTTGCCCACTCGCTGAAGCTGAGGTTGGTGGTAATCACGACGCTGGTCCGCTCGTAGAGCTTGCTTAACAGGTGGAAGAGTAGTGCTCCGCCTGAGGCGCTGAACGGCAGGTATCCCAACTCGTCCAGGATGAGCAGATCGAGGCGGACCAAGGTCTCCGCGATCTGGCCCGCCTTGCCTTTAGCCTTCTCCTGCTCGAGAGCATTGACCAGTTCGATGGTCGAGAAGAAGCGGACCTTTCGGCGATGATGCTCGATGGCTTGGATTCCAAGAGCGGTCGCGACATGCGTTTTTCCAGTGCCAGGGCCACCGATAAGGACAACGTTCTGCGCCCCATCCATGAACTCGCATCGGTGCAGTTGGCGCACGGTGGCCTCGTTGATCTCGCTGGCGGCGAAGTCGTATCCGGAGATGTCTTTGTAGGCTGGGAAGCGAGCAGCCTTCATGTGATAGGCAATCGAGCGGACCTCACGCTCGGCCATCTCGGCTTTCAGCAACTGGGACAAGATTGGCACGGCCGCATCGAAGGCGGGAGCACCTTGCTCGATCAGGTCCGTGACGGCCTGGGCCATGCCATACATCTTCAGGCTACGCAGCATGATGACGACGGCAGCACTTGCGGGGTCATGACGCATGACGACCTCCTACGATCCGGACCCGCAAGCCATCGTAGCGTTCTACATTGGCCTTGGGTTCGCGCAGCAGGGTCAGTGCCTGTGGCGTATCGATGTCGGGACCGTCGGTCGTCTTGCCATCAATCAGCCGATGCAGCAGGTTCAACACATGCGTTTTGGTCGCCACGCCTTGATCCAGAGCCAGTTCCACGGCCCTGACGACGACCTGTTCGTCGTGATGAAGCACCAGAGCGAGGATGTCGGCCATCTCACGATCACCGCCGGGGCGGCGAAGCATCTGATCTTGCAACTGTCTGAAGGCCAGCGGCAATTCCAGGAAGGGCGCACCATTGCGCAAGGCACCGGGTTTGCGCTGGATGACGGCAAGGTAATGTCGCCAGTCGTAAATCGTTCGTGGCGGCTTATCGTGGCTCCGCTCAATGACCCGCTCATGCTCGCATAGGATATTGCCCTCGGCCGCAACGACCAGTCTCTCGGGATAAATGCGCAGGCTGACAGGCCGGTTCGCAAACGATGCTGGCACACTGTAACGATTGCGCTCGAAGGTGATCAGGCATGTCGGTGAGACGCGCTTGCTCTGCTCAACGAAGCCGTCAAATGCGGGTGGCAGTGCCATTAATGCTGCCCGCTCATCAGCCCAAACATCTGCGATTGTGCCGGGCAAGGTGCCATGCGCCGTCTCCCGCCACAGGTCCTGGCAATGCTGTTCCAGCCAAGCATTCAATACCGCCAAATCCGGGAAGTCAGGCATCTGTTGCCACAGTCGTGGGCGAGCATCCTGGACGTTCTTCTCGACCTGCCCCTTCTCCCAGCCGGCAGAGGGATTGCAGAACTCTGGCGCAAAGACGTAGTGGTTCGTCATCGCGAGGAAACGGATGTTGACCTGCCGCTCTTTGCCGCGACCGACACGATCGACCGCCGTCTTCATGTTATCGTAGATGCCGCGACCAGGTACGCCGCCGAACACACGGAAGCCGTGCCAGTGGGCGTCGAAGAGCATCTCGTGCGTTTGCAGCAGGTAGGCCCTGACCAGAAAGGCCCGACTGTGCGACAACTTGATATGTGCGACCTGAAGCTTCGTGCGCTCGCCGCCGATCACGGCATAGTCCTCACTCCAATCGAACTGGAATGCCTCGCCTGGGCGGAAAGACAGCGGAACGAATATGCCGCGGCCCGCTGTCAGCTGCTCAGCCCGCCAGTCGCGGGCGAACGCGGCGACCCGACCATAGGAGCCGGTAAAGCCGAGAACCACCAGATCCGCATGAAGCTGCTTCAGCGTTCGGCGCTGCTTGCGCGACCTCCCGGCCTCGGTCTTCAGCCAGCCAGCAAGTTTGTCGGCAAAAGGATCGAGCTTGCTCGGACGTTCCGGTACCGTGAACGTCGGCTCGATCGTACCAGCGCTCAAATACTTCGCGATCGTGTTGCGTGACAGCCCAGTGCGCCGGCTGATCTCGCGGATCGACTGCTTCTCGCGCAGCGCCATCCGACGGATGATGTTTAAAAGTCCCATGTGGATCACTCCGTGGCCCCCGTCGCTCACCGCGTTGGGGGGAAGGTTCACATGGCTCAATTCTCAATGGAAATTATGCGCCTAACCGGCTCAGTTCTGCGTGGAAACCAACAGCCACGCGAATACCAGCGTCGAAGACTTCGGCAGGCGACGCGGAGCCACCACCGCCGCCGATCTGGAAGAGGCTGTCGACGACGGCCTTGGCGAAGGTGGGCCCCTGCGTCAAAGCGAATGCGAAAAAGCCGATGAACATGATGCGACGGACGAGCTCGGCAAACCAGCTATCGAGCGATGCTGCCTGTATCGCTAGCCACACGGCGGCAATGCCAACCTCGATACCTGAGAGGATCCAGAACAGCGATTTAGCCGCATCCATGACGGCGGTCTCCCACCCTTTGGCGGCCGTCGAGACCTGATTTTCCAGCTCTGTCAGAGCTTGGCCTTGTTGGGCGAGAGCAGGCGCCACCAAAGCAAGGAAGGCGATACCCGCAACCAGGATGGTGCTTCTCCGACCGCGCTTCACCATCTCGGGCGCATCTCCTGACCCTTTTCGATCGGCGGCAGCGCCTTGCCCGTGCCAAAGAACTTCTCGCGTGTCGCTCGTTGCTCTTCACTCATCTGCGGCGCGGCGGAGCTCTCTCGGCGCATCAGAACGACTGTGGTGATCGCCGCAATCCCTGCCATCGCAACGCACGCAGAGACGATCAATACGGGGCGGGTCACCAGCGGGGCTCCATTTTCTGTCCGGAGGGAATGGCTTGGACGTCGGCATTGAAGAATTTCTCGCGACGCGCCTGTGCGAGATCCTTGTCCGTCTGTTCGCTTTGCAGCCAGGTCCCCATCATGGTGGTCTGCTGGGAGACGATACCGCGGAGCTTCTGCATCTGGGCGACCTGCTGAGCGGCGATCTGGTGACCGACCTGAAGTGCCTTCATCTGGCCGTCCGCCGATTGCGACATTGATCGCAGTTGGCCCATCGTATCCTCTTCGCTGTCGAACTGATCGGCGGTGAGGCTTGCGGCCTTGAGCGTGCTGGAAATCGTATCGCGATTCGTATTGGACCACGTCTGATAGGTGGACGAGAAGCTCTCGGCGTTCGGCAGGCTTGTCTTCAGGTCCGCATAGCTTTTGAAGCGTTGCTTCAGAAGATCGTCAGCGTTGCCCATGGAGAAGGCGATGCCCTGACCCTGATTGACGATATCGCTCAGCTGGTTCAGATCGCCTTCGACCTGGCCCCAGATATGGTTCGGAAGCTGGGCCGTATTCTGCAGCATGTTTTGATAGATATTGAGCTGGTTTTGGATCTGCTCGGCAAGCTGGGTAATCTGGGTGATCTGATTGGTGATCTGCTCGCTCGATTGCCCGACCAAAGATATCAATTCGCCGTTGTTCAAGAGCTGCGTCATCTCGGTCGCGCCGGTAACTGCGCCTCCTGCATAGGAAACAGTGGGCGTAGCGGTAAGGCCGGCGGCGACCAACCCCGTCACCAACGATTTGCCAAGCTTCAACAATTGGATTGCTTCATTCATAGCGGTTGATCCCCCTTTCGATGAGCCACTGACCCGGCCATTCGTGGCCGTGCGTCGACGAGAGCGCCCTGATGCGGGCTAGATCGGCTTTGCCAGAAGCGCCGACGAAGGAGAGTGTGACCGGCCCGAGAGACATGTCGAAAAGCCTGCGGCCATCGGGCGAGGTCACGTAATATTCGCGTTTCGGGATGGCATTTGCGACAATCTCGATCTGTCGCTCGTTGAAGCCGATCCGCTCGTAGAATTCCCGGGTGCCGATTTCCCGGGCTGCTCCGTTCGGAAGGCAAATCTTGGTCGGGCAAGATTCCTTCAGAACGTCGATAATGCCCGAGCGCTCGGCGTCGGAGATGGATTGGGTCGCGAGGATGACGGCGCAGTTCGCCTTGCGCAGCACCTTGAGCCATTCCCTGATCTTGTCGCGGAACACAGGATGGCCGAGCATCAGCCATGCCTCGTCCAGAACGATGAGGCTTGGCGAGCCATCGAGCCGCTTCTCAATCCGTCGAAAGAGATAGGTCAGAACAGGGACGAGATTACGCTCGCCCATATTCATCAGCTGCTCGATCTCAAAGCACTGGAAGCGCCCAAGCGTCAGGCCATCCTCTTCCGCATCAAGGAGCAGACCCATCGGGCCATCAACCGTGTAATGGTGCAGCGCATCTTTGATCTCCCGCATCTGGACGCCGCTGACAAAATCCGACAGCGAACGGCCGGGCGCCGACGCCATCAACCCTATTTGCCTCGAGATTGCATTGCGATGGTCCGGCGCAATCGTGACTCCTTGAAGCGAAACGAGGGTCTCGATCCACTCGGAAGCCCATGCTCGATCGGCGTCAGTCGAAAGCTCCGACAATGGGCAGAAGGCAAGACTGGCCCCCTCTCCGCTCTCGCCGCCGATCTCGTAGTGGTCACCGCCGACACCGAGCGTCAGCGTCAGCATCGAATTGCCTTTGTCGAAGGCGAAGACTTGCGCCTTCTCGTAGCGGCAGAATTGGGCGGCAATCAGCGCGAGGAGCGTGGATTTGCCGGAACCAGTCGGACCGAAAATCAAGGTATGGCCGACATCGTCGACATGCAGGTTCAGTCGGAAGGGGGTCGAGCCAGATGCAACCTGCATGAGTGGGGGCGCATCGGGAGGATAGAACGGACACGGGGCGAACGGCTGACCCGACCAGACGGAGTTGAGCGGGACGAGGTCGGCAAGATTGCGCGTGTTGATGAGCGGTTCGCGGATGTTACAATACCAGTTGCCCGGCAGGCTGCCAAGAAACGCGTCTGTCGCATTCAGCGTCTCGATGCGAGCTCCGAAGCCTTCCGCCTGGATGAGGCGACGAACCGCCTCCGCCTTCTCCTGCAGCGCCGAGCGGCTTTCGTCGAAGAGAACGATGACCGGGGTATAATAGCCGTAGGCCACCAATTGCGATGAGGCTTCGGCGATCGCATCCTCAGTCTCGGCGACCATTGCCATGGCATCCTGATCGACCGACCGGGATTGCGTCTGGAACAGCTGGTCGAAAAACGGCCGCACTTTCTGCTGCCACTTCTTGCGGGTCCTCTCAAGGCGCTGCTTTGCTTCCTCCGCATCGAGGAAGATGAAGCGCGACGACCACCGATAAGTCAGCGGCATGAGGTTCAGGCTGTTCAAAATCCCTGGCCAGCTCTCGGCCGGAAGCCCATCGATCGCGATCACACCAAGAAACCGACCCTCGACCCGCGGCGTCAGGCCATGTTCCAGCTCCGCCGTTGCGAGCCAGTCTAGGTACATGGGGATTTCTGGTAGGCGAACGGGATGGTTCTCGCCGGTGATGGCAAATCGAATGAACTGGAAAAGCTCGTCGTAGCGTGCAACGCGAGCACCATCCCGCTCGGAAACCTCTCGGGTTTGCATGCGCTGCACCGAGAGAACATTGCCGAGATACTGCTCAATCTCCCGGATCGAGCGGCGAAACGCATCAAGAGCGGTATCGGCATATTTCGCTGAGCGGCTTTCGTTGTCCGAGTAGATATAACGCGTGAGACCCGATCGCCGCCGCTCGGGCGGCCGATAGGTCAGAATGAGCGCATGACGGCTTTCGAAGTGCACGCGCTCCTGTCCAAAATGTCTACGGCGCTCGTGGTCGATCAGCAGGGTGACGGCATCGGGAAAATGGCTGCGTTCAGCAGACGGGTATTCGGTCGTCGGCACGCGCACTGCCTCGACCTGGATCATCCAGCCCGTACCCAGTCGCGAGAGGATCGAGTTGATCTGGCGGGAAAGCTCGTTTCGCTCGAAATCCGTAGCGCTTTCGGAATCCGGACCGGCAAAATACCACCCGGCCATCAGACTACCGTCCTTCAGCAGGAGAATGCCGTTATCGACAAGGCCAGCATACGGAACGAGGTCCGCGAATGACGGACCGGTCGATCGAAATGTGCGTAAAGCGACCATTGTAGCCTCCTCAGTACCGGCGCCAGGGCGCGGAGGTCGGGAGGTAGTGCGCCCGGTACCGCATATGGCGGGCATAGACTTTGCGCATCATGGGGTCCGCCTTCGCCATCATGCGGAGCGCGCCGACGACCACGATCCAGATCGCGATGCCGAAAAGTGCCGAGTAGACGGTCAGGACGACGAAGATGAGGATGATCGCGGCGAGCCCGGTCAGCAGCACGAGTTCTCGATCCGCTCCCATCAAGAGGTTCGGTCGCGAGAGAGCACGGTGAATACGGTTGCGATGGAGTCCGACGCCGGCGTCAGCCATGACGCCCCTCCCCTCCCCCTAACGGAGTTGAAGAAGGAGTTGGGGGTTGCTCGGCGACAAACGAGCTACCGATCGAGGCACCGGTCGAGCCGAAGAGGCCGACAATTGTTGTGGCACCAAGCAGGATCCCCGCGACGAGTACCACATACATCAGTCGCCGCGCGAAATCGTTGAGCTCGCCGCCGAAGATCAGCATGCCGCCGGCAATCGCGACGGCGGCCAGTGCAATATAGCCGGCGACCGGTCCCGTGATGGACTGCTGGATCTGCTCGAGCGGACCTTCCCACGGCAGGCTTCCGCCTGAACCTGCAAGTGCTGGCCCGGCAAGCGAGGCGCAAAGCAATGCGCCGATAATTCCCAAACGGAGAAAGCGATTATGCTGCATGACTGTCCTCATCGATCTGCGGATAGTGTTCTGTCTGGTAACGCGAGCCGTTGAACCCCTCGACATGGAGGACCTCCCTCACCCGGCGGCCTCGCCCGGCGCGTTCGATCGAGATGACGAGATCGACCGCTTCGCCAATCACGGCTTGCATTGGCTGTTGACTGGCTTCCGATGTCAGTTGCTCGAGGCGCCGAAGCGCCGACATTGCGGAATTGGAATGGATCGTCGTGACGCCTCCTGGGTGTCCTGTGTTCCAGGCTTTCAGCAGGGTCAGTGCCGCCCCGTCACGAACCTCGCCAACGATGATGCGGTCGGGACGCAGGCGCATCGTGCTCTTGAGAAGCCTGGCCATGTCGACAGCGTCGCTCGTGTGGAGGGAGACGGCATTTTCTGCTGCGCATTGGATTTCGGACGTGTCCTCGAGGATCACCATCCTGTCCTCAGGCGCGGAGGAAACGATTTCAGCGATGACCGCGTTCGCGAGTGTTGTCTTACCTGAGCCCGTCCCGCCAGCGATGACGATGTTCAGCCGGTTGGTGATGGCACTGCGGATGATCGAAGCCTGAGCTTCGGTCATGATCTTTGCGGTCACATAGTCATCGAGTGGAATGAGCCGTGAAGCGCGCCTGCGGATCGTAAACGTTGGCGAGTTGACGACGGGAGGCAGGAGGCCTTCGAAGCGGTGGCCGCCAATCGGTAGTTCGCCGGAGATGATCGGTCGTTCTCCGTCGGCTTCGGACTGGAGAGCGTGCGCTACCGATCCGATAACAGTCTCGGCGGCGGTCGCCTGCATTTCGCCGGCTGGCGCGACGCCGTGACCCAAGCGCTCGATGAAAAGCTTGCCGTCTGGATTGAGCATAATCTCGACGACTGTCGGGTCTTCAAGGGCAAAGCAAAGGCGCTCGCCGAGGGCGTCCTGGAGTTTGCGGACAAGGCGGGAGTGCGACTGAAGCATGGGGAAGATCGTCTCCTCGTTTGAGTGCGTGAGAGACAGACCTCGGTGGCCGCGGGAAGTCCATGTGCAATTTTGCACCTCGCGAGTCGCGGTCGATTCCGTCAGTTTCGCCTCGATTCGAGAGCCGGAGAGCCATGCTGTCTGTAATTTAGGCGGTTGAGTCACAGGAAAGATGAAAGGCCGGATACGATAAATTTGGGCCTAACGTGAGGAATTGTCACGCTTATTTGGCGAACCGAAGAAAATGCGCACGATCGACTTAAGACTTTGTTAACTTTAAATTCCTTGCCGCGCAGGCGGAATCGCATGATAGTTGCGCAAATGATGGCTATGTGGCCATGTTTTCGAAAGTGTGGCCACCAAGGAAATAGTTCGCAAAATGAGCCAGCCGCTGCCTAACCGTTTTGATCTTGAGATCGCCGAGCAGGGATCAAAGATCTCTAGCGCGTTGCATATGCTGCGCAGCCAGCAGTATCCGCCTGATGCTCGAAAGGGTTTGCGAAAATTCCAGATTGGTGAAGTCGCGGATTTCATGGGCGTCACGCAAAGTCATCTGCGACAGATCCATTCCGAAGGCAAAGGTCCAGAGATCGAATCGGTCGGTGGTCGCCGATATTATACGGCCGATCAAATGCTCGAACTGAGAGAGTATCTCGAGACCAACAAGAAATCGGACAAGCGATATTACCTTCCCAAACGCCGGCAGGGCGAACCTCTGCAGGTCGTGTCTGTCGTGAACTTCAAGGGTGGTAGCGGAAAGACAACGACGGCGGCTCATCTTGCCCAGTATCTCGCGCTAACCGGCCACCGCGTCCTTGCCGTCGACCTTGACCCGCAAGCATCGCTAACATCCTTGTTTGGTATCCAGCCAGAGCTTGACGAAACCTCGTCGCTGTACGAAGCGCTCCGCTTCGATGATGAGCGTAAGCCGATCGCTGATGTCATCCAATCGACCAACATCCCCGGCCTCGATGTCGTGCCCGCCAACCTAATTTTGCAGGAGTACGAATACGACGTGCCGCTCGCCATCTCTTCAAAGAAGGGGGGCGAGGGACGTCTATTTCATATGCGGATCGTCAATGCGCTTAAGGATGTCGATGACCGATACGATGTGGTGGTCATCGATTGCCCACCACAGCTTGGCTATCTGACGATAACCGCGCTGATGGCCTCCACCGGCATCCTGATCACCATCCATCCCCAGATGCTGGACGTCATGTCGATGAGCCAGTTCCTGATGATGCTCGGCGGTATCATGACGCCGGTTGCCGAGGCCGGCGCCGAGATCCGGGTGGAATGGTTTCGTTATTTGGTAACGCGTTTCGAACCGACGGACATACCGCAGGCGCAAATGGTCGGCTTCATGCAGTCGATGTTTGCCCAGCACATGCTTCGAAATCATGTGTTGAAGTCGACAGCGATCTCGGACGCCTCGATCAAGAAGCAGACCTTGTACGAGGTTGAGCGAGGCGACTTCGTCCGGTCAACATATGATCGCGCTATCGAAAGCCTGAATTCCGCAAATGGCGAGATCATGGAATTGATGCACAGTGCATGGGGGCGGAAATGACCTTGTCAGCCGTTTTTTTCCCGCTTTTCGCAAAGGATAGCAAGACCTTATCGAAGTTGACAGGGTATATGGAGACGAGCCATGTCGCGTGAAAACCCTTTTGCAAAGTTGGACATAGCTTCTCTCTCCGCTAGCAGAGCGCCAACCAAGCCTGGCTACGCGATGACCGGGGCTGCGAAGACGGTTGTTCGGTCCATTGAGGATCTTGCGGAGAACACCAAGAAGCTGATGGAAGGTGAAGTGATTGTGGAGTTGGATCCACAGTCGCTCGACGCCTCCTCTATCTCCGATCGTCTCTCCGATGACGGCGAGGAGTATCAGGAACTGAAGCAGGCAATCCAGGAGTCCGGGCAGTCGACTCCCATCCTGGTGCGGCCGAGTTCGGATGGGCAGCGATATACGGTCGTTTTCGGCCACCGGCGCCTGAAAGTCGCACGCGAGCTCGGAATTCCGGTTAAGGCGATCGTCAAGAAACTCGACGATATCGCCTCGGCTATTGCACAAGGCCAGGAAAACTCGGCCCGGTCCAATCTGTCGTTTATCGAGCGTGCCTACTTTGCTCAGAACCTACTTGCCACGGGACTGACCAAGGACGTAGTTCGAACATCCCTGGCCATCGATGAAGCGATGCTGTCCAAGATGCTCGGCGTTGTCGAAGTCGTCCCTGCTCCAGTCATCAAGGCGGTTGGCGCCGCGAAGAAGATAGGGCGGGATAAATGGCTGAGCCTCAGGCAACTGGTGCTTACCCCTGCCCTACTACGAGCTTCGACCGATCGCGTGGCTAACGCTGAGTTCCTTGAACTTTCCGAGGACAAGAGATTTGACGACCTCCACGATTATCTCAAGCGGTACAAGACCAAATCAGATGCAAAGAAGCCGAAAGCGACGGCATCTGCGAAAGAGTGGGTATCGCGCGATAGCTCGTTGAGTTTTTCGATGAACGCCAAGTCCAAGAAGGTGGCTATCGAGCTTTCGAACACAGAAGCCAAGCCATTTAGTGATTGGCTCTCCAGCCGAATGGACCAGCTGTACGACGAATACAGGCGTTCTAAACCTGAAGACAACGGAGATTAAACCGCAAAAGAAAAAGGCCCCCGAACGGTACCCCGTGGAAGCCTCTCTCGTTATCCGTAGCAAGATCGAGAATCGCATTTCCCGGAATCACAGTCAAGAGTCTTTGGCACCGATTTGGTGAGCGGATTTCCTTTGCCCGAAGAAAGGTGAAAGAAAAATGCAAACGGGACATGTCTCGACGCCCTTTGGGCGGCGATCGATGACGCTCGCCCTGGTGAAAGGGCAGCTCTCCGTCGCAGAATCAAAAACGGATAAGTGTGTCGATAAGTGGAAGGTCTTCCGCGACATCAGTGAGGCGCGAGAACGCTTGGCCCTCCAGGATAGAGCGCTTGCAGTGCTCGATGCTCTGTTGACGTTTTATCCTGACAATGAACTCGATAGAGAGCGCGGCCCGATCGTCTTTCCATCGAACGCCCAGCTGTCGCTCCGCGCTCATGGTATCGCGGGAACGACGCTGCGTAGGCACTTAGCTGCGCTCGTCGATGCGGGTCTTATCCAGAGACGCGACAGTCCCAACGGAAAGCGCTACGCTCATCGAGATCGCGATGGCGAGATAGAACAAGCATACGGCTTCGACTTGACTCCATTGGTCGTTCGCGCGGCCGAACTGGCTCAGCTCGCGCAGGATGTCGTTGCCGAACGAATTCGTTTCCGTAGGATCAAGGAAGCTTTGACCATCTGCCGGCGGGATGTTCGCAAGCTTATCACAGCTGCCTTCGAAGAAGGAGCCAGCGGCAATTGGGAAGCCGTTGAAGACGCCTATGTTGGCATCCTCGACCGGCTTCCGCGATATCCCTCCCGTCAGCAGGTGGAGGCTACACTCGACGAGATGGAGCTTCTTCGTGAGGAAGTGCTCAACCAGCTGGAAATTCAGATAAAAGCTGAAAAAACCGATGGCAATGCTATCCAAAATGGATGCCACATACAGAATTCAAAACCCGAATCCATCTATGAACTTGAACCTAGCTCTCGAAACGAGCAGGGCGAGAAGTTGGAGGCTGTAGCTGAAACGAGGGCGGAGGGTCAGGTAAGCGGCCAACGCACCACCCAACATATCAAGGCGTTCCCGCTTGGCATGGTACTTCGAGCCTGCCCTCAGATTAGCGATTACGGGCCGGGAGGTAGAGTAGGCCATTGGCGCGAGCTGATGAGCGCGGCAGTCGTCGTTCGGTCGATGCTGGGGGTCAGCCCGTCCGCATACGAGGAAGCTTGTGACGTTATGGGACCGGAGAATGCCGCGGCGGCCATGGCGTGTATCCTGGAAAGGTCGAACATGATTAGTTCGGCCGGTGGCTATCTACGAGATCTCACAAAGCGATCGGAGCGCGGCGAGTTTTCGCTTGGCCCGATGCTGATGGCACTTCTCAAGGCCAATGGGGCAGGGGGAAAGCTCGCGGGATGAGAAATCGACCGTTACCGCTAGGTCAATTGTCAGCCGTTTTTTTGGGCCGTTAGTATCGCTAAATCAATGGCTTATTGCTCTTGAACCTCGATTTTCAGTCGGTTGGGAGGGACGGCGAAGCCGATGTCATCGTTTCCTATCCTTGGGTGAGGAGGCATTCGCAACCGTGCTACGTTGAGATCTATTCGCGCTACCAAGGTATTGGTATTAGCTCTCGTGCGGCCGCTTAGAGATTCATAAGCGACTGAAACCATATCGGCCTTTCGGAAATCGGAGCAACATCTATGACCCGTCAACTTTCTCTCCCACGCGACCGAATTTCCGTGCTTCTGCTGGAAGGCATCAGCCAGACCGCCGCGGACTATTTTTTGTCATCTGGCTACACCAACCTTGTCCATCTACCGAAAGCGCTCGATCATAGCGATCTCAAAAGCCATATCGCCGACGCCCATATCATCGGCATTCGTTCCCGCACGCAGTTAACGGAGGAGATTTTCGAATCCGCCAAGAAGCTGATCGCCGTCGGCTGTTTTTCTGTCGGTACGAATCAGGTCGATCTGGATGCGGCGCGGCGTCGTGGCATTCCGGTCTTCAACGCACCCTATTCGAATACGCGCTCAGTGGCGGAACTCGTGATCGGCGAAATCATCATGCTGACTCGGCAGATATTTCCCCGTTCGGCTTCCGCCCATGAGGGCGGCTGGGAGAAGTCCGCTGTCGGCAGCCGCGAAGTCCGCGGCAAAACGCTCGGCATTGTCGGCTACGGCAATATCGGATCGCAGCTCAGCGCGCTTGCCGAAAGCATGGGCATGGTGGTGCGCTATTTCGATCTTTCCGACAGACTGCGCCGGGGCAATTCGGAATCGATGGCTTCGCTCGGCGAGCTTCTCGAAATCTCCGACTATGTGACGATGCACGTCCCCGAAACGCCTTCGACGCATAACATGATCACCGAAGCCGAGCTGCGCCGCATGAAGAAGGGAGCCATCTTCATCAACAATTCCCGCGGCACAGTGGTCGATCTCGATGCGCTTGCGAAAGTCCTGAAAGAAGGCCATCTGGCGGGCGCCGCCATCGACGTGTTCCCCAAAGAGCCGGCTTCGAACAACGAGCGTTTTGAGACGCCGTTGCAGGGCTTGAGCAATGTAATTCTGACGCCGCATATCGGCGGCTCGACGGAAGAAGCGCAGGAGCGCATCGGCGGAGAAGTCTCTAGAAAGCTGGTCGAATATTCCGATATCGGATCGACCATGGGCGCCGTCAACTTTCCGCAGGTTCAGCTGCCCGAGCGCCCGAACGGCACGCGTTTCATCCACGTGCATGAAAACCGCCCTGGCATGCTCATCCAACTCAACGAGATCTTCTCGTCGCGCGGGCTGAACATCGTCGCTGAGTTCCTTCAGACCCACGGCGATACGGGCTATGTGGTGGTCGAGGCCGAAGGGATTTCCGCAAATGCCGACGAGATCCTTCAGGCGTTACGCGAAATTCCGGGAACGATACGCACGCGATTGGTCTACTGACACCTGACCAGGGCTTAGCGCACCAGGGAATGATCACATTTGGTTCGGACGACCTGGGAACGTGCTTCACGTTCTCGATGCCTGTATCGCAATAGAGGTGCTACCTCGCTGGAATGGGCAATGGGTCCTTGAGGTCTGCCAAGCCCCTGTGCATAGCCGCGGCGGCCGTCAGGGACTCGTGAGTGTCGTGTCCTTCGCGGAAGAGATTGATCACAGCCCGCGCGGCAAGCTCGGCCTCCGGCATCTCTTTCGTGATGCCACTTTCCGCAAGCCACGCTTTGAAAACAGCATCGACGACCGACAACTCTGCTGGCCCGAACGTCTTCTCGAAAAACTCGCGCATACTCTCCTCACCGGTTGTGCGGCGGGGATGTGGGGAATGAGGTAGAGGCATTCAAGAGCCAAAGTCGCAAGTGGGCCTGCGCGCCAAACGGCTGCGGCTGCGCCCTCATGCGCCGTTCATAGCGGCGGCATAAGCTCAAGAGAGCAACCGCGCGGCCTTCCCACTGCGCCGCGTGGCATTGTTGTAATAACTCGAGGCTTGCTGAACCGAGCGATGCCGCGATTGCTCCATCGCTTCGGGGAGGGGAATGCCGCGGTTTGCGGCCTCCGTCAGGTAGCCAGATCGCAGCCCATGTGCGGAAAACTCCCCAGGCTCCAGCCCGGCCATCTCCGCCCGCTGCTTGAGGATCGCATTGACCGACTGCGCATCGATCGCACGTCGCGAAACAGTCCCCCATCGCCCGATCCCCCGAAACACGCTGCCGCTGTCGATCTTGGCGGCCACCATCCAGGCGTTGAGCGCCTCGACCGGTCGGCCGGTGAGGTAGACGATATCGTCCTGCTCGCCACTGCCGGTTTTGGTGCGACCGAGATGAATGGCGAGAGAGGGGAGGGGGCTTCCGCCTTCGACCGGGATCGGCGGTTCGGCGGTCAGTTGCTCGCGGCGCAGCCCAGCGATCTCGCTGCGCCGGCGGCCGCCGGAGGCGAAGGCGACCATCAGGATCGCCCGGTCGCGCCGATCGCGCAGACTGTCGGTCGCGCAGGTCGCGAGCAGTTTTGCCAGCACGTCTGATGTGACCGCCTCGGCGCTCTTGCGGCGACGCGTCCGAGGGACGGCGCGCACCGCCAGCCGGATCGCCGACTTCAGGGCAGGGGAGGCGAAGGTGCCGTCGAGGCCACGCCACTGCGTCAACGTCGACCAGTTAGCCAGCCGCCGGCGCACCGTTGATGGCGCGTGCGGGCCGACGGATTTCAGAAAACCCTGGCTCCGAAGGCTTTCGTCGACGTCTACAGGCATGCCGTGATCGGGATCGGCCGCCCGCCGTTCTGGGTCCCAAAGGTGATGGGCGACGAATTTGAGCAGTAGCGCCTCGGGTGCCGGCCAGGGCAGCGATTTTCCGGTCGCCGCCAATCCCCAGGCTTCCAGATAGGTCAGATCCGAGGTCAGTGCCCTGAGCGTGTTATCGCCCATGCCCTGGTTGACCAGGTGGCGCAGCGTCTCGACGTCGTGGTCGGTGAGCAGCTCGGCGAGCTCGTCGCGGCGCTCGATCGGCAGCACGGCGGCGATCGTGTCGAGCTCTTCGGCGCGCCGCTCCACGGCGGTCAGTGATGTCTTCGCTTTGGCCACTGGCGCTCCAAAATGGCGTGTTTCGGCGGCCGTGTCGGCCGTGATTTGCCCCGATTCTTGCTGATTTGCGCCTCCAGATCAATCTACCATCGATAACCAGTACTTATCGATGGCCAGCGGTGCGCTGGGGCATCATAGGAAGTGGCGAACCGCAATCCAGAGATAGATTTCCTTTCACAAATCATTTACCATGATTTCAATGCCTTACGATCTCGCCAGATTGCCAATTTCGACCCTGATGGACCCGGCTTTCCGCGCCGCCACCGAACTGGTGCGTCTCGACGAGCGCATCGCCCGCTCAACCGTCGGTGAAGGTTGGATCGAGCGCGCCCATTTCGCCGACGCTTGCGCCTCTTTGTGGATCGACGGCGAACTCGTCCACCTCGAAGACCTCGTCCTCCACGACGCCACCCGCGATATCCGCACCCCGACCCACGAACTGACCATCGCCCACGATGTGCTGCGCACCCGCCGGCGCATTGCCGGCCAACCACCGGGATGGGCGCTCTCTGCCGACGGCATCCGCTCGCTGCGGAAAACCTCGGAGATCGGGTCAGGCGGCGGGGACGAGGCGACGACGGCCGGAGTTATTCGGGCGGCGGTCGCGATCGACGCGGAAGGGGAGGAGGATGATGGTGACGACGTCAGAGATCTGCCCGGCGTCGACTATGCCGCGATCGATGCGATCCTCGCGCGCTCTGACGCCGCGATCGAACGAGCCCAAAAGCCGGGCCGGGCTCCGGCCGATCCGCTGGTCTATGATCTCGACTGGGACGAGGACGAGCGGCTGGAGGAATGGCGCGGCGTCCTGCGGCAGGCGCAGGATTTGCCGGCGATGTTTTGGGCGATCGTCGCCCTCGATGCCTGGAACGAGTTGTCCGTGCTTCAGCACGCGCCGTGGCTCGGCCGGCTGTTTTGCGCCGCGATCCTGCGCCAGGCCGGCATCACCACCGGCGCACACCTTGTTGCCATCAATCTGGGCCTCAAAACCATTCCCGTCGACCGGCGCCGGAACCGCGATCGCGAGACCCGGCTGCTGGCCATCGCCGACGGGTTTTTGGCGGCCGCCGAAATCGGGTTGAAGGAGCATGACCGGCTCGCCCTCGCGAAAACGATGATGGATAGAAAACTGGAGGGGCGCCGGACATCGTCAAAGCTGCCGGAGCTCGTCGAGCTGGTGATGGCGAAGCCATTGGTGTCGGCGGGGATGGTGGCCAAGACGCTCGACATGACGCCGCAGGCGGCGCGGCGGATCGTTTTGGAACTGGGCTTGAGGGAGATGACCGGGAGGGGGAGGTTTCGGGCATGGGGGACGATGTGATGATGTGCGACCGGAGCGGGGCATCGCCCGTTTCGCGACAAAGGGCGTAGCAACTGCTGCCGTAGTGATTGGCTACTGCCCCGACGTCATTTTTCAGACCCACCATTGGGTTTCGGAGGTTGCGCAAGTTTCGTGCGGGCTTTGATCTATAGGGATTCCTACGGACCGCTTAAAAGGTTGTGTGCAGGCGAATCGAGGCTTGCCTGTCCCCATGATATTCGCGATGGTCAAGACACCTGCAATCCAAGGGTCGAAAATGAGCTACCCCATCTGTGTCGTTGAGCCATGACTGCCGAGATTGCGATACTGAATCGAACCGCGGTAGCGCTCGCCGCGGATAGCGTTGTCACGTTAAGCGATGGACGTCGGCACAAGACCTACGATTCTGCCGAAAAGATTTTCGAGTTTTCGCGTTATCAACCGATCGCGCTGATGATCTACAATAACGCGCAATTTATGAACACGCCACTCGAAGTCATCATCAGAGAGTATCGCGAAAAGCTTACGACAAATACCTTCAAATCTCTGGTCCAGGTGTGGCCTGAGTTCGAGAAATACCTTCTTTCGTTCAAGCGCGGCCAAGAAGACGAACTTGACCACTTTCGCGGAATGGTTCTGCGTGAGGTCAAGGAAATAAAGTCACAAGTGCTGACCCACGTGCTTTCTTCCATGGGGAAGCGCAGCCGGAAGCCTCGGGAATCCGTGCAGGACTTCATTGTGAGGCAATGCGGTCTTCGCAAGGCGGAGGCGGAGCAGTCGCCGCTCAAAGACTTTCTGGCGACGGTAAAACCGGAGCAGTTTCGGGAGATTTACGGTGCAGCGGTGATTGACGTTGCCAAGGGTACCAAGCTCGAAATTTCGCCGGATATCGAGACGGCCCTGTGCGACATGATGTTTGCAGTCATCAAGTCCAACCAGAAGTCTGCCGCGTTTACCGGGTTGGTGTTCACCGGCTTTGGGACCGACGAGCTGTTTCCAACACTCAGTTCCGTTGAGATCGATGGCGTCTACTTCAACCAGTTCCGCGTCCTTGCCACCAATCTGATCGATATTGATCGGAGGGGAGAAACCGCGGCAATCGTCCCGTTTGCACAGCAGGATATGCCTGAGAGGTTCATGCAGGGTATCGATGGAGAGTTCGAGGCGGCGCTTGAAAATCTTTGTCTGAGCATGGTCGGTCAGATTGTTGACCAAAACAAGCGTGCATTCCGTAATGGAAAGGCCGACCTCATCAAGGCGGCAGTCGCTGAGGAGTTTCGCGACGGTCTGGAGCGGCTGAAAAAGAAGAATTCAGACGACCTTCTGTCGGTCGTAAACCACCTCTCCAAGAAGGAGCTCGGCGAGGTCGCGTACTCGTTGGTGGAACTTACGTCGCGCAAACGTCGTTACTCGAATGATCTTGAGACGGTTGGCGGCCCTATCGATGTGGCAATCTTGACCAAAAACGAAGGTTTTATCTGGGTTCGCCGCAAGCATTACTTCGATATAGCCCTCAATCCCAGATATGATCCCAAGCGCAATAGATGAGGAATTGACTCATGGACAATCACCGAATCCGACGCTCAATCAACCAACCGCGTACAGACGACGACGATCTGAGATCTTATATTGAAGGCGACTCTGCAGACGAGATCGTGCGCCAGGTATCCGACGCATTCGCTTTGCGACTATCGGAAATCTTGAAAAAGGGGAGGGCTGCGCCGAAGCGTCCTAGCGATTCCGGGGACGAAAGACGCCGATGATGCTCGCCTCTGAGCGAACGGCAATTTGCGTGTGGGTCTTTTGATAGAACCCGCCACCCGGATAGACGTTATCTCCTTCGACGAAAAGACCCCGTACGGTGTCGAAGGGAAATATAGCAGGCGTTGCACCTGCGGCTTGCGCATGCCGGACTTCGTCTTCAATGTTTTCATGCAAGTGCTTAATTACGGCGCAGTCAAGATACCTGAGAAGCTTGTCTCCGACCTTGGCTCCGCGAATATCCTTATTTTCCGGAAGGGCCAACTTCGCCTTCGCTCTCGCTGCTTCAAAGCTGCGATACGCATCGGCGAGGAGATCAAGGTTCTCACGCACCGTAAGATCCAGACAGTTTCCAAGATCGATGACTGCGCCGACAACCGCCGCACTTTTATACGATCCGCGTTTCACTCTCTCTTGCGCCCACTCCAACGCTCTCCCAGGGTCGCCTTCCCAGAAATAAGCGCCGGATCCCAGCCAGTCAAAATCCTCGGTGCTCTGCCGAAATGGTCCACCTTGCAAGAGAGCTTCTGCTGTTTGCCCATCACAACCATGGAAGCCGAGTACGAAGCTCGTATGGAATGAAGTCACTTCTGGCCACGCTTCTCGTGTTTTTCGGGCCGGCCGCCATACTGTGGTTTTAGCTCTCCGTCGCCATCGTAAAGGCCCTCATCGATGAGCCATTGCCGGGCCATTTCCTGCGTCTGTGTCTTTTCGTCGAATCGGCGCTTCAACATGGCGCGGATCGCTTGTCTTTCAGCTTCGTTCATTTTCCGCTCCTGTTCCTACTTCCGACTGCTGTTCTTTCGGAGCCGCGTGTAGGCGGCAGTAATCATATCTATCATCGCATCACGGCCATCATCAGGCAAACTCGGATCAGACTGAAGTACAGCAGTAATTTGGGTGAGAGGCTCAGCTTCGTATGCCATCTCTGATGGTTCTCTAACGAATGTATCTGCACTCAACCCCGCCCAGCGAACGAGCGCAGTCAGGCTATCGACATCAGGGCGTTTGCCTTGAGCCATGCGCGTCAATGTTGATGCGCTGACACCAGACTCTTCGGCGACCTGCTTCCAGTTCAGTTGCCGTGAAGCGCGAGCGCTGTCGAGGGCCTGATAAAACGCGCCACCTCTAAATTCTGACTTCGGCATTGAATTTCACTCTTGCAATTTCGTTTTCTTTCGCCATATTGGCATTGTGATTGCAAGAATGCAATTGAAATCTACATCGGAAATAGGAGGCCTAAATGAGCGCCGAACTCACGATAGCGAAAACAAAGGGCCTCTTTATCGAGGTAGCTGGTACCGATCTGGCATTTCGGCCGGTAAGCGTCGCCGACCGCTCACCTACGGGTCGTCAGATCCTGGGATATTGCGATGTCGCACCACGTGACGAGTATGTCGTCCTACAGTGGATGCCGGAGGGCGATATCGAGGAAGTCCGATCGGACGAGCTTGTCAGCCTCGACTCCGATGTTGCGGCAAAGTTCATCGTAGCGAAAGCCGACCGGTTGTATCGCCTGTTCCTCAATGATCGGTCGTTGAGCTGGCCGGACCGCAGCATCTCAGAAGCCGCGCTGCGAATCCTTGGGAAAATCCCGGAAACCGAGCTTCTGTATGTACGTCGTGAGGCCGAGCCCGATCGACCCATCGAAGTCGGTGGGAGCCTATCGCTGGCTGAAGTCGGCGTCGAGAGCGTCTATTCACGCCACGCAGAGTGGGAACTCAACGTTCAGGGTGTAACGATCAAGTTCGACAGGCCCGATGTCGTTGTCCGCGATGCGTTGACAAAGGCAGGCTTCAACCCTGACCAGGGTTGGATCATTGTTCTCAAGGCGCGCGACGGAAAACGCCAAGTCACCGTCGACGACACGATCGATCTGCGCTCACCCGGGATTGAGAAGCTCCGGCTGACACCGCGCGAGATCAACAATGGAGAACTTCCTCAGTCGCGCCGGCAGTTTCGGTTGCTGCCGGTCGACGAGGCGGGGCTGACCGCACGTGGCTTTCATTGGGAAACAATCGTTGATGGCGCCAGACGGTGGCTGTTGCTTCACGGGATGGAATTACCGGCCGGGTATACCGTCGCATCGACGTCTGTCGCGATCGAGGTTCCCAGCAGCTATCCCACCGCGGAACTTGATATGTTCTACTGCTATCCGCAGCTGAACCGACAGGACGGAGTTGCCATACCGCAGACGCAAGTAACCGAAGCGATCGAGGGGAGGGGGTTTCAGCGCTGGTCCCGTCACCGCGGCGCGATCGCACCATGGCGGCCTGGCCTCGACAACGTCATCACCCATCTCGCCCTTGTCGAGGCTGCCCTGTTGCGTGAGGTCGAAGTATGACAATCGATCCGCGTACACTATTGACGATGACAGGGGGGCAGCATCGGCAGCTCCATTCGCATCTATTCCCTGGTGACGGCCTTGAGGCAGCGGCGGTTCTTCTATGCCGCGATGCAGGCCTGAGCGATCGTAAGCTGATGGTGTTGGATTTGACACTGGTTCCCCACGATCAGTGCCGAAGGTCCCCGTATCTTCTTGTTTGGCCCGGCCAGTTCATCGCTGACGCGATCAATGTGGCCGAGGAAGATGGCCTATCGATTATTCTCCTGCACTCCCATCCTGGTGGCTTTCGGCAGTTTTCGGATCTCGACAACGAAAGCGATGCGCAGGTTATTGCGTCCATTTTTGCGGGGTGGGCTGGCGCTTCACCACGAGGTGGCCACGGCTCTGCCATCATGATGCCGGACGGAGAGGTGATTGGACGCATCTATGATGATCGGCATCAATGTAGGGCAATCGACACAATTTCTGTCGTCGGCGACGAGATGAGGTTTTGGCGAAACGGTTGCGAAAGCAGCGAGGCGCCGATGGCGTTTGGCGCCGACATGACCTGTGAGCTTGGCAAGCTACATACCTGCATCATTGGTGTTTCCGGCACTGGCTCGATTGTTGCGGAGCAACTCGCCCGGATGGGCTTTGGGAAGATGACCCTGATCGACTACGATCGCGTGGAAGGCAAGAATCTCAATCGAATTTTGAATTCGACATTGTCGGATGCCAGCAGCAATGCACGCAAGGTGGACATGTTTGCTAAGGCCATTCGCGGCTATCGCGCCGATATCGAGGTCGTGATTGTCGGCCAGACGATAGCCTCTCGCGATGCGGTCCTTACCGCCGCTGAGGCTGACGTCATTTTCTCCTGCGTCGACTCATCAGAAGGTCGACACATTGCTGACCGGATCGCTCAGGCCTTCATGATCCCGCTTTTTGATGTGGGGGTCTCAATACCGACTCGAAAGCGTCCCGATGGCCATACGGCTATCGCTGAGGTTATTGGCAGGGTTGACTATATCCAACCGTCCGGCTCTACGCTGGGTGACCGTGGCGTCTACACGGCGGCATCCTTGCGCGCTGAATATCTCGCCCGCGTGGCTCCGGAAACCTACGCTTCACAACTGGATGACGGCTACATAAAGGGTGCGGTCGAGGAGGCGCCGTCGGTCATTGCTCTCAATATGCGTGCCGCCAGTGCCGCTGTCCTTGAGTTCGTCGCGCGCGCCTTCCCATTCCGCCATGGTCGTAATTCGGAACAGGCCCGAAGCATATTCGCCCTGGCGGATGGCGACGAAGACCGTTTCGGGGAAGCCGATTTTCCAAGGGGCGGGATCTTGGAGGTCGCAGTAGGAGCGCGGGAGCCATTGCTCGGCCTGCCGGATCTCGGAGCTTGAAATGAAATTCTTTCAGAAACTGGTCTCATGGATACGCGGTCTTTTTGCGGAGAGGCCGCGCGGGGTCGAATTTATTGAAGGCGATGAGCTTCCGGCGCATTTCGCAACACTAAATCTATATGTGGCGCGCGAGGATGGCGAGTTGTGGAGCGCCGGCCTGACTTGCCCCTGCCGGTGTGGGCGTAGGTTGGAGGTCATGCTGCTTAAGGATGTGAAACCACGATGGGACCTCTCGGTCGACAGAGACGGCCTTCCGTCCCTTCACCCATCGGTTTGGGTCGCCGATGGCTGCCGCTCGCACTTCTGGCTACGCCATGGGAAAATACATTGGTGCTGAGCTTTTGCAGCAGCCGAAACTATAGCGTAAAGCCGAAATTCATCTTATGATTGTCGAATCAAGACCATTCGGGGGCGATGGAGGAAGTCGACGAGCTTACGCATACAACAAAATACGTCGAGTCCGAATTGACGCGACGTCTGAAGTCCATCGAAGACGCATTGGACTGTGATGTCATCACCTGCATTCATCCGATCAGCCAGCCGATGGATGATCTGATACGAGATTATATCGAAGACATACAGGATAAGCGCAAGAAGCTCCTTGTCATCATCGAAACCAATGGCGGATCGATTGAGACGGCAGAGCGGATCGCTGACGTGTTCCGTTACCACTATCCTGGCGAAGTGAATTTCTTGGTCCCCAACTTTGCTATGTCGGCCGGTACAGTCCTGGTGATGTCTGGTGACAATATCTACATGGATTACTATTCGATCCTGGGTCCGATCGATCCCCAGGTGCGCAATCGGGACGGGCAATTCGTGCCGGCCTTGGGGTACCTGGAAAAATATGATGAGCTGATGAAGCGATCCAGCAAAGGAAGCTTGTCGTCGGCAGAACTCGCTTTCCTTATTCAGAAGTTTGATCCAGCTCAAATTCATCGCTTCGAGCAGGCTCGCGATCACGGTCGATCTTCTGAAAAAGTGGCTGGTGCAGTACAAGTTCAAGACTTGGGCCGTGACTGAAACCAATCGAAAGTCGGTTTCCGGCAAGATGCGTGAGGCACGCGCATCAGAGATCGCGAAGAAGCTGAACGATACGAAGCGCTGGCGATCGCATGGACGCGGGTTGTCAATGGACGTCCTGAAAGGTGATTTAAATCTCTTGATCGAGAACTTTGGTGCGAATCCAGAGTTGAACAGGAAGGTCCGTTCGTACTATCGACTGCTGCAGGATCACATGACCGGAATTGGGGTCACCGTGGCGCTGCAGACACGCGAACGCTTCGTGGCAATGTGAAGGACGAAAGAGATGGACAAGTTCGAAGCTCACATGAAAGCAAATCCAAAGGCCGAACGTGATGCCGACACGATCCGTGAAGCCTTTGAGTTGGTTGAGCAACTGCGCAATGCCTGATTCGGATCTGGCGAATACGACCTTGCCCCGTCCTTCGGTGGAAAGCCGTCAACCAGCCAGCGGCAGGGGAGCACTGAGTTAGAATGACCTACTCCCGTTAGACCGGCCACGTCCAGTTGCATACCGGGCTGATCGGCTCCGCTGGTGCATGCCGGCCAATCTCCGAACCAGTCACCCGCCTACCAAGGGATAGGTTTGACGATCGCTGCCGTATTTGAATCAGCGGGGCCCCGAAGCATCTCTTCCGTCGCTCCTCACCGCACGATTTGGCCGTTGTGAAGGACGGCTGTCCGACCGGCAATGGAACGGACAGCGACAAAATTCATACTCAAGCTCCTGACGGATGCCGGCCGTGAACGCTCGCGCGTCCGGGGTCAGGTTCAGGCCTGTGTAATAGGCGTCACGGCGGATTTCGAAGTCTTTGGGTAGATCGTCATCCGGGTTCCGGTAGCGGTCCGCGCCGACAACCCAGATCTCCTTGGAACGGATGCGGTCACGCAACTGGGTGAGGACGCAAAGCTCGTAGCTGATCCGGTTCACACGGCCATCGTCATCGATGACGGAACTGCGCCACCTGGCAGGAATAACCTCGTCAATCGGCACATCCTCCATCGGCACAAAACGGCAGCCATCATCCACCTTGCTCCTGATCCAATCCAGCGCCACTAGCACCGGACGCCACACGGTGTTGTTTGACGGGAATTCCAGAACCGAAAGCAGGCTGGGCAGCATACGCCGGTAATGATTGGCCCAGGATGAGCGCATCACCTTATATATGCGCCGGTCGAGAGCCCCTTTTGCCTGGCTCTCCTTGACGATCGCCTCCAGCTTGTCCTTGCCGACGATCGGGAAAATGACATCGCAGACGCGCCCTGCGGGCTCGTCGATCGAAGCGCTGGCAATCTCGACCAGCAACCGTTCCTTGCCATAGACCCGCTCGATATCCTTGGCGATATCGCCGACCACCTTGCGTTTCGAACGCGTCCCGATCTTGTGGACCGTCTCGATCAGCAGGTCGACCATGGCGTCCGTGAGTTGCGCTTCCCGCGACAAGAGATAAATCGCATAGAGGCCGATTTGTCTGGCCGGCGCGTGCCGCCGCATCTCCCAGGCCTTTTCGCCGGCGACACGGCGGACAATCTGTTCCACCCATGCCTTGCCGGTCGTCGACAAGATATCCCGTGGCAGATCAAGCTTCTGAATGAAGGCAAGTTTCGCCGTCATGCTGAGGATGTTGTCGAGCGACGCCTGGCCAACATCACCCCTCATCGTGTTGAAGCCGGTCTGGCCGTCTGCCTCGGCAATAGAAGCATCCAGCAATGCGAGCGTGCTTGATGAAAGGCGAGCGCTCACCCCGGTCAACCAGTCATCGAGATAGTGTTGCCGTTGCGAACGCACCAGGCGTTCCAGTTCCTTGTGCGACGGGCCGTATATACTACGGTCCCGGCACCAAAGAAAAACCTGCTCGAGCATGGCGCCAACCGATCGCCCGGTCGGACACAGTTCGCCAGCGATCCACAATGTCAGCTCTTCCCGATCGGGCCGTTTCAGGCGCCGAAAGCCGAGATACTGCAAAATCTCGGCACAATGCCGGCGCGCAGTCCGGCCGGAGAAATCATACTGGTTCACGGCGTCACATTCGACGTCAAGCTGCTCAGCCAGCCAGCAAACGCTGTCGGTCGGGATCGAGGCGTCGTCCTGTACAAAAAAGCCGTGTGCGGCGAAGAACTTAAGCTGAACCGCCAATCCCAGTCGCGCCGGGGCCGGCTTGCCGTTCACAAAATCCATGTCGGAAAAGCTCAGGCTCCAGCGCCCGATAAAATCCTCATTCGAAATACTCAAACCCATCAGCCTACTCCATAATTCGGAGCAGACTGTCATTCCCCGCAAATCACTCGTCAATTAGCGAGACAATGTTCCCACAACGTTCTTCAACTTGGCCAAAATCCCATATGTGGAACGGCCCGCTTGGCAAGATATTTCCTCATGTATTTCCCCAATAAGGACGGTGCGGTCATATGTCCGGCCTATTTTCTGGCCTTTCAGCCATGGCCACGATGAGATCCGCGGAGCAAATCGCCTAATCAGCTTCTCGCGCTGTAACACGCTTGCGATTTTACGGTCTGATTTGCTTCGGGATGTCGTCCCGTTGGGTCATCACAATTGGCACCTTGCCTCTCTCCCCGACTGGTTGGCCGGAAAGCTGGTATGTCTAAGCCTGGACGATCATCTTCGCTCCCCGATAGGTATCGTCACGAACGAGAAGAGCCCATATGATGCGCGCGATCTTGTTTGCGAGTGCGACAGCGACAACCTTGAACGGGCGGCGCAACATCATGGCCGCTATCCATGGTGATGCCTGGAGGCCACGACGAGCGAGCTTGAGGATCGACGTCGCTCCAGCGACAAGTAGCGTTCGCAGTTGCTGGTTTCCGCGCTTTTTGAGATCGAACCTATCCGTTCTTTTCCTCCGCTGGAATGCGCGCGTGGGGTCAACCCAATCCAGGCAGCGAAATCTCGACCGGTTCGGAAGCCAGCGGGATCCGGTACAACTGCTCGAATGGTTGCGGCAATGATCGGCCCCACACCGGGAATCGCTGTCAGGCGTCGAGCGCTTACGTCTTTTCTCACCGCTTCAAGGATTTTTCGATCGAGCCTTTCAATGCGTGCCGTCACGGTCTCGATTTGCTCGACGAGCTCCTCCAAAGCCATTCGCGCTTCACCCGGCAATCTCAGGTCGCTGTCGTCGCGCACTATGGCGGCAAGGCTGATGATTCCGACCAGACCGGTCGCCCTGACAATGCCCAGTTCGGTAAGATGAGCTCTCAAGGCATTGATCGCTTGAGTGCGCTGACGGATGAGCAGATCTCGTGCTTTGAGCACCATTCCGGCAGCCTGCTCGTCCTGTGTTTTTGTCGGCACGTAGCGCATGGTCGGCCGCGTGACTGCCTCGCAAATAGCCTCGGCGTCTGCGGCGTCAGTTTTATTGCGTTTGACGTAGGCCTTCACGTATGCGGGTGGCATCATCCGAACCGTATGCCCCAGGGCCTGAATTTCCCGAGCCCAATAATGCCGCTACCACAGGCTTCCATCCCTACGAGGCAAGGCTGCAATGTGCGAAAGAAGTCCAGCACCTGCGATCGACGCAGCGCGCGACGTACGATCACGACTCCTTCTTCGGCTATGCCATGAACCTGAAAAACGGATTTGGCCAGATCGAGCCCGACTGTGGTAATCTTCTTCATGGAGCGGTCCTTCTTCTTTGTGGCGTTTCAACACGACCACGTTAGGCACTTGATGCCGTTTGAGAAGGGCCGTTCCACCTCATCAGCTTCGACCGACAGGGCCGTATTGCCGGCCGATCCGCCGCACGGAACGCCTGGCTCCGAAGCGAATTTAAAGCTGTACGACTTCGCTATACACCTTGTGCGAGAATGTGCTCTCGACTATCAAGGACTGTGGAGGCGCGGTTTGGCGATTTCGCGTCTCCTCTGTTCCGGAGCGCCGGCGAGATTAGAGCGGCGTATTTTCGTTAACAGCTGACGGGGAAGATGAAGCCGACATGCAAGATAGCACCTCCACACACGTGCCGCTGTGGTCCTGGATCATTCCGCTGCTCGGTGGCGTGATTGCGACTCTGGCACTAGCGCAGTTGCTGCCTGAAGGCTCTGTCCTGATACTGCTGACGTCCGCGGCCCTGCTTGCAGGTGCTGTTTTTGCAGCGGTGCATCACGCCGAAGTTCTTGCCGAGCGGGTGGGCGAGCCTTTTGGAGCGATCCTCCTCGCCATCTGCGTGACAATCATCGAAGTGGCGGTCATCGTCTCTATAATGTTATCGGGCGCAGAGGGAAACGAAGAGGTCGCGAGAGATACGGTTTTTTCCGCGGTGATGATCGTGCTCAACGGTGTCATCGGCCTTTGTCTAGTGGTTGGCGGCCGACGCCACCACGAGCAGTCGTTTCAGTTGAATGCGGCCTCGGCGGCTCTGGCGGTGCTTGGCACACTCGCGACACTGTCTCTCGTGCTGCCGAATTTCGTCATCGCAGGACAACCGCAGCAGTTCGCTCGAATACAGCTTGCCATCATTGGACTTGTGTCGCTGGTCCTCTACGGCGTGTTTCTATACGTGCAGACGGTCCGCCATTGCGACTATTTCATGGATCACACGGGTGCCATCGATGACGGCAAGGCGCTTCCGGCCGAGCATGAACGCCCGAAGGGCAATATGCCGGTAACTGGAGGCCTGCTCGTGCTGGCCCTCGTGTCAGTCGTCTTGCTGGCCAAGCTGCTTTCTCATCCCCTCGACAGCGCAGTTGACGCGGTGGGGCTACCACAAGCCGTGGTTGGCGTGGTCATCGCGGGTGTCGTTCTCCTGCCGGAGGGCATAGCCTCGATCAAAGCAGCATTGCTGAACCGCCTTCAAAACAGCGTAAATCTTGTTCTCGGGTCAGCGCTTGCAAGCATAGGCATGACAGTGCCGGTGGTCGCTGCGATCTCCGTCACACTTGGGCAGAACATTACGTTGGGGCTCCGCCCGGAGAACCTCGTAATGCTCATCTTGACACTCTTTGTCAGCACGATCACCCTCGGCACGGGCAGAACCACCGTGCTCCAAGGTGCCGTTCACCTCTCGATATTTGTTGTTTTTCTCCTGCTTTCCGCCGTGCCCTAATTCGGCGAACCGATTGTGGCCGATTGGCCCCTCGATCGTCCCGCGGAGTCGCCAACGATGATCTGCACGGCCTGATGCTCGGTTGTTTCCATTGGCAGGTTTAGGGCCTCCGGGCCAGTCAGCTCCAGGCGGAAGGCCAAATCAACCGCCTGAAGACAATCAAGCACCCTCGTCATCAACGTCGTACTCTGCGTATCGCGAGACGACCAGGCTCCGGCGTCGCCTGAGGAGACGCTTCTTGATCTCGTCGAGGTGCCCTCGCCTCGACAGTCAGAGGCGTGTCGCCGGTCCGCGTTCGACCGACGACGGCGGCGCTCAAGGCCGGACAGCACTTCTACCTTTGGGTGGTGACCGGGGTTGTGTGCGTCACGTTCTGCAGAATTGGGCGGTCATGAGTGCTGGTCATGCGTGAGCGATGGGGTGGACGCTCCCACTCAACGGCATCTTCGTGCCAGAATGGTTGTGTTGGGACCATTACAAGGGAGAGCGTCCATGGAAAAGGTTAGCATAATCGGCTTGGATTTGGCCAAGAGCATAATTCAAGTTCACGCAGCCAGCGTAGATGGATCGGTGCTTTTTCGGCGGAAGATTTCAAGCAAGAAGTTGCTTGCCTTCCTGTCGGGGCTTGATCCGTGCATTGTAGCAATGGAGGCGTGTGCCGGGAGCCACCATTGGGGCCGCGAGATTGCCAAGCTTGGGCATCGAGTGAAGTTGATCGCGCCAATTTACGTCAAGCCGTTCGTAAAGCGCCAGAAGAACGATGCGGCCGATGCGGAAGCGATCTGCGAGGCGGCTATGCGACCAACTATGCGTTTCGTAGCAGTTAAAAGCGAGGAAAAGCAGGCTGCGGCGACGGTATTCAAGGTACGTGACCTTCTCGTTCGACAAAAGACCCAAATCATCAATGCTTTGCGTGGTCTAATGGCAGAGTTCGGAATTACCGTTCCCCAAGGCCCTTCGCATGTCGGTATTCTGATCAGTCACGTTGAAGACGATGGCTCCAGCTTGACCGAGGCGGCACGCGCACCCTGCTTAGCATTGGTTTTAACATTGCGGGCACTCGTTGATAAGGTTCGGGAACTTGACCTGGAAATTGGTCGGAGGGCGCGGCAGGATGACGTTGCCAAGCGGCTCATGAGCATTCCAGGAATTGGGCCTGTCATCGCGACGGCGCTCGAAGCTTTAGCGCCGCCTGCAGAGACGTTTACACGAGGTCGAGATTTCTCCGCTTGGATGGGTTTGACACCGCGGCAGCATTCTTCTGGCGGCAAACCCCGACTCGGCAAGACCTCGAAGATGGGGCAGCGTGATCTTCGTCGATTGTTGATAATTGGGGCATCAGCGGTTGTTCGCTGGGCATCGAGGCGCGGAGCGTTAGATGGATCCTGGTTATCGCGAATGATCGGCAAAAAGCCGCCGATGCTGATCACTGTTGCACTCGCCAATAGGATGGGGCGGATTGCTTGGGCGCTTATGACAAACGGAGGTCGCTACGAGGAACAACGGCTAGCAGCATAAGATCAGCTCTGGCGGAGAGGATTTCTAACCGCCATTGCGAGTGTAAGCAGGTCAAACGAAGGATATGGACAAACGGTCAAGAGACGGGATTAGGAAAACCAGTTCTGCCGGACGGCACCTCGAGTGCGCGTGAGCGTTTTGGACCTGATCTGCGAACTCCCATATGGGCCCGCGACGTATTAAGGTCGCAACTAGAGGCCGGACACACGTCAGCACCCGACCACCGTTCAAGACTGAGTGAAGATTTTGCTTGCATTCTAGGGAGCGTCCACACACGTCCGGTGAACGGATTTTGATGAACGAGCCAGTTAAGCGATGATCCGGCGTTAGAACCAGCATTAGTGCTGACATTAATACCAGATCTCAGAGGTTGGCATGGCTCGCATGGAGATTATTTCCGGCGTTGAACGAAGGCGGCGATGGTCGAAAGAAGTTAAACTGGCGATATTGGCGGAAGCGGATTTGCCCGGCGTCCGCATTGGTGATGTCGCGCGTCGCCATGACATTTATCCTGCGCAGATCCGTTTATGGCGGAAAGCGCTTAGCCACTTCGATGCGTCAGCACCGTCCCTTCCGGTCCATCTGGTTGACGAAGTACGCCTTGGGCAGACGCCCCCGGCTCGGGCGACGCCAGTGCTTATCAAGATCCTGCTACGAAACGGTCGCCGTCTTGTTGGTTAAGCCTCTCGCGACAACGTTGAGAGGGGCCGATGCCGAGGCGGAAGCAAGCAAGACGAACGACAGTGAGGGATATCCGGACCATTCTGCGCCTGACCCACGAAGAGGGTCTTTCGGTGCGCGAGATTGCCGAGCGGCTGAAGATCGGCAAGAGCTCGGTATCGACCTATTTACTGCGAGCTCGGGAGGCCGGGCTTTCGTGGCCGTTGCCAGTCGGCGCGGACGAGGATGCAAAGCTGGAGCGGCGACTGTTCGGCCGAGCCGGTCGACCGCCGCGCGATCTCAGCGAGCCGGACTGGGCGGTGGTGGTTCGGGAGCTGAAGCGCAAAGGGGTGACGCTGACGCTTCTATGGCAGGAATACCGCGCCAACCATCCCGATGGTTACGGCTTCACGTGCTTCTGCGAGCAGGTTGCCGCCTTTCGTATAGCGCGGCGATCTGGATGAGAGGCCGCATTGCCTCGCCAAAAATGCTCCTTGATTATTGGCCGTTGCCTCATCTGATTTGCTCCCAGCATTTGTGGGTGCGGAGCAAATCAGATGAGGCACATCAGCGTGACGACCAAGAAAGAATTGATTGCAGCTTTAGCAAAGCGCTACCTCCAAGGCAGCCGAGAGGAAAAATCGCGCATTCTCGATCAGTTCGTTGCGATCAGCGGCATGCACCGGAAACATGCGATGCGGTTACTCCGCGGCACACATAATCAAGTCGCGTCTCGACCACGTCCTCGGATCTATGACGAAGCCGCCCGCCAAGCGCTTATCGTGTTGTGGGAGTCGTCCGACCGTGTTTGTGGAAAGCGGCTAAAGGCGCTGCTCCCGACGCTGGTCATCTCCATGGAGCGGCACGGACACCTCAACCTGGATGACCGGGTTCGGGCTCTGTTATTGCAGATGAGCGCCGCGACGATTGATCGCGCTCTGAAAGACATTCGCGAAACAGCGGGCGGCCGGCGACGCCGGCATTCGGTGGCTTCGTCTGCGTTAAGGCGTAGCGTCCCCGTCCGGACATTCTCTGACTGGGATGATCCCGCGCCTGGGTTTGTTGAAGCAGATCTTGTCTCCCACTCCGGCCCCGTTGCGCGGGGCAGCTTCGTCCAAACGCTAGTCCTCACCGATATTGCCAGTGGCTGGACGGAATGTGCGCCTCTGCTTGTGCGTGAGCAGAAGCTTCTGACGGAAGTGTTGAGTGAGTTGCGGCGTCTGATGCCGTTTCCGCTGCTCGGCTTCGATACGGACAATGACAGCGTGTTCATCAACGAAACGATCAGGGATTACTGCCTTGATTCCAATATCGAGTTCACGCGTTGCCGTCCCTACCGCAAGAATGATCAGGCTTTCGTCGAGCAGAAGAATGGGTCGATCGTTCGCCGCATTGTTGGTTATCATCGCTATGAGGGGGTCGAGGCCGCTGCGACCCTGGCCGATCTATACCGATCGGTGCGCTTGTTCATAAACTTCTTTCAGCCATCCTTTAAGCTGCGGGAGAAGCGTCGCGATGGCGCGGTGGTCAAAAAGATCTATCATCCTCCTGCGACACCCTATCAGAGGCTCTTGGCAGATCCGAGAACACCGACCGAAGTCCGAAATCGGCTATCGCACATCGGCGATCAGTTGGATCCTGTGAAACTATTGCGCGATATTCGAACAGCGCAGCAGCGTCTTGTCGAGGTTGCCAGCAATGCCTCGCTGTCAACAGCCACGCCGGATATCGAAACGTTCTTGCAGAACCTGCGCCACGCCTGGACGGAAGGCGAAGTCCGTCCGACGGCCAAAGCGAAACCAAAACTGCGCCGAGAGCGACGTAGACCAGACCCGCTCATCCGCGTGACCGACGATCTCCGCTCTTGGTTTGAGGAGGAACCTTGGCGGACAGGCCGCGAGTTGCTCGAGCGGCTTCAAGAGCGTTATCCGAATGAGTACCCCGACGGACTCCTGCGAACAGTGCAACGGCGCGTCAAAGAGTGGCGTCGAAATAAAGCCCATGCCATGATCTTCGGCGCAAATTCCGAAACAGCTCAACTCTCCGCGACTTGAACGCTCGCAGCAGAAAGGAGCAATCTTGTGAGGCAATGATCAAGTGCATCAGGAACATTCACAGGCGAGGCAATACGATTCTCATCCTGATTGTCGCGCCGCAGCCTTTCGGCAGCGCACGAGTGTAGCGTTCCGCAATCGGCACGCGGCGGGCGCCGTGATGCAGACCGACTATGCCGGGCCGACGGTGCCGGTGATCGATCCGGCGACCGGTGTCATCCATCCGGCCCAAATTTGTCGCGGTGCTGGGCGCCTCCAACCTGACTTCGCCCATGCCAGCTTTAGCCAGCAGTTGCCGGATTGGATCGACGGCCAGGTGCGTGCTCTGACGTTCTATGGTGGGGTCACCAAGGCAATCGTGTGCGACAACCTCAAATCAGGGGTGGCCAAGGCCCTTTGGTTCGAGCCGACGTTGACTGCGACGTTCGCCGCCATGGCGGAGCATTACGACACGACGATCCTGCCGAGACGCAGCGGGAAACCGCGCGACAAGGCGAATGTTTCATAATGAGTCCTGTTTGGTTGATGGCACGGTAATTGAGATACGGCGGGCGGGAACGGCGTTGGGGCCCGGGCGGCCTTTGATAATCTCGAGGCCGGAAGGAATATCCCACAAACCACGGTTGCGGTTATCGCTGCAGACTTTGGTGATGAGCCCCTGGCGCCCCCATTGATGCACGGTGGTCTCGGCGATATCGAAGCGCTCGGCGACTTCCTTGGTGGTGAGCATACCATGATCCCGGAGTCGCTGGCGACGGCTGGGTAGGTTATAGGCTCCACGGATGAAGCTGATCTTCTTGAGATTGAACGGCTTGCCTTCCCAGGTCCGCAGACCTCGTTCATTGAAGATATTGGCGATCTCGCGATCGCAATGATGGTCGAGCAAGCGGTCGACCTCGGCGACGAGCTCAGGCTTGAACTTGCGTATCTGTGCGATGGGCAAAGGCCGGTCGAGCGTCAAGGTGCGGGTCGCCCCGCCGGATAGTCGCACGTTCACGCAAATCGTCTCGGCCTTGATCAAGGTGAGGTTCCTCCCAGATCGCCGCTCTGTAGTCAGATCAACCGCCTGAAGACGATCAAGCGCGCAATGTATGGCCGAGCGGGCGCAGAGCTTCTCAGAGCGCGGAGATGCCAATCAAATCGTCCGATCTCCACACAAAGTGAGGAAGACCCTCTTTAAATGCCAAACCAAGTCGAAACAGTCGCAGTCTCACATTTAACTGCCAAGCGACACGGCGAGTTCATCTCCGCCGAATTATCCATCAACCGTTAGAGCATCGCACTTGAATTGAGAATCGAGTGGGGTTTTCACGAGGGTATTGGTGTGATTCACTGCGGTTGGAGGTGAATCACATGGGTAAATCTCATTCTGTTGATCTTCGTCAGCGTGTTGTTTCCATGGTCGCTAGCGGCCAATCACGGCGAGCCGCTGCCCGTCATTTCGCAATCAGCGACAGCAGTGCGATCAAGCTGCTGCAACGCCGGGAGCGGACTGGGCTGATAACCCCCGCGCGTCAAGGAAGGCCACCAGGTGCAGGGAAACTGTCGGCGTTTCGCGATTTCCTGGTCGCACAGGTCGAAGGCAAACCGGATATCACCATGCCAGAGCTTGCCCGTCGCCTTGAGGATGAACATGGATTGGTTATTCCACCATCGTCCCTGTCGCGGTTTTTGATAACGCAGGGATACACATATAAAAAAACAGATAATGGCGTCGGAACGCGCTCGCGCTGATATCCGAAAGGATCGTGATGTCTGGATTTCGAAACGCCAACCCCGGATGCGATTTGAACCGCATCGACTTGTTTTCTTGGACGAAACCTCGGTGAACACAAAGATGGTGAGACTGCGTGGGCGCTCCCCGCGCGGCGAGCGTCTCATCACGGATGCGCCCTTTGGCCACTGGGGGACACAGACATTCATTGCAGGCTTGCGCTGTTTCGGTCTTACTGCGCCCTGGATTATTGACAGGCCGATGAACCGGGAAATCTTCGACACCTACATCGAGACCCAGCTTGCGCCGACACTCGAACCAGGCAATGTCGTCATCCTGGATAATCTTCGCGTTCACAAGAGCGATAAAGCCAAAGCCTGCCTCAAGGAAGTTGGTGCGTGGCTCCTGTTTCTGCCGTCTTATTCGCCAGATTTGAACCCGATCGAAATGGCCTTCGCCAAAATTAAGGCCCATCTCCGAGCCGCCGCCGCTCGCACGTTTGACGCACTCTCAAATGCGCTCGGATCCATCTGCAACCTCTTCAACAGCCAAGAATGTCGAAACTATTTTACAGCCGCAGGCTATGGGTTCGATTAAAGGTACGGCGCTCTAAGCTGCTGATAACGTGACATCGCTGTACCGAGATTCTGAAGCGCTATTGAGAAAGCAGGCGCGGAACTGGAAAGTCTAGTACTTTGTCCGTGTAGCTTTCGACCAAGGCGCTAAACGGCGTGCCATCTTGAAGTTTCAGTACGGCACGATGTTCGAGCAGGAACGGCGGCAGGCTGAGGGAACTTGTTTCATGCGTTATTAAGCTGTCCATGTCCCAGCCTTCGGATAGAGGGGACCAGAGCAACTTGGCAGACAGGTTTGTGCGAGTGAAATTGAGGGCCTGAACGGCTCTGCCAAACGCGATATCGCTGGTATTCAACGCCTGATTCATCTCTGCAGTTAATTTTGCAGGTACATACCAGTTGTCGGCTTCGGACAAGACGCGGTCTCCGCAGACCAGGCGGACGCGGCGATAAGCGATCAGCTCACCGGGTCCGACGGTCAGAAGTTCACGGATGTGCTCATCGGCCGGTTTGTCTTGCCCGCCCACACGCTGAGCTACGATCTTGGAACCTTCCGGTGCGAGCTTATGCGCGGCGCACCAGCGGTCAAGGGTCAACGTAGCACTGGCATTACTCAGGAGATCGGCATTCAAGGTCTGGAGGACCGCAAGCGCTTCCACTCGAGATGCCGGCGTGTTCAGCCACTGAGACCCTATAGACGGTTCTTGCGCAATTGCGATCTGGGTGCCCAGCACGATGGCGGTCGCTGCAAGTGCGGCGAGGCAAATGCATTTCGAAGAACATAATGACCTTTGCTTGCGTCGCCTCGATGTCGTCCATGATATCCTCCATCCGCTCGCCGACCTGTTGTTGGAGTTTGCAAGCGTTGGCGCCAGAGCCGGCGCTTCCATCCTGGAATCTGGAAACCCGATAGACGTGGATTTCAAATGAGGAACGTGGCGGCCGGTCCGAATTCTCCCAATTCTATACTCGTAACTCTCACTTAACGGTTTAGCGCCTTTGTCGTCGCCCTCGCTCGTTGCGAGATGTTCATATAGCTGGATCGGATAATATAGCTCGCAACCGAAAGCAAAATCCAGGAGCCATTGTTGGAAGAAGGTCTTCTTCGTCGACACAGGGCCCTCCTGCCGGTCGAGTGACAATTGTAGACCAGGCAGCAACACGCCGTCGATGGTTGCCGACCGCAGATGCGAGTAGCCAAGGCGCTTGTCTGATTTCTTTGGGCGCTCCATGTCATCGTGCTCCTTGTGTACGCCTACCGACGATGATGTCCCGGCAAGACTTCAGCTCTCATAGAGAAAGAATTTTCTCTGTTGCACTATCGCAAATCCTCATAACAGGTAACCAGTGAGTTACAGAATATATTCTTACATATATCGCACTTCATGGCTTTGGCGATCTCGGATAGTTAGGCAGATTTCCTCAATATCTGTCTCTCGCCAAGGACTCTGCTTTCCACGATCCTCAAGCGGCACCGTCAGGTTAACTGACGGGTGAGGCGTTGGTGCACGGATCGTTTAGCGATCTGAGTTAGGCAGGACGGAACCGCAACAGCCCTTGTCGTTTAGCCATGCCTTTCAAACTCAATTGGCGCCCGCCGTCATCGCATCCAGAGGAATAAATTCTGGGTGGCGAACTGGCCGGAGTATGAGGCGGGACTTCGTCGGAGTGGCAGTCTGACTTTGTGGCTGACACCAGATGCCCTGTCCGGATGGCAAGCACCAAGACGCAAGACCCGGTGCCAGCACCGTTATTCCGATCTGGCGATCGAGACCGCCTTGACGCTAGGGCTGGTGTTTGGTCTGCGGCTGCGCCAAGGAGAGGGCTTGTTGGAATCTGTGCTGCAATTGATGGGGCTGGCGCTTGCCGTCCCCGATCATACCACCCTGAGCCGTCGCGCGCGGACATGGCGATCGCCCAAGGAATGGCGTGACCACCGGGGTCTTTCGACCGGAGCGTTGCATGTTCTTATCGACAGCACTGGTCTACAGGTTTACGGCGCGGGCCAGTGGCTGGAGGAAAAGCATGGCGCCAGATCCCCTCGCGGCTGGCGCAAGTTGCATCTGGCGTTGGATGCCGATAGTGGCGAGATCGTTGCGCATACCCTGACTGATCAGGACATGCCACACGAGAGGATTTCGGATTGTGCAAATGAAAGCAGCAAAACGACTGCCATCCGTCCCGCCAGGGAATCGGCAATAGCTAGTGGTTTGATCGAGACAAAAGAGTCCGATTTAGGATTCCAATTTTTGCGCGCATATGCGACGATCTGGCATGCGCACAGGTATCACATTTGAGGTTTCCGCTGACGACCGGGTTCGTCTCAACGCAATCGTTTCGGCGGGCAGTTCGCCGCAAAAGCATGTGTGGCGGGCGAAGTTTATTTTGATGAGCGACGCGGGTCTCGGAACCGTCGCGATCATGGAGGCGACGGGCAAGTCGAAGACCTGCGTCTGGCGTTGGCAGGAGCGCTTTATGACGGAAGGCGTAGACGGCCTTTTGCGCGACAAGAGCCGGCCGCCCGGCACTGCGCCGCTTGAGCTTGACCTTGTCGACCGGGTTGTGGCCCTGACGCAGGAGCCGCCCACGCAGGAAGCCACACACTGGACTGTTCGTGCGATGGCAAAGGCTGTGGGGATTGCGGCATCCTCAGTCGTCAAGATCTGGCACGAGCATGGTCTCGCACCGCATCGGTGGCGCAGCTTCAAACTATCGAACGACAAGGCTTTCGCCGAGAAGCTTCACGATGTGGTCGGTCTCTACGTCTCGCCGCCGGCCCATGCGATTGTCCTTTCCGTCGATGAGAAAAGTCAGATCCAGGCGCTGGATAGGACGCAGCCGGGTCTTCCCATGAAGAAGGGTCGTGCCGGCACGATGACCCATGATTACAAGCGCCACGGCACCACGACACTTTTCGCTGCCCTGAATGTTCTCGACGGCTCCGTCATCGGCCGCAACATGCAGCGCCACCGGCATCAGGAGTTCATCCGCTTCCTCAACACGATTGAGGCTCAGTTGCCGAAGGACAAGGCGGTTCACGTCATCCTGGACAACTACGCCACACACAAACAGCCCAAAGTCCGGGCCTGGTTGGCGCGGCACCCACGCTGGACCTTCCACTTCGTTCCGACATCCTGTTCCTGGTTGAACGCCGTCGAGGGGTTCTTCGCTAAGCTCACCCGGCGACGACTGAAAAACGGTGTCTTCCATTCCGTTGTTGATCTTCAGGCAGCCATCAACCGCTTTATCAAAGAGCACAACGAACAGCCCAAGCCGTTCATCTGGAAGGCAGACCCTGACGACATCATCGCAGCCGTCAGACGAGGGCACCAAGTGTTGGAATCAATCGACTAGCACAGTTGCAAGGTTGGGGAGATCCAGTCAGCAAGAATCGGCCGGGCTTTTTGTCACGACCCGCACTCTTCCTAATGGCTAGCATCAGATCAGGATGACGTTGGACTTCGTCTATCAGGTGGCCTCGACGCGCTCGAGGAAAAGCAGGGTGGCGTCTGCGTTGTCATGGACGGCAAGGTGACGGCCATGGTGCCCCTGCCGATCGCCGGGCTTTTGTCCGACAAGTGGGTGCACGAGGTCGCCGACGAGGTAAAGGCCTTGAAGCTCGAATGGGAAAAGGCAGGCTGCACCATCGCCTCTATGGGCTTCAACCTCATCCCGCTGTCGGTCATCCCGGAAATCCGGATAACCGACAAGGGTCTGGTACTGGTGCCGGAAATGGTGATCTCGCCGCTCTTCGAAAAGACCTGAACGCTGGCAATCCGATGGTGAAAGAGGTGCGGATCCTTCGCTGCGACGGGGCATGAAAACCTAACTCGTCGCTAGCGAACCACCATCAATAACGTTACGCATCGAGCGCACGTCGTTGGGCAGAGATCAGTTCCCTGAAGTGCTCAGCAATCCTACCTTCGCGGCTAGCGTCCTCCGCTTCCCAACCGAACTTCCACGCGTCGTGACGCGCAAGCCAATCCCCGAGGGCGCTGGTATCACCAGCAGGCATCCTATGGGCGGCGAGGTATGGGTTCTCGTGAGCCTTCAGGCCGAGCAACCGTGCCCTTGAGCCTGCTTCCTGTAAATCGATCAGCTCTTCAATCGTCATACGCGATCCCCCACGATGTCGGCGAAGGTAGCATCGCAGTCCGCGCATGCAAGAGAATGCTTCTGTAATGGGCCTTTGTTCGTCAAGTCCCTCTGAATGATTATCTCGTCGCTGAGGCCATGCTTCTGTCCGGTCAGCACGAAGACTGCCACACTATGCCATCAGATCAACAAGCCGACAGGTCAATCTAGGAAGCGTGCTTCGCCGAAGCCGTCACAGCACTACACACGACCTTGCCAAGCCTGCGTCCCAGCGACGGGACCTCATCAGACGCAAGCCTGATACTTGCCCGCGTCAATCACGTAGCTCTCTTCATGCCGCCATAGGGTTTGCGCTCCAGCGAAAGTCCGTCGGTGAAGAACGACACCCAGTTTGCGTGCAAGGGCAACCTTCGCGCGCTTCATTCCGCGACGCCTAGCCACATCGAGCGCCCAGCGCTTTAGACCGCCGAGGCTCCAACCGCCGCTGGATGAAAGTTTAGTGGCAGGTCAGGCCTTACAATTAGCGAAATTGAAAATATCGAAAGCAATGTCGATTGGCCGCTCGAATTTGTGAAACGGCTGGCAACAGTGCTTGGGGTGGCACCAAACGAGCTCTAGTGGGAGGATGCCCAACTATACGTGGGATCTTCTTGTGTGTGAAACCCATCTCGCGGTAGGATTGAAACGAGGCTGGGTCGTTTGCGATGCAAGGAACTTCTAATAGCTCAAAGTTCGAGCGCGCCTTCAATGAGATTAGGGCAGCGTCCAATGTCGATGCCGCAATTCGATCCCTACAGACGGCATACGACGTCGACCACGTGACGTACCATCTCGCACAAACCATCTCGCATAGGGTTGACGCGCCATTTGTCCGTACCACTTATCCTGATGCCTGGGTCTCCCGATACCTTCTCAACGGCTACGTCAAAATTGATCCCGTCGTTAGGGAAGGCTTTCTCCGCCAGCTTCCGTTCGACTGGAGCGAAGTGGAGCCAACGCTAGAAGCCTATGCGTTGTTGGTCGACGCCCAAAAACATGGTCTGGGCGGCAATGGCTATTCCATCCCGGTCGCCGACAAGGCGAGACGACGGTCGTTGTTTTCGATAAATTCCGGCTTGCCGGCCCATAAGTGGCAAGAGTTGATCGCGAGTTACCGGGAGGAGTGGACTGAACTCGCGAACCTGATCCATAGCAAAGCCGTGCTAGAACTCTATGGCGAGCATGATCCCGTACCGCCTTTGAGTCCAAGGGAAATCGAGTGTCTTCATTGGACAGCACTTGGCAAGGACTACAAAAGCATCGCGCTAATCCTCGAAATTTCCGAGCATACGACGCGGGATTATCTGAAGACAGCGCGGTTCAAGCTGGGCTGTCCAACCCTTTCGGCCGCCACAACCAAAGCCGTCCAGCTCCGCGTCATCAACCCCAAATCATAACCCCTCCAAATGGGGGGCCCCAACTGCGGTCATCCATCTGCGGGAATTTCCGATTGAGGTTTTCCGAGCCATTCTTGCCTTGCGACAGAAGAGGCAAGAATGTTCATAACGATTCAAGCACATGAATATCATAGATATGCGAACATCCTCAATCAGATGTTCCGCCTTCGTAAGACGATCTTTGCAGATACGCTCGGCTGGGACGTAAACGTCATTGGGCGTTACGAACGCGATAGTTATGATGCTCTCGGCCCGGCCTATCTTGTTTGGTGCGATGAGCGCTGCATGCGGCTCTACGGCGGAATGCGCCTGATGCCGACGACGGGGCCAACGCTTCTCTATGACGTCTTCAGAGCAACTTTCCCTGCTGCGACTGACCTCGTAGCACCCGGCATCTGGGAAGGCACCCGCATGTGCATCGACGAAGCTGCGATAGAAGACGATTTTCCGGATGTCGATGCTAACCGTGCATTCAGCCTGTTATTGCTCGCTCTTTGCGAATGCGCTCTCAGCCATGGTATCCATACCATGATTTCCAATTACGAACCGCATCTCAAGCGGGTGTACAATCGGGCAGGTGCCGAAGTCGATGAACTTGGCCGCGCGGACGGATATGGAAGATATCCTGTTTGCTGTGGTTCATTTGAGGTGTCGCAGCATGTCCTCGAGAAGATGCGGCAGGTGCTCAACGTGTCGGCCCCGCTTTACGTTTGCCCTAAATCCGAACAATCTTTCGCAACCCGACTTTTGGCCAATGCGGCATGAGAAACCGAATCTTCGACTCCGGAAACAGGAGGACCGCATGCCCGAAGGCGCTAGTCTGAACATCCATGATTTTGCCAGAATATTTCGACTGATTGCCGCAGCAAAAGAAGGAGCAGAAGCGTTAGAGCTTCGGAACCTCGTTCACCTGACGAATATGGCGCTGCTGCAGGTCGCACTGGACTGGGACGGTCTGGACCCTGAGTCTGTACCCGACACTGACCTCGGACGGCTTGTTGGCGAGAAAGCCCGGATCGCGACGAGTGGAGGGCGAGAGAATCTGCTCGTTCTCCATCATCCTTGAACTCGGGAACGTCGCTAACCCTCGATGCCCCGTGCAGATCCCCCGAAACGGGCCACTTTGACGCTAAGCGGCCTACTTACCCATCAGCCCGTTGATCCGACAATGTATTGTCCCGCCCATTTTAGCGTCTCGTGCAGGACCTGCTGCAAGAATGGAATCAGAAGTTGTTGTTTTTTCACTACCTAAAGATTCACATCAACTGCCGCGGAACTGATTGCAAGAGCAATTACTTCAGGGGCGAGCATCGGAGCGAGCGATGAATCATCTTCAAGTTCAAGGACGGTGGCGGTTGTCAGCGTGGAGAAGGACGACGAGCGAGGGGGATGTCGTCTACCCGCTTGGTGAGGATGCGTCCGGTTTGCTTGTCTATACCTCGAGCGGCCGCATGATGGTGCAAATGACGGCTGCGCATCGTTCGCTGGTTGCAACCAGTGATCCGCTCGGCGGGGGCGTAGACGAGCGGGCCGCAGCCTACTCAACCTGCCTTGCATATTTCGGTAGCTACAAGGTTACAGACGGCAAGGTCATTCACAATATTGAAGGCAGCTCCTTCCCCAATTGGTCCGGAACAGAGCAGGTCCGCCCCTACGAGCTCAGCGGCGATGAGCTTGTGCTGCGCACGCCACCCTCCAAAACCGACGGCATTTCCGTCGTCAACGAAATTTCCTGGATCCGCGACTAGCGTCTGGCTGACAGGTGACACCCTCAACTACTGAAATTTTGCCTCTTCAATCAACGAGCGGAGCAACAGATGAACACCACGCACTCCATCGACGTTCAGGCAGCGGTACCGCTTGTCCTGGGACGGCAAAGTCCGAAGGCGTCCTACCAGCAAACCGACCTGTCGGCCCTCGCCAATTACCTACTGTTGTTGATGCTGCGCAACGTCACCAGCGATGGCTACGTCATTGAGGACCCGGCCGATCCTGGCCAATATTCCGCTCCAGGATGCGTCATCGCCGCCCCGTCCTTCCCAGCCAACACGCCGGGCGTCGACCAGGACTATGTCTATAACTGGGTTCGCGACGGCGCGATCACCGCCATGGAGATCGCCGCTGCCGGCCTGCCCCCAACGCCTGGCGGCGGCGTCGCGACACTGATGGAGTACGTCACCTTCGCCCAGCTCTGCCAAACAAACGCCCATCCCACTCTGGGACATGCCTGCTTTACCGTTGCAGGGCAACGCCGTCCCTGGACCGAACAAAACGATGGGCCGGCCATTCAGACCGTTGCGATCCTGCGGGCTTACGGCCAGTTGGACGCGCCAACCCAAGCCATTGCCAAGCAGGTTATCGAAACAAATGTCAGCTATCTTCTCGGCGTCTACCGGGAGGCGACAACCAATCTGTGGGAGGAACACGAAGGTCTGTCCTTCTTCGCGCGCTCGGTCCAGCTGCGCTGTTTCCAGGAGGTCGTCGCCAACGGCTATGGCATTGTCGTGCCTGCCGAGACACCAGCGGCAATTGCTTGGCTTGAGAACGCCCTTCAAGACCACTGGAATGGATCGTACTACGTGTCAATGCTGAAGCCTGGAGCAGGGGCTGGCATATCGGCTATCGCAGCCGAGCTTGGCTACGATCCGAACATCGACATTGTCTTAGCCAGCATGTACGGCGCGGTGCCGGCAACCGACACCAGGTTGTTGGCGAGTGCTGCCCGTCTGCGCAGCCAGTGGGCCGATATTGGCTCAGAGGCACTCTATCCAGTCAATGCTGCAGACCAGGCGCGCGGGATCGGCCCCTTGATGGGCCGCTACCCCGGCGATCTCTATGACGGCGATGTCGTTTATCCGGTGCGCGGCGGACATCCCTGGGCGTTGTGCACGTGCAACTTCGCGGAACTATACTTTCGTCTCGCCAACGGCATCGATCGGACGCAAACCGTTCCGTTCGATAACCTATCTGAAGCGTTTTTCGCGCAGGTCGGCGTGACAAGTGCCATATCCGCCTCCGATGCCGCTGTGGCGACGCCATGCTGCGCGCTGTCGTCTATCACAGCGATCATTACGAACTCAGCGAACAGTTTGACGGCACGACCGGCTATGAGAAGAGCGTACGCAATCTGACATGGAGCTACGCGTCGTTTCTGTCGGCCGTACGCGCCAGAACTACCCAGAGCCCGCTATTTAGCAAAGCCACCGGCAAGCCTGTGCGACGGGCCGGGGCCAGACAATGAGCGATCGATTGGCAAGCTTCATTGCGCTCTCGGCCTTGCTAACCGGCTTCAACGCCGTGAAGCTGCGCGGTACCGGCATGGGTGAGGATTACCAGAGCCTGCTGGACCAGATCGTCAGTATCGGCACGGTGGACGATCTGCTGAGTAGTATTGAGCCCTTGCCATCAGGACATGAAGGCAAGCGCCCGACAACAGAAGAGATCCTTGAGGACCCACGGCTTGGACCGATCGCTCGCAACCTGATCATTCTTTGGTACAGCGGCAGTTGGCCTCAACTGCCTGCGGCGTGGCGGGTGGCATTTGGAGCATCGCCGATGGACACGACCCATGTGGTATCGGGCGCGGCCTATCAGGCCGGCCTGCAATGGGCAGCAGCAGGAGCCCACCCGGCTGGCGCCAAGCCGCAAGGTTTCGGCGCCTGGTCCTTGGAGCCGCAGGGGAGGAGGGCATGACGAACGAGATGTCCTTTGATGCGGTGATCGTCGGAGCCGGTGTCGCCGGAGCGCTGATCGCAAAGCGCTTGAGCAAAGCCAACCTGCGCGTGCTGCTGCTTGAGGCTGGACCCGATACGACACGTAGTTTTAAGGGCTACACAGAGCACCTGGAACACTTCTACGCGGCAAACAGCAAAGGGCCGGAATCGCCCTGGCCGCCGTCCGTCGGCGCACCGCAACCAGACACCGCCGACTTGCGGTCGAATAACGGCTATTTCGTTCAGCGCGGCCCCGACCTCTACGGCAGCAGCTATACGCGGCTGTTGGGCGGGTCAACCCTGCACTGGCTTGGCGTGTCGCTGCGCATGCTGCCTGAGGATTTCCGCATGAGATCGCTGCACGGTGTCGGCCGGGACTGGCCGCTCGACTATGCAACACTCGCCCCCTACTACGAGCAGGCAGAGCACGAGATCGGTGTTTCCGCGGACGCCGCCGAACAGCACTATCTCGGACTTACCTTCTCTAAGGGGTATGACTACCCGATGCGGCGCCTACCACCCAGTTTCTCGGATCGCGTGCTCGCCGCGGCGGTCGACGGGATGGAAATTCGGCTTGAAGACCAGCCTTTCGGGCTCAAGGTTCGCAGCTATCCAGCGCCCGCAATTCGCTCCCACGCAAATCCTATCGGCCGGTCGGCGCCGTCGATAGCCAGACCGGCGGAGCATTGGGGTTTGGCTATCTCGGAGAACGCTGCGAGGGCAATACGTCCTGTACGCCGATCTGCCCGGTGCAGGCAAAGTACAACGCCGGCAAAACGCTGGCGCAGGCGGATCCGAAACACCTGACCGTTCTAACGCAAGCCGTCGCCTCGAAGGTCCATGTCGATCCGACAAGCGGTGAGGTGAAGGGGATTGAATATCAACGCTATGACAATCCGAACTCGACCAGTTCGACGATGCATGTCGCAACGGCGCGTGTCTATGTGCTAGCGGCGCACGCCATCGAAAATGCCAAGCTCATGCTGGCCTCCGGGCTCGCCGGACGGCACCATCAAGTCGGCAAAACCCTTATGGACCATCCGACGCTTTATGCCTGGGGGCTTGCGCCACGTCCGATCGGCGCCTACCGGGGCCCTCAGTCGACGGCGGGCATCGAGGATCTGAGGGGCGGCGCGTTTCGCTCACGACACGCAGCATTCCGCTTCGACGTCGGCAATGACGGTTGGCGGGCAAGCACGGGTGCTCCTGATACGGTCGTGTCTCAAGCCGTGATGACGAACCGCCTCTATGGCTCGGCGCTACGCAAGCAACTTGAGGCGACGCTATCGCGCCATGTCCGCTTCTCGGTGGCGGTCGAGCAGCTTCCAGATCCGGCCAACAGCGTCAGTATTGACCCGCGCTATCGCGATCCGATGGGCAATCCGCGCCCCGTGATCGACTACAGGATCGATGACTACACCCTTGAAGGAATGGTAGCCGCTGCGAACGTCGCCAAAGCCATATTTCGTCGGGCCGGTATAACGGACTGCACCGATGCGGATCAAGGAAGCTGGTTCCCGACAACCTTTTATCAAGGTCGCGCAATCCATTACCACGGAATGGGGCATTTCGCCGGCACGCATGTCATGGGCGAGGATCCGAGCGGATCCGTCGTTGACGCGGACCAGCGCGCGTGGGAGCACAGGAACCTGTTTGTGGTCGGCTCCGGCAGCTTTCCCACCCTAGGTACATCCAATCCGACGCTGACTCTATCGGCATTGGCCTTGCGGACAGCAGATCGGCTGATCGCGACCTTCGCACACTGACCACATCTGGCGCGAGCAGAGGCGGAAGAGCCCACCCGTTCGCCCCGATCATTCGAGCAGAGCGGTCATTCGATCGCGCTATGTAGAGGGAGCAAGCAGGATGCATCTATCATTTCGGTTGCCGGCCAGCCAGGGAAGAGGTCGAGGGACCGGCATTCGTTTTTCACCCCTTATGATGGAGGTGCGCCGTGTTGCTTTCCATTGACGCTGCACGAAGGACGGACATCCAGGCCGTTTCGGCGGATAGTGACTACGATGCGGTCATTATCGGTTCGGGCATATCGGGCGCAATCATTGCCAGTGAGCTTAGCAAGGCGGGCAAGCGCGTTCTCGTCCTTGAAGCAGGATCCGCAACTGATCGGACGCTTCGCGGCTATCAAGAATATGTCACCAACTTCTACGGTGCGGCAACCAAGGACAACCAGTCACCCTATCCCGTCAATCTCAACGCGCCGATGCCCCGCAGTCCAGAGTTGCGCAAGCTCCAGCCGGGCGAAACCAATGCCTCGGCCTACATGGTGCAATCAGGCCCCTACGTGACCGACACGACCTATACCCGGGTTTTCGGCGGCACGACCATGCATTGGGAGGCGAAGACGCCGCGCATGCTACAGGAAGACTTCAAGGCAAAGTCGCTGTTCGGTCAGGGCGTCGACTGGCCCCTGAACTACACGGACATCGAGGCGGATTATCAGATCGCTGAGCGGGAGATCGGCGTATCCGCCGACGTCGACGATCAAACCTATCTCGATGTCACATTTCCCAAGGACTATGTCTTTCCGATGCAGGGCCTGCCGCTGTCCTACTTGGACCAGATGGTGGCAAAAGGCATCAATGGTACCGATGTCAAGCTTTACGGAGAGACATATCCGATCAAGGTTCGACCCTATCCGCAGGGACGCAATGGCATCCCAAATCCTGCGTATGACGGGGGCAAGGGCTATGTGCCGATCGGGGCGGTGAGCACCCATGAGGTTGAGGAGGGCGGACGATGTCAGGGCAACACAAACTGCGTTCCGATCTGCCCAGTGCAGGCGCGCTACCATTCCGGGAAGACCCTTGCAAAGGCTTTCCAAACCGGCATAGTCGAGCTTCTCGATCAGGCGGTTGCCTCGCGGGTCGTAATTGATTCCGTCAGCGGCAGGGTGACCGCGCTTGAGGTGAAGGTCTATAAGGATGCGACCTCGCCCGAACACGAAACGATCACCGTCAAGGGCAAGATCTTCGTGTTGGCTGCGGGCGCCATTGAAACGCCCCGGCTAATGCTTGCCTCCGGCCTGCGCAGCACCAGCGGGCTGATCGGCCGCAACCTGATGGACCACGCATATTTATTGAGCTGGGCGCTGATGCCGGAGATTTGCGGCACCATGCGCGGAACGAGTTGTACCGGCGGCATCGTGGATTTGCGCGGCGGCGCCTTTAGACGGCATCAGGCGGCCTTCGCCGTCGATATCCACAATGATGGCTGGGGTTGGGCGGTCGGTTCACCCTATTCCGACATCATCGAACTCGTCGACCAGCACAACCAGTTCGGAGGCGACCTGCGGCGAGCCTTGATCGAGCGCGTTTCGCGCCAATTGTTGCTCGCCTTCATGATCGAGGTGATGCCGGTCGAGAGCAACCGTGTGACCGTTGATCCGCAATACACCGACCGACTTGGCAATATGCGGCCGGTAGTCTCATTCACGGTGCCTGAGTACAGCCTTCGTGGCGCGGCCTATGCCCGGGAATTCGCAAAGACCATGTTTGCCCGGCTGGGTGCGGTCGACCGCACCCGCTACGACCCGAGCGACTACGGCTATGTCAACTATGGAGGTGAGGGCTACGCCATCCGCGGCGGCAACCACCTTGCCGGCACCCATATTATGGGACGCGACAAGCATTGTTCCGCAGTCGACAGCGACCAGCGGTCCTGGGACCACGACAATCTTTATCTAGTCGGCGGTGGCAGCATGCCCTCGGTCGGCACGGCCAATGTCACCTTGACGCTCGCCGCGCTCAACTACCGGAGCGCGCGCGCCATGCTGAAGCAGTTGCACTGATTGGGCGCGTGTCGCTCGCCACACACAACGATCGGAGAAACCCATGACGTCCAACACGATCAAGACGATTGGTGATCTAAAAGCGCATCTCCACATTGCGATGCAATTGGAGATGCGACAATCCCGCCGTATCTGACGGCGCTTTATTCAATCAAGCCCGGCACCAACCCGAACGCCGTCCAGGTGATCCGTGTGGTCGCGGTGGAGGAAATGCTGCATCTGACGGTCGCGGCAAACCTATTGAACGCCATTGGTGGGATACCGGACCTCACCGTTGCCGGCTTTGTACCGTCCTACCCTACCTATCTTCCAGACGGCGAGGCCGATTTCAAGGTCCATCTTGCGCCGTTCAGCAAGGAAACGCTCGAGATCTTCAAGAAGATAGAGCGTCCTCGCCTCGCCCCCGGACCGCAGAAACTCGTCAAACGATCCTACCGTGCCGGTGTGACGGTGCTCGGAACTTACCCGGGTGCCAGCGATATGCAATACTACAGCATCGGCGAGTTTTACGCCGCCATCGAAGCAGGGTTCGACCTCCTTGAAAGGGAAGCCAAAGACGCAGGCGAAACGATCTTCGTCGGAGATCCGCAGCGCCAGGTTACCTCGGAATACTACTACTCCGGCGGCGGAGAGCTCTTCGCGATCAAGGATATTAACAGCGCGGGCGCGGCAGTCCAACTGGTGATGGAGCAGGGCGAAGGTGCCGGCGGCGGCATCTACGACCGTGAGAAAGAGCTGTCGCACTACTACCGCTTCGACGAACTCAGCCAGGGGCGCTACTACCGGAGTGGTGACAGTCCAGGCAATCCGACCGGCCCGACCTTCAGTGTCGACTGGCAGGCGGCCTTCCCGATCAAATCCGATCTGAAATTAGCAGAGATTCCGGCAGGCTCGGAACTTCACGAGGCGGCCCTATCGTTCAATCACGCCTACGCGGCATTCCTAAAGCAACTGACGCATGCCTTCAACGGTCAACCGCAGCTGCTTCTGGAAGCGGTGCCAAGGATGTTCGAGTTCAGGAACCTGATGGGGGAACTGATCCGCAATCCCTTGCCCGGCAGCGGTGGCCTACATGCCATGGCGACGTTCGAGATTGCTGGCCGCGGCGCCGTCCCAACCTACTGGCGACAGTGAAAGAGGAGGCAGGAATGAATACCGAAGACCGTCTACACAACTTTCTTGCCTTCTCCACCGAGGTTACCGCGTTCACCACCTTCGAACTGTGGGGCACGGGGCAGGCCGAGGCCTATCTTGTGGCGGGCGGCACCGTCCTCGGTGCCGCGGTCCTGGACGATCTCCTTGCTACCTACAAAAAAATTCTGATGGAGACGGAAGGCGAACCACTCTCCGAGCGCAAGACACGTCTCCGTCGGGAGATATTCGGTAGCGAGAAGCTGGGGCCGATCGCCCGCAACATTGTCAAGCTCTGGTACGTCGGCACCTGGTACGAACTGCCGACGGCTTGGACCGAGGCTTTCGGTCCGGCATTGAACGATGTCACCTTCGTTGTGTCGGCCTCCGCTTACATTGAGGGTCTGATGTGGAAGGCAATCGGTGCCCATCCAGCAGGTGCAAAGGCTCCGGGCTACGGGTCGTGGGCATCCCCGCCGCAGATACCTGCCTTTGCAGGCGACCCCGCAAACGCGCAAGCTATTGATATAAAAGTGTAACCACCGACAGAGGACCAATTACATGAGCATTCAGACCTCTCAGCTCTCCCCAGAAAAAGTATGGCTTGGTATCACGCCGACGCTCTGGTGGAATGACGACTTCATCAACATCGACATCGGTATTCCCTTCGAGCAATGCATCAGCGAGATGGCGCTCGCCGGCTATGTTGGTTGCAGTGTTGGCCATAAGTATCCGACCGACCTGAAAACCCTTAAGGCGGCCCTCGATCTGCGTGGTTTGCGCATTTCAGAACCATGGGTCAGCACCTACTTCACGATCCAGGCCATGCGGGAACAAACAATCCAGAAGGTACGCCAGCAACTGGCCTTTTTGCGGGAGATGGAGAACGGCGGCGAAGGCCCCAGGAAGGCCGACCTCGTCGTGGCCGAGTTCGGTCACGCCGTGAACCCGCTGCCAGTCGCGCTGTTCCCAAACTGTCCGACGTTAACCGACGCCCAGTGGGATCTGCTGATCGACGGTCTGCACGCGATTGGTAGGATTGCCAGGGATGAGGGGAGGCACCTTTGCTATCATCCGCATCTCGGCACCGGCGTGATGACCAGTGAGGCGGTCGATCGCCTGATGAACAGGACCGACGCCAATTTGGTCCATCTGCTGCTGGATACGGCCCATCTCGCCGCCGCCGGTGCTGATCCGTTGACCGTTACCAGAAAATACGCCGCCCGGATCAAGCATATCCATTTGAAAGATTTCCGCGCCAGCGTGGTGGCCCGCGTTCATGCGGACGGCCTATCCTTCGAAGCGGCCATCGAAGCAGGGATATTTACGGTTCCCGGAGATGGCTCACTCAAGACCTTCCCGGAAATTCTCGCGGCGCTCGCAGAAGCCGACTTCGCCGGTTGGCTGGTGATTGAGGCCGAGCAGGACCCGGCCAAGGCGAACCCACTCCAATACGCCAAGATGGCACGAGCCTATTTGCGCGAGACGCTGGGGTGGTAACGATGGATAGGCCCGCGAAAAGAGACATCTATCTTAGCCTGTTCCTGTTCACTGCCGACCTCCGGCCGAAAGATGAAGCATATACCCAGGTTCTGATCGATCATATCAGGACCCTACGGGCCATGGGTTATGATGGCTTCGACCTGCCAATCGCCGCCCAACAAACCGCCGACCACAAGGCTGAGATCGAAAGCTATCGCCGCTTCAAAGAGGCTTTGGACGCTGCCGGTTTTGAGGCCGTGGGCTTCACCACCAATGTCGGCACCACACGGACGTTCGATCCCACCTCGTTCTACAAGGAGCAACGGGAAGGCGCCTTGGCCTACTTGAAGTCCCGCGTCGACATCACCTCGATCCTAGGCGGCAACACGGTCATGGCAGGACCGATCCTCTTTCCTTACGGCGTTTTTCCAACCCTTGATTCCGGCGCACCGCTTTGGAGCGATGCCCTGCAGGATTGGCTCCGACCCCGCTACGAGCTGGCGCGCCCGGTTATCGAGGAGCTGGCCGATTACGCCGAGAAGAAGGCCATCAAGCTCGCGATTGAGCCGGTGGACCATTGGGAAACACCGGCACCGAACATGGTTTCTGACGTGCTTGGCTTCCTAAGGGGTGTTCGCAGCCCACAGGCCGGCCTTACTATCGACAGCGCCCATGTGGTGCTCGGAAGCAAGGGTCCCGCAGCCTTTAAGGACAGTCTGCGCGCCACGGTCGAGGAGGGCCGCCTGCACTATATTCACATCTCAGCACCCGATCGCGGCGCGCTGAAAGACAGTTGGATCCCATGGAAAACCTTCCTCGGGCCGGTCCTCCCGGTCTATGACGGCCCGTTCCTGATAGAAGTGTTCAATGCGGTGGCGCCTTTTCTCGACGGTCTCCGCTTGACCCGCCGCAAGTTCTGGATCCCTGGCGAGGACAGGCCCGTGCCGGGCCAGCCCAGCGCCTACGACGTTGCCCGCGACGGTTTGGAAACCTTGCTGCAACAATTCGCCCTGCCTGAAGGCCATCTGGTGCAATCGGCCTAGACACTTGGCAAGGCCGAAACAGGCCGCTCGCCAAACAGCGAGGTGTGGCGTCCTTACGTCACTGCAGAGCACCTTGGGCCCTGAGGGATCTCCCGGGCTTCTGGGAAGGTTCCGGCTTCAGCCTGATCGCTCGCCCCGACCATTCGGGACGAAACAAGAGCGGCTTTTACCTGCAACTCAATCTTTTGCATGAAACTATCGAATTCACCACGATCGGATCGCCGGTCTTCAATCGCGGCAGTGCACAGGAGGATATTGCCATTTATGGCGTCACATATGTGCATCGCGTCACAGACGGCGTTAACGGTGGCGCCCTGCACATCGAACCCGGCATGTGGCTGAATATACCGGCAACCACTGCCCCAAAGGCCGACGTAAGTATCGCGCGGTTGGGCACCGTTCCCCATGGCAATGCTTTCTGTACGGTAGGTTTCGCGCAGCACGCCGTATTCAACAAGGGCCCGGACATTCCACCTGCCAACACCATCCCGTTCGATATTACCGGCCAGCAGCCGGCACCAGGTAGCAAGAATCCCTATCCCGAATACGACCTCGACATTCCGAACAAGCCCCATCCCCGCCGCCATAATGATCGACGATCCTAACCAGATGCTGCGGGACACTTGAAACAGCAGGTAATGGATTAGCATTACAGTTGCATATCTATCTGTGGTCTGAATCTATGGGTCTCCATGATTCGGAGGTCATGGATGACAGGTGCATCAATCGAGACTACGCTTGAGCTTTGGGCATCATCGTTGCGCGACGTGAAGGCTCGCATGCGCAGACTGTTTACGCAGGAGCGAGTTGCAGCCTCTGCGAACCTTTTCCTGGACGGCTTGCTGGGTGACGAGCGGCGTAAGACAGGTTGGATGCGTGCTGAGGCGGCCGGTGATCCCGGCCCGTGGCGGCAACAAGCCATTCTGGGGCGCGGGCGCTGGGACGCGGACGCACTTCGCGACATCGTGCGAGAGTATGTCGTAGAAAACCTCGCCACGGATGATGCGGTCCTGGTCATCGACGAGACGGGCTTCCTCAAGCAGGGCAAGACATCGTGCGGTGTTGCACGTCAATATACAGGTTCGGCTGGCAAGATAACGAACTGCCAGATCGGTGTGTTCGCCGCCTATGTGTCCGTTCGCGGTCATGCCTTTATCGATCGGGCCCTGTACTTGCCCAAAAGCTGGACCGGCGATCCGGCAAGGCTGGCAGCAGCTCATGTTCCTCAGGCTACAGCCTTCGCTACCAAGCCAGGCCTGGCTGTCGAGATGATACGGCGTGCGCTGGCAGCCGATGTGCCGTTTTCATGGGTGGCCGCAGATGCGGTCTATGGCGTCGGGGACGTTGAAGGGACCCTGCGTCGAGCCTGCAAAGGCTACGTTCTTGGGGTTAAATCGGACCACCATTTCGGCTCCTGGTCGGGTAAGCCTCCGGTCGCCGGCACAGCGCAGGAGATCGCCCGTGATCTCGATCCAAGTGCATGGCAACGTCTTTCCGCCGGTGAGGGCACCAAAGGCGCGCGGCTTCATGACTGGGCCTATTGCGAACTCGCCGACCTCGATGCCGACGAATACAACGAGACGACATCTGGGCTTTGGACCCGTGGCCTCCTGATCCGGCGCAATATCAGCGACGGTGATCTCGCATTCTTCACCACATGGTGCCTGGCCGGGACGGACATCCAGACGCTCGTTTCCGTTGAAGGCCATCGCTGGGCGATCGAAGACAGCTTCGAGACCGCCAAGAACGAGCTCGGACTCGATCACAATGAAACCCGGTCATGGCATGGCTGGCATCGCCACGTCTCCCTCGTCATGCTTGCCTTCGCCATGATGGCGGTGATCCGGTACCGCGCCAATGACGCGACGCCCCAAAAAAGACCGCGGATGCCGACCATCAGGACTTGATCCGCTGGTCTATCCAGGAAGTCCGGCGCATCGCCATAAGACTCGCTCAGCGTCGCATAAGCCCCGCCTACGTCATCGCATGGTCATGCTGGAGGCGCGCCCATCAGGCGGCCGCTCGACGAGCTCACCTCAAAACTAAAATGCACTGTAATGCTAGGGCCGGAACCTCAAGCAGATTACACGGCTGATAACCGCCACGACCGACGGCATCGCGAATATTCCGTTCATTGCCACCAATGCCAACACGCTCGATCTCAATTCCGTCTTTGCCATCGAAACGGTCGTGGACGCGCAGGGTAACGAGTTCCTGCAATTGCAATATTCGCAGACCAGCCTGCTAAATTTTGCGGGCAAGAGCTTCCCGCATGTGACCGTCGGAACTTTAATCAAGGCGTTTTAGGTTGACCTCGGGGCAGCGGCCGCAGTCTAGAACCTTGGGGCGCCGTATCGGCTGCGGCCTATGAGGAGCACGGATAAGTGGTTGGGCGCGGCGACTCCCCTCCCCTCTGCCGAAGGCGAGCGCCAGCCTGCCAGCGCATCTGGGGTCAGGACAAGAGCAGTTCAAAATGCTGCGTGGCCTTTATCAACCAAAGACAGCGACTGCCGATTTGACGATGATCCCACCGTCCGGGCTTCTGCGCATTTGACGGCCGGTAGCAGCGCGAAAGACTTGTAGCAATTGCAGCGCCGGCGGCACCCGCGACCAAAGGGTTTTCATGCTTTCCCTGCCATTTCGGCTTTTCCGGACAACCTGGCCAGTAACGATGCGCTGCGACCAACGGAAGCCGATCTCGTGAAAATACAGGTCGGCATGTTGTGGGCTGATGTGATGAAAGACGCCGGCGATGGTGCGGCGGACGCGGGAATTGAAACCTTCGACCGAATTGACGTGGACGGCGTCCCGAACGTATTCGCGGCTAGAGTGCTTCACGGTCGGGCGATGTCACGTTGTTCGCTTAATCCCCGACAAGGCGTTTGCCGATGAACTTACGCAGTTGCGCCGGTCACGGCTTTCCAATGCGCTATTGCGCGGATGCGATGAATGTGAGTGGCGAGGGCTGAGCGTTTCTGGTGCGACGGGACGAAAAGATTTCTGATTGCTGAAAAGACCGAGATGAAGCGTTGCAAGCCGCCGACGGATCGGAAGCACTGCATCATTCTTTCTCGTTTTCGTAGTGGTAGATGAGAATTCTCCGCGCGATTGTTCAGGCCCTTGTGGGATCGATGTTCGACGCCGGGCATGACATCGCGCCTTGCCGCTCCGTATGAGCGCAGTTTGTCGCTGACGATGCGCTTCGGCGACAGGCCTTGCTTCTTCAGCAGCCTGACCAGCGATCGCTTGGCAGCCTTGGTATCGCGGCGGGCCTGGACGATCTCGTCGAGAACGTAGCCGTCCTGGTCAACCGCGCGCCAAAGCCAATGTTTCCGGCCGCCGATGGACATCACCACCTCGTCCAAATGCCAGATATCCTTTTGCGACGGCTTCTTTCTGCGCAACTGCTTGGCATAAGCCGCCCCAAATTTACGGCCCCATCGCCGGATCGTTTCGTACGATACGACAATGCCACGCTCCAACAGCATTTCCTCGACCAACCGCAGGCTCAAGGAAACCGGAAGTACAGCCACATCGCATGGGCGATGATCTGCGGTGGAAAGCGGTGGTTCTTGTAACTGATCGTCGTCGAGCTCATCCTCGCCCAATTATCCCTCAACCGTTAAGCTGCAGACAACGTGACATCGCCAACGGCGCGACTGCAAAGATGACAGGGTAACCGTTGGCGGATCGGTTCGCGCGATGCAGGGGCTTGTATCGCGCATCATATGAGGCTATATTTTGCCTCATATGGAATGGAGAGCGAAATGCTAGCGTTCGGAAATGTCGCCGACGTGTTGGGGCTGCCTCTCAAAGAGGTAGCGGCGCGGTCCCCTTTCGGGCTGATCTCCCGGATCGAGAATGGACTTCCCATCGGGGCGCTTGAGCGCGTTGCGCATCTTCTAGCGCCTGGCGATGCTCAGTTCAAATACCGGCTGATCCCCAAGGCAACCTATGAGCGGCGCAAGACGGCACATCGTCTCTCGTCGGACGAGGGCACACGATTGGCCCGCGTGGCGCGCGTCTGGGGTCTTGCTGTCGATGTCTGGCAGAACGAAGAGGAAGCGCGCGATTTCTTGTTTCGGCCGCACGCGATGATTGAGGACAAGCGACCGATCGACGTCGTTATCCTCAGCGAGTTCGGCGCCGAAATGGTGGTCGATATTCTCGGAGGTCTGAAGTACGGCAGTGCTGCGTGACGGCGCAGACTCTCGATCGCACGCTATCGTCCTTTCGTATCGGCGATCCGGCCGGCACCTACCCGATTTTCGATGCGACCGGCTCGACAATCGCGCCGGGGCGATGGAACATGCCCGGAAGTCCTATCATCTATACCAGCGAGCACTATTCGACGGCCCTGTTGGAAAAGTTGGTGCATGGCAGCGGTCGACTGCCGCCGAACCAGCATTACATCGAAATTACAATTCCGCGCGGACTGAGCTACGAGGTTTTTTCCCAACCCTCACTGCCCGGTTGGGACACGATGCCGGCGACGGTGAGCAAGGGATTTGGCGAAACCTGGTGTTTAGAACGGCGCAGCGTCATCCTGCTTGTGCCGAGTGTCGTGGCGCGTCTCGATTGCAATGTGCTGATCAATCCGGCCCATCCGGAGTTTTCAATGATCCAGATAAGTCTGCACCAGCCCGTCTACTGGGACCGGCGGCTGTTTGGCGCGTAACGGGGAGGGGCTTTCTGTCACCTACAGCCCCGAGGCCCTGGTGAGATTGACACGGAACCGGGTGCCGCCATTGCTCGGATGGCATCGGGACGCCACTCGAGCAGTCCCAGATTGCCGACCCAGCCGGCCACGCGTCTTGGCGGCCTTCATCCTGCCGGCGGCCTATAGCGCGTCGATCTGGGCGTCGTTGAGCTGATCCTTGAGGAAACGCGCATAGCCGATGAGGCGCCGCGACCGGGCGGGGAGAGAGCAGGGGCCGATTCTGGTTTCCAAAAATGCAATATGTGAGCAAGGAAGGGGTGCCGGCGTCTCACGCGTCGTTTGGTGAAATTCGACCACCCGGGGATTGAAATTTGACCTGTCGAGTAATACCTTCTGGAAAACTGGTATTACCGAGGTGGGAACATGACGACTACAGTCACGGCCAAGGGACAGGTGACCATCCCAAAGCCGGTCCGCGATCTTCTCGGGATCGTTCCGGGCAGTAAGGTCGATTTTCGCCGCGCCGCCGATGGTAGCGTGGTGATTGCACGCACTGACAAGAAGCAGCCCATGAGCCGATTTGCGAAGCTGCGTGCCCATGCCGGCAAGGGGCTCGATACCGACGCGATCATGGCACTGACGCGCGGCGAAGGGTGACGCTCGTCGACACCAACGTTCTGCTCGACCTCGTAACTGACGATCCGAAGTGGGCGGATTGGTCGATCGCTCAGCTTGAGGCGGCAAGCCTCAATGGGCCGTTATCGATCAACGACGCTGTCTATGCCGAGCTTGCCGTACGATATGACCGCATCGAGGATCTCGACGCGTTTCTTGACGAAGCCGGTCTCGAAATCGCTCCGATGCCACGAGCTGCCCTGTTTCTCGCCGGAAAGGTATTTAAGCAGTACCGCAAGGCGGGCGGATCGCGCACCGGCGTGCTGCCCGATTTCTTCATCGGAGCCCATGCCGCCGTCAACGGGCTGCCGCTGCTCACCCGCGATGTTGGCCGCTACCGCACCTATTTTCCAACATTGAAGCTGATCACACCGAATACCTGAGCGACTCGTCAGAAACATGATCGGCGATGTCACGTTGTCTGCAGCTTAACGGTTGAGGGATAATTGGGCGAGGATGAGCTCGACGACGATCAGTTACACGAACCACCGCTTTCCACCGCAGATCATCGCCCATGCGATGTGGCTGTACTTCCGGTTTCCTTGAGCCTGCGGTTGGTCGAGGAAATGCTGTTGGAGCGTGGCATTGTCGTATCGTACGAAACGATCCGGCGATGGGGCCGTAAATTTGGGGCGGCTTATGCCAAGCAGTTGCGCAGAAAGAAGCCGTCGCAAAAGGATATCTGGCATTTGGACGAGGGTGCGCCACGAAGGCGCGAAGGAGGAGCTATGATTTAGGCACTTCCCAAGCAGCCATGCTGCACAGGAGATGAGGGCTGGCCCCTCGAAGCCGGCTTGCAGGAGCGGGTTTCAAACCACCTCAAGCTGCTGTCGTAAAGAGCGATGGTGGTGAGCGTTGAGGAAAAGGCCGGACTTGATCCGGTCAGGTAAGATGCAAGGAGACGAGCGTGAGCGAACCGCTGACGACGTGTCGAAAAGTGCATAGATGGCGTCAAAACCGGGTGGGCTTCGTTAACCCGGGAGAAGTCTGGGAGATACCTGTCTACTGCCCAGATGGCGTCCGGCATGAAGGCGGCGTGACCTTGCTTCAGGCTCTTGTGTGGAACGTGGGAACCTGTCGCCCCGATGCGAAGGGAGACATCCAAGTGGAAGCACCATGAGGATCCGAGTACCGATGCGGGGCACAGGGACGGAGTTGCGTGTAGTAGTGAAGAAGGTGCTGTAATGGCGTTGGAGCGAAGGCGCAACACTGTCCAGCTTTATCGAAAGGTCAACCGTCATGCGGGAGGAGCCTTTGGGTAAAGCAAAGCCGTTCGATATTCCTAAACGGGCTGTTTGGGAGGCTTATCAACGGGTAAAGGCGAACCGGGGTGCAGCCGGGGTCGATGATCAGTCGATCGAGGATCTTGAGCGGGATGTGAAGAACAACCTGTTCAAGCTCTGGAACCGATTGTCATCTGGCAGCTACTTTCCGCCGCCAGTCAAACGGGTCGCGATCAAAAAGCGGCAAGGTGGTACAAGGCCGTTGGGCATTCCCACGGTCTCAGACCGGATTGCGCAAGGGGTGGTGAAGGCATACCTGGAACCGGAACTGGAAAGACATTTCCATCCCGATTCCTATGGGTATAGGCCCGGCAAGTCGGCACTCGAGGCCGTGGGTATGGCAAGGCAGAGATGCTGGCGCCATGACTGGGTTCTCGATCTCGACATTCAGGCCTTCTTCGACACCATTCCACACGACCTGTTGCTACGGGCGGTGCGAAAGCACACCGACTGCACGTGGGTGTTGTTGTACATTGAACGGTGGCTGACGGCTCCCGTGCAACTGGAGAACGGCACTTTGGAACCTCGGGAGAGGGGAACTCCGCAGGGGTCAGTTATCTCACCCTTGCTGGCGAACCTCTTTTTGCACTATGCGTTCGATCGGTGGATGGCCAAACACCGTCCTGAGATTCCGTTTGAACGCTTTGCCGATGATGCCGTTTGTCATTGCAGCAGCGAGCGTCAGGCCCAAAAGTTGCAAACGGATCTTGAGCAACGGTTTGCTGAATGCGGACTGAAGTTACATCCAAACAAGACACAGATCGTGTATTGCAAGGATAACGTTCGGCGGGGGCATTGCCCCAATCAGAAGTTCGACTTTCTCGGCTACACCTTTCGACCGAGACTGGCAATGAACCGATGGGGCAAGACCTTCGTCAATTTCAGTCCGGGTATCAGCAACCGAGCCGCGAAAGCCATCCGTCAGACAATGCGGGACTGGCAGCTTGACCGCCGTATCGACAAGCGCATCAATGATCTGGCCAAGATGTTCAATCCGATCCTTCGTGGTTGGATGAACTACTATGGTCGTTACCACAAATCGGCACTTTCCCGAGCATTGATGCACCTCGATCTGCGCCTGGCACGCTGGGCCATGTCGAAATATCGACGCCTGAGACGCCATCGTCGGCGTGCGCGGTACTGGGTCCAGGACGTAAGGCGTCGGGAGCCAGCGCTGTTTGCACATTGGCGATTGCTGTATCGGGCAACGGCTGGACGGTAGGAGCCGGATGAGTGGAGACGCTCACGTCCGGATCTGTGAGAGTTGCGCCTTGCAAGCGCGTTGAATTCAGCCGTCTGAGATGACGGCCACGGCAAAGCCTAGCGAGCAGCCGTGTACTGAGTCTTGCGTGGTGTCCGGTAACGGCCGCTGCGAAGCGTAGACAAGGAGATTTATAGCGCGGCGATCTGGATGAGAGGCGCGCGACAATCTGGATGAGAATCCCGTGTGTCGCTGGCTGGGTGAGTTTATCTGTTTGATTGACGCTCCGCGACAATCTCGTTTGTGTTGTTGATTGTCGCGTAGGAGGACGGTCTTCCACGTTGGCGTTTTGCCTCCATGGCAGAGCGACGCCTGTAACTTTCGACGTTCATCTCGAAGATCGTTGCGTGATGAACAAGCCGGTCCACCGCGGCGAGCGTCATCGCCGGATCCGGGAATACACGGTTCCATTCTCCAAACGGCTGGTTTGCCGTAATCAGCATGGATTTACGCTCGTATCGCGCGGAGATCAGTTCAAACAGAACGCTTGTTTCGGCCTGATCCTTGGTGACGTAAGCAAGATCATCGAGAATGAGCAGATCGAATCTTTCGAGCTTGTTGATCGCGGATTCCAGTTGAAGTTCGCGGCGAGCGACCTGAAGCTTTTGAACAAGTTCCGTCGTGCGCGTGAAGAGAACCCGCCAACCATTTTCGACAAGTGCCAGCCCGATGGCGGCCGCCAAATGACTCTTGCCTCCGCCTGGTGGGCCGAACATCAGGACATTAGCGCCCTTAGCGATCCATGCGTCGCCAGCGGTGATCGCCATGACCTGGGCTTTCGAGATCATTGGCACGGCATCGAAGTCGAAGCTGTCAATGGTCTTGCCGGGCGGCAGTCTTGCCTCAGCGAGATGACGTTCAATCCTGCGCCGGTCTCGTTCCGAGAGCTCGTGCTCGGCGATGGCCGCAAGGAAGCGCGCTGCTGGCCAGCCTTCCTTGTCGGCCTGTTCAGCAAATTGCGGCCACAGAACTTTGATCGCTGGCAGGCGGAGTTCATTGAGCAGCAGGGAAAGGCGTGCGGCGTCGACGGAGCTGCTATTCTTCATGCTGCATCTCCCATCTCGTTCGATGCGAGCAGAACTTCGTAGCTGGAAAGAGGAGCCAGTTGGACGACGACACCGGGTATCGCGGCCGGATCGGGAGCGAACAGTGCGTTCAGGCGCTGCATGTTCGGCAGTTTACCGGCGTCGAGACTGAGCTGAAGTTGGTCGGCGAGTTCAGCCTCGCAGCCGCGGTCATGCGCAAGTGCGAGGAGCTCGACCATCAACTTACACGCCTGCTTCTCTGGCATCCGTTCAATCAAGAGGTCGAAGGTCTGCCGATACGATTGCCGTGGAAAGAGCTGATCGCGATAAACAAGGCCGAGCAGAGCCATGGGTTTGCGGCGCAGCGAATGAATGACATGCCGATAGTCGACGATCTGACTATGCTTGCCACTGGAGTGAGCGCGCCCTCGGGGCAGTGTCATCAATGGTGTTCCGCCGACAAACAGATCAAGGCGATCGTCGAAAAGGCGAATGCGCAGCGTGTGTCCGATCAGTCGGGAAGGAACTGTGTAGAAGACTTTACGCAGTGTGAAGCCCCCGGTGCGCGCGACACGCAGAACGATCTCCTCGAAATCGGTCGTTCGTCTTTCGGGCAAACGTTGCAGATGCGTTCGTTCCACATCGGTTCGCTTGCCCTTCAGCGCATTGCGACGGCCGATAATCTCATCGATGAAGCTGCGATAGCTGTCGAGGTCGTCGAAATCATTTGAACCTCGCATCAAGAGTGCGTCTTTAATCGCACTCTTGAGATGGCCATGGGAGCTTTCGATCGAGCCGTTCTCATGGGCGATACCCTTGTTGTTGCGCGTCGGCGTCATCAGGTAGTGCTCGCAGAGCTGCTCGTAGCGTTGCGTCAAATCCCGCTTTGCGTCGTTGTCGAGATTGCGGAAAGCAGCAGAGAGGCTATCCGTTCGGTGGTTCAATGGTGCCCCACCCACCGACCACAAAGCATTCTGCAAACCTTCCGCCAGGGCGACAAAGCTCTCTCCGCCCAAGATGACGTGCGCATGCTCAAAGCCGGACCAGACAAGACGAAAGTGATAAAGAAGATGATCAAGCGGCGCAGCGGCGACGCGAACGCCAATGCTGCCCATATCGGTGAAGTCGGATAGTCCAAGCCTGCCTGGCTCATGAACCTGCCGAAAGATAACCTCCTGTTCTTGGCCATGTATTGACCGCCATGCACTGATCCGCCTCTCCAGAGTCCGCCGAATTCCCTGTCCGAGTTCCGGATGACGCCGCAGCATCTCCTCGTAGAGGGCCACAGATCGAATACCTGGCGAGGACTTCAGGATCGGCACAACTTCGGCGTCGAAGATGTCGACGAGTGGATCGGGACGCCGCCGTTCACGGGCCGGCTTCTTTTGGGATGGTAGCCTGGCATCGCTATCAAGGCGGTAGGCTGTGGCAACGCTTATGGAGGATTTGGCGGCCGCAACAGTGACCGAATGCGTCTGACGCAACTTCATAAAAAGCCTCATTTGATGATCGTTTACATGGCGACCCGGCAATCGGTGCTCCTCTCAGGAATACACCTCGATACTGGGCCGGCCGCGATACACAAACGAGCCGAAAAATCTCGCCATCAGCGCTGCTGGAACTCCGGTCGGGCTACGCCCTCCCTACGTTCCAGCAGCGCTGACAGATTCTCATCTTGATTGACGCGCATTCTCATCCTGATTGTCGCGCCGCAGAGATTGTAGGCCGGAACATACGTGAACGGATAGATAGCCCCGAAATCGAACGTGATCGGAGTAGCCGACCCTGTCTCTCAAAGGGGAAGGCGGAATCGCAGGCCGCGTCTTTGCGAGTGGTCCAAGGTGCTCCCGGGGTTCGTACCGCCAGCATGCAATCGAAGGATTTGACGTGAACAAGGGAGATCCAACCGGTTCAAGCGCAAGCTTGTAGGACCTGCCAAGCCGATGAGGCGAGAAGGGGCTGATGACCGGGTGGAAGTCAGACTGACTGATAGTACTCCGAGGTCGGGAGAGCCGGCCACATGGGGAAGCGGTCAGCGGTAGTTGAAATGTTTTTGGGCAACATGGGCTCCATTCAACGGGAGACACGGCCTTTCATGCAAAGGGAAGATCAGCTGACCATGGAAACGGGACTTGAACATATAGCAGCGAAAGCTCGGTGTGAGCCGAAACTCCGCTTTACGTCGCTTGCCCATCACATCACGCGCGAACGGGTGCAGAGGAATCTGTTGAGGATTCCGCAGCGCTCGGCCGCCGGGGTGGATGGTCAGACGGTGAAGGCGGCGAAGGAGAGCTTTGGAGAATGGATAGAGCCGATGCTCCAATCCATTCACCGCCAGGGATATCGCGCGCCGGCAGTGCGGCGCGTTTACATCCCCAAGCCCGGCAAGACGGAGAAGCGCCCGCTCGGGGTGCCAACTGTTTCGGACCGGGCGCTTCAGCGCAGCACAGCTGCGGTGCTGTCGGCGATCTACGAGCAGGACTTCTTGCCCTGCTCGTTCGGCGGCAGGCCGCATCTTAGCGCTCATCATGCCCTGTCGACCCTCAACGAGGCAATCTGCGGCGGCCGGACGAGCTGGGTGCTGGAGGCGGACTTGAAGAACTATTTTGGGAGTCTGTCGCATGAGTGGCTGCTCCGGTTTGTCGAGCATCGAGTCGGGGATCCGCGCGTGATCAGCTTGATCAGGCGCTGGCTGAAAGCAGGCGTCCTTGAGGACGGGGCTGTCCACCCGAGTGATGAAGGAACTCCTCAAGGAGGGTCGATCAGCGTTTTGCTGAGCAACGTTTATCTCCATTATGTGCTCGACCTCTGGTTCGAGCGCGTGGTGAAGGTCCAGCTCAAGGGCGAAGCCCGGCTGGTGCGTTATATCGACGACTTCGTGATCTGTTTCCAACATCAATCGGATGCGCTCCGCGTCGAGGACGCTCTCCGTCATCGTTTGGGGAAGTTTGGCCTCACTCTTGAGCCGAGCAAGACCAAGTTGGTCGAGTTTGGTCGGTTTGCTCAGAGAGATGCGAGCAAACGCGGCAGAAATCGCCCGGAGACGATCTACTTTCTGGGCATGACGCTGTACTGCTCGCGGAACCAAAAGGGTAACTTCAAGGTCGGGATGCGCACGGAGAAGTCTCGGCTTCGACGTAGTCTCTCGTCTCTGCAGGAGCTGATGCGGCAAGTTCGACATTACGTCATCAGGGACCAGGTCAGCGAAATCAACGCTGCTCTTCGTGGCCACTACGCCTATTATGGCATCGCCGGAAACCTTCGGTCGCTGCTCAAGGTGTATCGGGCCACGGAACGGTACTGGTGCCGAATGTTACGCAGCCGCAGCCGAGATGGTGGCCGCCTCACATGGGACACTTTCAACCAGATCAAAGAACGGAACCCGCTGCTGCGACCCAAGCTGCGGCTTCCTTACGGGAAGCTGCAAGCACTCGCGGTGCTGTGAAGCTGCCGAAGAGCGTAGTGCGGGAAATCCGCACGCTACGTTCTATGGGAACCGGGGGCGGGTGACTGCCTCCGGTGACCCAGTCCTGGGGGTGAAATTCCCCCGGGCCACTCGACTGGTGATGTCCATCGGCGGCCGGAAACATTGGCTTTGGCGCGCGGTTGACCAGGACGGCTACGTTCTCGACGAGATCGTCCAGGCCCGCCGCGATACCAAGGCTGCCAAGCGATCGCTGGTCAGGCTGCTGAAGAAGCAAGGCCTGTCGCCGAAGCGCATCGTCAGCGACAAACTGCGCTCATACGGAGCGGCAAGGCGCGATGTCATGCCCGGCGTCGAACATCGATCCCACAAGGGCCTGAACAATCGCGCGGAGAATTCTCATCTACCACTACGAAAACGAGAAAGAATGATGCAGTGCTTCCGATCCGTCGGCGGCTTGCAACGCTTCATCTCGGTCTTTTCAGCAATCAGAAATCTTTTCGTCCCGTCGCACCAGAAACGCTCAGCCCTCGCCACTCACATTCATCGCATCCGCGCAATAGCGCATTGGAAAGCCGTGACCGGCGCAACTGCGTAAGTTCATCGGCAAACGCCTTGTCGGGGATTAAGCGAACAACGTGACATCGCCGCGCCGTTCGCTCGCAATGCCGCCATCAGGGAGAGCATGAGGAATTGTGTGGCAGTGCCTGATCTGGCTTGAATCGGCTATGATGGGCGTGCCTTGCGGCACAAGGGATATTACCCTGTCACATTCCACACACGGACTGTCACATTATCGAGCGGAGAACGAACGACCGCGCGGCTGCCTAAGATCAGGCAATGGCACCCGTCACTATTTTCCAATGCGCCATGGCGCGGACACGATGAATGTGAGTGGCGAGAGCAGAGCGGCTGCGATGCTGTGCGACGAAGAGATTTCGGATGGCGGAGAAGGTCGTTATGAAACGTTGCAGACCTCCAGCTGATCGGAAACCCTGCATCTGGTGCTCCCGTTTTCGCAGTGGCAGATGAGAATTCTCCGCTCGATTGTTGAGACCCTTATGAGACCGGTGTTCGACCGTTGGCATGAGGTCACGTTTGGCCGCACTATAGGAGCAGTTTGTCGGTGATGATCCGCTTGGGTGGCATGCCTTGCTTCTTCAGCAGCCTGCGCAGCAATCGCCTTGCAGCCCTGGTGTCGCGCCGGCTTTGAACGATTTCATCGAGAACGTAGCCGTCTTGATCGACGGCACGCCAAAGCCAGTGCTTTCGGCCGGCGATGGAAACCACAACCTCATCGAGGTGCCAGACGTCCTGGCGCGAAGGCTGCCTGCGACGGAGTTGCTTTGCGAAAGCCGGCCCGAATTTCCGTCCCCATCGCCGGATCGTTTCATACGAGACGATGATCCCGCGCTCCAGCAGTAGCTCCTCGACCAGCCGCAGGCTCAAAGGAAATCTGAAATACAGCCAGACCGCATGGGCGATGATCTGTTGCGGGAATCGGTGACGCTTGTAGCTGATGGATGACTTCTTCATCCCACCAGTTCTATGCCCTACCCACTGACATCTGGTTTATGTGACAACGCCGATCGAACTAATATGTCGTAAACTGGCGTGGCATGGACATCTCCCCGACTCGTTTCGTCAGGGATCAATGCTGCGCTCATATCCGCGCCTTGTGAGGGAGTGCCTGCCTCTTCCAGCAACTTTGCCAAAGCCAGCAGGCAAGCAAAATTGGCATACGCAATTGGTAAGGCGAACCACCTCGCACTCAGTGTCCGGTCAAACATCCACACCGGGACTTCAAGCAACCGGCATGACGTCGAACCCGAAAGGCTGCAGCGGAACACAGCAGACCCCTTGTCCACCAATCCATGGATATGGATAAGCCGCCCAGACCAGGGATGCCACGGATATAAAAGCTCACGAACCTCGGTCCCGTGGGTGTTTCTTCGCCCTGTTGTACAACACGCTTCACACGCATAAAGCTTTAGGATATCGGTAAACGAGCGAGTTCTCAAACCGTCAAACAGAAATCTGATTATAGCGCGGCGATCAGGATGAGACGCGCATTGCCTCGCCTGAACTGCTCCTTGATTATTGGCCGTTGCCTCATCTGATTTGCTCCCAGCATTTGTGGGTGCGGAGCAACTCAGATGAGGCACATCAGCGTGACCACCAAGAAAGAATTGATTGCAGCTTTAGCAAAGCTGCTACCTCCAAGGCAGCCGAGAGGAAAAATCGCGCATTCTCGATCAGTTCGTTGCGATCAGCGGCATGCATCGGAAACATGCGATGCGGTTACTCCGCGGCACGCATAATCAAGTCGCGTCTCGACCACGTCCTCGGATCTATGACGAAGCCGCCCGCCAGGCGCTTATCGTGTTGTGGGAGTCGTCCGACCGTGTTTGTGGAAAGCGGCTAAAGGCGCTGCTCCCGACGCTGGTCATCTCCATGGAGCGGCACGGACACCTCAACCTGGATGACCGGGTTCGGGCTCTGTTGTTGCAGATGAGCGCCGCGACGATTGATCGCGCTCTGAAAGACATCCGCGAAACAGCGGGCGGCCGGCGACGCCGGCATTCGGTGGCTTCGTCTGCGTTAAGGCGTAGCGTCCCCGTCCGGACATTCTCTGACTGGGATGATCCCGCGCCTGGGTTTGTTGAAGCAGATCTTGTCTCCCACTCCGGCCCCGTTGCGCGGGGCAGCTTCGTCCAAACGCTAGTCCTCACCGATATTGCCAGTGGCTGGACGGAATGTGCGCCTCTGCTTGTGCGTGAGCAGAAGCTTCTGACGGAAGTGTTGAGTGAGTTGCGGCGTCTGATGCCGTTTCCGCTGCTCGGCTTCGATACGGACAATGACAGCGTGTTCATCAACGAAACGATCAGGGATTACTGCCTTGATTCCAATATCGAGTTCACGCGTTGCCGTCCCTACCGCAAGAATGATCAGGCTTTCGTCGAGCAGAAGAATGGGTCGATCGTTCGCCGCATTGTTGGTTATCATCGCTATGAGGGGGTCGAGGCCGCTGCGACCCTGGCCGATCTATACCGATCGGTGCGCTTGTTCATAAACTTCTTTCAGCCATCCTTCAAGCTGCGGGAGAAGCGTCGCGATGGCGCGGTGGTCAAAAAGATCTATCATCCTCCTGCGACACCCTATCAGAGGCTCTTGGCAGATCCGAGAACACCGACCGAAGTCCGAAATCGGCTATCGCACATCGGCGATCAGTTGGATCCTGTGAAACTATTGCGCGATATTCGAACAGCGCAGCAGCGTCTTGTCGAGGTTGCCAGCAATGCCTCGCTGTCAACAGCCACGCCGGATATCGAAACGTTCTTGCAGAACCTGCGCCACGCCTGGACGGAAGGCGAAGTCCGTCCGACGGCCAAAGCGAAACCAAAACTGCGCCGAGAGCGACGTAGACCAGACCCGCTCATCCGCGTGACCGACGATCTCCGCTCTTGGTTTGAGGAGGAACCTTGGCGGACAGGCCGCGAGTTGCTCGAGCGGCTTCAAGAGCGTTATCCGAATGAGTACCCCGACGGACTCCTGCGAACAGTGCAACGGCGCGTCAAAGAGTGGCGTCGAAATAAAGCCCATGCCATGATCTTCGGCGCAAATTCCGAGAACGCTCGCAGCAGAAAGGAGCAATCTTGTGAGGCAATGATCAAGTGCATCAGGAACATTCACAGATGAGGCAATACGAATCTCACCGTGATTGCCGCCGCGCAAGCTGATCCTGTCTGGTTTTTATGGGCCAACTCCACGCGTTGGGACATGATCTCACACGGAAGCAAAGAGGTGACGACTATGTTTCTACTTAAGCCTATTACGCTGGTTTCGTTGCTTAACGCAAATTGTGATGTCGCAGCGATCGAAATCGGAAAACGCCCATTGATCGTGATGGTCGCAAATGCCTCGGATGAGCGCAGCAGGGGACTCATGCGCAGGCGAGTTCTTAGCCCGTTCGACGGCATGATATTTGCCTACGATTCCCCTCGCCATGTGCGGTTGTGGATGCAAGATACTCCGCTCCCACTGGACAGTTATTCTTCGATGGTAATGGTCGACTGGTATCGCTGCATCGCAACGCTGTGCCCTTGAATCAAGCTCCAATCGACGGCGGGAGTAATGTGCAGTACGTAGTTGAACTCCAGGCCGGTGGGCACCCTGATATATTGGCGGAACCTAGCATTACAGTGCATTTTAGTTTTGAGGTGAGCTCGTCGAGCGGCCGCCTGATGGGCGCGCCTCCAGCATGACCATGCGATGACGTAGGCGGGGCTTATGCGACGCTGAGCGAGTCTTATGGCGATGCGCCGGACTTCCTGGATAGACCAGCGGATCAAGTCCTGATGGTCGGCATCCGCGGTCTTTTTTGGGGCGTCGCGTCATTGGCGCGGTACCGGATCACCGCCATCATGGCGAAGGCAAGCATGACGAGGGAGACGTGGCGATGCCAGCCATGCCATGACCGGGTTTCATTGTGATCGAGTCCGAGCTCGTTCTTGGCGGTCTCGAAGCTGTCTTCGATCGCCCAGCGATGGCCTTCAACGGAAACGAGCGTCTGGATGTCCGTCCCGGCCAGGCACCATGTGGTGAAGAATGCGAGATCACCGTCGCTGATATTGCGCCGGATCAGGAGGCCACGGGTCCAAAGCCCAGATGTCGTCTCGTTGTATTCGTCGGCATCGAGGTCGGCGAGTTCGCAATAGGCCCAGTCATGAAGCCGCGCGCCTTTGGTGCCCTCACCGGCGGAAAGACGTTGCCATGCACTTGGATCGAGATCACGGGCGATCTCCTGCGCTGTGCCGGCGACCGGAGGCTTACCCGACCAGGAGCCGAAATGGTGGTCCGATTTAACCCCAAGAACGTAGCCTTTGCAGGCTCGACGCAGGGTCCCTTCAACGTCCCCGACGCCATAGACCGCATCTGCGGCCACCCATGAAAACGGCACATCGGCTGCCAGCGCACGCCGTATCATCTCGACAGCCAGGCCTGGCTTGGTAGCGAAGGCTGTAGCCTGAGGAACATGAGCTGCTGCCAGCCTTGCCGGATCGCCGGTCCAGCTTTTGGGCAAGTACAGGGCCCGATCGATAAAGGCATGACCGCGAACGGACACATAGGCGGCGAACACACCGATCTGGCAGTTCGTTATCTTGCCAGCCGAACCTGTATATTGACGTGCAACACCGCACGATGTCTTGCCCTGCTTGAGGAAGCCCGTCTCGTCGATGACCAGGACCGCATCATCCGTGGCGAGGTTTTCTACGACATACTCTCGCACGATGTCGCGAAGTGCGTCCGCGTCCCAGCGCCCGCGCCCCAGAATGGCTTGTTGCCGCCACGGGCCTGGATCACCGGCCGCCTCAGCACGCATCCAACCTGTCTTACGCCGCTCGTCACCCAGCAAGCCGTCCAGGAAAAGGTTCGCAGAGGCTGCAACTCGCTCCTGCGTAAACAGTCTGCGCATGCGAGCCTTCACGTCGCGCAACGATGATGCCCAAAGCTCAAGCGTAGTCTCGATTGATGCACCTGTCATCCATGACCTCCGAATCATGGAGACCCATAGATTCAGACCACAGATAGATATGCAACTGTAATGCTAAGCAGCGACCTCCCACAGCACCTTGCGACCGTCGAACTTACCCGACTGCCGAACGCGTCCTGCAGTCGAGGTCGGCTTGTCTTTTGCGATAAGTGGCCACATATTCTCTCTAGTACCGCGCCACAGAGATTATGACGGGTTGGGTTATCGTAGAATGGGCAAGTCTTCTGGTGGGATGAGAAGTTGGATGCTGCGTGCTGCGCCTGGCACGCGGGATATAAATCCTGCCTTCTCGAGGGTCAGCACCATCTGGTGAACAGACGGAGCCGTAACGGCGAAGTGGCGACGCATGTCGGCTTCGGCCGGAGGCTGTTTGAAGATGCGGCTGTAGGCGTAGATGAAGGCCAGGTACTGGCCTTGGACTTGCGTAAGGCCATGTCTTGCCGTTGCGGCTTGCGGGTCAAGTGAGGGACTCATTTTCGGATTCATCTGCGTCTCCGCGCTGAAGGAGGTGTCGATGACTATAAAGTTTCACGTAGAGCTTAGCCAATCGGAACGTGATCAACTGGCCGTTTTGTTGAGCGGGGGACGCCATGCGTCGCGCAAGATCAAGCGCGCCCAGATCCTGGTGGCGGCGGACGAAGGCTTCAGCGACGAGGTGATCGCGGCAACCTTGAACGTCAGCGGATCGACGATTTACCGGACCAAGCGCCGGTTTGTGGAAGCCAATCTGGAAGGCGCGCTCAGTGAAGAACCGCGCCCGGGTGTTGAGCGCAAGCTATCGAGCAAGGAGGAGGCGCTGTTGGTGGCGACCGCCTGCTCAAAGCCGCCGCCCGGGCGAGCCCGCTGGACCCTGGAGCTTCTGGCCGATGAGATGGTCCGACTCACCGATCATGACGAGTTGTCCTCGGAGACCGTACGTCGCCGGCTGGCTGAGAATCATCTCAAACCTTGGCGCAAAGACATGTGGTGCATCCCAAAGCTCGATGGGGAATACGTCGCGCGCATGGAGGATGTTCTCGACCTCTACGCAGAGACGCCTGATCCACAAAGGCCCGTGGTCTGCTTCGACGAGAGCCCGACCCAACTCATCGGCGAAGTGCGCGAGCCCATTGCGGCCAAGCCTGGCCAGCTTGAACGCTACGACTGCGAGTATCGCCGAAACGGCACGGTCAATCTGTTTGTCTTCATGGACGCCCACCAGCCCTGGCGCAGGGTGAAGGTCACCGATCGGCGAACCAACCAAGACTTCGCCCAGTGCATGCGCGAACTGGTCGACGTCGATTATCCCGACGCCCCGATCATCCGCGTGGTGATGGACAACCTCTCCACCCATTCCGCCGGGGCGCTTTACGACGCATTTCCAGCCCCGGAGGCTCGAAGGGTGCTGAAGCGACTGGAGTTCCACCACACGCCCAAGCACGCCAGTTGGCTCAACATGGTCGAGATCGAGATCGGTGTCCTGCGCAGCCAATGCCTCGACCGTCGTATCGACAATAAAGACACCATAATCGCCGAAGTCGCAGCCTGGGAGCAGCAACGCAACGCTAATGGCGCAAAGATCCAATGGATGTTCACAACCGAAAAAGCCCGCCAAAAGCTCCGCAAAGCTTACCCCGTCAAAGAGTCATAATCTCTGTGGCGCGGCACTAGGTGGCCATCTCATTCAGATTCCGCTGGAGATCATTGTGGACAGCAGACTTGTCAAGCAGCTGACCGATATGGCCGCTTCGGCCGGTATCGATGTGATTAAGGAACTTGAAGTGATCCTTGCGAATTCGGTCGACGGCCCAATCACCGTCAAAGCGGCGCGTGACTCGTTCACGAAAGTCCTCGCCAGGGCGAGGGAAGGCGGCATTCAGCTCATCGGGAAGAAGACCGAAGACATGGCCGTTGTCATTTCGCTCAAGGACCTCGCTACCCTCATTCGCTCGTCGGCGCGGAACCGTTCCTTCGGGTCGGCCCTGGATGAAGTCGGATTTAACCCTGTCGGGAAACGGATCGTGATTGGCGCGAGAAAGGACGGCCCCGCATTGAAGCGTCGTGAAAATCTCGCTTTAGCAGCTGCGCGGTCGATCTAGTTCCACCCTGTTGACTCCGTAAGAATTGTTCTCTATTCGTTCCCATATGGAAAAGCACCTGACACACCCCATACGAATAGGTTGATCCCGCCAAGCCGCGATGCCCGCGGCTGCGATCAATCGTTCATATGCGAGGAAGTCATGAGTATCGCAAAGCGAGCGGGGTCTACCCCAAGAATTCCGTATCTGTCCACGTTTTCCACCCAGTCGCCACCGTAAAATGTGAGGGCGTCCGACTGTATCGTTCGCAGTCGGCCCGAGACGCGCTACACGGACCCGTCAATCGGTTCCAGATCACGGGACACGTCATCAGACCTGTCGCGTTCGACGACTATTGAGCAGTGCCTGTCGAGCTGCCGGATGATCTACTTAGCACGATGGCTTGAGAGCCAACATCTTTTCGGAATGGGAGTTTTCAACCTTCATTTTGCGGCTGTTTTGTTGCCGTGGGAAATTTGAGGCTGCTCTTCACAGCAACACCTCCAAAACGGCCCTGTCGGCTCGAAGCTGGGATTTTGGCCAAGTTGAAGAACGTTGTGGGAACATTGTCTCGCTAATTGACGAGTGATTTGCGGGGAATGACAGTCTGCTCCGAATTATGGAGTAGGCTGATGGGTTTGAGTATTTCGAATGAGGATTTTATCGGGCGCTGGAGCCTGAGCTTTTCCGACATGGATTTTGTGAACGGCAAGCCGGCCCCGGCGCGACTGGGATTGGCGGTTCAGCTTAAGTTCTTCGCCGCACACGGCTTTTTTGTACAGGACCCTGCCTCGATCCCGACCGACAGCGTTTGCTGGCTGGCTGAGCAGCTTGACGTCGAATGTGACGCCGTGAACCAGTATGATTTCTCCGGCCGGACTGCGCGCCGGCATTGTGCCGAGATTTTGCAGTATCTCGGCTTTCGGCGCCTGAAACGGCCCGATCGGGAAGAGCTGACATTGTGGATCGCTGGCGAACTGTGTCCGACCGGGCGATCGGTTGGCGCCATGCTCGAGCAGGTTTTTCTTTGGTGCCGGGACCGTAGTATATACGGCCCGTCGCACAAGGAACTGGAACGCCTGGTGCGTTCGCAACGGCAACACTATCTCGATGACTGGTTGACCGGGGTGAGCGCTCGCCTTTCATCAAGCACGCTCGCATTGCTGGATGCTTCTATTGCCGAGGCAGACGGCCAGACCGGCTTCAACACGATGAGGGGTGATGTTGGCCAGGCGTCGCTCGACAACATCCTCAGCATGACGGCGAAACTTGCCTTCATTCAGAAGCTTGATCTGCCACGGGATATCTTGTCGACGACCGGCAAGGCATGGGTGGAACAGATTGTCCGCCGTGTCGCCGGCGAAAAGGCCTGGGAGATGCGGCGGCACGCGCCGGCCAGACAAATCGGCCTCTATGCGATTTATCTCTTGTCGCGGGAAGCGCAACTCACGGACGCCATGGTCGACCTGCTGATCGAGACGGTCCACAAGATCGGGACGCGTTCGAAACGCAAGGTGGTCGGCGATATCGCCAAGGATATCGAGCGGGTCTATGGCAAGGAACGGTTGCTGGTCGAGATTGCCAGCGCTTCGATCGACGAGCCCGCAGGGCGCGTCTGCGATGTCATTTTCCCGATCGTCGGCAAGGACAAGCTGGAGGCGATCGTCAAGGAGAGCCAGGCAAAAGGGGCTCTCGACCGGCGCATATATAAGGTGATGCGCTCATCCTGGGCCAATCATTACCGGCGTATGCTGCCCAGCCTGCTTTCGGTTCTGGAATTCCCGTCAAACAACACCGTGTGGCGTCCGGTGCTAGTGGCGCTGGATTGGATCAGGAGCAAGGTGGATGATGGCTGCCGTTTTGTGCCGATGGAGGATGTGCCGATTGACGAGGTTATTCCTGCCAGGTGGCGCAGTTCCGTCATCGATGACGATGGCCGTGTGAACCGGATCAGCTACGAGCTTTGCGTCCTCACCCAGTTGCGTGACCGCATCCGTTCCAAGGAGATCTGGGTTGTCGGCGCGGACCGCTACCGGAACCCGGATGACGATCTACCCAAAGACTTCGAAATCCGCCGTGACGCCTATTACACAGGCCTGAACCTGACCCCGGACGCGCGAGCGTTCACGGCTGGCATCCGTCAGGAGCTTGAGTATGAATTGCTACTTCTGAACGAAACGATCCCACGAAACGACAAGGTCCGGCTGCTGTGGCGCGGCGAAACACGCATATCGATCACACCGTTCAAGCCTCTACCGGAGCCGAAGGGACTTGAAGCGATCAAGGGCGAGATCGGTCAGCGCTGGCCGATGACAGGATTGCTCGACGTGTTGAAAGAAGCCGCACTCGATACCTGTCTGCTGGAGGCCTTCGAAACATCGGCGTCGAGAGTAGCCCTGTCGCGCGAGGCGCTGGATCGGCGGCTTCTGTTGTGCCTTTATGGTCTCGGCACGAATGCCGGGCTCAAGCGGGTCGCCGGCGCGACACCTGATGTCAGCTACGACGAGCTGCTGCATGTTCACCGCCGCTTCATCCATGCGCCGGCGCTGAGGGAGGCATGCGCACGGGTTGCAAACGCGACCCTGGCCATCCGCAATGCCGCCGTTTGGGGAGACGCCGGCGCCGCATGCGCGTCCGATTCCACGAAGTTCGGCGCGTGGGATCGCAATCTCATGACGGAATGGCATGCCCGTTACGGCGGGCGTGGTGTCATGATCTATTGGCATGTCGAGAAACGCGCAACTTGCGTTTATTCCCAGCTCAAGCGGTGCTCTTCCTCGGAGGTCGCCTCCATGATCGAAGGTGTGCTGCGTCATTGCACCGATATGGAAATCCAGCGCCAATATGTCGACAGCCACGGTCAAAGCGCGGTCGGCTTCGCGTTTTGTCGGCTGCTCGGCTTTGAGCTCGCCCCGCGCCTGAAAGCCATTGCCCGCCAGAAGCTGGCGATCCCGGAGGCGGGAATGCGCGCAAGGCTGCCGAATCTCTTGCCGATCCTTTCTGGCGCAATCAACTGGGACGAAATCGAGCAGCAATATGACGAGATGGTCAAATACACCGCCGCCATGCAGACGAGAACGGCGGACCCGGAGGCGGTCCTGCGTCGTTTCGCCCGTGCCGAAGTGATGCACCCGACCTACAAGGCGCTGAGCGAACTCGGCCGCGCGGTCAAGACGATCTTTCTATGCCGTTACCTTCGACAGGAAGCCTTCCGCCAGGAAATCCATGAAGGGCTGAATGTCGTCGAAAACTGGAACAGCGCTAATGGCTTCGTGTTTTTCGGCAAGGGCGGCGAGATCGCCACGAACCGGATCGATGAGCAGGAGATTTCCGCTCTGGCTTTGCACCTGCTGCAGGCGTCACTGGTCTATGTGAACACCCGCATGCTGCAGACCGTCCTGGTGGAGCAGAAATGGGCTGATCGGATGACGCCGGAAGACTATCGTGGTCTCACGCCGCTGATCTACAGTCACGTCAACCCTTATGGCCGTTTCGATCTCGACCTCGAACGGCGGATCGATTTCGAACGCCGGGCTGCATAATTTTTGGAGGCGCTAATGGTTAGAATTGCTGAAACATGCCTGAATGTTCTCTACCAACATGGGCTGTCGTCGGCGCAGTTCCAGTTTTGTTTCGAAAGAGCAAAGCATGATCTCCTGGCCGATGACATGGCCTGCGACGCCATCGTTGCGGAGGTTATGCAGTCCATGGAAGGTCATCCGGATTCGGCAACCTTGTTCGGATTGCTGCTGGATGAGGCCCGAATGGGCGTCGAGAATGACAGCCCATATGGAAAGGTTTTCCTGGAAAATGCGGAGAAGGCGATCAAGGCTCGCATTGCTACCGGTACTGGCGAGCCACTTCACCGTTTGAAAATTGCTGGCTTGTATCGGCGTGCCGGTCTGCCCGTGCCAGACATACTGATGCTCGACCCGGTTGGCGAAAATCCCGCCGACGAGATCCCGATGCCGGATCTTGATGGCGCGCTTGCCGCTTTAGCGGCGGACGTTGAAGCTGAAGGCGGCGGTGCGTATGAGTTCTTCAGTGGCCTGGATGAGATGTCGGCAGGAATGCCGGAGGATGCCAAGGCCGCGTTTGTCCATCATCTGTTGAGCCTCGACAATCCCTTTCTGGAGCGCTGTGCGCTCTATTGGCTGGTGTCCGGCGCATCATTGACGCGAGAGGCCGTGGCCGCCGGCCTACGAGAAAGGCTCATGCGCGGGAAGCTGGAGCCTGAAACTTTATCCTATCTGCCGATCATTCGCGGCTGGTTGCCAGCGAGCTCCGCCCGGGCAGTTATCGATGACATTGGCAAGCTGGCTCTGCGACAAGGTCTCGCCGCAGATCCCCATAACAACAGGACGGAGCCGATAGTCAGCGACATCATGGCGACCACCGCTGACGGTGTTGGGGCGCAAGGCCTAACGATTGTCGGAAGACTGCAAGCCCAGACATTTGTCGCGATGATCCTGCTAAAAACCGGGTACGGCATCAAAGATGCCTTTGTCATTCGCTGCCGCTCAAAGCGCGAAGCAACCAACATCATCTCCTATGCCCGCCAGGAAGCAAACAGCGTCCGAATAGATCGAATGACTGCCGAGCTTCTGCTGGAGGCGGCTCTGGCGGATGGGATAGAAAACGGCCATCCACCAGCGCCAGGTTTCATTGACGTCATGGAGGCTTGCAGCTTGAGCCAATTGCGGCCCCAGGAAAGGGATCTGCAGGCTTTGCTGGATCACGTCGATCCGCAAAAGGAAATCCAGAATGCGACAGCGGCACAACTGGATCGGATGCTCCGCAATGAGCCCGCACTGGATGCGCTCGTCCCGTTCACCGACAGCTGGTTTGAAGACACAGGAGAAACACGCGGCATCATCCAAGGATCTCGGTCGGTGCGGACTGTTGAAAAAAGGATCTGGGCCTTTCTCGAAGGCCGGCGAGACATCTGGGCAAGGCGATTTCTGCAAACCGCGATCATTCTCAAATCGGCTAAGAAGGAGCGGCTGTCAAAAGCACTGGCGGCCGCTGCCTTCGCGCTTATGCACAAGCATCCTCTACAGGACATCCCGCTCGTGGAAGATATCGTTGTGACCACACTGGACGCAGGTGGCGGATCTCTGTGGTGAATATTTTGAGTATACCGTCGTGAACACTATCAATGAACAGGTCGAGACCGTGGTTTCCTGTTTATTTTGGGTCCAAAGTGAGATAATGAACAAATCGACACGATGGCACACCCAAATTGAACAGTTTGCATGGTATAGGACATGGCTCGTATCGGATATGCCCGTACATCCACAACAGACCAGAACCTTGCCGCGCAAATCGCGGCGCTCAGGAACGCCGGCTGCGAGGTCATCCGCGAGGAGCAGAAAAGTGGTGCCTCGCTCGAAGGCCGGCCGCAGCTGATGACCATTCTTGACTTCATCCATGCCGGCGAAACCCTTGTCATCACCCGCATCGACCGGCTGGCCAGATCGTTGCGAGATCTTCAGGTGGTAGTCGACCGCCTCAAGGCCAAGGGCGCGCATCTGGTAGCCACTGAGCAGCCCGTCGATACCTCCACAGCTGCCGGGAAGGCGTTCTTCGACATGCTCGGCGTCTTCGCGGAATTCGAAACTAACCTGCGGCGCGAGCGGCAGGTTGAGGGTATCGCCGCTGCCAGGAAACGTGGCATCTACAAAGGCCGCCCACCGAAGATTGACCGCGCAGAAATCCTGCTTCGGCTGCAACAGGGCCAGGGCCCCAGCAAGATCGCCCGCGATCTCGGCATATCGCGCGGCACGGTCTATCAGGTGCGTAAAGGTACTTCCGAATGAGCAAGGCCAACCGCATCACCCGCTTGACATCCGCCACCTGCGAGCAAATCCAGGCCCGCATGCTTGAGGCTTGCAGAAAGATCACCGCAGATCACGGACTGGTTATCGAAAGCGCCGGGTGGCGCGGCCAGGAGCCTGGCTTTTCGTTCGAACCAGCATTCCGCATCAGTATTCCCGCCCCAGACGGCAAGCCACTCAATCTGGATAAGGAGATGTTCGCCCTGCTGGCCGAACAGTACGGTCTGGAGGCTGCTGACTTCGAACGCGAGTTTATCGCTGGTGGCGAGCGTTTCCGGATCACCGGCATTGATCCACGAAGACCTAAATATCCCATCTCCGTCGAGCGTATCCCCGATCACCGCGGCTTCAAGTTCACCGCCGACAATGTTGCCATGTTGCTCAAAGCACAGGCCAAACCCTGACGTTCATGAAACGTTCTTCAACTTGGCCAAAATCCCAGCTTCGAGCCGACAGGGCATACGACCTTCTATTCCGCTGGTTCGTCGAAATCGGCATTGATGATCCAGCTTGGGACCATTCGGTGTTTTCGAAGAACCGCGACCGCTTGCTGAAAGGTGACATCGCGGCGAAGTTCCTGGGTGCAATCCTTTCTCAGCCCAAGGTAAAGCGGCTGCTATCAACGGACCACTTCTCTGTCGATGGCACGTTGATTGAAGCCTGGGCATCGGTGAAGAGTTTCAAGCCGACGGGCGACTCGGGTGAACCACCACGGGACGGTGGCGGCCGAAATGCGGAAGCAGACTTCCATGGCGAAAAGCGTTCCAATGAGACCCATGCGTCAACGACCGATCCGGAGGCGAAGCTTTATAGGAAGGGAAAAGGCAAGGAGGCCAAGTTGTGCTTCATGGGTCATGGGCTGATGGAAAACCGCCATGGCCTGCTGGTCGACGCCTATCTGACAGAGGCCAGCGGATACGCCGAACGGGTCGCGGCTCTTCACATGATCAAACAGTTCTGCGACCGGCCACAAGCAGTCACGCTGGGTGCCGACAAGGCCTATGACACAAAGGACTTCGTCCAAGATTTGCGGTCGATGAGGGTGACGCCCATGTGGCGCAGAACGTCAATGGTCGCCGCTCGGCGATTGATGGGCGCACGACGCGCCATTCCGGCTATGGGATCAGCTTGCGCATCCGCAAGCGCATCGAGGATGCGTTCGGCTGGATCAAGACCGTCGCGGGGCAGGACAAGACGAAGTTTCGTGGCCGCGACCGCGTCGGATGGGCCTTCACCTTCGCGGCCGCCGCCTACAATCTGGTGCGGCTGCCGAAGCTCATGACGGAGATAGGCTGATGGCCAGGGTTTCTGCCTTCGCCAAGGCCTTCGCCGGTCGTTGGCGCATCGTCGAGATGGACAACTGTGACAACGACGTCCTCGATCTCGTCGAAGAGGCGCATCTAACATTCCAGGGCGCGGCGGACGGCGAAATCGCCTTCGGCGCGCTCAAGGGCTTCCTCGATGTCCGTTACGGCGCACGCGACGGATCAGCCTGTGCGGAGTTCTCATGGGAGGGACAAGACGAGAGCGACCCGGCCTGTGGTCGCGGATGGGCTGCTCTCGGCTCCGCCGGACGCCTTGTCGGGCACTTCTACGTCCACAACGGAGACGATTCAGGCTTCGTCTGCGAACGCGAATGACTTCTTCAACGGCCTGCTAGAGGGCGGGGTCCATACCATTGGCCCCTGCTTGCAAGGTTTGGCTGAGATAGTTGATCGGATCGCTTGCGCTCATATGTCCGGCCTTTTGCGCGCCGGTATGTGAGCGCTGGCCAAGATGGGCTACACGGATAGCGAGTTCCAAACACGTACGCGACGTCCGTCGGCATCCGTTCCTCCACGTCGAGACCGACCACATGCATGCCACCCTCTGTTTCCAGCATCGAAGCGGAGGGTGAACCTATTAAACTCGCTTCCGGCTTCAAAGCCCTTTGGGAGGTGGTCGTCAACCAGACAAGAATGTCGAAAGCCCGACAAAAGAGCTCCAGATCGGCCTGCAAGAATGAAGAAGTGGCGCAAAGCAACAGGTGCCTAATCTGGCATGTAAGTTGCACGGTTTGGCTGCCATGCGCGTTTCCGCTCCGGTGCAATAACATAGCGGCTCACTACCTTTGGGGAGACCGATGCTTAGAGTCCGTTTTGAAATTCAGGGATGGGCGTTTCTGCGGATAAGATTGCCGCCCATAGCGACGAGGATCATGGCGTGAGAGACGTCGATGCGCTTCTCGTAGTCGCGCACGAGGCGGCGCCATCTTGTCATCCAGCCGAAGGTGCGCTCGACAACCCAGCGGCGGGGCAAGACTTCGAAGCCCTTCTGATCGTCGGATCTGCGGATGATCTCGACCACGAAGTCCAGATAGGCGGCCTTATCCATGAGCTTCAGCCGGTCGTAGGCGCCGTCGGCGAACAGATGCTTCACCGGGGGCCAGCGCTTGCGGATACCATCCAGGATCGCCTGAGCGCCGGCGCTGTCGGAGATATCGGCCGGCGTCAGGTTGACCATCAACAGCCGCCCACCCGTATCGACGGCAATGTGTCGCTTGCGGCTGACAATCTTCTTGCCGGCGTCGTACCCTCTTGTTTCCGCTTGCGGAGCCTTGACCGACTGGCTGTCGATCACGCCCGCCGTGGGACTGGCCTTGCGCCCGGCTCGCTCGCGATCCAGCATCAGCGCCACGTCGTGGATGGTCTGGAACAGAAAGCGCCGCGCCAACTCGCGAAACCAGCCGTAGACCGTCTGCCAGGCGCCGAAATGGATCGGCAGCATCCGCCAGCCGCAACCCGAGCGCACAAGGTAGCGCACCGCGTTGATCACCTCACGGAAATCAACCTCGCGCGGACGGCCGCGACGCCTAGGCTTGGGCATCAGCGGAGCGATCTGTTCCCACTCCTCGTCCGTCAGATCGGACGGGTAGCGCTTGGTCAGCTCCGCGGCGACCATTGGCAGCAGCACTGGGCACGAGAACAGGCAGTTCCACTGTCGTCCAGCAAGAAGATTAGACATGTCCCGTTTTGGAGGAACGCAGGCGAAATACGAGCGAGCACTAGCTGTTCACGATCTCCTGCACGAGAATGTTTTCACTCTTACTGGATATTGCGGCGGACCATATCGCCTGATTATCGGAACGAGAGTCTCTTGCATTCTAAAGTAGTTTATTTTGACCCTATACGTTGGCCAATCGCACCTGCCGAACGCACGACCACCTCACGATCAAATCCATAACACCGTCCAGGACGCAAATACCCAACAACTAAACTCGTGTGTTCGCGACCTGCGAGCTGCCGCTTAGGAGAAAAGGCTGATATGCATCGAGATGACGCTAGCGCGGCTATTGACGCATCGAAGGTGGGGACAAGTGAAAGGCCAACTCGCGACATCGACTTTCCACTGTCGGCTGCGCAGATGGAGATCTGGATCGCTCAACAGCTGGATCCGCATAGTCCCCAGTATGTGATCGGTGAATACCTTGATATTTTTGGTCCAGTTGATGCTGGTCGGCTTGAGACCGCATTGCATCATGTGGTTTCTGAATGCGATGCGCTGCATGTCCGAATTGCAGATCGGAATGGTGAGCCTCGACAGATCTTTGAGCTGGCGACCAATTGGTCGCTTCGGGTTCTCGATCTCCGCGCTGAGCCAGATCCAGAAGCAGCAGCGCTTGCTCATATGCAGGTGCAATTGACGTGTCCTATGGATCTGAACCAAGGGCCTCTCTTTGGCTTTGTCTTTTTTCGAGTTGCACAAGATCGCTGCTTTTGGTTTCAAATGTACCACCACATTATTGTGGATGGTCTAAGTATGTCTCTCATCGCCGGACGAGTAGCGAACGTATACACCGAACTTGGTCGAGGCGAATTCAAAAGCAATTGGGTGCCAAACTCACAATTATCATTGCTGGAAAACGATGTCGCATATCTAACGTCTAAAGAGTTCCTGGATGACCAGAAATTTTGGAAAAGGCGCGTCGCCAATTACTTTTCTCCTGTTGGTCTGGCGCGGCAGACCATTGCAACTACCCCAGAAGCTGTGCGGTGCGGTGGATGCGTTTCGTTGAGGGATTTGGGACCGCTTTTTACTGGGAAAGGTGGTGACCGGAAGGCCGCTGAGCTATTAGTTGCAGTCGTGGCTGCCTATGTGCATCGCTTCACGGGCGTCAACGAGCTGGTACTCGGTTTTCCGGTCAAGGGGCGTATAGGAGCTACAAAGCACGCACAAACGGTTGGAATGACATCCAACCTGTTGCCGCTGAGATTGCGCGTCCGACGTGAACAGAGTTTCCGAAGCCTTATTCAGCAAACCTCGAAGCGCATTACTTCTTTGCTCAAGCATCAAAGGTATCGCGGTGAATTTATTGGCAGGGGTTTCGGTGAGGATCGGCGAGCATCGGTGACATCGGCACCGATTGTCAATGTCATGTTGTTCGACTGCGATGGGGGATTCGATAATGCGTCTTTCGCTGTACGAAAGCTCGCACTGGGGCCAGCCAACGATATCTCATTCGTTTTTTACCGAGCTGGAGAATCGGAACTCGCGATTGATGTTTTCGGAAATTCTTCAGCTTCGTTGGACGAACTGGAGTATCACCAACATAGGTTGAGCCGCCTCGTGCACGTTCTGGGAGCGGATCCCGACATTCCGATCGCCCGGATCGACCTGTTGCCGCCTGAAGAGCGGAAGCTTGTTCTGGAGACATGGAACGAGACGTCGAAGCACTATCCGTCGGATCTTTGCATCCACGAGCTGTTCGAGCAACAGGTGCGCCGCACACCCGAGGCGGTGGCATTGGTGCATGAGGGCGAGGCGCTGAGCTATGGCGAACTCAATGCCCGGGCCAACCGGCTGGCGCATCATCTGATCGGACTGGGCGTGCGTCCGGACGACCGGGTGGCGATCTGCGTCGAGCGCAGCCCGGCGATGGTGGTGGGGCTGCTGGCGATCCTGAAGGCGGGCGGCGCCTATGTGCCGCTCGATCCGGCCTATCCAGGCCCACGGCTCAACCAGGTGCTCGCCGATGCCGCCCCCAAGCTGCTGCTTTGCGATGCGGCCGGACGCGCCGCACTCGGCCCCGAGGCGCTGGCCGATGTGAGCGTGGTCGACCTCTCGGACGGCGCGCGTCCATGGGCCGGCCAGGGCGCTGACGACCCCGACCCGCGCGCGCTGGGGCTCACCCCCCGCCATCTCGCCTATGTCATCTACACCTCAGGCTCAACCGGAACCCCAAAGGGCGTCGAAATGCCCCACGGCTCGCTTATGAATTTGCTTTGGTCCTCGCCGGAGTTTGGTGCGCTACGTACACTTCAATTCACGACTTTGAACTTCGACGTCTCGTTCCAGGAATTGTTTAGTTGCTGGAGGGACGGCGGGCTACTGGCGCTCGTGCCGGAAGAGACCCGTGCCGACTTTTCCGAGTTGCTGGACTTTGTGTGCAGAGAAGGGATCGAGCGGCTTTTCCTCCCATTCGTGGCCTTGAAACATTTTGCGGAAGCCTGGTGCGCTCGGGGAGCGCTGCTGCCCTCTTTGAGAGAAATTTATACAGCGGGTGAGCAATTGCGAGCCACCCCCGAGCTCAGGTCGTTCTTCGAGACTCATCCGAGGGCGAGGTTGATAAATCAGTATGGGCCTACAGAAACCCACGTAGTCACGGCGCACCGCCTCGCGGCTGATCCATCATGCTGGCCGCAAGTGCCTCCCATCGGCCGTCCGATCGCCAACACGCGGATCTACCTTCTGGACGCTCATGGTCAGCCGGTGCCGTTCGGGGCGGTGGGCGAGCTTTATATCGGCGGGGCGGGTGTTGCGCGCGGCTACCTCAACCGGCCGGAGCTTTCGGCGGAGCGGTTCATCGCCAGCCCGTTTGTGGAGGGCGACCGTCTGTACCGGAGCGGCGACCTTGGGCGTTATCTGCCGGACGGCAATCTGGAGTTTTTGGGCCGCAACGACGATCAGGTAAAGATCCGCGGCTTCCGCATCGAGCCGGGCGAGATCGCCGCCCGGCTTTGCGAGCACGAGCTTGTCGGCGATGCGGTGGTGGTGGCGCGCGCCGACCGCACCGGCGACCAGCGGCTCGTCGCCTATGTGGTGGCGAAGCCGGCGCACGGATCGGACGAGGCCGATTGCGCGCAGCTTGCTGCCTCCTTGCGCGCCCATCTGGGTAGCCTGCTGCCCGACTACATGGTGCCGTCGGCCTTCGTGCGGCTGGATGGGCTGCCGCTGACACCGAACGGCAAGCTCGACCGCCAGGCGCTGCCGGCCCCCGACGACGATGCCTATGCGCGCACCGCCTATGAAGCGCCGCAGGGCGAGGTCGAGACGCTGCTGGCCGGGATCTGGCAAGAGCTGCTCGGCCTCGAGCGGGTCGGCCGCCACGACCACTTCTTCGAACTCGGCGGTCATTCATTGCTGGCCGTGCAGCTGTTGAGCCGGTTGCCGCAAGCCGTCGGTGTCGGGCTGCCGCTGGCCACGCTGTTCGCCAGGCCGGTGCTTGCCGATCTGGCGGCAAGCATCGTCGAGGTGTTGAACCGCGCCGATCGCAAAGACCTGCCGGCGATTGTTGCCGTGTCGCGCGACGAGCCGCTTGCACTGTCGTTCGCGCAGCAGCGGCTGTGGTTCCTGGCACAGCTCGACGAGGGCAGCACCAACTATCACATGCCGCTGGCCTTGCGGCTGCGGGGGGCGCTCGACCGCGTCGCCTGGCAGCTCAGCCTCGACCGCTTGTTTGCTCGTCACGAGGCGCTGCGCAGTGTCTTTGTCGCCCCGGAGGGCCAGCCCCGGGTAGAGGTGCTGCCGGCCGATGCCGGGCTGCCACTGGTCGAGCACGATCTATCCGGCCGGGCTGACGCTAAGGCGGCGCTTTCGGATCTGTGCCGTGAAGAGGCGCACACGCCGTTCGATCTGTCGCGCGGGCCGCTGATGCGCGGGCGTCTGATCCGGATGTCGGATGACGACCATGTCTTCCTGCTGACCCAGCATCACATCGTCTCCGACGGCTGGTCGATGGGCGTGCTGGTGCGTGAACTCAGTCAGCTTTACCGGGCGTTCGAGGCTGGACAGGACGATCCTTTGCCGCCGCTTGCGATCCAATATCCGGATTATGCCGCCTGGCAACGGCAGTGGCTGTCGGGGGAACGGCTGCAGACCCAGGCGCAGTATTGGCGCGACACCCTGTCTGGCGCTGCGGCCCGTCTTGCCTTGCCGACGGACCGGCCGCGGCCGGCCCAGCAGTCGTTTGCCGGGGCGACGGTTCCGATCGTCATCGATGCGGATCTGACGCGGGGTCTGAAGCGGCTGAGCCGGCAGCATGGCACGACGTTGTTCATGACGGTGCTGGCGGCCTGGGCGGCGGTGCTGTCGCGCCTGTCGGGGCAGGACGACCTTGTGATCGGCGTGCCGAGCGCCAATCGAGGCCGGCGCGAGATCGAAGAGTTGATCGGCTTCTTCGTCAACACCCTGGCGCTGCGGCTGGACCTGTCGGGCGCGCCGAGCGTGTCGGAGCTTCTGGAACGGACGCGGCGCACGGCACTGGCCGCCCAGGAGCATCAGGACCTGCCGTTCGAGCAGGTGGTCGAGATCGTGCAGCCGCCGCGGCATCTTGATCACACGCCGTTGTTCCAGGTGATGCTGGCCTGGCAGAACAACACCGTCGGGTCATTGGATCTGCCGGGGCTGTGCGTGGAGGCTGCCGGGGAGGGGCTCGATCAGGTCAAGTTCGATCTGGAGCTCGACCTTGGCGAAGATGGCGATCAGATCGCCGGATCGCTGCACTATGCCACGGCGCTGTTCGACGAAGCGACGATCGAGCGGCAGCGTGAATATCTGGTGGCATTGTTGCGGGCGATGGTTGCCGATGCCGGGCAGCCGGTCGGCCGCATCGACATCCTGCCGTCCGACGAGCGCACCTATCTGCTGGAGGAGCTGAACCGGACGGACGCGGACTATCCGTCGGATCTTTGCATCCACGAGCTGTTCGAGCAACAGGTGCGCCGCACACCCGAGGCGGTGGCGGTGGTGCATGAGGGCGAGGCGCTGAGCTATGGCGAACTCAATGCCCGGGCCAACCGGCTGGCCCATCATCTGATCGGACTGGGCGTGCGTCCGGACGACCGGGTGGCGATCTGCGTCGAGCGCAGCCCGGCGATGGTGGTGGGGCTGCTGGCGATCCTGAAGGCGGGCGGCGCCTATGTGCCGCTCGATCCGGCCTATCCAGGCCCACGGCTCAACCAGGTGCTCGCCGATGCCGCCCCCAAGCTGCTGCTGGCCGATACGGCCGGACGCGCCGCACTCGGCCCCGAGGCGCTTGTCGATCTGACGGTGGTCGATCTGGAGACGGCCACCCCGGCCTGGGCCGAACTGCCGGCCTCGAACCCGGAGCCGCGCGCCCTTGGCCTGAGCCCGCGCCATCTCGCCTATGTCATCTACACCTCAGGCTCCACCGGAACCCCAAAGGGCGTCATGGTCGAGCATCAAAGCACCATGAACCTGCTGCGTTGGAGTAGCGGCGTCTACGCGCAAGCGCAGACCAGCCGCATGCTGTTCTCCACTTCGATCAGCTTTGATCTGTCCGTCTATGAGTGCTTCGCTACCCTGTCACAGGGCGGCACGCTCTATCTCGTCGACAATGCGCTGGCACTGGCGCAAACGCCTTTGGACGTCTCGCTGATCAATACAGTCCCCTCTGCGATCGCCGCTCTGCTCGACAAGCAAGCAGTCCCCGCCGCGGCAAGCGCCATCAATTTGGCGGGCGAAGCGCTGAGCGCAGCTCTGATCGAGAGAATCTTCGAGCACAGCCGCGTCGAGAAGATCTGTAACCTATACGCCCCTTCCGAGACAACGACGTACTCGACCTGGATTTGCATGCCCAGGGGAGACACCGTCGTTGAAACGATCGGCCGTCCGATCGCCAACACGCGGATCTACCTTCTGGACGCTCATGGTCAGCCGGTGCCGTTCGGGGCGGTGGGCGAGCTTTATATCGGCGGGGCGGGTGTTGCGCGCGGCTACCTCAACCGGCCGGAGCTTTCGGCCGAGCGGTTCATCGCCAGCCCGTTTGTGGAGGGCGACCGTCTGTACCGGAGCGGCGACCTTGGGCGTTATCTGCCGGACGGCAATCTGGAGTTTTTGGGCCGCAACGACGATCAGGTAAAGATCCGCGGCTTCCGCATCGAGCCGGGCGAGATCGCCGCCCGGCTTTGCGAGCACGAGCTTGTCGGCGATGCGGTGGTGGTGGCGCGCGCCGATCGCACCGGCGACCAGCGGCTCGTCGCCTATGTGGTGGCGAAGCCGGCGCACGGATCGGACGAGGCCGATGGCGCGCAGCTTGCTGCCTCCTTGCGCGCCCATCTGGGTAGCCTGCTGCCCGACTACATGGTGCCGTCGGCCTTCGTGCGGCTGGATGGGCTGCCGCTGACACCGAACGGCAAGCTCGACCGCCAGGCGCTGCCGGCCCCCGACGACGATGCCTATGCGCGCACCGCCTATGAAGCGCCGCAGGGCGAGGTCGAGACGCTGCTGGCCGGGATCTGGCAAGAGCTGCTCGGCCTCGAGCGGGTCGGCCGCCACGACCACTTCTTCGAACTCGGCGGTCATTCATTGCTGGCCGTGCAGCTGTTGAGCCGGTTGCGGCGGCTGTCGCTGGGGGTGGAGGTGCGCACCCTGTTCGCCCGGCCGGTGCTTTGCGATCTGGCCGTAAGCCTTGGCAGCCATCGCGAGGTGGCGGTGCCGGCCAACCTGATCGGCGAGCAGAGCACGGTGATCACGCCGCGGATGCTGCCGCTGATCGAGCTGGCCCAGCCGGAGATCGACCGGATCGTCGCCACGGCTCGCCGGGCGGCGTCGCCAACATCCAGGATATCTATGGCCTGTCGCCGCTGCAGGACGGCATCCTGTTCCATCATCTGCTGGCCAGCCGGGGCGATCCCTATCTGCTGGTGCTCGCAGATGGCGCTTTGCCGACCGTGGCTTGTGCTCGGAGCGCTAGCTTGCCGCGGTTCAGAGGTGGTGGATCGGCACGACATCCTGCGCACGGCCTTTGTCTGGGAGGGTCTGTCGAGCCCGGCCCAGGTGGTGTGGCGCAAGGCGGCCTGGATGTGCGCGAGGTCGAGCTGTGAGGATGGAGGTCCCGGTTCCGAGCAGCTGAAGCGGCGGTTCGATCCGCGCCGGGACCGCATCGACCTTGCGCCGGGCGCCGTGTTGCGGATTGTCATCGCGCGCGAGCCGGCAGCGGGCGCTGGCTGCCTGCTGCAGCTGCTGCACCATCTGATCGGCGATCACACGACGCTGGAGTCGATGGCATGCCGAGGTGCGGGCCGTCGCTTGACCGGGCGTCGAGGCTGGCAGGACGACCGCAGCCGCTTCCGCCAATCCGGTGGCCGCAGGCGCGGCTGGGCTGTCGATGCCAACGGCGCATGACCCAGCGCTTCTTCGGCGCGACACCCTGCTGGCCGACATCGACGAGCCGACGCTGCCGTTGCGGGCTAAGCCAAGTGCATGCGTGACGGCCCAGCGGCGATCGGCGAGGCGCATCGGATGCTGCCGCAGGCGCTCAACGATGCGGCTGCGGGCCCAGGCGCGGCGGCTGGGCGGTGCAGCCTGGCGACGCCGTTGCCATGCTGGCCTGGCGGTCAGGTGGTGGCGCTGAGCAGCGGCCGTCAGGCAGGCGCCTGGTGTTCGGCACGGTGCTGTTCGGCCGCATCGCATGCCGGTGCCGGGGCCGACAGAGTCGATCGGCTTCTTCGTCAACACCCTGGCTGCTGCGGCTGGACCTCGTCGGCGCCGGCGCCGAGCGTGTCGGAGCGTTCTGGACCACGGATGCGCGGCTTGCACGAGCAGCTGGCCGCCCAGGAGCATCAGGACCTGCCGCTCGAGCAGGTGGTCGCAGATCGCTGCAGCCGCCGCGGCGTCTTGATCACGGCGCCGTTGTTCCAGCGCGATGCTGGCCTGGCAGCAACAACACGCCGTCGGGCCATTGCCGGATCCTGACCGGCGAGGTCTGTCCGGCGTGGAATGGCTGCGCGGGGAGGGGCTCGATCAGGTCAAGCTCGATCTGGAGCTCGACCCTGGCGAAGATGGCGGATTCAGGTCGCCGGATCGCTCGGCACTCATGCCACGGCGCTGTTCGAGCCGAACGCTGACGGATCGAGCGGCAGCGTGACATGCATCTGGCGCTCGAAGCGCTGTCGCGAGGCGATTGGTTGCCGGATGCCGGGCAGGCCGGTCGCGCGCGCATCGACATCCTGCCGTCCGACGAGCGCACCTATCTGCTGGAGGAGCTGAACCGGACGGACGCGGACTATCCGTCGGATCTTTGCATCCACGAGCTGTTCGAGCAACAGGTGCGCCGCACACCCGAGGCGGTGGCGGTGGTGCATGAGGGCGAGGCGCTGAGCTATGGCGAACTCAATGCCCGGGCCAACCGGCTGGCCCATCATCTGATCGGACTGGGCGTGCGTCCGGACGACCGGGTGGCGATCTGCGTCGAGCGCAGCCCGGCGATGGTGGTGGGGCTGCTGGCGATCCTGAAGGCGGGCGGCGCCTATGTGCCGCTCGATCCGGCCTATCCAGGCCCACGGCTCAACCAGGTGCTCGCCGATGCCGCCCCCAAGCTGCTGCTGGCCGATACGGCCGGACGCGCCGCACTCGGCCCCGAGGCGCTTGTCGATCTGACGGTGGTCGATCTGGAGACGGCCACCCCGGCCTGGGCCGAACTGCCGGCCTCGAACCCGGACCCGCGCGCCCTTGGCCTGAGCCCGCGCCATCTCGCCTATGTCATCTACACCTCAGGCTCCACCGGAACCCCAAAGGGCGTCATGGTCGAGCATCAGCGCGAGTGGTCAATCTGCTGCGTTGGCAGTAGCGGACGTCTGCGCGCAAGCGCAGACCAGCCGCATGCTCAGTTCTCCACTTCGAGCAGCTTTGATCTAGTCCGTCATATGAGTGCTTGCGCTCCCTGTCACAGGGCGGCACGCATTCTAGCTCTGTCGCAATGCGCTGGCACTGGCGCAAACGCCTTTGGACGTCCGCTGATCAATACAGTCCCCTCGCGATCGCCGCTCTGCTCGACAAGCAAGCAGTCCCCGACGCTGGCAAGCGCCATCAATTTGGCGGGCGAAGCTGCTGAGCGCAGCTCTGATCGAGCGAATCCTTCGAGCACAGCCGCGCTCTGAAGATCTGTAACCTATATGGCCCTACGGAAGACAACGTCGTGCTCGACCTGGATGCTTGCCCAGGTGAGACACCGTCGTTGCCACGATCGGCCGTCCGATCGCCAACACGCGGATCTACCTTCTGGACGCTCATGGTCAGCCGGTGCCGTTCGGGGCGGTGGGCGAGCTTTATATCGGCGGGGCGGGTGTTGCGCGCGGCTACCTCAACCGGCCGGAGCTTTCGGCCGAGCGGTTCATCGCCAGCCCGTTTGTGGAGGGCGACCGTCTGTACCGGAGCGGCGACCTTGGGCGTTATCTGCCGGACGGCAATCTGGAGTTTTTGGGCCGCAACGACGATCAGGTAAAGATCCGCGGCTTCCGCATCGAGCCGGGCGAGATCGCCGCCCGGCTTTGCGAGCACGAGCTTGTCGGCGATGCGGTGGTGGTGGCGCGCGCCGATCGCACCGGCGACCAGCGGCTCGTCGCCTATGTGGTGGCGAAGCCGGCGCACGGATCGGACGAGGCCGATGGCGCGCAGCTTGCTGCCTCCTTGCGCGCCCATCTGGGTAGCCTGCTGCCCGACTACATGGTGCCGTCGGCCTTCGTGCGGCTGGATGGGCTGCCGCTGACACCGAACGGCAAGCTCGACCGCCAGGCGCTGCCGGCCCCCGACGACGATGCCTATGCGCGCACCGCCTATGAAGCGCCGCAGGGCGAGGTCGAGACGGCTGCTGGCCGGGATCTGGCAAGAGCTGCTCGGTGTCGAGCGGGTCGGACGCAACGACCACTTCTTCGAGCTCGGCGGCCACTCGCTCCTGGCGGTGCAGCTGATGGAGCGGCTGCGGCGGCTGTCGCTGGGGGTGGAGGTGCGCACCCTGTTCGCCCGGCCGGTGCTTTGCGATCTGGCCGTAAGCCTTGGCAGCCATCGCGAGGTGGCGGTGCCGGCCAACCTGATCGGCGAGCAGAGCACGGTGATCACGCCGCGGATGCTGCCGCTGATCGAGCTGGCCCAGCCGGAGATCGACCGGATCGTCGCCACGGTGCCGGGCGGCGTCGCCAACATCCAGGATATCTATGGCCTGTCGCCGCTGCAGGACGGCATCCTGTTCCATCATCTTCTGGCCGGGCGGGGCGATCCCTATCTGCTGGTGTCGCAGATGGCGTTTGCCGATCGTGGCCTGTTGGAGCGCTATCTTGGCGCGGTCCAAGAGGTGGTGGATCGGCACGACATCCTGCGCACGGCCTTTGTCTGGGAGGGTCTGTCGAGCCCGGCCCAGGTGGTGTGGCGCAAGGCGGCCTTGGATGTGCTCGAGGTCGAGCTGGATGACGGATGGCGGTCCCGGCGCCGAGCAGCTGAAGCGGCGGTTTGATCCACGCCGGCAGCGCATCGACCTTGGCCGGGCGCCGCTGTTGCGGTTTGTGATCGCGCGCGAGCCGGGCAGCGGGCGCTGGCTGCTGCTGCAGCTGCTGCACCATCTGATCGGCGATCACACGACGCTGGAGGTCATGCATGCCGAGGTGCGGGCCGTGCTGGAAGGACGCGGGCATGAGCTTGCAGCACCGCAGCCGTTCCGCAATCTGGTGGCGCAGGCGCGGCTGGGTGTCGATGCCAAGGCGCATGAAGCGTTCTTCCGGGCGATGCTGGCCGACATCGACGAGCCGACGCTGCCGTTCGGGCTAAGCCAAGTGCATGGTGACGGCAGCGGGATCGGCGAGGCGCATCGGATGCTGCCGCAGGCGCTCAACGATCGGCTGCGGGCCCAGGCGCGGCGGCTGGGGGTGAGCCTGGCGAGCCTCTGCCATCTGGCCTGGGGTCAGGTGGTGGCGCTGAGCAGCGGCCGTCAGCAGGTGGTGTTCGGCACGGTGCTGTTCGGCCGCATGCATGCCGGTGCCGGGGCCGACCGGGCGCTGGGCCTGTTCATCAACACCCTGCCTGTGCGGCTTGACCTCGACGGCACCGGGGCCGAGGCGAGCGTGCGCACCACGCATGCGCGGCTTTCCGAGCTGCTGGCGCATGAGCATGCCTCGCTGGCCTTGGCGCAACGCTGCAGCGGCGTTGCGGCGCCGGCGCCGCTGTTCAGCGCGCTGCTGAACTACCGCCACAACACGCCGGCGGCCATGGCCGGCTCCGGAACGGACGATGGTCTGTCCGGCGTGGAATGGCTGGGCGGGCAGGAGCGCACCAACTATCCGCTGACCCTGTCGGTGGAGGATTCTGGCGAGGCGCTCGGCCTCACCGCGCAGGTGGTGGAGCCGATCTCTGCGGATCGGGTCTGCGGCTACATGCAGCAGGCGCTCGAAGCGCTGTCGGAGGCATTGGAGCAGGCTCCCGACAGGCCGGTGCGCGCGCTCGACATTCTTCCGTCCGACGAGCGCACCTATCTGCTGGAGGAGCTGAACCGGACGGACGCGGACTATCCGTCGGATCTTTGCATCCACGAGCTGTTCGAGCAACAGGTGCGCCGCACACCCGAGGCGGTGGCGGTGGTGCATGAGGGCGAGGCGCTGAGCTATGGCGAACTCAATGCCCGGGCCAACCGGCTGGCCCATCATCTGATCGGACTGGGCGTGCGTCCGGACGACCGGGTGGCGATCTGCGTCGAGCGCAGCCCGGCGATGGTGGTGGGGCTGCTGGCGATCCTGAAGGCGGGCGGCGCCTATGTGCCGCTCGATCCGGCCTATCCAGGCCCACGGCTCAACCAGGTGCTCGCCGATGCCGCCCCCAAGCTGCTGCTGGCCGATACGGCCGGACGCGCCGCACTCGGCCCCGAGGCGCTGGCCGATGTGAGCGTGGTCGACCTCTCGGACGGCGCGCGTCCATGGGCCGGCCAGGGCGCTGACGACCCCGACCCGCGCGCCCTTGGCCTGAGCCCCCGCCATCTCGCCTACATCATCTACACCTCAGGCTCAACCGGAACCCCAAAGGGCGTCATGGTCGAGCATCACGGAGTGGTGCAGTCTTGTGGCGGGCGAACGATTTCGTAGAGATCTCCCACGCGGGACGTCTGTCTCAACGCATCCTCGCCCACATTCGACGCGACCACGTTCGAGGTCTGGGGAGCCTTGGCGAACGGCGCCAGCATTGTGCTCTATCCTGAGCGTCAGCCTTTCGACCGCAACGCTGGCCCAGATCATCCAAGACCAAGGCGTCACTATCGCCTGGATGACTGCCCGATTGCTTCGACGTCTATGTGCGGGAGGAGCGGAGTACTGATCGGCTACAGCAACTGCTGGTCGGGGGCGAAGAGGTCTCCGCGGCTTCCATACGGGCATGCCAGAAGCGACATCCGACGCTGCGGGTCTCAAATGGCTATGGCCCGACAGAGAATACCACCTTCAGTCTCTGCTATCCGGTGCCTGCTGAGTTCGATAGCCGGCAACGGGTGCCGCTGGGCCGACCGATTCGCCAACACGCGTCGATCTACCTTCTGGACGCTCATGGTCAGCCGGTGCCGTTCGGGGCGGTGGGCGAGCTTTATATCGGCGGGGCGGGTGTTGCGCGCGGCTACCTCAACCGGCCGGAGCTTTCGGCCGAGCGGTTCATCGCCAGCCCGTTTGTGGAGGGCGACCGTCTGTACCGGAGCGGCGACCTTGGGCGTTATCTGCCGGACGGCAATCTGGAGTTTTTGGGCCGCAACGACGATCAGGTAAAGATCCGCGGCTTCCGCATCGAGCCGGGCGAGATCGCCGCCCGGCTTTGCGAGCACGAGCTTGTCGGCGATGCGGTGGTGGTGGCGCGCGCCGATCGCACCGGCGACCAGCGGCTCGTCGCCTATGTGGTGGCGAAGCCGGCGCACGGATCGGACGAGGCCGATGGCGCGCAGCTTGCTGCCTCCTTGCGCGCCCATCTGGGTAGCCTGCTGCCCGACTACATGGTGCCGTCGGCCTTCGTGCGGCTGGATGGGCTGCCGCTGACACCGAACGGCAAGCTCGACCGCCAGGCGCTGCCGGCCCCCGACGACGATGCCTATGCGCGCACCGCCTATGAAGCGCCGCAGGGCGAGGTCGAGACGCTGCTGGCCGGGATCTGGCAAGAGCTGCTCGGCCTCGAGCGGGTCGGCCGCCACGACCACTTCTTCGAACTCGGCGGTCATTCATTGCTGGCCGTGCAGCTGTTGAGCCGGTTGCGGCGGCTGTCGCTCGGGGTCGAGGTGCGCACCCTGTTCGCCAGGCCGGTGCTTTGCGATCTGGCCGTAAGCCTTGGCAGCCATCGCGAGGTGGCGGTGCCGGCCAACCTGATCGGCGAGCAGAGCACGGTGATCACGCCGCGGATGCTGCCGCTGATCGAGCTGGCCCAGCCGGAGATCGACCGGATCGTCGCCACGGTTCCCGGCGGCGTCGGCAACATCCAGGACATTTATGGCCTGTCGCCGCTGCAGGACGGCATCCTGTTCCATCATCTTCTGGCCGGGCGGGGCGATCCCTATCTGCTGGTGTCGCAGATGGCCTTTGCCGATCGTGGCCTGTTGGAGCGCTATCTTGGCGCGGTCCAAGCAGGTGGTGGATCGGCACGACATCCTGCGCACGGCCTTTGTCTGGGAGGGTCTGTCGAGCCCGGCCCAGGTGGTGTGGCGCAAGGCGGTCCTGGATGTGCTCGAGGTCGAGCTGGATGACGGATGGCGGTCCCGGTTCCGAGCAGCTGAAGCGGCGGTTCGATCCGCGCCAGGCACCGCATCGACCTTGGCCGGGCGCCGTTGTTGCGGATTGTCATCGCGCGCGAGCCGGGCAGCGGGCGCTGGCTGCTGCTGCAGCTGCTGCACCATCTGATCGGCGATCACACGACGCTGGAGGTCATGCATGCCGAGGTGCGGGCCGTGCTGGAAGGACGCGGGCATGAGCTTGCAGCACCGCAGCCGTTCCGCAACCTGGTGGCGCAGGCGCGGCTGGGTGTCGATGCCAAGGCGCATGAAGCGTTCTTCCGGGCGATGCTGGCCGACATCGACGAGCCGACGCTGCCGTTCGGGCTAAGCCAAGTGCATGGTGACGGCAGCGGGATCGGCGAGGCGCATCGGATGCTGCCGCAGGCGCTCAACGATCGGCTGCGGGCCCAGGCGCGGCGGCTGGGGGTGAGCCTGGCGAGCCTTTGCCATCTGGCCTGGGGTCAGGTGGTGGCGCTGAGCAGCGGCCGTCAGCAGGTGGTGTTCGGCACGGTGCTGTTCGGCCGCATGCATGCCGGTGCCGGGGCCGACCGCGCGCTGGGCCTGTTCATCAACACCCT